>NZ_MWLO01000042.1 GCF_002198735.1 Ideonella sp. A 288
GCTGGCGGACGAGACCCCCACGCAGCGCCTCGACCGCCTGCTGCACGCCTCGGCCGCCAGCGGGGGCGGCGGGGGCGTGACATCGCGGGGAGCACGGGATGCGGTCATGGTGGCGGCCTGTGGACTGCACCGACCGGTGCCCGGGGCCCCGGGACCGTGGGCGCCCTGAAATTGTCCGGCCGGGCCCTCCAGTGCCGATTGAGGCATGGCAAGGCCCGCGGCATGGCCGAGGGTGGCCGTGGGTTCGCTTGCGCACAGACCCGGCACGAGGCCCTGGCTAGCCTGACCGACACCCATGAAGCCGACCCCGGTGGACCCTGCAGCCATCGTTCAGCCGACGCCGCAGGCGATCGAACTGACGGGGCACTGGACCGCCCGCGCGGCCGGCGCCGTCGAGGCGCAGATCGCCGCGTTGCGCGTGCCGTCCGGCGCGGCGGTGCGGGTCGACGCGGCCGGCATCGCGGCCCTGGATTCGGCCGGCGCCTGGCTGCTGCAGCGGCTGCTGGCGCGCCTGCGCGACGGCGGGGCGGCGGTGGACCTGCAGGGCCTGCACGCCGACTTCGCGGCCGTGTTGCAGCGCGTCGAGGCCCGCCGGGCCGAGCAGGTGGCCCATCCCGCGCCGGCGCTGCCGGCCGAGCCCGGCATGCTGCAGCGCATCGGCCGCAGCGCGGTGGCGGCCGTCGAGCAGGGCGCGGCGATGCTGGCCTTCGTCGGCGAATGCGCGGTGTCGGCGGCGGGTTGCGTGGCGCACCCGGCGCGCATCCGCTGGCGGCCGATCCTGTTCAACATCCGCAGCGCCGGCATCGACGCACTGCCCATCGTCGGCGCGCTGTCGTTTCCGCTGGGCGTGGTCATCGCCTACCAGGGCGCCGACCAGCTGCGGCAGTACGGTGCCAACATCTTCGTCGCCGACCTGGTCGGGCTGTCGATGCTGCGCGAGTTTGCGCCGCTGATGACGGCCATCGTCATCGCCGGCCGCTCGGGCTCGGCCTATGCGGCGCAGATCGGCACGATGCAGGTCACCGAAGAGGTCGATGCGATGCGCACGCTGGGCATCGCGCCGATCGAGTTGCTGGTGCTGCCCAAGCTGGTGGCGCTGATGATCGCGCTGCCGCTGCTCACGGTGTTCGCCGACGTGCTGGGCGTGCTCGGCGGCATGGTGATGGCGCGGGCGCAGCTGGGTGTGACCTACGGCGAGTTCCTCGACCGCTTCGTCAAGGCCGTCAGCCCCACCGCCTTCCTGCTGGGCATCGGCAAGGCGCCGGTGTTCGCGCTGATCATCGCCGGCCTGGGCTGCTTCCAGGGCTTCCGCACCCGCGGCGGCGCCGACAGCGTCGGCCGCCAGACCACCCGCGCCGTGGTGCAGTCGATCTTCGGCGTGATCGTCGTCGACGCGCTGTTCTCGGTGTTCTTCAGCGCGCTGGACCTGTAGGCACCCGCGCCATGGCCGACTCGCCACCCGTCATCGAGCTGCGCCACGTCGGCACGCGCTTCGGCAGCCACGTGGTGCACACCGACATCGACCTGGCGGTGCAGCGGGCCGAGGTGTTCGCGCTGATCGGCGGCAGCGGTTCGGGCAAGTCCACGCTGCTGCGCGAGATGGTGCTGCTGCACCAGCCCGACTCGGGCTCGGTGCATGTGCTGGGCAACGACCTGGCCACGCTCGATGCCGAAGCGGCCCAGGCCCTGCGCCAGCGCTGGGGCGTGATGTTCCAGCACGGCGGCCTGTTCGGCGCGCTCACCGTCAAGGAGAACATCGGCCTGCCGCTGCGCGAGCACACCGGCCTGTCCGGCGCGCTGATCGACGAGATCGCCGACTGGAAGCTGGCGATGACCGGCCTGGCGCCCGAGGTCGGCGCGCAGTACCCGCCCGAGCTGAGCGGCGGCATGATGAAGCGCGCGTCGCTGGCGCGCGCGCTGGCGCTCGACCCCGAACTGCTGTTCCTCGACGAGCCCACCGCGGGGCTCGACCCGGTCAGCGCAGCCGGTGTGGACACGCTGGTGCGCGAGCTGCGCACGCTGTTCGGCCTGACCATCGTGATGATCACGCACGACCTCGACCTGCTGTGGCAGGTGGCCGACCGCGTGGCAGTGTTGGCCGACGGGCGCGTGGTGGCCATCGGGTCGATGGCCGAGCTGTCGCACCACGAGGCACCCGCGGTGCGCGCCTTCTTCGACGGCCCGCGCGGCAGGACGGCGCAGCAGCAGGCGCAACAACCCGCAGTGCAGCCGGCAGTTCAGCCGGCGGAGCCATCGGCACGGCAGGCCACGCAGGCCGCACAGGCCGCACCACCGGCCGCACAGGCCGCACCACCGGCGCCACCCACCGGAGAGCCGCCATCGAAACCAAGGTGAACCTCACGCTGGTCGGCGCCTTCGTGCTGGCGCTGGGCGCGGTGATCATCGCCGTGGTGCTGTGGCTGGCCTCGGGCGGCGCCTTCGCCAAGAGCTTCGACCGCTACCTGGCGATCGAGGACGAGTCGGTGGCCGGGCTCAACGTCAATGCGCCGGTCAAGCTCAACGGCGTGGACGTCGGCAAGGTGCAGAGCATCAACCTCGACCCCACCAACCCCGAGCGCGTGCAGCTGGTCTTCGCCATCGAGCGCGGCACGCCGATCAAGGCCGACACGGTGGCGGTGCTCAAGACCCAGGGCCTCACCGGCATCGCCTATGTCGAGCTGGGTGGCGGCACGCGCTCGGCCGAGTTCCTGGTGCCCAGCGCCACGCCGCCCTACCCGGTGATCCGCACCAACCCCTCGCTGAGCGCCCGGCTGGAAAACGTGCTAACCGACGTGCTGGCCAAGCTGGACCGCACCTCGACCACCATCGACGAGCTGCTCAGCGTCGAGAATCGCACCGCGTTCAAGAGCGCGCTGGCCGACATCGCCGCGGTGTCGCGCACCGTGGCCGGCCGCAAGGAGGCCATCGCCGCCGGCATCGGCAGCGCCGCGCGCACCTTCGAGCACGCCGAGCGCGTCAGTGCGCAACTCGGGCCCGTGGTCGAGCGCGTGGGCCGCAGCGCGGCCGCGGTGGAGACCCTGGGCGAGGACGCCGCCGCGGCCAGCCGCGCCGCCGGTCGCACCGTGGCCGAGGTGGGCGCCGACGTGCAGCGCGTGTCGGCCGAGACCCTGCCCGAGCTGCAGCGCCTGCTGGGCGAACTGAGCGTGCTGTCGGCGTCGATGCGCCGCCTGTCCGAGCAGACCGAACGCCAGCCGTCCAGCCTGCTGTTCGGCCGCAGCCCGGTGCCCGACGGGCCCGGCGAATCCTCCACCGGAACCCCCCCGCGATGAATGCCCCGCTGCCGCGTCGTATCCCTGCACCCTGGCTGGCACTGCTGGTGGCGGCCCTGGCCACCGGCTGTGCCGGCATGCTGCCGAAGCCGCCGCCGGCGCCTCCCGCGTTCTACGCGCTCGACAGCGCCCCGGCACTGTCGGCCGGCGCCGCTGCGTTGACCGCGCGCACCGCCGCCACGCTGGTGGTCGACCGGCCGCACGCCGCCGCCGGCTTCGACAGCTCGCGCATCGTCTACCAGCGCGCGGCGCACCGGCTGGAAACCTACGCGCACAGCGAATGGGTGGACGCGCCGGCGCGCATGCTGGCGCCCCTGCTGGTGTCGGCGCTGCAGCGCAGCGGCGGCTTCGGCCATGTGGTGTCGGCCCCCACGCCGGCCTCGGGCGATCTACGCCTCGATACCGAAGTGGTGCAGTTGACACAGGTCTTCGGCGCGGGGCCCAGCCAGATCCGGCTGACCTTGCGCGCCACCCTGGTCGACCAGGCCACGCGGCGTGTGCTGGCCTGGCGTGAGTTCGACGTCACCGAACCCGCGCCCAGCGACGACGCCCCCGGCGGCGTGGCCGCCGCCAACCGCGCCGTGCAGGCGGTGCTGCAGGCGCTGGTGGCCTGGTGCGGCGACGCGGCGGCGCCGTGGCGTCCGCCGCGGTGAACGGGCCCTTGGGCCGACGGAACGCGTCGTCCGCCACAGGCCAGAGGCCCTCAGCCCCCCGAGGGGGTTGAACAGCCCGGCGAAGCCGGATCTGCTCAGGCTGGGGTCTTACTTCTTCTTGTCGCGGTCGACGCGGTCGCCGATCACGCCGCCCACCACGGCACCGCCCACGGTGCCGGCGGTGCTGCCGCCGGTGAGGATGGAACCGGCCACGCCGCCAACGACGGCGCCGGTGGCGGTGTTGCGGTCGCGCTGGGACATGTTGCCGCAAGCGCCCAGCGACAGTGCCGCCACGGCCAGGGCGATGGATGCGATCGAACGTGTGTTCATGAAGTGCTCCTTGTGAGTGATGGATGGTTCTAGGCCGGCGGACCGCGCCCGTCTGTGCGCTGGCTCGCCCTGACACCTGCGGCGCCGGTTGAAACGGACGCCCGTGTCGATTGCGACCGCGCCGGATGACACGCCGAGCGCCCCTTGCGACGCGGCGGGCTCCACGAACGGGCCCGGCATGCCGAAGATGCGTCCAACGGGAGCCATGGCATGCGGACATTCTTCGGCCTCGCCGCCTTGGCGGTGTTTCTGCCTGTGTCGGCTTCGGCCGCCGACCTGACCGCCACCGAGACGCGCTGGCTGCAGGGCGCCTGGCCGGTGATCACCTGGGCCCGCGAGACCCGCCTGCCGCTGGACATCGTCGTGCAACCCCAGCCCACGCCGGGCACGCCGCCGCTGGCCATGGCCTTCCTCGACGGTCGGTGCAAGCTGGTGCTGTCGATGCGCGGCAACCCCGAAGCGCAGGCCACGCTGGACCGCATCGCGCCCGACCTGCTGGACGCCACCCTCGAACTGATGGCCGCGCACGAACTGGGCCACTGCCGCCGCCACCTCGACGGCGCCTGGCTGCGCGCGCCGTCGGGTTTTGCCGCCCGCGGGGCCGCGGCAGGCGCCGCGTCGGCCGGCGATGCGGGCGAGCCGCGGGCCGACTGGGCCGCCGAGCGTCGCGAAGAGGGCTACGGCGATCTCGTCGGCCTGGCCTGGGTGCAGCGGCGCCACCCGCAGCACTACCCGCGCCTGCAGGCCTGGCTGGAGGCCGAGCGGTCGGCCGACCGCGTGCCGGGCACCCCGCACGACACGCTGGCCTGGGTGCGGCTGGCGCGGCGGAGCGCAGCGCTGGCGGGGGCATCGATCTTCGAGGCGGCCACGCGGCTGTGGCCGGCCGGGCTGGCCGAAGGCGACTGACCGCACCGCGCCATGATCTGGCGCAGCCCGCGCCCACGGGCCGCCTGCCGGCGTTGAGGGCACTCAATCGGCGCTGGTCGACCGGATCGAGCATGGTCTCGATGACAGGTCGATCAGGAGCAGTGATGACATCCAAAAGCAATGTCCAAGACGGGCGGGCCGCCGCATCGCCGTGGTGGTGGGGTGCGATCTCGGGGGCTGCGCTGGCGGTGAGCCCGGCGCCGGTGTCGGCACAGGTGCCGTCAATCACCTTCGACGAGGTGCCCGCGGGAACGCAGGCCAACGTCACCTACCGACCAAAGGGCGTGGTGCTGGGATGCCTGAAGGGCAGCATCGGCCATTGCAGCAACGTGGCCGAGGTGGCCAACCCCGGTGCGAAGGGTGGCCCGGCGCAGCCCGCGCCGCAGGTGCTGACGGTGACGCCGAAGGATGGCAGCAGCGCCTGGCCGGCGATCAACGAGCGCGACGGCTACCTGACCGTGCATTTCCTCTCGCCGGTCAGCCAGGTCAGCATCCAGGCCTTGCGCTACAAGCCGGGCAGCGCGGCGTCGATGAACAAGCCCTTCATGCAGGCCTTCGGCAGCGCCAACCAGTTGCTGGCCACCGTGGAGTACCCGGACGGCGCCACCGACTGGCGGCCGCTGGCCCTGACGCGGCCGCAGGCCGACATCCAGTACGTGGTGCTGTCCAGCTACGTCACCCGCGACAGTACCGCCGCCTGGGGCCTGTTCGACAACCTCAGCTACTCTCCGATGCCGCTGCCGCAATGGCTGGCGGTGTCGGCCGGCAACGCCTTCTCGATGGGCCTGCGCACCGATGGCTCCTTGTGGACCTGGGGGGCGGGCCAGCGCGGGCAGCTCGGCAACGGCGGCACCCTCGGCACCGGCACGCCGCAGAAGGTGGGCGGCAACGACTGGCAGGCCATCTCGGCCGGCCGCGAGCATGCGCTGGCCATGAAGCAGGACGGCACGCTGTGGGCGTGGGGCAATGGTGCGGCGGGCCGTCTGGGCGACGGCGGCACAACCGACCGGCCGGTGCCCGTGCGGGTGGGCGGCTGGGCCGACTGGGTGGCGTTCGCGGCCGGCCCGACCCATTCGCTGGGCGTCCGCCGCGAACAGATCACCCGCCCCTACTTCGGCGAGAGCCTCACCCTGTGGGCATGGGGTGCCAACAACGACGGCCAGCTGGGCGATGGCGGCAAGGTCGACCGCGCGTCGCCGCAGGTGGTTCCCACCCTGTTCGGCATCGGGGCACTGGCGGCCAGCCACGGCGTCTCGATCGTGTCCGTCGAGTCGGCTCTCCAGTCGCCAACGAGCGCCTGGCAAAGCTTCAGCTGGGGCCAGAACGGTGCCGGCCAGCTGGGCGTGGGTGACCGTGTCGACAGCGCCATCCCGCGAACGATCCTGCAACCCGGCTTCACCCGGCTGGCGATCGGCGATGGCCATGTGCTGGCATTGGAGGGATCGTCCAAGCTCTGGACCTGGGGCTACAACGCCAACGGGCAGCTCGGCATGGGCAGCACGCAGGATCTGTGGCTGCCCACGCGCGTGCCGGCCACCCCGGGCCAACCCGCATTCGCCCAGGACTCCTGGCAGGAGATCGCCGCAGGCGCGGCGCATTCGGCCGCCATCAAGACCGACGGCTCGCTGTGGACCTGGGGTCGCAACACGCAAGGCCAGCTCGGCGACGGCAGCACCACCGACCGGCCGTTGCCCACGCCGGTGGGCGGTGGCAAGCGCTGGGTGGCGGTGGCGGCGGGCTTCGCGCACACGCTGGCGATCGACGCCGACGGCGCGCTGTGGGCCTGGGGCCAGAACGATGCCGGCCAGCTCGGTGACCACACGACCACCGGCCATGCCATGCCGCAGCCCGCCGGCTTCTGGGTGGTGAGGTCTGAAAGCAGCACGCACGGCCGGATCACGCCTCTGGGCCAGCAGCCGGCAGCCCATCAGTCGGTGCTGCGCTTCACACTGGCAGCCGACCCGGGCTATGCCGCCAGTGCCTCGGGCTGCGGCGGCACGCTGGTCGGTGCGGTGTTCACCACGGCGCCGATCACCGGCGACTGCACCGTGCAGGCCCAGTTCACTGGCGCGCGCGCCAACCTGGTGGTCAGCCGCTTCACGGTGCCGCGCCGGGTGACGGCGGGCCGGCCAGTGGCGTTGGCCTACACGGTGACCAACCGCGGCACGCTGGCTGCGGAGCCTTCGACCACCTGCCTGTCTTATGGGCTGTCGTCGATGCCGTCGTTGCGCCCCAGGAACCTGGCCTGCCGTGCAGCGCCGGCCTTGGCCGCCGGGGCGGAGTTCGCCGAGACCGTGCGTGTCGTGCTGCCGCCTCGGCTGCTCAACGGTCGCTATCGCCTCACGGCGACGGCCGATGCGTCCTTGCAGGTCGACGAATCCGACGAAACCGACAACGCCGCCACCGCCACGATGCAGGTGGGCAACTGAGGGCGGGCCGGCCCGACGCCGGCCTCAGCCGTTGGCAATGCGGCTGACCAGCGCCTTGGTGAAGGCCTCGGTGCTGGCCGAGCCGCCCAGATCACCGGTGCGCACGCAGTCGATGTTGAGCGTGGCGTCGATGGCCAGGCGCAGGCGCTTGGCTTGGTCCGCCATCTTGCAGTGGTCCAGCATCATCGCGGCGGCCAGCATCAGCGCCACCGGGTTGGCCTTGCCCTGGCCGGCGATGTCGGGGGCCGAGCCATGCACGGCCTCGAAGATGGCCGCGTCGGCGCCGATGTTGGCGCCCGGCGCCATGCCCAGGCCGCCCACCAGGCCGGCCACCAGGTCGGACAGGATGTCGCCGAACAGGTTGGTGGTCACCAGCACGTCGAACTGCCAGGGGTTGAGCACCAGCTTCATCGCGCAGGCGTCGATGATCACCGTGTCGAGGATGAACTTGCCCTTGTACTTGCGCTCGTAGAGCTCCAGGCCGGTCTCCAGGAAGATGCCCGTGAGCGCCTTCATGATGTTGGCCTTGTGCACGATGGTGACCTTCTTGCGCCCGGTGGTCACCGCATGCTCGAACGCGTATTCGAGCAGCCGGCGGCTGCCGGCGCGGGTGTTGATGCCGGTGGCCATGGCCACGGCGTGCGGGTCGTCGTCGATCTTCACGTAGTGCTCGTGGCCGATGTACAGGCCTTCGAGGTTCTCGCGCACCACCACCAGGTCGATCTTGTCGAAGCGGCCGCCGGGCACGATGGTCAGCGCCGGGCGCAGGTTGGCGTAGAGCTGGAACTCCTCGCGCAGCCGCACGTTGGAACTGCGGTAGCCGCCGCCCGACGGCGTCTCGAGCGGGCCCTTCAGCGCCAGCCGGGTGCGGCGGATGCTGTCCAGCGTGGCCGGCGGCAGCGGGTCGCCGCAGGCCTGCACGCCGCCCAGGCCGGCGATCTGCCGGTCCCATTCGAACGGTGCCTTCAGCGCGTCGAGGGCGGCCAGCGTGGCGTCGACGATCTCGGGGCCGATGCCGTCTCCGGGGATCAGCGTGGCGGGGATGGTTGCGGTCATGGTCGTCCTGGGAGGTTGTGGCGTTCGGGCCTGGCACTTGCAAGGACCGGGCCCGCAGCATAGCGGCGGGCCTGCCGCTCGACCTTGATCGAACCCCGGCCATTGCACCGGGCGGGCCGCCCCACGGCGGGGCGGCCGGCGCCTGCCGGGCGTCAGGCCACCGGCTCGATCACCACCAACACGTCCTTCGGCGGCGCGAAGTACGGCGCCGAGCTGACCAGCAGATCGGCCCCCGCACGGGCGTAGGCCAGCGCGTTGTCGGCGGTCACGCCGCCGGCCGGGGCCAGCATCGGCCGCAGGTTCAGCGTGAGCAAGCGCTCACGCAACGCGGCCAGGGCCTCGGGCGTGAAGCGCTCCAGCTGGATCACGTCGACGCCCAGGCGGGCCAGCGCCACGGCCTCGTCGGCGTCGGCGGTCTCCACCACCAGCCGCTTCTCGGGCTGGCCCTGGCGCAGCGCCGTCAGCGCCGCCGGCAGGTCGGCCGGGTCGATGAAGCGCCGGTGCTCGGGGAACACCAGCAGGGTTTCGGACAGGCCCAGCCGGTGCATCACCGCGCCGCCGGCCCACACCGCGCGGGCGGCCAGCCCACGGCCGCCGGGCCAGTTCTTGCGCGTGCAGGCCAGCGCCAGGCCGAAGCCGGCGGCGCGCAGCGGCCGCAGGATGTGCGCCGCCTCGGTGGCCAGGCCGCTGGCCGCTTCGACGGTGGTCTGCGCCACCTTCCAGGCCTCGATCAGCGAACCGGCCTGTCCCCTGGCGCGCAGCAGCACCTCGCCGGGGCCGGCGTCGCGGCCACTGGGCAGCTCCACGTGCGCCGTGGCGCCGCACAGCTCGAACAGGCGGGCGGCCTCCTCGATGGCGGCCACGCGCATCACGCCGCGGGCGTGGATGCGCAATTGCCCGGCGCGGGCGCCGATGCCCAGCGAGCGGGTGGTCAGGTCGCCGAAGGGGGCGTCCTCGTGCAGCCAGCGGTTCAGTTCGTCGTCGTCCAGGCGTTCCATGCGGTGTCTCCGGGTGGCGGGCGGCGGTGCGGCCGCGGGGCCGACGCCGGTCTGCTCCTCGGGGGGCAGGCGACGTGCGGGCCTTTGCACACTGTCGCGCTACATCAGCGCCACGCCCTTGATCTGGGCATACAAAGCGTCGCCCGGCTGCAGGGCCAGCGCCTCGCAGCTGCGGCGGGTGATGCGGGCCAGCAGCCACACCCGGGCCCGACCCGCGTCCTGTGCGCCCGACACGCCAACGGCCAGCCGCAGCAGCGCGGTGCTGCGATCGGCCTGCAGGCTGTCCAGCACCACCGGCAGCACGTTGATCACGCTGCTTTCGGTTGGCGCCTGCCGGGCCACGCTCACATCGCGCGCCAGCACCCGGGCGCGCACGCGCTCGCCCGGCGCCGCGGCGGTTTCGCCCAGCCACAGCGTGCCACCGGGAAAGCCGATGCGCGACAGGCCGTAGCCGCGGTCGTGCTCGACCACGGTGGCGTCGATGACGACGCCGGCCTCGTCCTGGCGCGCCAGCGGCAGGTCGGGGCGGGCCAGCAGTTCGGCCAGCGGGCCGGCGGCCTGCACGCGGCCGGCCTGCAGCATCACCAGGTGGTCGGCCAGCCGCGCCACCTCGTCCATCGAGTGGGTGACATAGACGATCGGCAGCGCCAGCTCGCGGTGCAGCCGCTCGAGGTAGGGCAGGATCTCGGCCTTGCGGGCGGCGTCCAGCGCGGCCAGCGGCTCGTCCATCAGCAGCAGGCGCGGCCCGGTGGCCAGGGCGCGGGCAATGGCCACGCGCTGGCGCTCGCCGCCCGACAGCGTGGCCGGCCAGCGCGCCATCAGACCGCCGATGCCCAGCAGGTCCACCGCCTGCGCCAGCGCCTGTTCCTGCGTGCCGCGCTGCCCTTCGGCGGCGCTGCGCTTCAGCCCGTAGTCCAGGTTGCGCCGCACGTCGAGGTGCGGAAAGAGCGCCGCCTCCTGGATCACGTAGCCCAGCGGGCGGCGGTGCGTGGGCACGAAGGTGCCGGTGGCATCGTCCTGCCACACCGCGTCGCCCAGCGCCACGCGGCCGGCCGCGCGGTCCAGCCCGGCCAGGGCGCGCAGCACGCTGGTCTTGCCGCAGCCCGAGGGACCGAACAGCGCGGTGACGCCCTTCTCCGGCAGGGCCAGCGACACGTCCAGCGCAAAGTCGCGCCGTGCCAGGCGCAGCCGGGCCTCGATCACGGCGTGCCCCCGGCGGCTTCGCGCGGCGGCCGGTTGACGACGTACAGCGTCACCAGCACCACCAGCGCGAACACCACCATGCCCGCGGCCAGCCGGTGCGCGTCGGCAAACTCGGTGGCCTCCACATGGTCGTAGATGGCCACCGACAGCACCCGCGTGCTGCCCGGGATGTTGCCGCCGATCATCAGCACCACGCCGAACTCGCCCACCGTGTGGGCGAAGCCCAGCACCGAGGCTGTCACCAGCCCGGGCCGGGCCAGCGGCAGCGCCACGGTGAAGAAGCGGTCCCAGGGGCCGGCGCGCAGCGTGGCCGCGGCCTCGAGCGTGCGCTCGGGGATGGCCTCGAAGGCCTGCTGCAGCGGCTGCACCACGAAGGGCATCGAGTACAGCACCGAGGCCACCACCAGCCCCCCGAAGGTGAAGGGCAGCCGCCCCAGGCCGAGCGACTGCGTGAGCTGCCCCACCGGCCCCTGCGGCCCCATCAGCAGCAGCAGGTAGAAGCCCAGCACGGTGGGCGGCAGCACCAGCGGCATGGCCACCAGCGCGGCCGCCACCGGCTTGATCGCCGAGCGCGTGCGCGCCAGCCACCAGGCCAGCGGCGTGCCCACCAGCAGCAGCAGCACGGTGGTCAGCGCGGCCAGTTCCGCCGTCAGGCGCACGGCCGTCCAGTCGGCGGGGGTCATCGGTGGGCCTCTCGCGTCGTCATGCGGTCAGTGCCCATAGCCATGGGCCCGGATCACGGCCTTGGCCGCGTCGGTCTTCAGGTAGGCCAGCAGTGCGATCGCCGCGGGCTTCTTTTCGCCGGCCTTCAGCAGCACGGCGTCCTGGCGGATCTCGCCATGCAGCGAGGCGGGCACCTGCCAGTAGGAGCCGACCACCGGCTTGCCCGGGATGACCACCTGCGACAGCGCCACGAACCCCAGCTCGGCATTGCCGGTGTGCACGAACTGGTAGGCCTGCGCGATGCTCTCGGCCGTCACCAGCCTTGGCGTCACGGCCTCGGTGAGGCCGCGCGCCTTCAGCACCTGCAGTGCCGCGGCGCCGTAGGGCGCCACCTTGGGGTTGGCCAGGGCCAGGTGGGCGAACCTGCCCGAGGCCAGCACCGCACCCTGCGCGTCCACGAAGCCCGGCTGCGCGCTCCACAGCACCAGCCGGCCGATGGCGTAGGTGAAGGGCGTGCCGGCCACGGCGTGGCCTTCGGCGACGAGCTTCTTCGGCGTCTCGTCGTCGGCGGCGATCAGCACCTCGAACGGCGCGCCGGCGATGATCTGGCTGTAGAACTTGCCGGTGGCGCCGGCCGAGACCTTCAGCGTGTGGCCGGTGGCGGCGGTGAAGCCTTCGCCCAGCTTGCCCAGCGGGCCGGCGAAGTTGGCGGCCACGGCCACGGTGACCTCGTCGGCGCGGGCGGCCGGCGCGGCCAGCGCGAGGGCGGCCAGGCCCAGGGGGAGAAGGCGGTGTCGTGGGGGCATGGTCGGGG
>NZ_MWLO01000043.1 GCF_002198735.1 Ideonella sp. A 288
CGATGCTGTGGCCGTTGCCGCTGGCCGCCGCGGGCGACCTGCGCGCCCGCCCGGCCCACGCCGTGCCCGCCCGGCAACCACTGCCGCACGCCGCCTGACCCCCGGAGCCCCCGCGATGAGCACCCACTCCCATGCCATGGCCGTGCCCCGCGCGCCACTGATCGGCGCTGCGCTGCTGGTCGGCGCCACGCTGCTGGCGGTGGCCGCGATCCGCCTCAGCGGCATGGACATCGCCAGCCGCAGCGAGGCGGTGGTGGTGGCCGAACGCGAACTGCGCTTCGAAGACCGGCCCGATGGCAGCGTGTTGGTGCTGGACGCCAAGCTGAGCGACCCCGGCGCCGCGCCGCTGCGCGTCATCGACCCCGGCAGCCACGGCTTCCTGCGCGGCGCGCTGCGCGCGCTGGTGCGCAGCCGCCGCCTGGCCGGGCTGGGCCCAGAGACACCCTTCCGGCTCAGCGCCCACGCCGACGGCCGCCTCACGCTCGACGACCCCGCCACCGGCGAGCGCGTCGACCTCGAATCCTTCGGCCCCGTCAATGCGGCCGCCTTCGCCCAGTTGCTGCCCGCCCCCCGGCCGGCGGCAGCGCCCCGTTGACCCCTTCGTGGAGAACCGCATGGACGCACACACCGCCACTGGCCCCACCCTGGCCGCTCCGATCGCCAGCCCGGACGACGCGATGGCCCGCGCCCGCGCCGAGTCGCTGATCACTCCGCGCTTCTATACCACCGAGTTCAAGGCCTTCGACACGCTGGACATCACGCCGGTGCGCGCCGAGTGGGACCAGGTGATGGCCGAGTACGAAGGCGACAACAACCACGACCACTTCCAGCGCGACGAGGCGTTCAAGGGCGAGATCCGCGAGCTGCCACCGGCGCTGAAGCAGGAGTTCCTCGACTTCCTGGTCAGCTCGCTCACGTCGGAGTTCTCGGGCTGCGTGCTCTACAACGAAATCCGCAAGAACGTCACCAACCCCGAGATCAAGAAGCTGATGACCTACATGGCCCGCGACGAATCGCGCCATGCCGGCTTCATCAACAGCGCGCTGAAGGACTACGGCCTGGGCGTCGACCTGGGGCAGCTCAAGCGCACCAAGGCCTACACCTTCTTCAAGCCCAAGTACATCTTCTACGCCACCTACCTGTCCGAGAAGATCGGCTACGCGCGCTACATCACCATCTACCGCCAGCTCGAACGTCACCCCGAGCTGCGCTTCCACCCGATCTTTCGCTGGTTCGAGCGCTGGTGCAACGACGAATTCCGGCATGGCGAATCCTTCGCGCTGATCCTGCGCGCCAACCCGCAGCTGCTCACCGGCGGCAACAAGCTGTGGATCCGCTTCTTCCTGCTGGCGGTGTACGCCACGATGTTCGTGCGCGACCACACCCGGCCCGAGATGCACAACGCGATGGGCCTGGAGGCCAGCGCCTACGGCCACGAGGTGTTCCGCATCACCTCCGAGATTTCGCGCCAGGTGTTCCCGCTGTCGCTGGACACCGACGCGCCGGCCTTCCGCGCCGGCCTGGACCGCCTGGTGGCGCTGGCCGTGAAGATGAACGAAGCCAAGGCCCGCGGCGGCCTGCTCGGCAAGCTGGCGCAGGCCCGCTGCGCGGTGGCGGCCACCGCCACTTTCGCGCGGATGTACTTCCTGCCCGTGCGCTCGCACGAACTGCCCGCGCGCATCCACATGGCGCCGGCGTGGTGACACCGGGGCCTGGCGAGGCGACCCGATGGCCGAGCTGACCCTGCCGGTGCTGTTCACGCTGTTCGCGTGGTGGTTCAGCACGGGCGTGATCCTGTACCTGGACGGCCTGCCGCGACACACCTTCGTGTGGACGCTGGGCGGCGCCACCGCGCTGCTGGGCGGGGCGCTGTGGGCGCTGGCGCACACCCGCGACGACCTCAGCGTGGCCGGTGCCTACTGCGCCTTCACCTGCGCGCTGCTGGTGTGGGCCTGGCAGGAGGTGGCCTTCCTGCTGGGCGTGGTCACCGGACCGCGCCGCACCGCCTGCCCGCCCGGGGCCATCGGCTGGCGCCGCTTCCACTTCGCGCTGCAGGCCGTGCTGTACCACGAGCTGGCGTTGATCGTGCTGGCCGTGGCGGTGCTGGCCTGCGTGGGCGACGGCACCAACCGCGTCGGCGTGTGGACCTACTTCGCGCTGTGGGCGATGCGCCAGAGCGCCAAGCTCAACGTCTTCCTGGGCGTGCGCAACCTGGGCGAGAGCTTCCTGCCCGAGCACCTGGCCTACCTGAAGTCCTACTTCCAGCGCCGGCCGATGAACGTGCTGTTCCCGATCTCGGTGACGGTGGCCACCGCGGCCGCGGTGGCGGTGTGGTGGCGCCTGATCGACGGCGGCGCCGGTGCCCACGACACCGCGGCGCTGGCCCTCGTCGGCACGCTGGTGGCGCTGGGCGCACTGGAGCACTGGCTGCTGGTGCTGCCTCTGCCCACCGAGGCGCTGTGGCGCTGGGGCCTGCGCTCGCACCGCCCCGACGTGCTCGACCCGGCCCAGCCGGCCGCGCGCGTGGCCACGCCGCCGGTCTGAGGCCCACCGCTCCGCAGGCCCTCGGCGCTGCGGGCCGGCGCCCCCTCACGATCCGCAACCGCTCGCCGACCGACGTCGGTCCGCCGCGCGGTCACGCCGCCGGCGGCGGCGCCTCGGGCAGGGACAGCGCCCGCCGCACGAAGGCGTCGACCATGGTGTCGGTGATGCGGTCGAACACCGGGCCGGCGGCGCGGGTCATCAGCGCGCTGTCGAAGGCGTAGTCGAGCGTGAACTCCACCTTGCAGGCCGTGGCGTCCAGCGGCCTCAGGCGCCACTCGCCCTCGAAGTGGCGAAAGGGCCCGCGCTCGAGGTGGATGGTCATGTGCACCGGGCGCTGCTTGGGGTTGCGCGTGCGGATCTCGAAGGCCATGCCGTGCCACTTCACCCGCAGGTCGGCCGAGACCAGGGTGTCGTCGCGCGACACGATGGTGGCGCCGGCGCACCAGGGCAGGAAGGCGGGGTAGTGCTCGGCCGCCTCGATCAGGTCGAACAGGTGGCCGGCGCTGCGGTCGACCAGCGCGGAACGTCGCACCAGGGTCATCGGCCGAGCGTGGCGCAAGGCCGGGTGGCCTGCACGGTGGGCCCCCGGGTCGGCCAGATGGTCATCCGCACCGTCGGCCGCCCTGTTGGCCGCACCGTTGGCAGCACCGTCATCCGCACCGCCCGCCGCGCCTACAGCCGCGCCACGCGGCCTTCGGCCACCAGGGGTGCCACCAGGGCCCGATCGGCCTGCATGCGCTCGCGCAGGGCCTGCGGCGTGGACGGCGTGAGCTCGAAGCCGGCCTGCTCGGCACGGCCGCGCAGCTCGGTGCTGTCGAGCACGACGGCCAGGTCGTGCTGCAGGCGGTCGACCACCGGCTGCGGCGTGCCGGCCACGCCCACCAGCGCGGCCCAGGGGTGCATCTCCACCGCCGGGCCGCCGGCATCGGGCAGGGTCGGGATCTCGGGATGGCCGGGCAGCCGCCGCCGCGCCGCCACCGCCAGCGGCCGCAGGCGCCCGCCGGCCATCAGCGCGGCGGCGGTGTTCAGGCTCACCGTGGTGAAGTCGACCTCGGCCGACACCACGGACGCGAGCAGCGTGCCCGAATCCTTGAAGGGCACGTGCAGCAGCTGCACGCCGGCGGCGCGGGCGAAGGTCTCGACCGCCACGTGGCTGGCGTGGCCGTTGCCCAGCGACGCGTAGCTCACCGCCCCGGGGGCGCGGCGCGCGGCCGCCAGCAGCGCGGCCAGGCTGCCGAAGCGGCTGCCGCCCCCCACCCACAGCAAGAAGGTGGCGCGGAACAGCAGCGTCAGCGGCAGCAGGTCGCGCTGCGGGTCGTAGGGCAGCGACGCGTGCAGCAGCGGATTGACCGCCAGCGTGGCGGTGTCGGCCAGGTACAGCGTGTGGCCGTCGGGGGCCGTGCGGCGCACGTCGCCGAACGCGACGATGCCCGACGCCCCGGGCTTGTTGTCCACCCACACCGGCCGGCCCCAGCGCCGCGCCAGGCCCTCGGCCACGCCGCGCGCCACCACGTCGGGGCCGATGCCCACCGAGTACGGCACCACCAGGCGCACCGCGCGCTGCGGAAAGTCCGCCGCGCGGGCCGGCGCCGCCAGCGCGGCCAGCGCCGTGCGGCGCGAACAGCCCGGCGCGGCCGTCATCCCGTCACCCGCCCCAGCAGCGCACCGGCCGACAGCAGCGCGGCAAACCACAGCTCGAGCCGGAAGGTGCGGAACAGCACCTCGTTGAAGGCCGTGCCGCGCGGGCAGGCGATGAAGTCGCGGCGCAGTTGCCAGGCCACCGGCAGCAGGACCAGCGGCAGCAGCATCGTCGCGGCGCTCGCGCCGAAGGCCATGGCCGGCAGCAGCGCGAAAGGCCCCAGCAGCAGGCCGCCGAACAGGCGGCGCGAGCCAGCCTCGCCGAAGGTGACGGCGAAGGTGCGGCGGCCCACCAGCCGGTCGTGGGCGATGTCGCGGTGGTTGTTCACCGCCAGCGCCGCCGCGGCCAGCGCGCCGATCGCCACCGAGGCCAGCAGCGTCACGCCGCCGACCTCGCCGGTGAGCACCCAGTCGGTGCCCATCACCGCCACCAAGCCGAAGAAGACGAACACCGTGGCCTCGCCGAACGGCGTGTAGGCGATGGGCTTCGGCCCGCCCATGTAGGCCAGCGCCGCCAGCAGCGACGCGGTGCCGATGGCCAGCACCGGCCAACCGCGCCAGGCCACCAGCGCCACGCCCAGGGCCACCGCCACCAGGGCGCAGACGACGATGCCCGCGCGCACGTGGCGCACGCTGAGCCAGCCGTTGGCCGTGGCCCGCGGCAGGCCGGTGCGCGTGCCGCTGCTGTCGCCGCCGCGCACGGTGTAGCCCACGTCGTTCTGCATGTTGGTGATGACCTGCATCAGCAGCGCCGCGCCGAACACCAGCAGCGCCGCCACCCAGTCGATGGCACCGGTGCGCTCGAAGCCCAGCGTGGCACCCACCAGCACCGGGCTGATGGCCACCAGCAGGCTGCGCGGCCGCACCGCCACCGCCCACGCCTGCAGCGAGCCGGAGCGGACCGGGCGGGACGCCGAGGCGGTGCCACGTTCTGCGGTCATGGTGCGTCCATTCTTTGCGGTCGACAGGCGTCGGCGCCCGCCGTCACCTGTCGATCCGCATTATGGTCAATACCACCTGACGAGACACGTGTCACGATTGATTGACGAAACGCAAGTCGACCCTGCGGCAGCGCACTAACGTGCCTGCAGCCATCAATGGCGACACCGTCGACGGAGGAGTGTGCCGTGAGACAGCCGACCGCAGCATCGGACCCAGGCCCAGGCCCTGCGCCTGCCCTTGTCCCTGCCGTCATGCACGGGCCTGGCCGAAACCCGGCCGAGGACAGCGCCGCAAGGCACTTCGTGGGTGCCCTGCGCAGCCTGGCCGCCCGCGCCGACGAGCCCGTGGCCCTGTCGGTGAGCGTGCCCTTCTGTTCGGTGCGCTGCCTGTGCTGCGACCGCGACCTCAGCACCGCGCCGCCGCGCGAGGTGCTGGACCGCTATGTGGACGGCCTGATAGACGAGAGCCGTAACCTGGTCGACCGCCTCGGCAGCGGCCGCGACGTGCAGCAGCTGCACCTGGGCGGCGGCTCAGCCAACGAACTGGGCGAAGCGCACTGGATCCGGCTGTTCGACGCGCTAGGCCGCGGCTGGCGGCTGCCCGCGGACGCCGAGATGTCGGTGGAGTGCGATCCACGCCGCGCCAGCGCGGCGCAGATCCGGCTGCTGCGCGACCTGGGCTGCGGGCTGATCAGCTTCGGCGTGTTCGACCTCGACCCGCTGGTGCAGCAGGCCATCGGCCGACGCCACTCGCCCGCGCTGATCGACGACGTGTGCGAGACGGCGCGGCGCAGCGGCATCGAGATCGTCACGCTCGAGCTGATGATCGGCCTGCCGCAGCAGACCCCGGCGCGCTGGCGCGCCACGCTCGACCGGCTGGTGCGGCTGGCCCCCGACCGGGTGACGCTGGTGCGCTACCGGCACCGGCCCGGGCAGGCGCCCGACCCATGCGCCCTCGACGCGTCGAGCCTGCCGGGCGAGGACGGCTGCCGCGCCCTGCTGGCGCTGGCGGCCGAGGTGCTGTGCGGCGCCGGCTACCACTGGATCGGCACGGGCCACTTCGTCATCGACACCGACGCGTGGGTGGCGGCCGCAGAACAGGGCCAGCTGCGCCGCGGCCTGATCTCGTGCACCCCCGCGCCCCCGCCCGCCACGCTGGGCCTGGGCGCCGGCGCGCTAGGCGAGATCGATGGCCACCTGTTCCGCAACGAGGCATCGATCCCGGCCTGGCACCATGCCGTGAACTCGGGGCGCCTCGCCGTCGCCGAGGCCCGGCTGGGTTCGGCGCAGGAGGCCCGGCGCCGGCAGGCCATCGACCGCCTGATGTTCGGCCTCGAGCTGCCGGCCGAGATGGTGGCCGATGGCCTGGAACACGCCTACCAGCGCCTGGCGCGCCACGCCGGCAGCGGCCTGGTGCAGGTGCTGGACGACCGCATCGTCGTCACGGCCGAAGGCCGCCTGGCGCTCGAGGCCCTGTGCGGCGAGCTCGACGCGTCGGCCTGGCCAGGCGACGAGGCCCAGCGCAGCGGGCCGGCGTGACCCGCCCGCCGGCTCGATGGCCGGCACGCCGGACACCGCCGCGCCCCCGGCGACAGACTGCTGCGCCCTTCCTTCGCGCCGACGTCGGCACAGGACAACGTCTCATCTGCTTGACGCAATACGATGTCACGACTGATTGACACAACGCCACGTCAGGCGTAGTGTCTAAGGCGCCATCAAAGGCATTCAGCGTGGCCATAGGCGCCATGACAGCCCCCGTGCGGGTTCAGCACGAACAGGACCGCCAGGTCCGAAAGGAGAAGACCTCATGGAAATCGATCCCAACAGGGTATGGCCGACCGGCTTGACCCTGGCCGAAGCCGAGGAGCTGCACCGGCATGTCATCGAAGGCACCCGCCTGTTCGGTTTCATCGCGGCGCTGGCCCACCTGCTGGCTTACATCTACACGCCCTGGCTCCACTAGGAGGGACCACATATGAACCAAGGAAAGATCTGGCTGGTCGTCAAGCCGACCGTGGGTCTGCCGTTGTTCCTGGGCGGTGTCACCGTGATCGCGTTGTCCGTCCACGCGGCGATCCTGACGCACACGGACTGGTACCCCGGCTACTACAGCGGCAAGGCCAAGGCCAAGGTGGCCACCGCGCCGGCCGCGGAAGTCACGGCCCCGGTGGCGGCCGCTGCGCCCACCACGCTGATCGCCTCCGCCGAGCCCGCCAAGGCGCCGACCGGCACCACCAAGTAGCGGGCCTGCACCCCCAGTGCCCTTCAGGGGCCGGGATCTCTGGATTCCGGCCCCTGAGTCCATTCAGGGCGCCGCAAGGCACCCACCCACCACAGACCCACCCTCACGCGCGCCTGGCGGTCATCCCGGGCCTTGCCGGGGCATTGTCGAGAGCCCCAACGGCAAGGCGCGAGCGGGGGCGCCGGGTGCCCGCCGATGAGGCCGGAGCGATCAGGCCCGAGCGATCACGTGGCCAGCGCGGGCCGGTCCTGGCGCACCAGCGGTGCCATCGCCACCAGCGTGGCCAGCAGCAACGCGATCTCGATGCCATACACCAGCATGTAGCCGCTGGCCGGCCCTCCGACCGACGGCAGGTGGCCGAACGCGCTGGACGCGGAATCGCGGATCACCCCGCCCAGGGCCACCGCCAGTCCCGCCGCGGTGGCCTGCACGGCCCCCCAGGCGCCCAGCGCCAGGCCGGTCTGCTCGCGCGGGGCGAGGTTCATCGTGGCGGTGAGCGTGCCGTGGCTGAAGAGGCCGCCGCCGAAGCCGATCAGCAGCGCGCCAAAACCGAACAGCAGCGGCGAGCCCAGCGGCGAGGCCATGATCACCGCCCCGAAGGCCGGCAGGCCGACCATCGCGCCCTGCCGGGCGATGCGGAACGGATCGGCCCCGCGGCCGAGGACGCGCGACGCCAGGCTGAAGCCGAACAGCCCGCCGGCCGCCAGCGCGGCGGTCAGGCGCGTGGTGGAGCTGACGCTGAGCTGCAGGATCTGCCCGCCATAAGGCTCGAGCAGCACGTCCTGCATGCTGAAGGCCATGGTGCCCAGGCCCACGGCCAGCAGGCGGCGCAGGGCCTGCTCGCCCTGCGCGAAGCTGCCCCACGATTCGCGAAAGCTGGGCTGCGCGCGGTGGGCCGCGCCACGCGGCGGCCGCCGCGTCTCCTGCTTCCACAGCGCCACCAGGTTGAGCGCGATGGTCGTCACGGCCGCGCCCTGGATCACCTGGATCAGCCGCGCCGGCGTGAACTCTTCGAGCAGCGCGCCGAAGACGAGCGCGCTGACGATCGTGCCGGCCAGCAGCATCACGTACATCAGGCCCACCACCTTGGGCTGCGACTCCACCGGCGCCAGGTCGGTGGCCAGCGCCAGGCCGGCGGTCTGGATGGTGTGCAGCCCCGCGCCCACCAGCAGGAAGGCGATCCCCGCGCCGAGTTGCCCCACCCACACCGGCCACTGCGCGGCATTGCCGCCGCCCGACAGCACCAGCAGCGCGAAGGGCATGATCGCCAGGCCGCCGAACTGGATCATCGTGCCCTTCCAGATGAAGGGCACGCGGCGCCAACCCAGCGCGCACTGGTGCGTGTCGGAGCGGAAGCCGATCAGCGCCCGCAAGGGCGCGAACAGCACCGGCAGCGACACCATGATGGCCACCAGCGCGGCCGGCACGCCCAGCTCCACGATCATCACCCGGTTGAGGGTGCCGATCAGCAGCACCAGGGCCATGCCCACCGACACCTGGAACATCGACAGGCGCAGCAGCCGCGACAGCGGCAGATCGGGCGTGGCCGCGTCTGCGAAGGGCAGAAAGCGCGGCCCCATGTCCGCCCAGGCGCGGATCAGTTTCTGGCTGGTGGGGTTCATCGATCGAGCCGTTTCAACGAATGACGACGCCGGAACCGGCGCTGATGGTGCCTTCCATCTGAGCAGCACACCCCGCGCATCGGTTGTTCTATGTCAATCTCGCTTGACTCTTCAACTGTACTCTCGCCGAGACACATAACGCAATGAGGTTCCCCCGATGCGAATCGTCCTGATGCACCCGAACTACCACTCCGGCGGCGCCGAGATCGCGGGCAACTGGCCTCCGGCCTGGGTGGCCTACCTCACCGGTTACCTGAAGGCCGGCGGCTACCACGACATCACCTTCATCGACGCGATGACGCACCACCTCAGCAACGAGCAGGTGCGCGAGCGCCTGATCGAACTCGACCCCGACGTGGTGGGCTGCACCGCCATCACGCCGGCGATCTACAAGGCCGAGGAACTGCTGAAGCTGGCCAAGGATCTGAAGCCGGGCGTCGTCACAGTGCTGGGCGGCATCCACGGCACCTTCATGTACCCGCAGGTGCTGAAGGAGGCGCCGTGGATCGACGCCATCGTGCGCGGCGAGGGCGAGCAGGTGTTCCTGAACCTGGTGCGCGCGGTGGACGACGGCACCTGGGCGCGCGACCGGCAAAGCGTGCTCGGCATCGCCTACCAGGTGGACGGCCAGGTGATCGCCACGCCGGCCGAGCCGCCCATCAAGGACCTGGACCGCATCACGCCCGACTGGGGCATCCTCGAGTGGGACAAGTACATCTACATCCCGATGGGCGTGCGCGTGGCGATCCCGAACTTCGCGCGCGGCTGCCCCTTCACCTGCACCTTCTGCAGCCAGTGGAAGTTCTGGCGCGACTACCGCATCCGCGACCCGAAGAAGGTGGTCGACGAGATCGAGGGCCTGGTGCGCGACCACGGCGTGGGCTTCTTCATCCTCGCCGACGAGGAACCCACCATCCACCGCAAGAAGTTCATCCAGTTCTGCGAGGAACTGATCGCGCGCGACCTGGGCATCCTGTGGGGCATCAACACCCGCGTCACCGACATCCTGCGCGACGAGAAGCTGCTGCCGCTGTTCCGCAAGGCCGGGCTGATCCACGTGTCGCTGGGCACCGAGGCGGCGGCGCAGCTGAAGCTCGATCGCTTCAACAAGGAAACCACCATTGCGCAGAACAAGAAGGCCATCCGCCTGCTGCGCGAGGCCGGCATCGTCACCGAGGCGCAGTTCATCGTCGGCCTCGAGAACGAGACGGCCGAGACGCTGGAAGAAACCTACAGGATGGCGCGCGACTGGAACCCCGACATGGCCAACTGGGCGATGTACACGCCCTGGCCCTTCAGCGACCTGTTCCAGGAGCTGGGCGACAAGGTCGAGGTGTTCGACTTCGAGAAGTACAACTTCGTCACCCCGATCATGAAGCCCGACGCGATGGACCGCGCCGAGTTGCTCGACCGGGTGATGAACAACTACCGCCGCTTCTTCATGAACAAGACCTTCTTCCAGTACCCCTGGGAGAAGGACAAGCTGCGCCGCAAGTACCTGATGGGCTGCCTGAAGGCTTTCATGAAGAGCGGCTTCCAGCGCACCTTCTACGACCTCGGGCGCGTGGGCTACTGGGGCCCGCAGAGCAAGAAGAAGGTGCACTTCGACTTCGACAAGAGCCGCACCTTCGAGCGGCCCGACGCGGCGCAGATCGCCGACACCGACGCTGGCTGGGTGACCATGCACGGCCCGAAGATCGAGCACAAGCGCCGCCAGGGCGAGATCAACGCGGCGATGGCCTGCGGCGGCGGCACCGAGCAACTGGCCGACGACGTGGCCGACGGCCTGATCCAGGGCCTGGCCACCGAGGCCGCGCACCGCGCGCCGCAGCCCGCGGTCGAGGCCGCGCGTCCGTAGGGGCCGACATGTCCGCCGCGGCCCACCGCATCGGCCCCAACGCCATCACCCGCGTGGCCGAGGCCCTGCGGCCGCGGGTGGGGGCCGCCGTCACCGTCAAGGTCTTCGGCCGCGCCGGCCTGCTGGCCTACCTGGCCGAGCCACCCGCGCAGATGGTGGACGAGGCCGAGGTGACCCGGCTGCACCATGAGCTGCGCGCGACCCTCGGGCACGACCTGGCCCGCACCATCGCGCGGGAAGCCGGCATGCGCACCGGCGACTACCTGCTGGCCCACCGCATCCCTAAGCCGGTGCAGACGCTGCTGCTGTGGCTGCCCGCCCCGCTGGCCGCGCGGGTGCTGCTGTCGGCCATCCGGCGCCACGCGTGGACCTTCGCCGGCAGCGGCTTCTTCACGGCGCGCGCCGGGCGGCCGGTGGTGCTGACGCTGAAGGACAACCCGTTGTGCCGCGGCGCGGTGCTCACCGAGCCGGCCTGCGACTACTACGCCGCCACCTTCGAGCGGCTGTTCTGCGTGCTGGTGCACCCCAGGGCCCGGGCGCTGGAAGTGGCCTGCGAGGCGATGGGCGCCGAGGCCTGCGTGTTCGAGATCCGCTGGTAGATGCGGCACGGCGGACGCGCGGCTGCGCCCTGCCCGCCGAGGCGCGCTCAGTGCACCGGTTCGACCAAGCCCGACCGGGTGTCGTGGCGGGCCGGCGCCTCCAGGCCCGGCGGCAGGCGGAAGTGCACCCGCTCGGGCTCGCCCGCCATCTGCTGCACGTCGTCGGCCCCCAGGGCCATCAGCCGCTGGCACACCCCGATCACCAGCGCCTCCGGCGTCGACGCACCCGCCGTCACGCCGATGCGGACCACGTCGGTCAGCCAGGCCGGATCGATCTCGCTGGCCTGCTGGATCAGCCGCGCGGCCACGCCGCACTGCCGGGCCACCTCCTGCAGCCGGCATGAGTTGGAACTGTTGCGCGCGCCGACCACCAGCAGCAGGTCGACCCGCCGGGACAGCTCGCGCACCGCGTTCTGGCGGTTCTGCGTGGCGTAGCAGATGTCGGCCACCTGCGGCCCCTGGATCGCGCTGAAGCGCTGCTCCAGCGCGCCGATGACCTCGCGCGTGTCGTCCACCGACAGCGTGGTCTGGGTGACGTAGGCCACCGGCGCATCGGCCGGCAGCGACAGCCGGTGCACGTCCGCCACGTCGGACACCACCAGCGCCGGCCCGTCGATCGACCCCAGCGTGCCTTCCACCTCGTCGTGGCCGCGGTGGCCGATGATGATCACCGGCCGGCCGTTGCCCGCATAGCGCTGCGCCTGCAGGTGCACCTTGGTGACCAGCGGGCAGGTGGCGTCGATGACGCGCAGGCGTCGCTCGCGCGCGGCGCGCTCCACCGAGGTCGCCACGCCATGGGCACTGAACACCAGCACCGCGCCGACCGGCACCTCGTCGATGCGGTCGACGAAGACCGCCCCGCGCGAGCGCAGGTCGGCCACCACGTGGCCGTTGTGCACGATCTCGTGGAACACGTGCACCGGCGCGCCATGCAACTGCAGCGCACGCTCGACGATCTCGACCGCCCGCACCACGCCGGCACAGAAGCCGCGGGGCTGGGCCAGCAGGACGTCCATGGCGGCGCAGCGGTCGGCGGCCGTGGATCGGTCAGGGCACCGGCACGATCTCAACCCGCCGAGATTCGCCGTCGGCGCCGCCGATCACCAGGTCGGGCTTCTTCAGCACGATGCGGTCGCCGGCGATGCCGGCGGCCTGCAAGGCATCGCGCACAGCGAAGGCCCGCTGCTTGGCCAGTTCGAGGTTGCGCACCGCGCTGCCGCGCTGGTCGGCATAGCCCGACAGGCTGACCTTCAGCTGGGGCTGGGCCTTCAGGGCCGCCACCACCGCCTCGATCTCCTCGCGGGCGGCCGCGCCGAGCGTGTCGCGGCCAACGACGAACAGCACCTGGGCCGGCAACGCGCCCGCCGAAGCCGCGGGGGCGGCCGCAGCGAGGGCCGCCGCCGGGGCAGGGGCCGCTGCCGGCGCCGGC
>NZ_MWLO01000044.1 GCF_002198735.1 Ideonella sp. A 288
GCCGGGGCAGCGGCCACCGCGCGAGCCGGGGTGGCGGCCCCGGGCGCCGAGGCCGTGCCGCCCGGCGTCGACGCCGATCCGGCGGGGGCCGATGCCGCACCGGCGGGCGCCGACGCCGCACCGGCGGGGGCCGCGGCCACGTCCTGCAGGTTGAAGCGCCCCTGCTCGGTGATCACCAGCCGCGAGTAGAAGTCCGACAGCGCCACCTCGCGCACGGCCAACGAGGGCGCGGCGCCGGGCGCCAGGGCCAGCGCCACGCCGTCGAGCTGCAGCGACTGCCAGCTCAGCAGCTCGGTGTCGGCGCCGCCCGAGGTGCTGCGGTTGTGCACCATCAGGTCGGCCAGGCGCAGGTCGGCGCTGGCGGTGGCGCGCAGGCCGGTGGGCTCCTGCTTCAGCGCGACGCGGCCCTTCATGGCCAGCTCGGCGCGTTGCAGGTCCACCGGCAGCAGGGCCGCGTAGTAGGGCTCGAACAGGTGCAGCGCCAGGCGGTCGACGGCCAGCGTGCCGTCGGCCTGCACGGGGGCCAGGCCGATGCGGCCGTTCCAGTCGATCTGGCCGCCTTCGGGCGCGCCGCGTGCGGCGGCCTCCCCGCGCACCGGCAGCGGCCCCACGCGAGCGGCCGCTTGCAGGCGCACGGGGGCGCCGGCCGCCGCCGGCCAGGCCAGGTCCTGCAGGCGCAGGCGCAGTGCCGACAGCTGCGCGCGCATCGGCTCGCCCGGCGTGGCCGCATCGTCCAGCGCCACCGCGCCGCCGTCGATGGCCAGCGACTTCAGCAGGACCGTCCAGGCCGGGTCGTCGGGCGCCGCCTTCGTCGTCGCCGTCGAGGTCGACTTGGCCGGTACAGGCGTCGGGGCCCGCGTGGGCGCAGGGTCCGCCGGGGCCGACGCTGCCACCGCGAAGCGCTGCAGGTTCCACACGCCGCCCTGGGGCCGCGACAGGTTCACCTCGGGCTTCTGCAGCTTGACGCTGCCCAGCACCGCGCGCCGGGCCAGCACATCCACCTGCACGTCGGCCAGCGCGAGCTGGGTCCAGCCCACCCAGGGCCGCGCGTCGCGGCCACTGCCCTCGACGACGCGCAATGTGTCCAGCGTGGCCGCGGGCAGCGTGAGCTTCAGGCGCGGCGCCTCGGCCGCGGCCGACCAGTCCACCGACGCCGTCGCGGCCAGTCTGCCGCTCACATTTGGCGTCAGCACCGGTGCCAGGTAAGGCGCCAGCGCGTCGAGCACCAGTCCGTCGAGCTGCACCGACACCGCGGCCTGCCGGTCGTTGGCCTGGCCTTCGGCGGACAGCGTGCCCACCACCGGCGCATCGGCCGCGCCGCGGCGCAGCGTGGCCTGCAGCGTCAGCGGCGCCGGCGGTGGCTCAGGCCAGCGCAGCTGCCGCACCGACAGGCCCAGGCCGTCGAGCCGCCAATCCACCCGCGGCCGCACGGCGTCGTCGGCAAACAGCACCTGGGCGTCGGCGAGCTGCAGCGTGTCGAGCGTGAGCTGCCAGGCCGAGGGCGCGGTGGCCTGGCCCGCGCCCGACGCGGCGGACGCGGCCGGCGCGGCCGATGCCGATGCCGCCGCCGCCGCCGTACCCGGCGTCGGCGCGCCGGCCAGCGACTGCAGGTTGAGCAGGCCATCGGCACCGCGCACCACCGTCAGCCGCGCGCCGTCCAGCCGCAGCGACGACAGCGCCACGCGCCGCTCGAGCGGCCGCACGTCCTTCAGCTCGACGCGCAGGCCTTGCCAGTCCAGCAACGCGGCGTCGGCGCGGTCGGTGAGCGACAGGTCCCGGGCCTCGGCCCAGCCGCTGAGCTGGACGTGCGGCGGCGTGTTGGCCGCGGCCGGTTGCGAGAAGCGCAGCTGCAGCTCGGCGGCCAGCACCGCGCGCTTCAGCCGCACCGGCAGCGTGGCCGGCAGGTAGGCGTGGTAGGGGGCGGTGTCCAGGGGCGCCAGCTTCAGTGTCAGGTCGGCCTCGCGCGTCTGCGCGAAGGGGGTGGCCTGCGCCCCGCTGTCGAAGGCGCTGCCGTTGAGGCGGAACTGCAGCCGCGGCTGCACCTTCACCGCCACCTGCGACGGCAGGTTGGACAGGAAGGGCAGCGCCATCGACAGCGCGTCGAGCTGGTGCACGCGGCCCACCGGCCGGTCGTCGAAGCGCACGGCGCCGTCGTTCAACTGCAGGTTGTACAGCGCGAAGCGCAGCGGCTCGGCATCGGCCGGGGCCGGCGCGGGCTGGCCGAAGCGGGCCAGCAGGTCGTCCACGTCGTAGTGCCCGTCGGCGGTGCGCGCCACGCGCAGCCGCGGCGCGTCGAGCTCGATGGATTCGATCACCGGCGCGCGCTGCCACACCGAGGCGATGTCGGCATCGACGCGCAGCCGCGCGATCTGCAGCAGCGGCGACGCATCGGCCGCGCCCGGCGCCGCGCCGATGGCCAGGCCGCTGACGGTGAGGGCCAGCTTGGTGGGCTCGAGCCGCACCTCGTCGATCGTGACCGGCCGGCCCAGCGCCTCGGACAGGCGGCTCTGCGCCTGCGACTTGATCAGCGGCGGCAGGCCCAGCCACATCGCCAGTCCCAGCACGATCACCCCCGCCACCACCCCCGCCGCACGCCGCCAACGAACTGCCACAACCACTCCACCACCGCCGCCAGCCGGGCCGCGCCAGGGGGTGATGCTGTCACATCGGCGCGGCCGGGCCCATCGGGGCTGCCGCGGGGGCCGTGGCTGGCGTTCAGGCGGGCGTTGGTGTGCGGCGAACTCGGTGGCCCATTCGGCCGGGACCGTTCGGAGGGTCGAGGTCGCCCATCACACCGTCGAACCCGCCAGTCAGGTCATCGCCATGTGCGTCTTCACCCAGGCCTCGACGGCCGCACCCAGGCGGGGCACGTTGGCGTCGGTGGCGGCGCCGTCGTGGGGGGCGGCGCAGCGGCCCAGGCTGGTCAGCAGCGCGATCAGGAAGAGGCCGCCGCCGGGCAGTTCGACGCGGCCCGCATCCGACGCATAGGTCTCGGTGGTGCCGGTCTTGTGCGCGAAGCGACCGGCGATGCCTGCGGGCCAGCCGGCGTGGTGCGCCTGCGAGCCCGAAGACAGCACCTCGTTCTGCCGCTGCTTCCACAGCCAGCCCATCAGGCGCGTGCGGCTGGCGGTGGACAGCATCGGCGGCGCGTCGGCGGCCAGCCAGGGCGCAGGCACGTCCTGCAGCCGCCACAGCAGGCGCACGGTGTCCCAGGCCGTCATCTGCAGGTGGCCCACGCCGGCGCCGTCGGCATTGCGCCAGCCGCCAGTGGCCCGGGTGTCGGCCAGGCGCAGCGTGCCGAGGTGCTGACTGGCAAACAGCGCGTGCAGGTCGTTGTGGGCTTCGCGGCCGCCAGGCCCATCGTCGTCGCGCCGGATCAGGCCGCGGGCGTGCAGCAGCGCCACCATCGCATCGGTGGCCAGGTTGCTGCTCTCGGTGAGCATGGGCTCGGCCCAGTCGGCCAGGGCGCGGCCACGTCCGGCGTGCGTCCAGCGCTCGTCCCAGTCGGCGGCGCCGCGGTCGACGAGTTGGGCCGCACCCACCGCCACCATCAGCTTGACGAGCGAGGCGGGGTAGGGCGCGACGAAGCGCGCCGGTCCGTGGCCGGCCAGCGGCGCGAACGACAGCTGCGACCAGTCGGCGCCGGGCTGCCAGGCCGCCGACACGCCGTGCGCATCCAGCGGGTCGACCAGGTAGGCCACGTTCGACACCGCGCCCGCGTCGTCGCCAATGGCGGCCACCCAGCCCGCGGGCCGCTCGCGCGAGAACAGCACGTTGGCCCAGCGCGGCGCGCCGGCCGGCGGGAACACTGCCACCGCCAGGTCGAGGCTGGGCGGGTGGCTGAAGGGCGCGCCGCCGGTGCGGCGGTCGCGGGCCTCGTGCCAGGGCTGCGCGCGCACCGCGTCGAGCAGGGCCTGGGCCAGGTCGGCGTGGGTGGGCGGGGCGTGGGGCATGGCCGATGATGCCTCGGCTCCTCGTCGCGCGCTCGGCGGCCGACGGAGGCCTGCAGCTTGGCGACAATGCGGCGATGCCTTCCACCGACACCGCCCAAGCCCCCGCCCCGCTGCCGCCGTTCAAGTCCGTCCGCTACGCCGGCCGGGCGCCGGGGCCGCGGCTCATCGTCACCGGCGCCGTGCACGGCAACGAGACCTGCGGCACCCGCGGCATCGAGCGGGTGATGGCCGACCTGGACAGCGGCCGGCTGGTGCTGCAGGCCGGCAGCGTGACCTTCGTGCCGATCACCAATGCCAAGGCCTATGTGCTGGGCCGGCGCGCGGGCGACCGCAACCTCAACCGCGCGCTGCAGCCCACGGCCGAGCCGCGCGAGTTCGAGGACCACGTGGCCAACTGGCTGTGCCCGCTGCTGGCCGAGCACGAGGTGCTGCTCGACCTGCACTCGTTCCAGTCGCCCGGCCGGGCCTTCGTGATGGTGGGCCCGCGCGACAACACCGGCCCGCTGGAGCCCTTCGCCCATGCCGCCGACGAGGAAGCGCTGGCCCGCCGCCTGGGCGTGGGCCGCGCGGTGGACGGCTGGCTCGACACCTACGCCACCGGCGTGGCCCGCCGCCGCGCCGCCGCCGAGGCCGAAGGCCGCAGCGGCACCCTCGACCTGCACCCGCGCTACGGCGTGGGCACCACCGAGTACATGCGCTCGCAGGGCGGCTGGGCGCTCACACTCGAATGCGGCCAGAACGACGACCCGCAGTCGCCCGAGGTGGCGTATGCCGCCATCCGCCAGACGCTGGCGCACCTGGGCCTGACCGCCGAGGCGCCGCCGCCCGTGGTGTCGCCGATGGAGGCGTTGTCGCTGGTGGACGTGATCGACAAGGTGCACAACGACGACGCCTTCGCGCGGCCGTGGCAGAGCTTCGACGCGCTGCGCGCGGGCGACCTGATCGGCACCCGCGCCAACGGCGAGGCGGTGCATGCGCCGCACGATGGGTGGATCGTCTTCCCGAACCCGCGATCGGAGGCGCGGCAGGAGTGGTTCTACCTGGCGCGGGCGAGCGGGCGGTTTTGACCTATCGGGCTCCGGACGCTGATTTCAACTCCAGGACGCAAGCACTCCGGGTTCTTGGCGCCTCGCAAGATTCGGGACATCGTGTTTCCCCGCCCACTGATTGCGCGAGCCACTGGGGCTGGTCAGTATGGCGACTTGCAGCCGCCGCCCGCAGTGGGTGCAAGTGCTTGTAGGCAACGCTCTGAACCACGTGCTCGCCGGTGCGACATCGTCGGGTAGTCGGGACTTCTGGCTTCCAGGCCCAGCTCACCGGGACAGTCTGAGCTTCGCTGCCCAGCCTTCGCCCGCCGCCGCTCACCCCACCAACACATCCTGCTCGATCGTCAGCGTGCCCGCTCCCGCATCCAACGTGGCCATGGCACCCAAAGGAAGCGGCCGGTTCGGCGTGCCATGGCCCGCGGGCCAACCACCGAGCACCGGCTTGCCCAGCGGGCGCAGCACGGCGTCGAGCACGGCGCGCGGGTCCTCGTCCTCGGTGAAGCTGCCCAGCACGAACCCGGCCGCCGCATCCAGCAGCCCCGCCAGGCGCAGTTGCAGCAGCAGGCGGTCGACACGGTAGGTGGCCTCGGACACGTCTTCGAGGAACAGCAAGCGGCCCTGGGTGCGCAGTTGCCATGGCGTGCCGCACAGCGACGCAATGAGGCTCAGGTTGCCGCCCACCAGGCGGCCGCGGGCGCGGCCCGCAATGTTCATCGCGCCGTCGGCCAGCACCGGCGCCAGCATCGTGCCGGCGCGCAGGCCGTCGCGCAGACAGTGCCACAGCGCCTGCGCATCGGCCTCGCGACCGGGCTTGACCAGGTCGGACGCCGGCATCGGCGCGTGCAGGGCCAGCAGGCCTGCGCGGTCCCACAGCGCGTGCAGCGCGGTGATGTCGCTGTAGCCGATCAGCGGCTTGGGGTGGCGGCGCAGCAGGTTCACGTCGATGCGGTCGAGCAACCGGCCGCTGCCATAGCCGCCGCGCAGGCACCACACGGCGGCGTTGCGCTCGTCGGCGATGGCGGCGTGCAGATCGGCCAGGCGCGCGTCGTCGGGGCCGGCGAGCCAGCCGCCGCGCGCCTCGCAGCTGGGGTACAGCCGCGCCCGCCAGCCCTGCGCGGCCACCAACTCGGGCACCGCCTGCACGGCAGCCTCGTCGGCCGGGCCGGCGGGTGCCACGATGGCCACGGTGGCGCCGGGAGCCAAACATCGAAAGGGAGCGTAGTCCACGCGGTGCACTCCTACCAGGGGTCGACGAAACGGCGGCCGTCGGCCGTGGGCCGCTGCGCCGCGCCATCGAGTCCGCGCACCAGCCACGCGCGGGTGTCGGCCGGATCGATCACCGCGTCGATCTCCAGCGAGGTGGCCATGTTCAGTGCCGACCCGTTGGCGTACTGCCGGGCCACCAGTTGCTGGTACAGCGCCTCGCGCTCGGCGCCCTCGGCCGCGGCTTCCAACTCTTTGCGGAAGCCCAGCCGCACGGCGCCTTCCAGCCCCATCGCGCCGAACTCGCCGGTGGGCCAGGCGATGGTGAACACCGGCGCGTCGAAGCCGCCCAGCGCCATGGCCTGCGCGCCCAGGCCATAGCCCTTGCGGATGACGATGGTGAAGCTGGGCACGCGCAGCCGCGCCGCGCCGACGAACAGGCGGCAGGCGTGGCGCACCTGCGCCTGCCGTTCCACCTCCGGCCCGACCATGAAGCCCGGCGTGTCGCACAGGCTCACCAGCGGCAGGCCGTGCGCGTCGCACAGTTGCATGAAGCGCGCCGCCTTGTCGGCCGCCTCGGGGTCGATGGCGCCGCCCAGGTGCAGCGGGTTGTTGGCGAACACGCCCACCGGCCGGCCTTCGATGCGCGCCAGCGCGGTGATCATGCCGGCGCCCCAGCCGGCGCGCAGTTCCAGCACCGAGCCCTCGTCGCACAACGCGTGAAGAACGCGTCGCATGTCATAGGCGCGCAGCCGTTGCTCGGGCACCAGGTGGCGCAGCGCGCGCGGGTCGGCGGCCGACCAGTCCGCCACGCGGCCCTGGAAGTACGACAGGTACTGCCGCGCCGCGGCGGTGGCGGCGCGCTCGTCGGCCACCAGCAGGTCGACCACGCCGTTGGCGCTGAGGTCTGCCGCCGGGCCGATCTCCTCGGGCCGATACACGCCGAGCCCACCGCCCTCGATCATCGCCGGCCCGCCCATGCCGATGTTGGCCGCCGCGGTGGCGATGATCACGTCGGCGCAGCCCAGCAGCGCGGCATTGCCGGCGAAGCAGCGGCCATGCACCACACCCACCACCGGCACCTGGCCCGACAGAGCGGCAAACTGGCTGAAGGTGTGGTTGTTCAGGCCCGCGACGATGGGCATGTCGACATCGCCGGGCCGGCCGCCGCCGCCCTCGGCATACAGCACCACCGGCAAGCGGTTCTGGTGGGCCAGGCCCAGCAGCCGGTCCTTCTTGTGGTGGTTGCGCCAGCCCTGCGTGCCGGCGAGCACGGTGTAGTCGTAGGCCATCACCGCGCAGCGCGAGCGCTCGGGGCCGAACTGCGCCGCGTTGACAGTGCCGATGCCGGTGACCATGCCGTCAGCCGGTGTGTTCTTCACCAGGTCGTCCACCGTGCGGCGGCGGCTTTGTGCGGCGATGGCCAGCGCGCCGTATTCGATGAACGAGCCGGCGTCGCACAGGTCGGCGATGTTCTCGCGCGCGCTGCGGCCGCCGGCGGCGTGGCGCCGTGCCATGGCGTCGGGGCGTGACGCGTCCAGCGTGAAGGCGTGGCGGTCGATCACCGCCTGCAGGTCAGCACGGATGTGGCCGGGGTCGTGCGCGGCGTCGGCCGCGGCGGCGATGGCCTCGCCGTCGATGGGCTGCAGCCAGGCCAGCGGCTGGCCCTCGGTGACGAAGTCGCCCGTGGCCACGCGCAGCGAGTGCAGCCGCGCCGCTCCGCCCACGGCCACGCCGTGCTGCATCTTCATAGCTTCGAGCACCAGCGCCTCGGCACCATCGGCCAGCGCGTCGCCCACCGCCGCGCTGAACTGCACCACGCGGCCCGCCATCGGCGCGCGCAGCGCCTGCAGGCCGGCGGGCAGGGCGTCGTCGGTCGGTGCCACCGGCGCCGCGGCCACGGCAGGCGCCGCGGTGGGCGCATCGGCATGGTCGGCCAGCCGCGCGTGCAGGGCAGGCCATTCGGCCTCGAGCCAGCGGGTGTGCACGCGGTCGTGGTGCAGCGCCTCGTGGGCGGCCAGCGCGCGCAGCAGCGGCAGGTTGGTGGCCAGGCCGTCGAGCCTGGTTTCGGCCAGGGCGCGCTGTGACCGGCGCAGCACGTCCTCGAAGCGGCCGCTGCGGTGGCTGACGATCAGCTTGGCCAGCAGCGTGTCGACGTGCGGCGACGGCGCCAGCCCGGCCTGCGCATGCGTGTCGACGCGCACGCCCGGGCCGCTGGGCCAGTCGCAGCGCACCAGGGTGCCGGTGGACGGCTTCGACTGGCCGGCCGCATCGGTGGTCTCGGCCAGCAGCCGCCATTGCACGGCAAAGCCGCGCGACACCGGCGGGTGCTGCGGGTCCAGCCCCAGCGCGGCCAGCGACTGCCCGGCGGCGATGGCCAGTTGCAGCTGCACCAGGTCGAGGCCGGTCACCTCTTCGGTGATGGTGTGCTCCACCTGCAACCGCGGGTTGGCCTCGATGAAGACGAAGGGCAGGGTGGCCGACGATTCGTCCACCAGGAACTCGAAGGTGCCCAGGCTGCGGTAGGCGGTGGTGCGGGCCAGCGTCAGCGCCGCCAGGGCCAGTCGCTCGCGCAGGGCCGGCGCCAGCCCCGGGCTGGGCGCGACTTCCACCAGCTTTTGAAAGCGCCGCTGCAGCGTGCACTCGCGCTCGCCCAGCACCATGGCCTGGCGGCCGTCGCCGACCACCTGCAACTCGATGTGCCGGGCCTGCGTGATCAGCCGCTCGGCATAGACCTCGCCCACGCCGAAGGCCGCCAGGGCCTCGGCGCGGCAGCGCGCGAAGCCCTCGGGCAACTGCGCCGCGTCGGTGACCAGCCGCATGCCACGCCCGCCGCCGCCGGCCACGGCCTTGAGCATCACGCCGCTGGACGGGTCGAGCCGACGCTGTTGGTCGAAGAACGCGGAGATCGCCGGCAGATCGGCCGCCGCGGTGCCGGGCAGCAGCGGCACGCCGTGCTCGGCGGCCAGCGCCCGCGCGCGGGCCTTGTCGCCGAACAGCGCCAGTTGCGCCGGCGTGGGGCCGACGAACACCAGCCCGCCATCGGCGCAGGCCTGCGCAAAGTCGGCCCGCTCGCTGAGGAAGCCATAGCCCGGGTGCACCGCGTCGCAGCCCAGCCGCTGCGCGATGCCCACCAGCGCGGCAATGTCCAGGTAGGCGGCCGGGCCGGTGGCGTCCAGCGCCACCGCCTCGTCGGCCAGCCGCGCGTGCAAGGCACCGGCGTCGTCGCGGGCGTATACCGCCACGGTGGCGATGCCCAGGTCGCGCGCCGCGCGCACCAGCCGCACGGCGATCTCGCCGCGGTTGGCGATCAGCAGTTTCTGGAGCATCACTCGCGGTCCTTCAGCGTTTGGCGTGACGACCTCGACCAGGTCTCACGGGGTCCATCTTCGGCGTACGGGCCATTCTGTTCGATGGATCGCCTGCGGGTTGCCGCTCTGCGGGCAATGCGGTCAAACTGCGGTTTCCGCCGGAATCTCAACGGGTCCACATGTCCATCATCACCGTCGAAGTCCTCATCACCTCGCTCATCGTCGTGCTGATTCCCGGCACGGGGGGTGGTGGTCACCGTGTCCACCAGCTTGATCGAGGGGCGCAGGGCCAGCTTGTTCGCCGCACTCGGGTGCACGGCGGGCATCGTGCCGCACCTGCTGGCCACGGTGTTGGGCCTGTCGGCGATCCTGCACACCAGCGCGCCGCTGGCTCAACTGCTGGTGTTGAGCGGCGTCTTCATCGCGATGACGTTCGCTGTCTTTACGGTGAACGGGCTTCTGGCCCACGCCTTCAGCAAGGCCGTCGTCGAGTCGCCGCGGGTTCAGGCCTGGCTGAGGCGTGGTTTTGCATCGGCGTTCGCCGGCCTGGGGGCCAAACTGGCGCTGTCCGAGCGATGACGCTTCCATGTTCTGACATCGGCACAAAATGTCAAAACAGTTCGGGTGGCAGTTCCCACAATGAAGATTCGATCCACTCCGCCGAATCGCCATGACCACCGATCTCGCACCCCAAGACCTGGCCAGCACCTGGTCCGCCTACAGCGCCGCCTGGCAGGCGGGCTCGCCGGCCGAGCGGCAGGCGCTGTTCACCCAAGCGCTGCACGCCGATTGCCGCTATGAAGATCCGCTCACCCAGGCCGTTGGGTGGCCGGCGTTGTCGGCCTACATGCAGGACTTGCAGCGGCAGATTCCCGGCGTGCACTTCGTGGTGCAGCGCTTTCGCGCCCACCACCGGCGCAGCGCGGCCGAATGGCAGATGCGGGATGGGCAAAATCACGTGCTGGGCGATGGCGTGAGCTTTGGCGAGTACGCGCCCGACGGCAAGCTGCTGCGCATGACCGGCTTCTTCGACCTGCCGCCAGCGGCTTGAATGGGCTACCTCGAACAAGTCCAGAAGGGTGTGGACTTCATCGAGGCCCACCTCGACGAGGAGGTGTCGTTTCAGCAGATCGCGCAGGCGGCTGGGCTCAGCGCCTGGCACTTCCAGCGCATCTTCAAGGCGCTGACGCACGAGACGCTGAAGAGCTACATCCGCACGCGGCGTTTGGCGCAGGCCTGCGCCCACCTGGTCACGACCCGGCAGCGCATCCTGGACATTGCGCTGCAGGCGGGCTTCGAATCGCAGGAGAGCTTCAGCCGTGCGTTCAAGAAGCGCCATGGCCTCAACCCCGGCGAGTTCAGAAAGGCGGGTCGGTTGCGCTTCGAGCACCAGCGGGTGGGCATCGACCTGGCCTACCTGGCGCACCTGCGCGCGGGCGTGGCGCCGCAGCCGGTGGTGCAGACCGTACCGGCCCGCATGTGCGTGGGGCTGCGCACGCCGTTCTTCGGCAGCGCCTCGGAGAAGAACAACGTGGCACAGCGCATCCCACCGCTGTGGGACGCCTTTCTCATCCGCCTGGCAGAAGTGCCTGCCCAGGTGCCGGGCACCTGCTTCGGGCTGATCGAAGCCGATGGCGACGATGGGGAAGCGCTGGCCTATTGCGCAGCCGTGGAGGTGACCGGGCTCGGAGCACTGCCGCCGGGCATGAGCGTGGTTCATGTGCCGGCGCGCACCGGCGCACGTTTCAGGCACATCGGCCCGGTGGCGAACCTGGACCACACCGTCGACTACATCTATTCGAACTGGCTGTTGAACGCCGGTTGGCGCCATGCCGGCGGCGCGGACATTGAAATCTATGGCGAAGACTACGACCCATCGTCTGCGTCCTGTGTGACCTGCTACGAGATCCCGGTGTGCCGCGACATGCCGTGATGGCACGGTGTTGGAGCGTCCTGCGCTTCTCGGACGGGATCGTCGCGCCGTGCCCGGATTCGCGGCCCTTCTGCACGGTGTGAACGTCGGCCACGGCAGCCGCGTGCCGATGGCCGAGTTGTGTGGCCCGTGGGAATCGCTGGGCTGCACCGACGGGCGCACGCTGCCCGACAGAGACGACGCGGTGTTCGCCAACCGCGGGCGGTCGACCTCGGCGCATGCTCAGACCATCCGCCAAGCCCTGGTATCCAAGGTCGGCATCCGGGTGCCGGTGATCGTTCGGCTGGCGCCCGTGAGCGCACCCCGCATCAACTTGGAAACGCAACAACGCAGCGGCACAACGAAAACGACTCAATCCTCGAGCACCTCCCCCAGGAACCCGCCGCTCTGATGCGCCCACAGCCGCGCATAGAGCCCGCCGCGCGCCAGCAGCGTGGCATGGTCGCCTTCCTCGACGACGCGGCCCCGGTCCATCACGATCAGCCGGTCCATCGCGGCGATGGTGGACAGGCGGTGGGCGATGGCCACCACCGTCTTGCCCTCCATCAGCCGGTACAGGCTTTGCTGGATGGCGGCCTCCACCTCGCTGTCGAGCGCGCTGGTGGCCTCGTCGAGCAGCAGGATCGGCGCGTCCTTCAGCATCACCCGCGCGATGGCGATGCGCTGGCGCTGGCCGCCCGACAGCTTCACGCCGCGTTCGCCCACGTGCGCGTCGTAGCCGCTGCGGCCCTTGCCGTCGCGCAGGCCGGCGATGAAGCCGTCGGCCTCGGCGCGCGCGGCGGCATGCACCATCTGCGCCTCGGTGGCGTCGGGGCGGCCGTAGACGATATTGTCGCGCACCGAGCGGTGCAGCAGCGAGGTGTCCTGTGTCACCATGCCGATCTGCGCGCGCAGGCTCTCCTGCGTCACCGCGCCGATGTCCTGGCCGTCGATCAGGATGCGGCCGCCGGCCAGGTCGTGGAAGCGCAGCAGCAGGTTCACCACCGTGCTCTTGCCCGCGCCCGAGCGGCCGACCAGGCCGATCTTCTCGCCCGGGCGGATGTGCAGCGACAGCTCGTCGATGACCTTGTCCGGGCCGCCATAGGCGAAGTTCACCTGCTCGAAGCGGATCTCGCCGCGCGTCACCTGCAGCGGCTGCGCACCGGGCCGGTCGAGCACGCTGCGCGGGCGAGACAGCGTCAGGATGCCGTCCTGCACCGTGCCCAGGTGCTCGAACAGCGCGGCCATCTCCCACATCATCCAGTGCGAGATGCCGTTCAGCCGCAGCGCCATCGCAGTGGCGGCGGCCACGGCGCCCACGCCCACCCGGCCGTCCATCCACAGCCACAGCGCCACGCCGGCGGTGCTGGCGATGAGCACCACGCTGAGCACCTGGTTGACGATCTCGAAGCCGGTGATCAGCCGCATCTGCCGGTGCACCGTGGCCAGGAACTCCTGCATCGCCGAGCGCGCATGGGCGGCCTCGCGCTGCGAGTGCGAGAACAGCTTGACGGTGGCGATGTTGGTGTAGGCGTCGGTGATGCGGCCGGTCATCAGCGAGCGGGCGTCGGCCTGTGCCTGCGCGGTGTGGCTCAGCCGCGGCACGAAGTGGCGCATCGACAGCAGGTACAGCCCCAGCCACAGCGCGAAGGGCGCCAGCATCCAGGCCGCGAAGCCGCCCAGCACCGCCGACATGGTGGCCAGGTAGATCACGACATAGACCAGGATGTCGGCCACGATCATCCAGGTGTCGCGCACGGCCAGCGCGGTCTGCATCAGCTTGGTGGCGATGCGGCCGGCGAACTCGTCCTGGTAGAAGCTCATGCTCTGCGCGAGCATCAGGCGGTGGAAGTTCCAGCGCAGCCGCATCGGCAGGTTGCCCGACAGCGCCTGCTGCTTCAGCAGCGATTGCAGCGAGGCCAGCACGATGCTGGCCAGCAGCACGCCGAACAGCAGGGCCAGCGTGTGCCGCTCGCGCAGCCACAGCTGTGACGGCGGGATGGTGGCCAGCCAATCGAGGATGCGGCTCATGGCCAGGAACAGCCAGGCCTCGAAACCGCCGATCAGCGCGGTGAAGAAGGTCATCGCGCCGATGTAGCGGCGCGTGCCGTGCGTGCTGGCCCACAGGAAGGGGATCAGGCCCTTCGGGGGGGTCTCGGG
>NZ_MWLO01000045.1 GCF_002198735.1 Ideonella sp. A 288
GGTGGGCGGGGTCGTCACGGCGTCAGCGCGTCTACTGCCAGCAGGCCAAGGCTTGCAGCGCGGTGCGGCGCTGCCCGTCGCCCGACGCGCAGGGCAGTTCATGGCCGGGCAGGCGCAGGCCGTAGTTCACGCCCAGCCGGTCGGCGGCCAGCACCCAGGCGGCCAGGCGCGAGAGCTGCGCCTCGGTGTCGGGCAGGCCGCGCGGCAGGTCGAGCCAGAGCTCCTGGCTGGCGCTGGTGCTGGCGTCGCGGCTGACCAGTTCGTTGTTGCGGGCGACCTTCTTCCACACCACCTGGCGCATCGGGTCGCCGCGGCGGTAGGCGCGCACGCCCTCGAATTCGCCGCCGCTGCCGTGCTGCGCCGCATGGACGGCGCCAGGGGCCTGCTGCAGCGCGGGCAGCGCCTGCGCCGGCTGTTCGGGCCGCGGATAGACCAGCACCTCGGCGGCCGGCCGCCACACCGTCCAGGCGCGGAACAGGCCGAGCGGAAAGTTGGTCTCGGCCATGATGGTGGGCAGCAGGTGGCGGCCACGGCGCTGGGGCACGAAGCTGAGCCGGGCCGAGCCGGCGCCCAGGGCCGGCGCATCGACCCAGGCCATGCCCTTGTGCCCGGCGCGGTACAGCCCCAGGCCGAGGCCGTGGCGCTCGCGGCCCGGGTTGTCGAGCACGATGTCGATGGGCGCCGGCTCGCCGGCGAACACCGGCTGCGGGCTGCGCACGCGCAGGGTGAGTCCGCGCAGGTTGGCATGGGTCTGCTGCATGGCCACCAGGCCCGCGCCGCACAGCAGGAAGGTGAGCACGTAGCCGAGATTGAGTTGGTAGTTGATGGAGGTGAGCAGCATCACCACCAATGTCACCGCGAAGGCCCAGCCGGCGCGGGTGGGCAGGATGTAGATCGAGGATTGGGTCAGCGCCCAGCTGTCGCTGCGCGGCAGGCGGTTCTCGAGGTAGTTGCGGAACCTGTCCAGGATCATGGTGCGACGCTCAAGGGACGTCCGAGTGTCCGTCCGTCCGAACGGGCGACCGAACGGGCGTCCGACCCGCAGCCTCGCCGAAGGTTCACGGCAGGCCCACGGCCTCCACCATGGCCCGCACCTGCTCGACGCGGCCACGGCCGGCACTGGCCACCGGCACCAGGCGGTGCGCGGCGGTCTGCGGCAGGATCGCCTGCACATCGTCGGGGGCCACGTAGTCGCGCTGGGCCAGCAAGGCGCGGGCGCGTGCGGCGCGCAGGATGGCGATGCCGGCCCGCGGGCTGAGGCCTTCGACGAACCATTGGCCCGAGCGCGTGGCGGCGATCAGGGCCTGCAGGTAGTCGAGCAGGGCTTCCGACACGTGCACCTTCATGACCACCGCCTGGGCCTCGAGCAGTTCGGCCGGCGTCATGATGGCGCCGGCACGCTCGGCCGCGTGGCGCCGGTCCTCGCCGGCCAGCAGCGATCGCTCGGACAGGCGGTCGGGGTAGCCGAGCGTGATGCACATCAGGAAGCGGTCGAGCTGGCTCTCGGGCAGCGGGTAGGTGCCCAACTGGTCGGTGGGGTTCTGCGTGGCGATGACGAAGAAGGGGTGGGGCAGCGGGCGCGTGTCGTTCTCGACCGTGACCTGGTGCTCTTCCATCGCCTCGAGCAGCGCGCTCTGCGTCTTGGGCCCGGCGCGGTTGATTTCGTCGGCCAGCAGCACCTGCGTGAAGACCGGGCCCTGATGAAAGACAAAGGCCTCCTTGCTGCGTTCGTACACACTGACACCGACCAGGTCGGACGGCATCAGGTCGGCAGTGAACTGGACGCGCGAGAACTTCAGGCCCAGGGAAATGGCCAGTGCGTGCGCCAGCGTCGTCTTGCCCACGCCGGGTACGTCCTCGATCAACAGGTGGCCTCCGGCCAGCATGCAGGCGACGCAGTCCTCGATCTGTGACCGCTTGCCGACGATGATCGTGCTAATCTGGTCTGTGAGCCTTGTGAGACGCCGCGCAAGTTCTGGATCAGGCATGCGTGGCACGATATCCGAAAAGACCCTGAGCGAGACAATGTCCACCGCGTTCTACACACATGCCGAGTGCCGTTTGCACGATATGGGCGCCGGCCACCCCGAGTGCCCGCAACGCCTCGATGCCATCTCCGATCAACTGCTGTCGTCGGGCCTGGACATGGCCTTGCTGCACCGTGATGCACCGCTGGCCACGCTCGAGCAGATCGAGCGCGCGCACACGGCGCACTACGTGCTCCAGCTGAAGGATTTCCTCGAGCAGGTGCAGGAAAGCGGCGAGCCGCGTCACCTCGACATGGACACCGTGGCCTGCCCGGGCACCTGGCGGGCCGCGCTGCGCTCGGCCGGCGCTGCCATCGCGGCCACCGAGGCGGTGTTCCGCGGCGACGTGGTCAACGCGTTCTGCGCCGTGCGGCCGCCCGGCCACCACGCCACGCGCGACGAGACCATGGGCTTCTGCTTCTTCAACAACGTGGCCATCGGGGCGCGCCATGCGCTCGACGTGCTGGGTTGCGAGCGGGTGGCCATCATCGATTTCGACGTGCACCACGGCAACGGCACCGAAGACATCATTGCCGGCGACGACCGCATCCTGATGGCCAGCTTCTTCCAGCACCCGCTGTACCCCAACAGCGGCGCTGTGCCCATGGGCACCAACATGGTCAACGTGCCGATCCCTCCCTACACCCGGGGCATGGAGATCCGCGAGATCATCGACGCCATGTGGATGCCCCGGCTCGAGGAGTTCCGCCCCGAGATGGTCTTCATCTCGGCCGGTTTCGACGCCCACCGCGAAGACGATCTCGGGCAGCTCGGCCTAGTCGAGGCCGACTACGAGTGGATCACCCGCCGCCTCAAGGGCCTGGCCGACCGGCATTCGAAGGGCCGCATCGTCTCGGTGCTCGAGGGCGGCTATGCGCTCAGCGCGCTGGCGCGCAGCGTGGTGGCCCACGTGCGGGTGCTGGCCGACGTGTGAGCTGGCCGACGGGTGACCCGCACGATCCGTTGTCCGCAGCGCGGGCTGCCTTCGCCGGGCGTCTGACCGACCGATGTCGAGCCCCGATTCCTTGAACGATCTGCTGGCCGCCCTGCTGCGGCCCACGGCGCTGGCCGAACTCGGCGCGCTGGCCCTGTGCCTGGTCGGCGCCTATGCGGTGGTGCGCCTGCTCCACCGCGGTGAGACTGGCGGCGTGTGGTTCGGCGACCGCGGCTTCGATGGCGTGCTGTTCCCGCTGCTGGCCCTGGGCTTCGCCCTGGCGGCGCGCTGGACCTTGAAGTCGCAGCTGCCGCTGGCGGTGTTCAAGCTGGCCGTGCCCATCCTGGCCAGCCTGGCCGTCATCCGCGTCACGGTGCGGGTGCTGCACGTGGCCTTTCCCACGTCGCGCATCGTGCGCGCACTGGAGCGCACGGTGTCGTGGATGGTCTGGATCGTCCTGGTGCTGTGGCTCACCGACCTGCTGCCGCTGGTGCTGGCCGAGATGGAGGCGATCCAGTGGCACATCGCCGGCGCGCAGGTCAGCCTGCGCAGCCTGGTCGAGGGGGCGCTGTCGGCGGTGGTGGTGCTGGTGCTGGTGCTGTGGCTGTCGGCCACCATCGAGGCCCGCCTGCTGAAGGCCGACGGCGTGAACCTGTCGGTGCGCAAGATGGCGGCCAACGCCACGCGTGCCCTGCTGCTGCTGGTGGGCTTGCTGCTGGCGCTGTCCGCCGCCGGCATCCCGCTGGGGGCGTTGTCGGTGCTGGGCGGCGCGGTCGGCGTGGGCATCGGCCTGGGCCTGCAGAAGCTGGCCGCCAATTACGTGTCGGGTTTCGTGATCCTGGCCGAGCGCTCGCTGCGCATCGGCGACGTGGTGAAGGTGGACAACTTCGAGGGCCGCATCACCGACATCACCACCCGCTACACCGTGATCCGTGCCCAGAACGGCCGCGAATCGATCGTGCCGAACGAGTTGCTGATCACGCAGCGGGTCGAGAACTGCTCGTTCGCCGATCCCAAGGTGGCCATGACGACCACCGTGCAGGTGTCCTACGGCACCGACCTGTCGGCACTGATGCCCCGCATGGTGGCCGCGGTGGGGGTGGTGCCGCGCGTGCTGGACGACCCGGCACCGTCGGTGCAGCTCAGCCAGTTTGCCGCCGACGGCCTCGAGCTGACCATCGTGTTCTGGATCGCCGACATCGAGAACGGCCAGGGCAACGTGCGCAGCGACGTCAACCTGGCCGTGCTGGGCTTGCTGAACGCCCAGGGTGTCGAGATCCCGTTCCCGCAGCGGGTGATGCGGCAGCCCGGCTGAGCGTCTGCCGATGACGCGCGCTGGCCTGCCAGGCGCACCGTGGCGGCGCACCTTCCGCGGTGGGCCGAGCATTCCGACACACCCGCGCGCAGCGGCCTGCTGTGCACGCACCGCAAGTGTGCCGATGACCACCGCACCACAGTCCGAATGCCCCACGTGAACCTTGCGAGCCGATCGCTCGATGTCCTGCGCCTGATCGGGCGGGCTCTCGCGTGCGCGGTGGTCTTGTCGACCTGGGGCCTCACCGCTGCCGCCGCCGCGGGTGCGGTCGAACCGCTGCACCTGCGTGCGAACGAGCCGGTGGTCGACGCCTGGAAGGCCCTGCGGGTGCTGGCCGACCCTGAAGAGCGGCTGGACGCCACGGCGGCGAAGGCGGCCTTGTCTCGCTTCGAGCCACCGCAGACGCCCTATGCCAACCTCGGGCCACGGGCGGGGGCCACCTGGCTGCACCTGCCGGTGCAGATCGAGGCAGACGCGTCGCCGATCTGGTCGCTGCGGTTTCACTATGCCCTGCTGCACGACGTGCAGGTGAGGGTGTTCGATGCGTTCGGCCAGAGGGTGCACCTGGCGCAACTGGGTACCCTGGTGCCCTTTGCCGACCGGGAACAACGCACCCGCGGCCTGAGCACCTTGCTGCAGCTTCCGCCCGGGCAGCGCTTCGACGTGCTGGTGCGCGTGAAGACGCCCACGGCCACCCTGGTGCCGATCGCCCTGCTGCAGCAAAGCGCGCTGGGCGAGGAGGAATCCCGGGAGCAGGCGTTTCAGGGGCTGATGAGCGGCCTGTGGTTGTTCATGATCCTCTACAGCCTCGTCAACTGGGTGCAGCGTCGCGAGTCGCTGTTCCTGGCCTACTCTGGCGCACTGATCTCATCGTGGCTGTTCTCGCAGGCCGTGTACGGCACCGGACCGCAGTACCTCTGGCCCCACAGCAGTTGGTGGGCCGGGAACCTGCCGGCGCTGGTGCCCATGCTCATGGTGATGGCCAACGTGCACTTCTTCGTCGGCGCGCTGGACATGCCCTCGCACGCACCCAGGGCGGCCCGCGCCATGCGGGTCATCGGCGCGCTGGCGGCCCTGGGGGCGGTGCTGTTCATGCTGCAGGTGGTGCCCTACCGCGTGGCATCGGGCAGCAGCATGGTGCTGGTGATCGGGCATCTGGCGGTGGTGTTCCCGGTGATCCTGAAACGCGTTCGCGGCGGTGACCGCGCGGCGGCCTACCTGTTGATGGGCAGCACGATCTACATCGCCGGCGTCAGCCTGATGATCGCCCTGCTGCTCGGGTTCCTGCCGGTCACCTTCTTCACCCTGCATGCGGCGCAGTTCAGTTTTGCGGCCGAGATGGTGTGCTGGTTGATGGTGCTGGGCACCCGCCTCGAGCAACTGCGGCAGGCGGCCGCCGCGGCGCAGCACGAGCACGAGCACCTCCACCACCTGGCCCACACCGACGCTCTGACCGGACTGCGCAACCGCAGAGGTCTGCTGGAATGGCTGCAGGGTGCATCGGCCGACGGTCGCCGGTCCGCGCCGGGCCAGCGCCTGGCGGTGTTCATGCTGGACCTGGACGGGTTCAAGCTGGTGAACGATCGTTGGGGCCACGACACTGGCGACGAACTGCTGCGCCAGGCGGCGCAGCGCCTGACGCGTGCCGTGCGGCCCACCGACGTGGTGGCCCGCCTGGGCGGCGACGAGTTCGTCGTGGCGGTGTTCGGCCTTGGCGACGACGAGCGGGCCGACGCCATCGGGCAGAAGCTCCTGGCTCAGTTCCAGCAGCCCTTCAGCCTGGCCGACGACCGGACGGCGGCCGTGGGGGCCACCATCGGCTTCGCCATGGCCGGGTTGCCGCTGGACGACCCTGCCGACCTGCTGCAACGCGCCGACGCGGCGATGTACCGCGGCAAGCAGAGCGGCCGGAACACCCTGGTGGCGGCGCCGGCCTGACGCTGCCGCGTTGGGCGATCAGGCCACGGCCACCGGGATCTTGCCGATCTTCGCCTGCCATTCCTTCGGCCCGGTGTTGTGCACGCTGGTGCCGCTGGAATCGACCGCCACGGTGACCGGCATGTCCTTCACGTCGAACTCGTAGATGGCTTCCATGCCGAGGTCGGCGAAGCCCACCACCTTGGCGCCCTTGATGGCCTTGGCCACCAGGTAGGCGGCGCCGCCGACGGCCATCAGGTAGGCGCTCTTGTGCTTCTTGATGGCCTCGATGGCCGTGGGGCCGCGCTCGGCCTTGCCCACCATCGAGATCAGGCCGGTCTTGGCCAGCATCATCTCGGTGAACTTGTCCATGCGCGTGGCGGTGGTGGGGCCGGCCGGGCCGACCACCTCGTCGCGCACCGGGTCGACCGGGCCGACGTAGTAGATGACGCGGTTGGTGAAGTCCACCGGCAGCGGCTCGCCCTTGGCCAGCATGTCCTGGATGCGCTTGTGCGCGGCATCCCGGCCCGTGAGCATCTTGCCGTTGAGCAGCAGCGTGTCGCCGGGCTTCCAGCTGGCCACCTCGGCGGGGGTCAGCGTGTTCAGGTCGATGCGCTTGCTCTTGTTGTAGTCGGGCGCCCAGGTGACGTCGGGCCACAGGTCGAGCGACGGCGGCTCCATGAAGGCCGGGCCCGAGCCGTCGAGCACGAAATGGCCGTGGCGCGTGGCGGCGCAGTTGGGGATCATCGCGATCGGCTTGCTGGCCGCGTGCGTCGGGAAGGTCTTGATCTTCACGTCGAGCACGGTGGTCAGCCCACCCAGGCCCTGGGCGCCGATGCCCAGCGCATTGACCTTCTCGTAGAGCTCGATGCGCAGCTCTTCGAGCTTGTTCTGCGGGCCGCGGGCGAGCAGGTCGAACATGTCGATCTCGTCCATCAGCGATTCCTTGGCCAGCAGCACGGCCTTCTCGGCGGTGCCGCCGACGCCGATGCCCAGCATGCCCGGCGGGCACCAGCCGGCGCCCATGGTGGGCACGGTCTTGAGCACCCAGTCGACGATGTCGTCGCTGGGGTTGAGCATGTACATCTTGCTCTTGTTCTCGCTGCCGCCGCCCTTGGCCGCGACGGTGACGTCGAGCGTGCTGCCGGGTACCACTTCCATGTGGATGACGGCCGGCGTGTTGTCCTTGGTGTTCTTGCGGTCGAAGATGGGGTCGGACAGCACCGACGCGCGCAGCACGTTGTCGGGGTCGAGGTAGCCCTTGCGCACGCCGGCGTTCACCGCGTCGGCGATCGAGCCGGGGAAGCCCTCGAAGCGCACGTCCATGCCGATCTTCAGGAACACGTTGACGATGCCGGTGTCCTGGCAGATGGGCCGGCGGCCTTCGGCACACAGCTTGGAATTGGTGAGGATCTGCGCGATCGCGTCCTTGGCCGCCGGGCCCTGCTCGCGCTCGTAGGCTCGCGCCAGGTGGGCGATGAAGTCGGCCGGGTGGTAGTAACTGATGTACTGCAGGGCGGCGGCGACGCTGTCGACGAGATCGTCGTGGCGGATGGTCGTGGTCATGGCGGCAGGCGGTCAACAGGGGGGACTTCGAGTGTAGCCACGCGGCCTTCGGCAAGCCTGACATACGATGCAGCCTCGCCAGCCCACCCGGTCCCGCTCGGGGACTTCGCCATGGACGCCAAGACCGCACGCCCCGAAACCCTTGCCGCCCAGGCCATGGGCTGGATCGACGAGCGCACGCGGGCCATCACCCCGCCGATCCACGTCTCGTCGACCTACCTGCGCGACGAGGACAACCAGTACCGCTCCGGCCGCGTCTATGCCCGCGCCGACAACCCGGCCTTCGACCAGGCCGAGGCGCTGCTGTGCGCGCTGGAGCAGGGCGCGCAGGCGGCACTGTTCGCCTCGGGCATGGCCGCGGCCACGGCGGTGTTCCAGGCGCTGGCGCCGGGCGACCACGTGCTGGCGCCGAAGGTGATGTACTGGTCGCTGCGCAACTGGTTGATGACCTTCGCCACCTCGTGGGGCTTGCAGGTCGAGCTGATCGACATGACCGACCCAGCCGTGGTGCAGGCGGCGGTACGCCCCGGCAAGACCAAGCTGGTGTGGATCGAGACGCCGGCCAACCCGCTGTGGACGGTGACCGACATCGCCGCCACCGCCGACATCGCCCACCGCGCCGGCGCGGTGCTGGCGGTGGATTCCACCGTGGCCACGCCGGTGCTGTCGCAGCCGCTGGCACTGGGGGCCGATCTCGTCATGCACGCGGCCACGAAGTACCTCAACGGCCACTCCGACCTGATCGCCGGGGCGCTGGTCACGCGCGAGGACAACGAGCTGTGGCAGCGCATCCGCAAGGTGCGGGCGCAGATCGGCGGCACGCTGGGCTCGTTCGAGTCGTGGCTGCTGCTGCGCGGCATGCGCACGCTGCACCTGCGCGTGCGCGCGGCCACGCAGTCGGCGCAGCGCATCGCCGAGCACTTTGCGCAGCACCCGCAGGTGGCCGCGGTGCTGTACCCGGGCCTGCCCGGCGCGCCCGGCCACGCGGTGGCGGCGCGGCAGATGCACGGCGGCTTCGGCGGGATGATGTCGATCCGCGTGAAGGGGGGCCCTTCGGGAGGCGAGGCGGCCGCCATCGCCGTGGCCGCGCACACCGGGCTGTGGAAACGGGCCACCTCGCTGGGTGGCACCGAGAGCCTGATCGAGCACCGTGCCAGCGTCGAAGGGGCCGGCACGCCGGCGCCGGCCGACCTGCTGCGGCTGTCGGTGGGCATCGAATCGGTCGACGACCTGATCGCCGACCTCGAACAGGCGCTGGACCGGGCCCACCGCTGAGCGGCCCGGCATGGCGCTGATCCACGCCCTCGTCCATGATGCCGAGGCGATGGCCCGGCTTCGGCGCGACCTGCACGCGCACCCGGAACTGGGCTTCGAGGAACACCGCACCTCAGACCTGGTCGCGTCGCAACTGGCCGGCTGGGGCATCGAGGTGCACCGCGGCATGGCCCGCACTGGCGTCATCGGCGTGGTGCACGGTCGTGATGGCGGCGCGGGCGGCCGGGCCATCGGCCTGCGCGCCGACATGGATGCGCTGCCGGTGCGCGAGGAAAACACCTTCGCCCATGCCAGCACCACGCCCGGCACCATGCACGCCTGCGGCCACGATGGCCACACCGCGATGCTGCTGGCGGCGGCGCAGCACCTGGCCCGCACGCGCGATTTCGACGGCACCGTGGTGCTGATCTTCCAGCCCGCCGAAGAAGGCCGGGGCGGCGCGCAGGCGATGGTGGCCGAGGGCCTGTTCGAGCGCTTTCCGGTGGAGGCGGTGTTCGGCCTGCACAACTGGCCGGGCTACCCGGTGGGCTCGCTGGCGGTCAGCGCGGGGCCGGTGATGGCCGCGGCCAACACCTTCAGCGTCACCGTGCGCGGCCGCGGCGGCCATGCGGCCGCGCCGCACCTGGCCATCGACCCGGTGCCGGTGGCCTGCCAGATGGTGGCGGCCTTCCAGGCCATCGTCGCCCGCAACGTGCGGCCGATCGACACGGCCGTGGTCTCGGTGACGATGATCCACACGGGCGAGGCCACCAACGTCGTGCCCGACAGCTGCCGCCTCGAGGGCACGGTGCGGGTGTTCCGCCCCGAGGTGCTCGACCTGGTCGAACGCCGCATGCGCGAGATCGCCGAGCACACCTGCGTCGCGCACGGCGCCGGCTGCGAGTTCGAGTTCCAGCGCCGCGCACCGCCGGTGGTCAACCACGAACGCGAAGCGGCCTTCGCCGCCCAGGTGATCGCCGGCATCGTGGGGTCGGAGGGGGCCCGCGTGCAGGAGCCGAGCATGGCCTCGGAGGACTTTGCCTTCATGCTGCAGGCCAAGGCCGGCTGCTACGCCTTCATCGGCAATGGCGATGGCGCGCATCGGCACGCCGGCCACGGCATGGGCCCGTGCATGCTGCACAACCCCAGCTACGACTTCAACGACGCGCTGCTGCCACTGGGCGCCACCTACTGGGTGCGCCTGGCCGAGGCCTGGCTGGCCGAGCCGCGGCCATGACTTGAGATTCATCAGCCTTGCGGCGCTGCAGCAAGGCACAGTGGGTGGTCATGAGCATCCGAAACCTCGATTCCCTGTTCGATCCGGCCTCGGTGGCCGTGATCGGTGCGTCCGGCCGCGAGGGCAGCGTGGGCGCCCTGGTCTGGCGCAACCTGCGCGCGGCGGGCTTCGCAGGCCCCAGGTTCGCGGTGAACCCGCGGGCCCAGTGGATCGACGGCGACGAGGTGCACGCCTCGGTGGCCGCCTTGCCCGAGGCGCCCGAGCTGGCGGTGGTGTGCACGCCCCCGGCCGCCGTGCCCGGCGTGATCGCCGAACTGGCGGCGCGGGGCACGCGCGCAGCCGTGGTGCTGACGGCCGGGCTCGACCCCGTCCAGCGCCAGGCCATGCTCGATGCCGCGCGGCCCACGCTGCTGCGCATCCTGGGGCCCAACTGCATCGGGCTGCAGGTGCCGGGCATCGGCCTCGATGCCAGCTTCGCCCACACCTGCGCCCTGAAGGGCGAACTGGCCTTCGTGTCCCAGTCGGGGGCGCTGGTCACGGCGATGCTCGACTGGGCGCGCGGCCGCGGCATCGGCTTCTCGCAGGTGGTGTCGCTGGGCGAACATGCCGACGTCGACTTCGGCGACATGCTCGACTACCTGGCCAGCGACGCCAAGACGCGCGCCATCCTCCTGTACATCGAATCGGTGCAGTCGGCGCGCAAGTTCATGTCGGCCGCGCGGGCGGCGGCGCGCAACAAGCCAGTGATCGTGGTCAAGGCCGGCCGTTCGCAGCAGGGGCAGCGGGCGGCGGCGTCGCACACCGGGGCGTTGGCCGGCTCCGACCTGGTGCTCGACGCGGCCATCCGCCGTGCCGGCATGCTGCGCGTGGACACGCTGCAGGAACTGTTCTTCGCCGCCGAGACGCTGTCGCGCTGGCGCGGCAACCGCGCCGAGCGCCTGCTGGTGCTGACCAACGGCGGCGGTGCGGGGGTGATGGCGGCGGATGCCGCGGCCAAGGAAGGCATCGAGCTGGCCGAGATTGGCCCGGAGGCGATGGCCCGCCTCGACGCGGTGCTGCCGGCCAACTGGTCGCATGGCAACCCGGTGGACATCATCGGAGACGCGCCAGTAGATCGTTATGTGAACACCCTGGAGGCCTTGGAGGGCGATGCGGCGGCCGAGGCCGTGCTGTTCGTGCACGCGCCCACCGCCATCGTGCCCAGTGCCGAGATCGCCCGCGCCCTGGCGCCGCGGGCCAGCCGCCAACCGCCCCGCATGCTGGGTTGCTGGCTGGGCGGGCCGGCGGTGGAAGAGGCCGGCCGGATCTTCCACGACGCCGGCATCGCCTGCTACCCGACGCCCGAAGATGCGGTGCGCGCCTTCTCGATGCTGGTGGCCTACCGCCGCAACCAGGCGCAGTTGCTGGAGGCGCCGCCGGCCCGGGTGGCCGAGCAGGCCCCCGACCTGGCGGCCGTGCGCACGCTGGTGCAGGCGGCGCTGGCCGAGCAGCGCGAGTGGCTCAGCGAGCCCGAGGCCAAGGCCGTGCTCGAGGCCTGCGGCATCCCCGTGGCCAGCACGCGCACTGTGCCGGCCGATCCGCAGGCCGCGGTGGCGGCGGCGCGGTCGCTGGGCTACCCGGTGGCGCTGAAGATCCTGTCGCCGCAGATCACCCACAAGAGCGACGTCGGCGGCGTGGTGCTCGACCTCGAGGACGATGCTGCGGTGCGCGACGCGGTGCAGGCCGTGCTGCAGCGCGTGCGCGCCCGCCGACCCGATGCCCAGGTGGCGGGCTTCACCGTGCAAACGATGGTGCGCCGCGCCCATGCGCGCGAACTGATCGTGGGTGCATCGGTCGATGCGGTGTTCGGCCCGGTGATCCTCTTCGGCCAGGGCGGCGTGGCGGTGGAGGTGCTGGCCGACAGGGCCCTGGCGCTGCCGCCGCTGAACGCACCGCTGGCCCGCGCGCTGGTCGAGCGCACCCGCGTGTCGCGCCTGCTGGCCGCCTACCGCGACACGCCGGCGGCCGATGCGGCGGCCCTGACCCGGGTGCTGCTGGCGGTGTCGCAACTGCTGGCCGACCTGCCCGAGCTGGCCGAACTGGACATCAATCCGCTGCTCGTCGACGAGCGTGGCGCCGTGGCGCTGGACGCGCGCATCCGCCTGAGCGCGGCACGCCCGTCGGGTGCGGCGCACTTCGCGATCCAGCCATACCCGGCGCACGAGGTCGAGCCGCTCAGCTGGCAGGGCAGGGCGCTGACCCTGCGACCGATCCGGCCCGAGGACGAGGCCCAGCACCTCGAGTTCCTGGCGCACCTGGCGCCCGAGGACATCCGCATGCGCGTGTTCTACAGCCGCCGCAGCATCGAGCGCACCGAACTGGCCCGGCTGACCCAGGTGGACTACGCCCGGGAGGTGGCCTTCGTCGCGGTGGAGCAGGGCGCGGACGGCCAGGAGAAGACGCTGGGCGTCGCGCGTGCGGTGATCGACCCGGACAACATCGAGGCCGAGTTCGGCATCATCGTCCGCTCGGAACTGAAGGGTGCCGGACTCGGTGAACGGCTGATGGACAAGCTGATCCGCACCCTGCGCGGCCGCGGCACGCGCCGATTGACCGCCACCGTGCTGGTCGAGAATGCCCGCATGCTGGACCTTGCGCGTGAGCTCGGCTTCGTCCGCCAGGCCTCGCGGCCCGGCGAGGGCACCGTCGAGCTCAGCCTGGCGCTGTGAGGCGCCTTTCGGCGATCAGTGATCGCCGGCGGCCCCCGGCGGGTGCATGATGCGGTCGGACATCGCGATGGCCAGCGCCGAGAACAGGAAGGCGATGTGGATCACCGTCTGCCACAGCAGCACCTTCTCGGTGTAGTTGTCGGCGTTGATGAAGGTCTTGAGCAGGTGAATCGAGCTGATGCCGATGATCGCGGTGGCCAGCTTCACCTTCAGCACCGAGGCGTTCACCTGGTTCAGCCACTCCGGCTGGTCCGGATGGCCGTCGAGTCGCAGCCGAGAGACGAAGGTCTCGTAGCCGCCGATGATCACCATGATGAGCAGGTTGCTGATCATCACCACGTCGATCAGGGCCAGCACCACCAGCATCAGGATGGTCTCGTTGAGCGCCTTCACCGGCTCGTAGCCAACCACCGTCGTGCCGTCCGCTCCGAAGATGGCCATGGCCTTGTAGCCGGTGCTCTTCACCAGCATCGCCAGCGCCGTCTGGTTGCCGAAGGCCGCCTCGATCAGGTGGACCAGTTCGACCCAGAACTGGAAGACGTACACCGCCTGAGCCAGGATCAGGCCCACGTACAGCGGCAATTGCAGCCAGCGGCTGGCGAAGATGAGGTTCGGAAGCGGCGACAGCTTGATCTGGGGCGGTTGGGGCG
>NZ_MWLO01000046.1 GCF_002198735.1 Ideonella sp. A 288
TCGGGGGTCGTCTGAGCGGGCGTGATCGAAGGACTCGCAGTGTTCTCAGCCCTGCAGGCCGGCGAACACGTTCTGCACGTCCTCGTTGGCGTCCAGCGCGGCCAGGAAGGCTTCCACCTCGTCCAGCTGCTCGGCGCTCAGGCTGGCGGGGTCCACCGGGTTCTTCGGCTTGTAGCCCAGCTTGGCCGACAGCACGGTGAAGCCCTGCGCCGGCAGCGCGCGGCCCACCAGGTCGAGGTCGGCGGGGTCGGTCAGGAAGGTGGTCACGCCGTCCTCGGCCGTGTCGAAGTCTTGCGCGCCGGCCTCGATGGCCGCCATCTCGGGGTCGCTGCCGGCCACGGCGGGTTCGGCCTCGATCAGGCCCACGTGGTCGAAGTCCCACGACACCGAGCCCGAGGTGCCGAGCTGGCCCTTGCGGAACAGCACGCGCATGTCGGACGCGGCGCGGTTGACGTTGTCGGTGAGGCATTCCACCATCACCGGCACGCGGTGCGGCGCGAAGCCTTCGTACATCGCGTGCTCGAAGTGCACCGCCTCGCCGGTGAGGCCGGCGCCCTTCTTGATGGCGCGCTCCAGCGTGTCCTTGGGCATCGACACCTTGCGCGCCTGCTCCACCACCAGCCGCAGCCGGGCGTTGGACGCGGGGTCGGCGCCGTGGCGCGCCGCGATCATGATGTCCTTGGCCAGCTTGCCGAACAGCCGGCCCTTGGCGTTGGCGGCCAGGTCCTTGTGCTTGGCTTTCCATTGCGCACCCATGCGGGAGAGTCCTTTGCGTGGTGTCTGGAGAGGGGTCTGGAGAGGGTTCGGCGAATGGCCGACGTGCACCCGCCGTGCTGGCCGGCGCGAGGTCGCCGGACGATTCTAGGCGGCCGGGTCGAACAGCCGCCCGCAGATCACAGGGCCCTGCACCGGTGCGCGACGGGGGTGACGGGGGCAGACCCGTGCCTTGGACCGCTGCCATCCCCTTGCCGCGGCCGGCGCCTGGCACCTGCGATGAGCGGCCATCCGCGACAGCGAGCCTGGGTCGTCACCCGCGGCGCACGCGTGTCCCGCATCGCATGTCCATGCGTGTGAGTTGTAAGGGCATGCCACGGCGGGGTGCGGCCTTTGATCTGTCTCAATCGTGCCGATCTCGCGCTCGGGTTTCATGCGCCCAACGACCAATCCGTCGATGCAGACCATCGACGACAACCCTCGAGGCACGCTGCATGGCGCGACTTTGCGACATCCCGATCCGGATCGAACACAACACGGCCAGCGGTGCAGGCCAATCGCGCATCTCGGCTGCGGTGCTGGCCATCCTGCACGAGGTGCAGGAAATGCTGGAGCAGTACCAGGCCTTCGGCCAGCATGGCTCGATCGACCTGCGATGGCTTTCGCTGCTGCCTGGCGACATCGATCAGTTGCGCGACGTGCTGGGTGATGGGGAGGTCACGGCCCAGGTCAGCGCACTGGGGGCGTCCAGCGCGCGCGAAACCGCCATCGCCTGCGTGTGGTGGGTGGAGCACGGCGGCCCCGACGGCGAAAGCCTGGGCACGTGGATCGAAGTGACCGAGGCCCCAGCGCTGCTGCGCAGCGACCGCGCGTCGATTCCCTACGGCCTGGACACCTTGCGCGACCGGCTCGTCTCGTTTGGCGGCGCGCGCGACCAGGCGCCGCCTCCGTTCGCACCAGGAGAAGCGAATGACCTCTGAGCAAACCATTCTTCAGTCCCTGCAGGCGCGCGGCGTCTCGCGACGGGCCTTCATGAAGTTCTGCACCGTCACGGCCTCCAGCCTGGCCTTGTCCACGCACGAGGCCAGCGTGTTCGCGCAGACGCTGGCCGGCGCGCGCCGGCCGTCGGTGATCTGGCTGTCGTTCCAGCAGTGCACGGGATGCTCGGAATCGGTGCTGCGCTCGTTCGACCCGACACTCGAGAACCTGCTGCTGAACTACCTGTCGCTGGACTATCACGAGTCGCTTCAGGCCGCCGCCGGCACCCAGGCCGAAGCGGCTCGCCGCAAGGCGATGGCCGACAATATTGGCCGTTATGTACTGGTCGTCGACGGTTCGATCCCCACCGCCGACAAGGAATACTGGTCTGCCACGGCGGGCGAATCGAACCTGGCCACGCTGCGCGAAGCGGTTCAGGGCGCGGGCCTGGTGCTGGCGCTGGGCACCTGCGCCACGTTCGGCGGCATTCCGGCGGCCTTTCCCAATCCCTCGTCCGCCACCGGAGTGGACGATCTGATGACGCAGGGCCTCATCGCCACCCGGCCGCTGGTGAATGTGTCGGGCTGCCCGCCGATCCCGGAAGTGATCACCGGCACCATTGCCTACTACCTGGTGAACGGCCGTGCGCCCGAACTGGACACCCTGAAGCGCCCCAAGGTCTACTACGGCAAGACGGTGCACGACTGCTGCAGCCGGCTGCCGCACTACAACGCCGGGCGCTTCGCCCAGTCCTTCGACGACGCGGGTGCGCGCCAGGGGCACTGCCTGTTCCTGCTGGGCTGCAAGGGCCCCGAGACCTTCAACGCCTGCGCGACGATGAAGTGGAACCAGGGCACCAGCTTCCCCATGCACTCGGGGCACGGCTGCCTGGGCTGTTCGGAACCCAGGTTCTGGGATCGCAACACCAGCTTCTACGAGGTGATGTCCAGCGCACCCCGCCAGGGCGATGGCAGCGCCTGCGTCGCACCGCCCAGGGTGGTGCTGCCACCGGTTTGAGTCCGAGCTGCGCACGTTCCGCCCCCACCCCATTCCAGAACCGAGGCCCGCATGAGCACCATCGTCGTCGATCCCGTCACCCGCATCGAGGGCCATCTCCGCATCGAAGCCCAGACCGATGCCCGCGGCGTCATCACCAAGGCCTTCTCCAGCGGCACCATGATGCGCGGCATCGAGATCATCCTGCGCGGCCGCGACCCGCGCGACGCGTGGGCCTTCACCCAGCGCATCTGCGGCGTGTGCACGGTGGTGCATTCGGTGGCCGCCATCCGCGCGGTGGAAAACGCGTTGAACTACCCCATCCCGGCCAACGCCCGCATCATCCGCAACCTGCTGTCGGCCAGCCAGGTGGGGCAGGACCAGGTGGTGCACTTCTACCAGCTGAGTCTGCTGGACTGGGTGGACATCACCTCCGCCGCCAAGGCCGACCCGGTGGCCACGTCCACGCTGCAGAAGTGCCAGTCGCCCTGGGGCAACAACAGCCCGGCCTACTTCGAAGGCGTGCGCCAGAAGCTGGTGAAGCTGATCAACTCCGGCCAGCTCGGGCTGTTCGCCAATGGCTACTGGGGCCACCCGGAATACAAGCTGCCGCCCGAAGTGAACCTGATGCTCTTCGCGCACTACCTCGAGGCGCTGGAGTGGCAGCGCAAGGTGATCAAGCTGCACGCGGTGTTCGGCGGCCGCAACCCGCACCCCAATTTCGTGGTGGGCGGCGTGCCCTGCGCCATCAGCGCGGCGCCCAACGCGGCCGGTGGCTTCACGCCGACGCCGGGCTTCACTGCGGTGGACGCCAACGGGCTGGCGCTGGTGAAGACCTGCATCGACGAGATGCAGGCCTTCATCAACCAGGTCTACTACCCCGACGCCATCACGCTGGGCAAGTTCTACAAGGACTGGTTCAAGAAGGGCGAAGGCATCGGCAACTTCCTGACCTTCGGCGACTTCCCGGAAACCGATGCCCTGGACCCGGGCAACCTGTTCGTCCCGCGCGGGGCCATCGTCAACCGCGACCTGTCGCAGGTGCTGCCGGTGGACCTGAACAACCCGACCGAGATCCAGGAGTTCGTGGCCAATTCCTGGTACGACTACAGCGCGGGCAAGAACGCGGGGCTGCATCCCTACGACGGCGAGACCACGCCGGCCTACACCGGCCCGCGTGCGCACTATGCCGAGCTGGACAACGCCAAGCCCTACTCGTGGGAGAAGACACCGCGATGGAAGGGCAAGCCCATGGAAGTGGGCGCGCTGGCCCGCGTGCTGGTGCTATACGCCAAGGGCAATGCCTCGGCGCGGCAGCTGGTGAACGGCGCCTTGGGCGAGCTGAAGCAGCCGCTCGGTGCGCTGTACTCCACCATGGGCCGCATGGTGGCGCAGGCCATCGACACCCGCCTCATCGTGGACCGCATGCCCGTGTGGTATGGGCAGTTGATGGCCAACATCGCGCGCGGCGATCTGGCCACCCACAACCCGGCCAAGTTCGACCCCGCCACCTGGCCGGCCACCTCGCGCGGCATGGGCTTCACCGAAGCGCCGCGCGGCGGCCTGGGGCACTGGATCTCCATCGCCAACGGCAAGATCGCCAACTACCAGTGCGTGGTGCCGTCCACCTGGAACTCCTCGCCGCGCGACCACCTGGGGCAGCCCAGTGCCTACGAGGCCGCGCTGGTGGGCCATTCGCTGGCCGTGCCGGGGCAGCCGCTGGAGATCCTGCGCACCATCCACAGCTTCAACCCGTGCATGGCCTGTGCCGTGCATCTGATGTCGCCGCAGGGGCAGGAACTGCTCCGCGTGAAGGTCTGCTGAGGCCGGCCCCACTTCGGAACAAGGCACACGCATCATGAACATGCAAACTCCTTGGCAACGGCTCGTGCGCCTGGTGCTCGCGGTGACCGGGCTCGTCGCCGCCGGCGGCGCCATGGCGCTGCCCGCCTACTCCACCACCACGGATGCCTACTGCCGCTCGATCGGCCGGCCAGTCACCGTGGCCACCGCGTGCGCCGATTGCCACCTCAGCAACCGTGCCACCCGCATGGACCCGCAGTGGACCTGGTACCAGGCTGCCCCCAAGGGCGCCTCGGCGCAGATGGCCAACTTCTGCCCGGTGGCCACTGCCAACCAGGCACCCAACGGCACCATCAGCCTGCCGGCGGCCAACGTGACCGTCACGGCGGGCCAGTCGGTCGCGTTCAACGCCACCGGCACCGACCCCGACAACAACACGCCGCTGACCTACGCGTGGAACTTCGGCGGCGGCGCCGCCAACAGCACACTGCAGAACCCGAGCGTGGTGTTCGCCACCGCGGGCACCTTCACCGTGTCGCTCACGGTCACCGACGCCAGGGGCCTGGCCGACCCCACGCCCGCCACACGCACCATCACTGTCTCGCCAGGGTCCACCGGCAACCAGGCGCCGAACGGCACCATCAACCTGCCGGCGGCCAATGTGGCCACCACGGTGGGCCAGTCGGTCGCGTTCAACGCCACCGGCACCGACCCCGACAACAACACGCCGCTGACCTACGCGTGGAACTTCGGCGGTGGCGCCGCCAACAGCGCACTGCAGAACCCGACCGTGGTGTTCAACACGGCCGGCACCTTCACCGTGTCGCTCACGGTCACCGACGCCAGGGGCTTGGCCGACCCCACGCCCGCCACGCGCCAGGTCACGGTGGTGGCGTCCGGCAACAAGCCGCCCACCGCCAGCATCACCGCGCCGGCGGCGGATCTGACGGTGGCCAAGGGCACCACCGTCGCGTTCGCAGGCACCGGCAGCGATCCGGACGGCAATACGCCGCTCACGTACCGCTGGAATTTCGGCGGCGGCGGCATGCCCGATTCGACCCTGCAGAACCCCAGGGTGGCGTTCAACAGCGTGGGCACCTTCAGCGTCACCCTCACGGTCACCGACCGCCTGGGCGCGGTGGTGGTGGACGCGCCGGTGCGCATCGTCACCGTGCGCGAGCCGCTGCCTGTGGGCTGCCGCGACAACGACGGCGACGGCTTCTCGCCCGAGGGGGGGCGCTGCGGCCCGGCCGACTGCAACGACAACAACGCCGCGATCAACCCGGGAGCCATCGAGCGATGCAGTGACGGGATCGACAACGACTGCAACGGCAAGACCGATGCCGCGGACCCGGCCTGCAACGGCAAGGACTGCGTGGGCGCGCTGCAGCCTCGCGCGCCGGTCAACATCACCCGGGCGCGCTGGGATTCCGGGGACCGCGAACTGACCGTGGAAGGCCAGGGTGCCCCGGTGGGCACGGCGGCCGACCTGTTCGATGCCGTGACCGGCGCCCTGCTGTCCAGCACGACGGTGAGGAGCAATGGTGCCTGGGAGTTCGAGGTCGAGCGGCTGGCCACCGCGCCCTGCCGGGTGCGGGTGGAGATTGCCGGCCAGCGCGGCGAGATGGCCGTGAGCGGCGCGCCGGCCACGTGCGGCGGTGGCACCGGCGGCGTCAACGCGGCGCCGGACGGCCGCATCCTCACCCCCGCCAATGGCGTGCGCGTGCGCCGGGGCCGCTCGGTCGCGTTCAGCGCCACGGGCACCGACCCGGACGGCAACCTTCCGCTCACCTACCTGTGGGACTTCGGCAGCGGCGTCACGTCCACCTTGCGGAACCCCACCATGGTCTTCCGCACCAAGGGCAGCGTGGTGGTGCGGCTGACTGTGCGCGACGCCAAGGGACTGGCCGACCCCACGCCGGCACAGATCACGATCCAGGTCACCGAATCCGACGACTGAACTTCAACCCGCGCAGCGCCGGCCGACTGGGCCGGCGGTGCCCAACCAAGGATCTGGCATGAGCAGCGTGACAAAGACCCTGTGCCTGCTGGCTGCCGGGCTCGGCCTGGCCGCCGCGGCCCAGGCCGGCCCGGCCTGGCAACAGCTGGGCGGCCAAGGCGACCGGTACTTCGTGCTGGTGGACCCGGCGATGGCCCAGGACGCCGCCACCTACCGCCACGCGGCGGCCAGCCTGTGCAAGCCCGGCCGCACCTGCATCGTGATGTACTGGCACGATCGAAACGCGGCCGCCAGCAAGATGCCGCTGTCGGCCGTGCAAGCGGCCGGGCTGCAGGCCCAGTACACCCGCACGCCCGCCACGGGCGGCGAGCGATTGCTGTTCCGCTGCCGCAGCGGCAGTCAGCCCGGCGCCTGCCTGCAGTAGCGGCCCGACAGAGGTCAGCCACATGTGCATTGCCATCCCGTCGCTCGTCGTCCAGGTGCTGGACGGACAGCGCGCCCTCGTCGACATGCGGGGCGAGCGCCGCGAGGTCTCGCTGGAACTGGTCGACGACGTGCAGCCTGGCGACCATGTGATGGTTCACCTGCAGCGTGCGCTTTACAAGGTCAGCGCCGCCGAGGCCGAACTGACGCTGTCGCTGATCGACGATATCCTGCGCGATGCTGACTTGCGCACCGCATGAACCCCACCCAAATCCGACACAGGACGCCGACATGAAACACCGTTCACTCTGCCGCGCAGCGGCACTGCTCGCCATCGTGTCCGCCAGTGCGCCGGCCTGGGCCCACCCGGGCCATGGCCACACCAGCCTGGTGGACGAGCTGCTGCACGCGGTCGCGCTGGACCACCTGCTGGCGGCCTCGAGCGGCTGGCCCGGCCTGGCGCTGGGCCTGCTGGCCGCGAGCGCCCTGCTGGTGGCGCTCGGCTGGGGGGTCGCCGCGGCGGCACCGGTCTGGCGCCGGCGCGGGCCTGGCGCGACCCTCGGCCATCGCCACCATGCCCGGGCCCACCGATAGCCCCAGCCCCGGCGGCGATGGCCTCATCGTCGTGCTCGGCATCGGCAACCTGCTCTGGGCCGACGAGGGCTTCGGCGTGCGTTGCGTCGAGGCGCTCGACCAACGCTGGACCTTTGCACCGCACGTGCGACTCATCGATGGTGGCACGCAGGGCCAGTACCTCCTGCACCACGTGCAGGACGCCCGCAAGCTGCTGATCTTCGATGCCATCGACTACGGACTGGAGCCCGGGGCGATCAAGCTGATCGAGAACGACGACGTGCCGCGCTTCATGGGGGCCAGGAAGCTGAGCCTGCACCAGACCGGCTTCCAGGAGGTCTTGTCGCTCGCGGCGCTGACGGATGCCTACCCCGAGCAGGTGCTGCTGATCGGCTGCCAGCCGGAGCAGCTGGAGGACTATGGCGGCAGTCTGCGCCCGCGCATCTGGCGCGCGATGGAAGACGCGCTCTCGCTCGGCATCGAGGCGCTGCGCCGCTGGGGTGCCGAGCCTCAGCCCAGGACGGCCCACCCGCCGGGCCGCGCCACCGTGACCGCGCCCACGCTGGCGCTTGCCGCCTGCGAAGGCGGCCGAGCGGCCGCCGAAGGGCCTGGCCGCATCGGCGACGAGCGCTTCCCGGCCCCGGCGGCGAGCGGCGCGAGGTGACGGCCGCGCGGGTCGCCGTCGATCCCGTGGTGGACGAGACCGCGCGCCGTGGCGCGGCGCGCATCGGCCGCTGCACCGCAGGTGCCGCCGACTTCGAGCAAGGCGTCGGCGGCGGTCGAGGCCGTCGTCGAGCCCATCGTGTGCGTCCGCGCGGCCAGGCTCAGTTCGTGCCGGCCGCACCGAGGGCTGCCGCCCCGGTGGCACGGTGTTGTGGCCCGGTGCTCAACCGATCGACCGCCAAGGGTGCGCGGTGACCGTGTCGTTGCCCGAGGCTGTGCTGCGCCTGCACCCCGGGCGGCCGTTGCCAACGATCAGCGGCCTGCGTGCCCAGTGGGTGCCGCGGTTCACGGCGGGCCGGGTCGCCAGCCAGCTGCCGGCGCTGCTCGGCTCGCTGTTCACCCTGTGTGCCTCGACGCACCGGCTGGTGGCGCGCCTGGCCGTTGCGGCGGCGCGTGGCGAGGCCGCCGTGGCCGAGCCGTCCGACCTGCGGGCACTGCAACTCAGCCAGGCGCGCGAGCAGATCTTGCGCATCACGCTCGACTGGCCGAGACAACTGCCGGGCGTCCCCGGCGCCATGGTCGACGCCGAGCCTGCGCGGCGGCTGCGCGATTGCCCGCTGTGGCGCCGCGACCTGGACGCCGAGAGCCAGCTTCGAGCGATGCCAGCCTGGCTGGAGCATGAGTGGCTCGACCTGGCGCCTGAGGCCTGGCTCCGGGGCCACCGCAACGATCCGCGCGAGTGGGCAGCGCGGTGGTGTGCCGCCGGCCGCGGCCCGGTGGCTGCACTGCTGCGCAGTCAATTGCTCCCCATGCAGGCACTGGCCACGCCGGCGAATGCGCTGGACCTGCTGCGCGACCCCACGGCCACCATGCCGGCGCTGGCGGCGCTCATGGCCGGGGAGCCCGGGTTCTGCAGCCGACCGGAGTGGGGCGGCCGGGTGTGCGATACCGGCCCCTGGTCGCGCGTGAACGACCCGGCATCGAGGGCGGCCGACGGGGCTTGGCCGCGCCTGGTCTCGCGGGTGGCCGATGCGCTGATGCTGGCCGGGCCGACGGGCGACCGGTGGCTCGCGCACGGCGCCATGACGCTGGGCACGGGAGAAGGCGTGGCCTGGGCCGAGATGGCGCGTGGCCTGCTGGTTCACCGGGTCCGGCTGGCCGGGCAAGGCGACGATGCGCGTGTCGCAGCCTGCCAGGTGCTCGCGCCGACGGAATGGAACTTCCACCCAGGCGGCCTGCTGGCGCAGGCGCTGTCGGGGCTGCGCGGCGCCGGTGCGGTCGACGCCGCCCGGCGCCTGGCATGCACCTTCGACCCCTGCGTGGCCTTGGCGGTCGAGGACGCGCCCGAGGAGGCCGCCCATGCATGAGATGAGCCTGGCCGGAGGCATCCTGCAGGTGGTCGAAGACGCCGCCGCGCGCGAGCAGTTTGTCCGGGTCAAGCGCCTGGTGATCGAGGCCGGCGCCTTGTCGGGCGTGGAATCGAGGGCGCTGAGGTTTTCGCTGGAGGCGTTGTCGCCGGGCACCTGCCTGGACGGCGCGGAGATCCAGATCGACGAACCGCCTGGCCAGGCGTGGTGCCTGGCCTGCGGCCAGACGGTGGAGATCCGCTCGCGGCTCGACGCCTGCCCGCTGTGCGGCGGCCACCAGTTGCAGCCCACCGGCGGCACGGCACTGACGGTGCGCGAGCTGATCGTGCACGAAGACTGACGGAGAAGATCATGGGCGTGGTGTGTGTCCGTGCCAACGCTGACAAGGCGGCCGAGTGGGCGACCGAAGGGGCGGCCGAGGGGGCGACCGAGGGCCCTGTCGCCGCGGCGATCCACGCCAACCCCGGCACGGGTTGGCACCTGTCCCCTGTCAGGTTCACCGCTGCGTCCCTGACGTGGACGCTGATGCCGTGAACGCCCCTCTGGTGCTGATCCTGCTGCTGACCGTGGCGAGCCCCGTCTCGGCCCACAGCGCGGGTGGCATGGCCGGCGGGTTTCTCAGCGGTGTCCTGCATCCCCTGGCCGGACCGGACCACGTGGCGGCCATGGTGGCGGTGGGTCTGTGGGGCGCCTTCCTGGGGCGGCCCGCGGTGTGGATGCTGCCGGTGGTCTTCCCCATGGTCATGGCCAGCGGCGGTGCACTGGCCGTGCTGGGGGTGCCGATGCCGGGCGTGGAAGCCGGCATCGCCGGGTCGGCCATCGTCCTGGGGGCCATGGTGGCGCTGGCAGCCAAGCCGCCGTGGTGGGTGGCTGCCACGATCGTGGGGGCCTTCGCCGTCTTCCATGGCCACGCCCATGGCACCGAGCTTCCCGATTCGGTCAGCCCGGTGGCCTACAGCCTGGGGTTCGTCAGCGCCACCGGCCTGCTGCATGCGGGCGGCATCGCCCTGTCCCAGGTGCATCGCTGGTGGCATGGCGCTGCCCTGGTGCGCGCCTGTGGCGCCGCCATTGCGGCGCTCGGCGTGTTCTACCTCGCGAACGCCCTGTGAGCGAGCGGCTGGCCCGGATCGCTGTGTGGCTGGGGGCCATGGCCGCAGCGCTGCCGCTGCCGGCACATGCACACGACGTGATACCGGGCATCGGGGCCTTCGGCAACGGTGCGCTGCACCCGCTGGCCACGCCTGCCCAACTGATGGCGCTGCTGGCGCTGGGCCTGCTCGTGGGGCAGCACAGGCCGGCATCGACGGCGGCGGCGACGGCCGCGCTGCTGGCGCTGATGGTGGCGCTGATGGTCTGCCTGCCGATGCACCGCGTCGCGGGAGACCCCGATACCGAGCGCCTGCTGCTGGGCCTGGCGTTCGTGCTCGGCGCTGCCACGGCGGCCGCACGCAGCCTGCCGGCACCCCTGCTGGCGCTGCTGGCCGCAGCCACGGGCGCGGCCGTGGCACTGGGCTCGGGTCCGGAGGGCGTGGACGGCCAGGATCGGTGGCTGATGTTGGCCGGCTCGGGGCTCGCGTCATGGCTGGCCAGCAGCACTCTGGCCACCCTGGTCGGCCTGGCCAGGCCGCCATGGCTGGGGATCGCCGTGCGGGTGCTGGGCTCCTGGATTGCCGCAGCAGCGCTGTTGGTGCTGGCCCTGGCCGCGGCCCTGTTGCGGCGCGGCGGCGCCTAGGCCCCGGCGGTCCGCATCAGGCGCTTCGCGTCAGTCGACCCATTGCCTGAAACCGGGCAGCAGGGACAGGCCCAGCGCCGCCAGCACCAGCACGATGGTGCCGGGCTCGGGCACGCCGACGGGCTCGGGCAACACCACGGCGAGGCCCCGTCCCGCGGCCTCCAGTTCGGCGAACGAGTGGTCGGCATCGCCCAGCGGCAGGTCGGGCCTCGGCAGTCCGTCCAGGTCGGAGGCGTGGATCGACAGCGCCTCCACTCCGCCCAGTTCCCAGGTCAGGGGGCTGACCAGGTCGGCCCAGGGGTCGTCGTCGACGCCGCAATCCGGCGCGTCGTCGAGGTCGCAGCGAAACGGGCCTTGCCCGTCGAGCGCGGCGCTGTCGCGCTCGGCCACGCTCCACAGGTTCGCAGCGACCTCGGGGTGCGAGTGCGTCGGATCGTGCACGGTGGCGGCCCACGGCCCACCCGCCAGGGGCAGCGCCTGAGCCGGTGAAGCCCACGGGCCCAGTGCCAGCGCCAGGCCACAGGCCGCCAACCACCGCACCGGCGCGCCACAGGGGCGTGCGGGCAATGCAGGGTGGGTGCTGGTCATGGGGTGCGTGGACATTTCGGCAGGGGCGGCCATTCCCGCGCCTGTTCAACGCATGCTAGGGCGCCCGTGGCGCGGCACGTTGAGTCTGCGCAATCGGGGCCGGCCGGTGCCACGGGCCCGCGGCACCGATGGCGGCAGGGGTGTTCGTCGATCGCCGCGAAGGCGATGACAATCGGGCCCGTTGCAACGCCCCACCGAAAGCGCCCCATGGCCTACCCTCCGGAGTTCCTGAAGCTCGTCGACGAGTTCATCCACCTGGCCAACCGCCTGGCCGCCGAAGGCAAGGGCGGCGAGGTCAGCGCCGCCATCCTGTTTGCGGCGGGGCGCTACAACGCGTTCAACTTCCTGTCCGGCGGCGGCACGGCCGAAGATCGCGGCAAGGCGGTGGACTTCTACGTCACCGAGTACCGCAAGGCCATCGTCTCCAACCTGGACGGCGTGGTCGGCCCGGTCGTCAAGGGCCAGGGGTAAGGCGCTCGGCACCCGGCGGCCGCCGGGCGCGCCGTGCGGCAGGCTCAGGCCGCCGAGGCCTGCGCCAGCCAGTGCCGCGCGATGCCTTCGCGCGTCATCACCCGCACTTCGTCGCCCAGCCCGGCCACCTGCCGCAGCACGGCGTCGAGCCCGGCGATGCGGCCCGGCCTGCCGATGATGCGGCAGTGCAGGCCGATGGTCAGCAGGCGCGGCGCGTGGCGGGCCTCGGGCCGCAGCGCCTCGATCGCATCGCCGACGTAGCCCGAGAAATCGGCCGCGCGCACGAAGCCGCCGCGGTCGAAGAAGCGCATGTCGTTGGTGTCGAAGCCGTAGGGCAGCACCACGTGCGGCGGGCCGCCGTCGCCCAGGTCCAGCGTGTGCGGCAGGTCGTCGCCGTAGTCGTCGCTGTCGTAGACGAAGTGGCCGGCTTCGCGCAGCAGGCGGCGGGTGTGCACCGAGCGCGAGCCCTTGCAGTGCCAGCCCGCCGGGGCGCGGCCGCCCAGGCGGGCGATGGTGGCCACGGTGCGGGCGATCGACGCGCGCTCTGTGGCCTCGTCCATCGTGGCGGGCGATTCCCAGCGCCAGCCGTGGCCGCACAGCTCGAAGCCATGCCGGCGTGCGTCGTCGGCCACCCAGGGCGTGCGTTCGAGGGCGCGGCCGCAGACGTTCAATGTGAGCGGCCACCCGGCGTCGATGAAGCGCTGCACGATGCGCCCGTAGCCGGCGCGTGCGCCGTATTCGAAGTGCGTGCCCAGGCAGTGGTCGGGCACGCCGTCGAGCCGCATCGTCACCTCGTGCACCGCCTCGTTGACGGCGTCGCCGTCGGCGATCGACAGCTCGGCGCCTTCCTCGATGTTGAGCACGAAGGACAGCGCCAGGCCGGCGCCGCCGGGCCAGCGCAGGGCCTGCAGCCGCGGGTCGCGGCGGGGTTCGAAGCGGCGGGCGTTGGCGAGGGTGTCGATCGGGTTCATGGCAGCACTTGGGTGGATGGGGCGGCGGGCCGCGGGGATGGCGCTGGGGGCCGGGGCGCGGCCGGCTGCGCACAATGGCGCCTTCCGAACCGCGAGGGCCCGACCCCATGACCGACATCGACGACGCCGCCACGCGGCTGCTGCAGGCCCGTGGCGACGGCCGACCGCGCCCGGCCCCGGCGCTGGCCGATGCCGACGCCGCCTATGCGGTGCAGGACCAGGTGGCCCGCACGCTGGGCTGGTATGCCGATGGGCCGGCGCGGCACTGGAAATCGGGAGGGCCGTCGCGCACCGCGGTGCAGACGCACGCCCCGCTGCCGCCGGCCGGCGTGTGGGCCAGCCCGGCGCTGGCGGGGGCCTGGCCCTTCACGCTGCGCGGCATCGAGGCCGAGGTGGCGCTGCGCCTGCGCGAGCCGGTGGACGCGGCGCGCGCCGCCGGGCTGGACCTGGCCGCGGCGTGTGCGCTGATCGACGCGATGGCCGTGTCCATCGAGGTGGTCGATTCGCGCTGGGCCGAGGGCCTGCAGGCGCCCGCGCTGGCCAAGCTGGCCGACCTGCAGTCGCACGGCGCGCTGGTGCTGGGCGCCTGGGTGCCGTTCGACGTGGCGCGCGACTGGTCGGCGCAGCGGTGCCGCGTGCGCCTCGGCACGCAGGCCGAGCAGGTGTTCGTCGGCACGCACTCGATGGCCGACCCGGCCTTCGTGCTGCCGGCCTGGCTGCGGCACGCCACCCGTCATGGCGTCGTGCTGCCGGCGGGCACCGTCATCACCACCGGCACCTGGTGCGGCCTGCTGCATGCGCAGGCCGGCGACCGGGTGGTGGTGGCCTTCGACGGCATCGGCGAGGCGAGCGTCCAGTTCTGAAAGTGCCGGGCCGGGCCGTGCCTCACAGCGGCGGCCAGGCCCAGCCGCGTGGCGCGGCGGCCTCGAACTGGCCGGCCAGGCCGAGCAGGGCCTGGTCGTGGCCGCGCGGGCCGATCAGCTGCACGCCGATCGGCAGGCCCGTGGCCGAGGGTTCGCAGGGCAGCGCCACCGCGGGCAGCCCGGCGGCGTTGACCCAGGCGGTGAAGATGGCATGGCCGCGCGGCCCCACCGGCTGGCCGTCGATGACCGGCGGATAGGGCTCGTCGGCCGGCCAGGGCAGCGCCGCCGCGGCCGGCGTGACGATCAGGTCGATGCGCTCGAACAGCCGCGCCACGTTGCGGCGCAGTTGCTCCACCGTTTCGAGGAGCTGCCACAGCGTGGCCGCCGGCACCTGCGCGCCGGTGTCGGCCATGGCCAGGTACTTGGCCGAGGCGCCGTCGCGCCACGCCGGGTGGCGCTCGAACAGCCAGGCCAGGCCGATCTGCCCGACCACCGGCCAGCCGCTGGTCATGAAGCCCAGGTCGAGCGGCAGCGCGCCTTCTTCCACCGCATGGCCCATCGTCGCCAGCCGGGCGGCGGCGGCGCGGCACGAGGCGGCGATCTCGGCGTCGACCGGCGCCGCGTCCAGCGTGGGCACGTACAGCACGCGCAGCGGCGACGGCATCGCCGCGGGCCCGGGCGCGACCTGCGAGCGCCAGTCGGCCGCGTGCGGCCCGCGCAGCGCGTTGAACAGCAACTGCACGTCGGCGATGCTGCGCGCGATCGGGCCGATGACCTCGAAATCCAGCAGCAGCGGCGGCAGCGCGTGCTCGCGCGCGATCGCGCCGATCGACGGCTTGAAGCCCACCAGCCCGGTGTGCGACGCTGGCCGACGCGTCGAGCCGCCGCCGTCGGTGCCGAGCGCCAGCGGCACCATGCCGGCCGCCACCGCGGCTACCGAGCCGCCGCTGGAGCCGCCGGGTGTGAGCGCCGGGTTCCACGGGTTGCGGGTGGTGCCGAACAGGGCGTTGCCGGTGTAGCCCTCGAGGGTGAACTCGGGCACGTTGGTCTTGCCGACGACCAGGGCGCCGCCGGCGCGGGCGCGCGCCAGCGCCAGTTCGTCCTGGGCCGGGCGGTGGTCGCGGCCGGCCACGCTGCCCCAGGTGGTGGGCAGGTCGACGCTGGGGATGTTGTCCTTCACCGCCAGCGGCAGGCCGTCGAGCGGGCCCAGCGGCGCGCCGCGGGCGAAGCGCTCGTCGCTGCGCGCTGCCTCGGCGAAGGCCGCCTCGCGGCGCAGCGCGACCAGGGCATTCAGGCGCGGGTTGACGGCGTCGATGCGCTCGAAGCACGAGGCCAGCACCTGCGACGGTGTCGCGTCGCGTCGGCGATAGGATTCGGCCAGCGCCACGGCGCTGAGCTGCCACAGCGCGGTCGGCAGGCGGCTCACTTCATCTGCCCCGGCAGCCAGGTGGCCAGGCCGGGCACCGCGATCAGCAGCAGCGTGAAGGCGATCATGATGCCGGCATAGGGCAGTGCGCCCACGATGGCGTCGCGGATGCCGCCCTTGTCGGGGCGGATGCCGTGCACCACGAACAGGTTCATGCCCACCGGCGGGGTGATCATGCCCAGCTCGCACATCAGCACGATGAAGATGCCGTACCACACCGGGTCGATGCCCAGCGCGGTGACGATCGGGAAGGTGATGGGGATGGTGGCCACCATCATCGACAGCACGTCCATGAACATGCCCAGCACCAGGTAGAACAGGATCAGCACCAGCAGCAACTGCGTGGCGGACAGGCCGAACGAGGTGACCCAGGCGGTCATCGCCTCGGCCACGCCGGTCAGGCTGATGGCCAGGTTCAGCACGAAGGCCGCGGTGATGATGAGCAGGATCATGCCGCTGGTCTTGGCCGTCTGCACGAAGCAGTGCTGCAGCAGCGTCCAGGTGAGCCTGCGGCTGTGCCAGGCGAAGCCCAGCGAGGCCACCACGCCCAGCGCGGCCGATTCGGTGGTGGTGGCCAGGCCGGTGTACAGGCTGCCCATCACGATGAAGAACACCACCGCCGGCGGCAGCAGGTCTTTCAGCAGGCGCAGGCGCTCGGCCAGCGGCACCTTGTCTTCGCGGATGGCGGTGCCGGTGACGAGCGCATGCACGGCGATGTAGCCCATGAAGCAGGACGTGAGCAGCAGGCCGGGGACGATGCCGGCGATGAACAGCTTGCCGATCGAGGTGTCGGTGAGCGAGCCGTAGATGATCATGTTGACCGACGGCGGGATCAGGATGCCCAGCGTGCCGCCGGCGGCGATCGAGCCCAGCGACAGCTTCATCGAGTAGCCGCGCTTGTAGAGTGACGGCAGCGCCACCGTGCCGATGGTGGCCGCGGTGGCCACCGACGAGCCCGAGGTGGCCGCGAACAGCGCGCTGCAACCCACGTTGGTGTGCAGCAGCCCGCCGGGCAGCCGGCCCAGCCAGGCGGCCAGCGCGCCGAACATGCGGTCGGCGATGCCCGAGCGCAGCAGCAGTTCGCCCATCAGCACGAACAACGGGATGGACGTGAGCAGGTTGTCGTTGTGCACGCCCCAGACCACCGGGGCGATGGAGTTGATGAAGGGCGCGCCGTAGGCCAGCAGGCCGCCGACGATGCCCACGGCGGCCATCGCCACGGCGATCGGCAGGCCCAGCAGCATCATGCCGAGCATGCCGAAGAAGGCGATCAGGATGTAGCTGACGTTCATGCGCGTGCTCCGGTGGCGGCGCCGGCCGTCGGGGGCAGGGCGCCGTCGGTGGACCGGTTCTTCAGGTCTTCGAGCTCCTCGTCCACTTCTTCCTTGGTGGACCGTGGCCCGAAGTCGCGGTTCAGCTCGGTGATGCGGCCGCGCAGCAACAGCACGGTGGCGCGTCCGGCCACGCCCACCGACACCAGCGCGAAGACCACCAGGCCGATCAGCCAGGCCGTCTGCGGATAGACCAGCGGCGTGGCCCACGGGGTTTGCGACACGCTCTGGTAGCTGCGCGAATCGGCCACCACGAACCAGGCCAGTGACGCCAGCAGCACCGCGAAGGCGGCCAGGCACACGGCCGACAGCCAGTTCAGACCGGTCTGCAGCGCCGGCGGCAGGCGGTCGTGGAAGACGTCGACGCGGATGTGCGTGCGCCCGATCAGCGCCAGGCTGAAGGCGATGGTGGCGCAGATGGCCAGCGCATAGCCACCCAGTTCGTCGGCGCCCTGCAGCGAGAAGTTGAAGGCCTTGCGGACCACGGTTTCCACCGCCACCAGCAGCGACAAGGCCACGAAGATCAGGCCGAACAGCGTGCCCAGCCAGCGTTCAATGGAGTCTTTCATCGGGTATCCCTGGGTCGGGTGGCGGGAGATCAGGCCGCGACGCACCGGCGTGCGTCGCGTTGTGTCGGTGTTACTGGATGCCGACGGCCTTGCCGACGGTCTTCTTCCAGGTGTCCGAGCAGCCGGGGTTGGCCTTGTCGCAGATCTCGGCCCAGGTGGGCAGCGAGATCGCGGCCACGGCCTTGCGCAAGGTGTCGATGTCGGCCGGCGTCACCGGCACGTCGATCAGCTTGAACTTCTTGCCGTTGAGGCAGGGGTCCTTGCCGGCGTTGCAGTTCAACGCGTCCTGGGTGAGCTCCTTCGAGTAGACCCAGATCTCGTCGGTGAGGGTCTTGAAGGCGGCCTGCATCTTGGCCTGCTGGTCGGGCTTGAGCTTCTTCCAGGCGTTCAGCGTGATGGCGTAGCCGTTCAGCGCCATCTGGAAGCCCAGCGGGTACTGGTGCGTGGTCACCTCGGGCCAGTTGGACGAGTTGGCCGAGCTGGGGCCGGTGATGGCGCAGTCGACCACGCCCAGCGACAGCGACTGGTGCACCTCGGTGAACGACAGCGGCACCGGCGTGCCGCCCACCGATTCGATGAACTTGGCCAGGTTCTGGTCGTACACGCGCACCTTCATGCCCTTCAGGTCGGCCAGCTTGGTGAGCGGCTTCTTGCAGAACAGGATCTGCGGGCCGAACGGCCACACGCCGAGCAGCTTGACCTGGAACTGCTTCTGCAGCCGCGCGTCGAGCGTGTCGAAGTAGGCCTCGTACACCTTGCGCGCGGTCTCGTAGTCGGGCGACGCGCCGACCAGGTCCATGCCCAGCAGCGTGGGCTCGTCGCGCGAGTTCTGCGACACGCGCAGCGAGACGATGTCGAATAGGCCCGCCTTCATCACGCGCAGCTGCTCGGTGTCCTTGATGCCCAGCGAATCGATGGGCTTGTAGTCGGCGTCGACCGGCAGCCCGGTGCGCTTGGCGAACTCGTCGAAGAAGGGCTTTTCCTTGTTCTTCTGGATCATGCCGGTGGCCGCCGGCTGGCCGATCACCTTGAAGGTGATGCGCTCCTGCGCCTGGGCGGCCAGGCTGCTGGCCAGCAGCGCGGCGGTGGTGGCCAGCGCGAGCGCGCCGCGGGCAAGGGGTTGGCAGAGGGTCATGGAGGGCTCCTTCAGGGGGGGCAGGTGAGGTGGG
>NZ_MWLO01000047.1 GCF_002198735.1 Ideonella sp. A 288
GTTGGGGTTGGGCACGTCCGGGTGGGATCGAACCACCGGCCTCGACCTTCGGAGAGTCGCGCTCTCGCCACTGAGCTACGGACGCATCTGACACTGGCTGGCCTCTGCCGACGGCGCTCTGCCGCGAATCGGCAGGACGCCTTCCGTGCAACGGTCCGAAGGCCGAGCCCGGACCGTGCTTCTCGCTGAGCGTGCCTGCAGCAGCAGGTTCACGACCCACGGCTCCGCCATCGGGCTGCGGCCACGTCGCAGCCCACGCTCGAAGATGGTCTCGGTGGCAGGTCTCGAACCTGCGACCCCGTGCTCCCGAAGCACGTGCGCTGCCCACTGCGCCACACCGAGACTTGAACTGGACCCAACCGGTGGGAAAGCTCCACCAGGCTGCGCCTCGTCGAGGCGATGTTGGTACCTCGTGCACGATTCGAACGTGCGACCTCCGGCTTCGCGAACCGGCGCTCTGGAATCCTGCTGAGCTAACGAGGTATTGTGAAAGGGTGGGTTCATGAGGCGTGACCCGCCCGCAGAGACAGGTCCATGGCCACGCTGATCCACTTCGGCTGTGCCCAAACGCGAGCATCCCGTCGGATGTGGTGTCTCGCTGCACGTGGTCGGGCCAGGCACCGCGCACATCCCGGACCACCAACACCATGTCGCGTGGCCTCGGAGTGCATGGACACAGCCGAAGTGGAGCGGATGACGGGCCTCGAACCCGTGGCCTCGGCGTTGGAAGCGCCGCGCTCTGCCTATTGAGCTACATCCGCAAAAGGTGCAAGGCATGCCATCGGCCAGTACCGTGGCTGCCTTGCGGCAACTTGTTAAAGAGCGTCCACCGCGGGCGGTGGTGCGATCCATCGATCGCTGGCCCGTGCCGATGCACGGGCCGGTTGGAACAGGACAAGAAAAAAGGCCCGGATCCTGTCGGAATCCGGGCCTCTGCGAACAGAGCTGGGAGGAAGGCGCGAACTACCTGTGTTCAGCGCTTGCCTCTCCCGGATGAAACTGGCTCCCCGCCCGACCCGGCCCGCATGGGCAGGCCGGGGCGAACGAGCCCTGGGCGCCGACGTGCATGCCTTGGCCCGCCGAGGCCAGCCGCGAGGCAGCGCGCACGAACGCACCCAGACCTTGCGCGGGTCGGTGTGCATTGATGACGTTGCCTGGTGTCACGGTCTGTCCTCGGTTTGGAAACTGGCTCGGCCCGACAGGTCGGGATTCAAAGTGGAGCGGACTGTAAAGAGTCTTTACCCCATCGTCAACCCCCTGCGAGAATGATGTTCAGCCCTCGTTGCGTTCCGCACACAACCCGTGTCCAACATCACCGTCGTCAGAAGACAGAACGCACTGGCCTTGTTCCAGGACTATGCCGAGAAGGCACTGGCGCAGGGCGCATCGCCCAAGGGCCTCGAGCAGGCCTTCGCGGCCACGCTGCAGATCTCGCCCAGCATGTGGAGCCAGGTCAAGTCGTCCCGGCCCATCGGCGACAAGTTGGCGCGGCAGATCGAAGCCACGGCGGGCAAGCCGGTCGGCTGGCTCGAAGAGCCACGAGTGTCCGTGGTGCCCACCTCGGCAGAGAAGGCGTTCCTCGATCTCGCCCTGGCCGCCTTCCGCTCGACGAACGCCCGGGGACGCAAGGCGTTGAAGGCGCAGCTGGAGACCTTGCTGCAAGACCCTGCGCAGCGGCCCGGCTGAGTTTGAATCGCCTCGGGCGAAGGGCCAGGGTCGATGTCGAACGCGATCAGACGGCATCGCGGCCCGTCACCGGACAGCGCCGCGCGCGAACTTTCCCGCGATGACAGCCGTGGCGGCGAGCGAGCGTGCGTCCACCGGCCGCCCGGCGTCGCGTGTCCGGTCTGGCCGATCGTTGCCGTCCGTCCTGGTGAGGGCCTCGCAGGGGCCCTTGTCCCATCCCAGGAGAACCGACATGTCGCATGCCAAGAGCCTTCACGCCCCCACGATGCATGGCGCGGTGCCGCGCGCCCCGTCTCTCCCCGGCATCGTGTCCGCCGCGGCGGCCGCAGCCGTCCTCGCCAGCGTGTTGACGGCCACGCTGCTGGTCAGGAGCCCGGCCGCAGCCGAGGCACCTCCAGCAGAAGTCGCACCGGTGGCGATGCAGGCCACGGCCGCACCGTCCGGCACCAGCGTGCCGGAGGCCAGCACCGTGTTCGCCGGCCAGCACCTGCCGGAACAAGAGACCGTGCCGACGTTCTGACTTGGGCCGGGTGCATCAGGTCGGCAACACCGTGACCCGTATCGAATGCATCGCGCCGCGCTGCTCCCACGGCTCAGCGCGGCCAACGGCGGCCTAGGCGTTGAACGTCACCGACCGGGCCGCCCCCATGTCGCGACCGGCGCGTCGTCACCCCAGGCGCTGGGCCAGCGATGCGCAGAGCGGGATGCCGATGAGGATGTTGAACGGGAACGTGAGCCCGAGCGACATGCCGAAGTAGAGCGACGGGTTGGCCTCCGGGATCGCCTGGCGCACGACGGCGGGCACGGCGATGTACGACGCGCTCGCGGCCAGCACCATCAGCAGCGTCGCATCGCCCACCGACAGGCCGGCGGCGCCGGCGAGCGCTAAGGCGAGCATCGCGTGCACCACGGGCCCTCCGATCGCATAGGCCAGCAGCCACGGTGAGCAGCCCTTCAAGGCGCCGAAGTTGCGCGCCGCGACCAGCCCCATGTCGAGCAGGAAGAAGGCGAGCATGCCCTTGAAGAGGTCGCCGGAGAACGGTTGCATCGCCTTCTGGCCCGCTTCGCCCGTGACGAGGCCGATCACCATGGCGCCGAGCAGGAGCAACTGCGCGCCATCGGTGAACGATTCGTGCAGGACCTTGCCGAGGCCGTGCGGCGCGCCGGGCCCGAGCGCACCCTCGCGGCGGCGCGCGGCGTTCGCCAGCACCACCGCCATCACGATGGCCGGCGACTCCATCAGCGCCATGGCCGCCGCCATGTGGCCGCCATAGGCGATGCCATGGGTTTCCAGGTACTGCACCGCGGTGATGAACGTGACCGCACTGACCGAGCCATAGGTGGCGGCGATCGCAGCGGCATCGAAGCGTGACAGGCGCCTGACCAGCAGGGCGTAGCCGATCGCCGGCACGACGATGGCGAGTGCGACCGCACAGGCCAGGCTCACCGCCACATCGGCGTTCAGCCCCGACTTCGAGAGCGCGAAGCCGCCTTTCAGGCCGAGCGCCATCAGCAGGTACAGCGACAGGAAGCGCGCGATCGCCGGGGGGATCTCCAGGTTCGAGCGCAGCGCGCCGGCCACGAGGCCGAAGACAAAGAAAAGGATCGCGGGGTCGAGGAAGTTCTGCATGGCGGAGCGGGATGATGGGTTCGATGTTTCATCAGCACAAACGATATGTTCTGATTAAATACATCGATGTCACCGATATCTGAACCCGCCTCCCCACCCGGCCTGGAACGCGCCCCGCGCGCCAGCCTCGTACAGTTGCGCACCTTCGAAGCCGTCGCACGGCTGGGCGGCGTCGGCCGCGCGGCGCGGGCGCTGCACCTCGCGCAACCGACGGTGTCGACGCAGATCAAGGAACTGGCCTCCGCGCTCGGTCTGGTGTTGTTCGAACCGCGCGGCCGTGGCCTGGTGCCGACCGCCGTCGCCGAGCGGCTGGCACTGGCCGTGCGTGCCATGGGCGTCGCCTGGCAGGGCTTCGAGGAGGACGCTGCGGCGCTTCAAGGTCTCAGGCGCGGCAGGCTGCGCATCGCCGCGGTGACGACGACCGAGTACTTCCTGCCCGACCTGCTGGGGCCGTTCGCACGCGAGTACCCGGGCATCGAGATCGAACTCGCCGTCGAGAACCGCGACGCCGTCGTGGCGCGGCTCGAGCGCGGGGACGACGAACTGGCAGCGATGATGCTGCCGCCGCCGCACCTGCCGCTGGCGCGCTGGCCGTTCCTCGAGAACCCGCTCGTGATCATCGCGCCGGCCGGGCATGCGCTGGCAAGGCGGCGCCGCCTGAAGCTGGCCGATCTGACTGCCGAGCCACTGATCGTTCGCGAGGCCGGCTCGGGCACTCGCGCCGCGGCCGAACAGGCGTTCGCCGCCCAGGGCATCACCTGGTCGCCGCGCATGACCCTGGGCAGCAATGAAGCGGTCAAGCACGCGGTGCGTGCCGGCCTGGGGCTGGCGGTGCTGTCGCGCCATACGCTGGTGCAGAACCCGGCCAGCGAAGGCCTCGCGGTGCTGCCGGTGACCGGCTTTCCGTTGCGCCGTCAGTGGCACCTCGTGTGGCGGCAGGACCGGGCCTTGTCCCTGCCGGCGCGGACCCTGCTGGACGACCTGAGGGCACGCCTGCACGTCAAGGCGCCGCCCCGGGTCTGAATGCGCGCTGCAGCGCCCGTCCTTGACCGATGACCAGGCCCGACCCCACGCCGCCAACGGGGTGCGGGTGCCGTCAAATGCGTTGGCCGAAGGCAGGCTCGCTCAGTTTGCGAGTCAGATAGGCAGCGAAACCGATCGCCTCGCGCCCCTGCCCGCGCGTCAACGCCCCTTCGGTTCCGCCGACAGTTCGCGCAGCCACTGCTCGACACTCAGCGCCGGCGCGGCGTCGCCCGGCGCCGGCTCGCCGATGCCCTGGAGGTCGCCGACGACCACGGCCCGCACGGTCGCGGACGTCCAGTGCGTGCGCGCGAAGGCGCGCACCTGCTCGGGCTGCACCGACAGCCAGTCGTCGGCCTGCCGGGTCAGCGCAGCCATCGGCCGGCGTTGCACCCACTGGCTGGCCACCAGGCCCGCCAGGCTGCCGGTGGTCTGCAGGCGCCGCGCGAAGCTGCCCACCAGGCTGGCCTGCCGCGCGGCCAGTTCAGCAGCCGTGGGCGGCGCCGCGGCCATACCCACCACCTCGTCGCGCATCAGCTGCAGCACCTGGTGGGCCGTGGCCGGTGCCGTCTGCGCCTGGGCCGCGAGCAGACCGCCAGTGTCCTGCGCATCCACCCGACTGAAGGCACCGTAGCTCAGGCCGCGCCGGATGCGGATGGCCTGGTTCAGGCGCGACGAGTAGTCGCCGCCCAGCACCGCGTTGGCCACCTGCCCGATGCGCAGGTCGGTGGCCTCGGCGGCCACGAACGGCGCCGCCACGGCCACCACGCTCTGGCCACTGCCGGGCAGGTCGATCCGCAGCAGCGGCCGCGCCTGCGGCCTCGGGGCCTGCGACGGCAGCATGGGCAGTGGCAGTGGCGGCACCGCCCAGGTGCCCAGCCAACGGCGCGCCAGCGCCTCGGCCTGGTCGGCGTCGAGGTCGCCGGTGGCCACCAGCAGCGCGTTGTCGGGACGGAACCAGCGCGCGTGGAAGGCCTGCACGTCGGCCCGCGTGACGCGGCGCAGCGTCGCCGGGGTCTTGATCGCGCCGTGCGGCGTGTCGCCCCAGTAGCTGCGGCGCAGCGCCATCGCGGCCACTTCGGTGGGGTTGCCCAGAGACAGCCGCAGCGCATCGGCCGCCTGGTTGCGGGCGCGGCCCAGTTCGTCCTCGGCCAGCATGGGGTGGCGCGCGGCATCGGCCAGCAGCGCCAGCGCGGCCTCGGCCTGCGGGGTGACCACCGTCATGCTCAGCGTGGTGGCCTGCCAGGTGCTGCCGCTGTCGAGCGCGCCGCCCAGCGCCTCGGCCTGCCGCACCATCTGCAGGGCCGGCACCGGCCGCCCCTGGCGCCACGCGCCCTTCGACAGCAGGGCTGCGGCCAGTTCGGCGGTGCCGGCACGGCCCGGCGGATCGGCTTCGGGGCCGGCGCGCACGACCAGCATCAGGGTCACCAGGGGCGGGCCGCGGCGCGACACCACCGCCAGCGACAGGCCGTTGGGCAGCCGGCGCTCGACGACCGGCGGCACGACGATGGGCACCACCGGCCGCGCGTCGGGCGGCGCCTCGGGCGGCGTGGCCACCGCGGCATCGTGGCCGGGGCTCTGCGCCTGGGCCGGGGCGGCGGCCAGGGCCGTGGCCACGGCCCATGCAGGCCCGGCGCAGCGCCCCCCCCGCGAAGGCCTCATGCGGGCACGCCGCTGGCGCGGCCCTGGGTGTAGTGCACCGTCACGCGCCGGGTTTGCAGCAGGTGGCGAGTCAGTGCGCGCTGCACGTCACCCGCGCCCACGGCCTGCAGGCGCGCCAGTGCGCGGTTGGCGTCGCCGGCATGGCCGCGCAGCAGCAGGGCGCGGCCGATGGCCTCGGCCTGGCCCTGCGGCGACTGGCGCGCGCCGAGCGCCTGCGTGAGCAGGCGCATGCGCACCTTGTCCAGTTCGGCGGCCGGCAGAGGGCCTTGTGCCAGGCGGCGCACGGCCCCGAAAAGGGCCTCGGCCAGCGAGCCGGTCGAGCGGCCCCCGGCGGCGATGGCAAACGCCGCCAGCAGGCCGGCGTCGGCATAGCCGTCGGCCGAGAAGCCGGCCGACTGGGCCGCCTGGTCGCGGTACACCAGCGTCTCGTTGAGCCTCGAGGACTCGCCCGCCGACAGCAGCGCAGCAGCCACCTCCAGCGCGGCCGCGTCGGGGTGGCTGGCCGGCAGGCCGCGCCACAGCAGGGCCACCGCCGGCAGCGGCACCTGCGGCGCGGCCAGCCGCACCACGCGGTCGGTGGCCATGGCCGGCTCGCGCACGGCCACGCGCGGCACGGGCTGGGTCGGCGAGGTCAGGCCGCCGAAGTGCAGGTCGACCCAGGGGTCGAGGTCGGCCGGATCGAAATCGCCGACCACCACCAGCACCGCGTTGTCGGGCCGGTAGTAGGTGCGGTGAAAGTGCTGCACGTCGGTCAGCGAGGCCGCCTGCAGGTCCTCGATGCGGCCGATGACCGGCCGGCGGTAGGGGTGCACCTGGAACGCCAGCCCGGGCAGCGCATTGAAGAGGCGCCCATAGGGGTCGGCCAGCACCGCCTCGCGGAACTCCTCGATCACCACCTGGCGCTCGCTGTCGAAGTTGGCCTGGTCCACCGTGAGGTGGGCCATGCGCTCGGCCTCGGCCCAGAGCAGGCGCTCGAGGTGGTTCGACGGCACCTCGCTCTGGTAGGCCGTCATGTCTTCGGTGGTGTAGGCGTTGTTCTGGCCGCCGACGTCCTCGGTCAGGCGGTCGAACATCTCGTTGGGCATGTGCCGCGTGCTCTTGAACATCAGGTGCTCGAAGAGGTGGGCGAAGCCCGAGCGGCCGGGCGGGTCGTCCTTGGCACCGACGCGGTACCAGACCTGCACCGCCACCGTGGGATGGCGGCGGTCGATCGCACTGACGACCTGCAGGCCGTTGTCGAGCCGCCGCTCGCGCAGCGCCAGCGGCGGCAGCCCGATCGGCGCCGCCGCGGCCCCGGACGGCCAGGCCAGTGCACCGGCCAGCGGCAGGCCAAGCTGCAGACAACGTCGGCGGGTGAGGGCAGGTGGCATCGGGGCGGTCGGGACGCTGCAAAGGCAGCGCGCGATCATCGCCGATCGGCGGTTGCCGCGCCGCCGCGGGGCCGTCGATCGCAGCGCACGGCGTGCAGCGGGACGCGTCGTTGGCAGGCCAGCACCCGCAGGCCCCTGCCCGGCTGCTGCCATGCCGTTGTCAGCAGCCCCGGCGCAGCATGTCGACCTCGACCCACCCAGCCCGCAGAGCCCGCCCACGAGGAGCCAGACGCCGGGACGCGCCAACGCGCCATGCGCCGCCACCCTGGGCCTGCCCGCGCTGGCGTAGCATCTGGCCGACCCCGGGCCCGCCCCCAACGTGTCGCCGCCACAGGAGACCCGCATGAGATTCGCCTACACCATCGTCTACGTGCGCGATGTCGAGGCCTCGCTGGCCTTCTTCGAACGCGCGTTCGGCCTGGCCCGCCGTTTCGTCGCCCCCGGCGGCGACTACGGCGAGCTGGACACCGGCGGCACCGCGCTGGCCTTCGCGCAGCACGAGGTCGCGGGCGACAGCCTGGGGCAGCCCTATCTGGCCGCCGAGGCATCGGCCCTGCCGCTGGGCATGGAGGTGGGCTTCGTCACCGACGACGTGGCTGCGGCCTGCCAGCGCGCGGTGGCCGCCGGCGCTGCCTTGCTGAAGGCGCCCACCGTCAAGCCCTGGGGCCAGACCGTGGCCTATGTCCGCGCGCCCGACGGCACCCTGGTCGAGCTGTGCACGGCGATGGGCTGAAGGGTCTTGGCCCGACCAGCCGCGCCTGGCTGTCGCAGGTGGGCATCGACGATGCCGACGCGCTGCGGCGCGCCGACGCCATCGACGTGTTCCTGCGCGTCAAGGCGCTGCAGCCCGGCACCAGCCTGAACCTGCTGTTCGCGCTGATCGGTGCGCAACAGGGCCGCGACTGGCGCGACATCGCCCGCGAGCGCCGCACCGACCTGCTGCTCGAACTGGACGCCCGGCGCCCGCCGGCGCGTCGGCCAAAGCCCCCGCGCTGAGCCATGCGCCGTGGCGACCGACTCTTCCAGCTGGTGCAACTGGTGCGTGGCCGCCGGCTGTCGACCGCGGCCTTCCTGGCCGGCCGGCTGCAGGTGTCGCTGCGCACCGTGTACCGCGACATCGCCGACCTGCAGCACCAGGGCGTGCCGATCGAAGGCGAGTCGGGCGTGGGCTACCGCATGCGCGCCGGCTTCGACCTGCCGCCGCTGATGTTCACCACCGACGAGGCCAAGGCCCTGATCGCCGCCGTGAGGCTGGCCGAGCCGCGGCTGGACGATGCACTGGCACTGCAGGCCGATGGCGCGCTGTCGAAGATCCTGGCCGTGCTGCCGGCCGCCACCCGCGCCGCCGCCGAGGGCCTGGCCGTGTATGCCCCGGCGGTGGACGCCGACCCCGCCACCCGCGCACGCGTGGCCACGCTGCGCCACGCCGCCGAATCCCGGCACAAGCTGCGCCTGCACTACCTCGATCTGCAGGGCCAGGCCAGCGAGCGCACGGTGCGGCCGCTGGCCTGCTTCTTCTGGGGCCAGGTGTGGACGCTGGCGGCCTGGTGCGAACTGCGGCAGGACTTCCGCAGCTTCCGCGTCGACCGCATCGGGCGGCTCGACCGCCTGGACGAGCGCTTCCGCGACGAGCCCGGCCGGTCGCTGGCCGACCTGCAGCGGCGCTATCGCACGGCGTGAGCGTCTGCATCCGGCCCGGTTGCTGGCCGGGATCGCGCCCGGCGCCATGATTTTTCGCAATGTGTGGCACCGGCAATCGATGGCGTCCGACCTGCATCAAGTCGGCGTCATTGATCGCGAACAGAGCGGCCCCTGCGACAACACACCGCATTGAGCAATTGAAACAAGGCGCCTACATTTCGGGGCGTATCACCCAGTAACAGGGGCATTTGCCCCAACAACAGGGTCATATGACCCGAACGCCGCTCTTTTGACAAGCCATCACCTGATCCGTGACCGCGGGGGTTCATGCGCCCGGCCACTGGCCGGAGGCTTGCCGATCGCCAGGCGATTCGAACACCAACATGCCGGAGGAACCCTCATGACCACCCGTCGCCGCACATTCGTCCAACAGTCCCTCGCCCTCGGCGTGGCCTCGAGCCTGCCGTCCCTGGCCAAGGCCCAGACCACGGTGGCCGACACCAGCCTGCCCATCGATGCCGGCCTGCCCGTGCCGGAGTTCTCGACGGCGGCGGTGCCCACGCCATTGGCCGGGGCCACGCACCCGAAGTTCGTGCTGCCCATGCCCAACCCGCTGGCGGCCACCAACGTCTTCAAGCCCGACGTCACCGGCGGCAGCGCCTACACGTTGCGCATCCGGCAGTTCGCCGCCAACCTGGGCCTGGTCGGACCGACCGGCCTGCCCCTGCGCACGGTGATGTGGGGCTATGCCGCCGCCGGGCAGGCCACCACTGCACCGGGCCGCACCTTCGTGGTCCGGCAGAACAAGCCGATCCAGGTGACCTACAAGAACCAGCTGGTCAACTCGGTGGGCGTGCCCATCGCGCACCGGCTGAAGGTGGACACCACGCTGATGTGGGCCAACCCCGGCAACCTGGGCGGCCAGGCCCCGGTGCCGCTGGTGGCCCACCGCCACGGCGGTCTGCAGGACACGGCCAGCGACGGCCTGCCCGAGGCCTGGGCCACGCCCGACGCCAATGCCGACGGCATCCCCGATTTCCGGGGGCGCCTGTACAGCACGCCGTACACCTTCACCAATGCGCAGGAAGCGGGGCACCTGTGGTACCACGACCACGCGCTGGGCGTGACGCGCCTGAACGTGGCCATGGGCCTGGCCGGCAACTACATCATCCGCGACACCAACGAGGACTACCTGGTTGCCAACCGCATGATCCCGTCGGGCGCCTACGAGGTGCTGATGACGCTGCGCGACCAGATGTTCGACACCACCGGCAAGGTGTTCTACCCCTACATCGACGCGGCCAATCCGGGCGCGCCGGTGCCCACCCACCTGCCCGAGTTCTTCGGCGACTTCATCCTCGTCAACGGCGTGCCCTGGCCGCGCTTCGACGTCGAGCCGCGGCCCTACCGGCTGCGCATCGTGAACGCCTCCGACTCGCGCTTCTACGACCTGACGCTGGGCCTGCCCAACGGCGCCGCTCTGCCGATCCGGCAGATCGGCACCGAGCTCGGCATGATGAACGCGCCGGTCACCCTGACCCACCTGCTGATCGCCCCGGGCGAGCGCGCCGACGTGGTGGTCGACTTCACCGGCTGGACCAACGCCAACGTCAACGTGGTCAACAGCGCCAACGGCCCGTTCCCGAACGGCAACCCGGTGGACCCGCTGGCCGATGGGCAGGTGATGCGCTTCCGCGTGGTCAAGCCGCTGAACACCGCCGTGCGCAAGCCTGTGCTGCCGGCCTTCCTGCGGCCGGTGAACGGGCTGCTGCCCGCGGTCAGTACCGCCGGTGTGCCGGTGCGCAAGCTGATGCTGCTGGAGGGCATCGATTCCTTCGGCCGCCTGGAAACCCTGCTCGGCACGGTGAACCCCGCGGCCGGCAACCCGGCCACGCCGGCGCACGGCACCTTCTTCTACTCCGACCCGGTGACCGAGAACATCGCCGTCGGCGCGACCGAGATCTGGGAACTGCACAACACCACCGTCGACGCGCACCCGGTGCACCTGCACCTGGTCGATTTCCGCGTCCTCAACCGCCAGCCCTTCACCGGCACCATCGTCGACAAGCCGATGGGCCCCAATGGCACCACCACCGGCGGCTACCTCACCCAGATCGCGATGGCCGGTGCGGCGCGGCCCGCGGAGCCGGGCGAAGCCGGCCGCAAGGACACGGTGATCACCTACCCCGGTGAGGTGACGCGCATCCTGGTGAAGTTCCCGCGCGCGGGCGAGTACGTGTGGCACTGCCACATCCTCTCGCACGAGGACCACGAGATGATGCGCCGCTTCATCGTCCGCTGACCCCCGGGAGCCGACCATGCCGATCCTTGCCGTTCCCCGGCACGGCGTGGTCGCCCTGGGCCTGGTGGTCGTCGCGCTGGCCTCGGGCTGGCCGGCGACCGCCGGGGCACAGGTCGACCACCGCCACCACCACGCCACCGCGAAGGCCCTGCCCGAAGGCCTGTCGCGGCGGGTGGTGGACGTGCGCCTGCCCGACGTCACCGTGCAGCAGCACGACGGGCGCAAGCTGCGCTTTGCGCAGCAGTTCGCGGGCGAGGCGCCCGTTGTCGTCAACTTCATCTACACCAGTTGCACCGCCATCTGCCCGCCGATGACGCAGATCCTGGCGCACACCCAGCACACGCTGGGCGACCGCGTTGGGCAGCTGCGCATGGTGTCGGTGTCGATCGACCCCGAGCACGACACCGCCGCCCGGCTGGCCGAGTACGCCGGGCGCTTCTCGGCCGGCCCGCAGTGGCACTTCGACACCGGCTCGCAGGCCACCAGCGACGCCATCCAGCGCGCCTTCGGCGTCTACAGCCCCGACCGCATGAGCCACACGCCCACCACCTTCGTGCGGGCGCGCGGCGCCACGCGATGGGTGCGGCTGGACGGCTTCGCGACGCCCGAGCTGCTGATCCGGGAAGCGATGGGTGACCACTGACCGCCCAGGCCCGCCGCGCGGCGGGCCCATCCTGTCATGGCGCCGCGCCGTGAAAGCGCTCGCCCGCACGCTGGCGTGGCCACTCGCGCTGTGGCTGGCCGCCCTGCCCGCGTCGGCCCAGGGCGTGGCCGACGCCGCGGCCGGCCGGCGCCTGTACGACGAAGGGCGCTTTGCCGACGGCCGGCCGCTGGTGGGCCTGCGCACCGACGGCGTGCGCGTGAGCGGGGCGCAGGCCGCCTGCGCCCAGTGCCACCGCGCCAGCGGCATGGGCGGCGCCGAGGGCACGGTGCTGATCCCGCCGATCGCCGGGCCGCTGCTGTTCGCGCCCGCGCAGGCGGACCACGTGCGCACGCCGCGCCGTGCGTCGGGCATGCAACGCACCCCGCCCGCCTCGCTGGTGCGCGGCGCCTACACGCTGCAGTCGCTGCAGCGCGCGCTGGTCGACGGCCACGGGCCCGACGGCGCCGCGCTGGGCTACCTGATGCCGCGCTACGCGTTGAGCGACACCGACGTGCGCGACCTGGCAGCCCACCTCGACACCCTCACCGTCGGCCCCGCACCCGGCATCGACGGGCAGCACCTGGGGCTGGCCACCGTGGTGGCCGACTCGGCCCCCGCCGAGCAGCGCCAGGCCGTGGTCGACATCCTGCAGCGCTGCGTGGCCGAGCGCAGCCCGCGCGGCGGACACGACAGCGCAGGCCGACCGATCCTGCCCTGGCGTCTGGACGTGTGGACCCTGCAGGGTCCGCCGGACGGCTGGCCCGCGCAACTGGCCGAACACGCCCGGCGCCGCCCCGCGTTCGCCCTGCTGTCGGGCCTGACCGGCGACACCTGGGCGCCGGTGCAGCGCTTCTGCGAGGCCCATGGCATCCCCTGCGCCTACCCCAACACGGTGGCCGTCGACCCGGGCGCGCCGAGCCACTGGACCATGCACCTGTCGCTGGGCGTGGCCGCCGAGGTGGCCGCGCTGGTGGAGCACCTGCCCGACCTGGCCCTGCCGGGCACCCGGCCCCGGGTGCGGCAGGTGGTGGGCGACGGCGAGGCCGCGCGCTTGGCCGCGCGGCTGTTGCGCGAGCGCCTGTCGCGGATGGGCTGGCCGATGGCCGACGACGAGCACCCGACCGCGGAGCGACGCCCCGTGACGACGGCGGCCGCGTCGTGGCCGGACGAGCTCCTGGTGTTGTGGCTGGAGCCCGAGGCCCTGGGCCGCTACACCGGGACATCGCGGCCGCCCCTCGGGCCGGTCGTGCTGTCGGGCGCGCTGGGCGGGCTCGAAGCCGCCCCTCTGGCGCCCGCCTGGCGCGCCAACGCGCACATGCTCTACCCCTACGAACCGGCCGACCGCCGCGTCGGCCGCATCGTGCTCAACGCCGGTGGCTGGATGCAGCGCAACGGGCTGGCGCTGACGGCCGAGCTGAGCCTGCTGCAGGGCAACACCTACTCGGCCTGCGAGATGGCCTCGCGCGCGCTGCAGATGATGCGCGGACGCACGTCGCGCGAGTACTTCATGGAGTTGCTGGAGGCCTCGGCCGAGGGCGCGCTGGCCACCGGGTTCCCGCGCTTCACGCTGGGCGCGCACCAGCGCCAGGGCTCGCGCGGCGCCTACGTGATGCGCTACGACCCCACGCCGCCCGAGGGCGGGCGGGTGCACCTGCGGCGTACCAGCGACTGGCTGACCGAGCGCTGAGCGCGGGCCGACCCCCAAGGGCCGGGCGGCCCGGCACGGGCCTGCCGCACAATCGGCGCCGATGTGCCCTGCCCCGACGCCATGCCGCCGCGCCTGACCCGCCGCAGGCCCTGCGCCGCGCGGGCCTCGGCCTGGGGGCTGGCGGTGGTGGTGGCCGCCCTCACCGGCTGCGCGCATGTGCCCGACCCGACGGCGCCGCCGCCGGAAACCAGGACCGTGCCCTGGCCCGCGCCGGCGCCGTCCCCCGCGCCGGCACCTGCGCCGTGGCCGGCACCAGCGCCACCGTCCCCGCTGCCCCC
>NZ_MWLO01000048.1 GCF_002198735.1 Ideonella sp. A 288
TGGGGGTGTGGGGGAGGGTGTCGGTGCCGGCGAAGGAGCGGGCTTCGGAACAGGAAACAGCGGCGGCTTGATCTTGCGGGCGTCCAGCGGGTCGGCGACAGACTCGTCGGTGCCGCCGCCTCCGCAGGCTGCAATGGTTGTGCTCGAGGCTATGGTGGCCAGAGTCTTGCTGAGCAGCGCCCGACGGGCAGGGTCGATCGGTTCAGGGCAGGTCATGTTTGTCTGGTGTGTACTGGGCATCTAGGGGGCAAATCTGCTTGCCAACACTGGAATTGTCGGCAGTTACTTCGGTCACTTGCGTCGCAATCGCAACGATCGGAAACGAGGTCTAGCCCAGAACGCCCCCTTTGGCAACGGTGAATGGTCGGGTGCCTCGGTCGCGGGCACACTCCAAGGCGTCCGATGGCCCCGTGAGATCAAGCCCATGTCACTCTCAGCAACCGGCTCCCAGGCGCATTACCAGGCTGCGCTGGACGACGGCCGCATCCTCATCCAGCGGTGCAGTCGGTGTCACCAACATGTGCACTTTCCCCGTGAAGTATGCCCACATTGCGGTGCCGACGGCCTGGCGTTCGTGTCTCCCTCCGGCACAGGCACGGTCCATGCCGTGACCACCGTGCGGCGCCGGGCCGAGCAGGGCGGCGACTACAACGTGTGCCTCGTCGACCTCGACGAGGGTGTTCGGCTGATGAGCCGTGTCGAGGGGCTGCGGCCGGACGAGGTGCGCATCGGCCTGCGGGTGCGAGCCCGCGTGGCGGTGGCCGACGGCCGAGGCCTCGTGGTCTTCGATCCGGCGGCGGCATGTTGAGCCCGCAGATGAAGGCGCTGCGCGGCAGCGCGTCGATCGCCGGCGTGGCCACCTTCGGCTGTGGCGAGGCAACGGGCTACACCGAGATGGAGATCCTGGCCCGCGCCGCGCACGCCGCGGTGGCCGATGCCGGGCTGACGATGAAGGACATCGACGGCCTGTGCACCGCCAGCGTGCTGTCGACGATGTGGCCGATGCCGGTAGTCGAGTACCTGGGCCTGAACCCCACGTTCATCGACGGCACCATGCTCGGGGGCTCGAGCTTCGTCGCGCACCTGATGCCGGCGATGCTGGCCCTGCAGGCCGGCCAGTGCAACGCTGTGTTGGTGTGTTATGGCAGCACCCAGCGCACGTCCACCTTCGGCCGCGCCCAGGTGGCGCAGGCGCGTCGGCTGATGGACCCGCAGCCGCACGAGACACCCTACGACCCCGTGCAACCGTTGTCGGCCTATGCGCTGGCGGCGTCGCGCCACATGGCGCAGTACGGCACCACGCGACGCCAGTTGGCCGAGGTGGCTGTGGCCGCGCGGGCCTGGGCGCGGCTCAACCCCGAGGCCTTCGAGCGCGGGCCGCTGTCGGTCGACGACGTGCTGGCCTCGCGCATGGTGTCCGATCCGCTGACGGTGCGCGACTGCTGCCTCGTCACCGACGGCGCCGGCGCCTTCGTGCTGGTGCGCAGTGACCGGGCGCGCGACCTGCCCCGCCCGCCGGTGGCGGTGCTGGGCACGGCCACCGCGGTGTGGCACCGGCAGATCTCGTCGATGCCCGACCTCACGGTCACCGCGGCCAGCCAGTCGGGGCGGCTGGCCTTCGAGATGGCCGGCCTGGCGCCGAAGGACGTGGACGTGGTCGAGCTCTACGACGCCTTCACGATCAATACGCTGTTGTTCCTGGAGGACCTGGGCTTCTGCGCCAAGGGCGCGGGCGGTGCCTTCGTTGAGGGTGGCGCCATCTCGCCGGGTGGCCGCCTGCCGGTCAATACCAACGGCGGCGGGCTGTCCTGCGTGCACCCGGGCATGTACGGCATCTTCACGCTGATCGAATCGGTGCGGCAGCTGCGCGGCGAGGCCGGCGACCGGCAGGTGGCCGGCGCGCGCACCGCGCTGGCGCATGCCAACGGCGGCACGCTGTCGAGCCAGTCCACGGCGCTGCTGGGCGTGGCCGACGCCGTCTGAGCGGGGGCGGTTGCCGCGCCGCCTACAGCCAGCCGGCGCAGCCCGGCGCGCCGCAGCGACAGGCGAGCGTGCCCTCGTGGTGGGTCTCGCCGTAATTCACCGTGATCTCGTCGCCGGGGGCGATGGCGCGCAGCGCGTAGAACTCGATGCGGCCGTCGCGGATCGACAGGCGCGCGTTCGGCCGGCAGCTGTGGTTGGTGAAGCGCATCGGGTCCTGCGACTGCGAGGCGTCGATCGCCTTGCGGGTGGACACCTCGACGATCATGATGCGCTGCCGCCCGGCGGCGCGGCGGCGCGCTTCAGCCACGCTGATCGATTCGCCTCGGATCTCGCCGATCTTGCGGTGCGGCGGGATGTCTTCCGCGGCGAAGGCACCGAAGCCGTCGATGCGGCTCTTGCGGACGGACACGTCGTATTTCTGATAGGCGGGCCGGGTGGCCGGGTCTGCCGGCAGCGGCCCTTCGTCGGCCGCGGCCTCGTCGACAGCGGGGGCCTTGGTGGTGTGGCGTCGGGCGTGGCTCATGGGCTTGCAGTGTGCCCGAGCCGCGATTCCTGCCGCATCGCCGCCAGCCCCAGCAGCATGCCCAGCAGCGCGGCGCCCGCCGTCACCCATCGGGCCGACGACCACTGTCCGCTGGCCGCCACCACTGCCGCGATCAAGGGCGTGCCGACGAACTGCCCCAGTTGCGAGCCCTGCATGATCATGCCCTGCAGCGCGTTGATCTGCGCCGGGCTGCGCGCCAGCACGGTGGACGAGGACATCACCGCCGCCGGGATCACGCCGCCGCAAAACGACAGGCCCACGCACAGCGCAAAGCGCAGCCCATCGGGCAGGGCGTCGCTGAACAGGCCCCAGCCGCACAGGCCGGTGACGGTGTGGGCGGCGGCGATCAGCCGGCCGCGCGGCACGCCGCGCTGCACCAGCGCACCGCCGATCAGGTTGCCCGGCACGTTGACCAGCAGCATCGCGCAGGTGAGGCCGGCCACCAGGCCGGGGGCCAGGCCGCGCTGCTCCTTCAGGAAGGTGGGCATCCAGATGATCAGCGCGAAGTGCTGCATCGCCCACAGGCCGAAGGACAGCGTCAGCAGCCAGGTCAGCGGCTGGCGCAGTACCGCCAGCGCCTGCGGGGCGGGGGCGGCGGCATGCGTGGTTCCCTGCGTCGGGGCATAGCAGGCGCGCTGCCGCCAAGCCGCCGCCGCGGCCAGCAGCAGCACCGTGGCGGCCGCCAGCCACAGCGCCTGCCAGCCGCCCTGCGGCAGCAGCCAGGGGGCCAGTGCCATCGCGGTGCCGGCACCCATCGGCATGTAGCTGCTCCACACGCCCAGCGCAAAGCGCCGGTCCTGTGGCGCTGCCGCGGCGCTGACCAGCGCCGGCGCGGCCACCGAGACGAACAGGAACCCCGCGCCTTCGACGAGGCGGCTGACGATCAGTCCGGCGAAGCCCGACGCCCCCAGCGCTGCGACCGATCCGGCGGCGCTCAGCAGCAGCCCCGTCACCACCATGCGCAGCGCGCCCACCCGGCCGGCCAGCAGGCCGATGGCCAGCGCCGAGACCACGGCCAGCGTCGTCAGGGTCGACGACACCCAGCCTGCCTGCACCAGCGACAGGCCGAACTCCTCGCGCATCAGCGGCAGGCTCACCGGCACCTTGCCGACGTTCATCGCCGCGGCCACGCCGCAGAAGGCCGCTGCCAGCACGGCCGGCCAGTGGGTGCGTGGGTGCGTGGGCGGGTTCGCCCCGCCGACCGCGGGCGGCATCACCCCAGCAGCCCGCGCTCCATCGGCATCGACGGCAGGTCCACCGTCGGCTGCGGTTTCCAGCCAGGCTTGCGGTCCTCGGCCACCACGTTGGTGTAGATGCCGCCGCGCACGTACCACTTGGCGGTGATGCGGATGAAGCGCGGCCGCGTCGCCTTGACCAGGTCGTCGAGGATGGTGTTGGTCACCTTCTCGTGGAACGCACCCTCGTTGCGGTAGCTCCAGAAGTACATCTTCAGGCTCTTCAGCTCGACGCACAGCTCGTCCGCGATCATGTCGATCGTGAAGTGCGCGAAGTCGGGCTGCCCGGTCAGCGGGCAGTGGCAGGTGAACTCGGGCACCTGGAACTGGATGACGTAGTCGCGGTCGGGGGCCGGGTTGGGGAACACATGCAGTTCCTTGCTCGGTGCGCTGGGCGGGTTGGGGGGCAGTGGGCGCTGGTTCAGCGCAGGTTTCTTGGCCATGGTCGGCAGCCGCTTCCGAAGGGGGCGCGATGGTATCATCCGGGCCTTCCGGCGCGCCCCTTGGCACGCAATAAATCCATACAAATCAACGACTTGCAGTACGTCTCGCGAGCATCCGCGCGGCCCTGCGAGCCACCGGCCGACGCATGCGCCTGAACCAGATCAAGCTCTCGGGCTTCAAGTCCTTCGCCGAGCCGACCACGTTCCAGCTGCCGGGCCAGCGTGTCGGCGTGGTGGGCCCCAACGGCTGCGGCAAGTCCAACATCATGGACGCGGTGCGATGGGTGCTGGGCGAGAGCAAGGCCAGCGAACTGCGTGGCGAGAGCATGCAGGACGTGATCTTCAACGGCTCGGGCAACCGCAAGCCCGCCAGCCGCGCCAGCGTCGAACTGGTGTTCAGCAACGAGGACGCCCGCGCCGGCGGGCAGTGGAACCAGTACGCCGAGATCGCCGTCAAGCGCGTGCTCACCCGCGACGGCACCAGCAGCTACTTCATCAACAATCAGCCGGTGCGCCGTCGCGACGTGCAGGACGTGTTCCTGGGCACCGGCCTGGGCCCGCGCGCCTACGCCATCATCGGCCAGGGCACCATCAGCCGCATCATCGAGTCACGCCCCGAAGAGCTGCGCATGTTCCTCGAAGAGGCGGCGGGCGTGTCCAAGTACAAGGAACGCCGCCGCGAGACCGAGAACCGCCTGAAGGACACGCGCGAGAACCTGGTGCGGGTGGACGACATCCTGCGCGAGTTGAACAACAACCTCGACCGGCTGGAGAAGCAGGCCGAGGTGGCCGGCCAGTACCGCGCGCTGCAGGACAGCGGCACGCTGAAGCTGCACCAGCTGTGGTTCCTGAAGCACCGCGATGCGGCCAGCGAGGAAGAGCGCGTGCGCAAGGCGGTGCTCGAAGCCACCAACGCGCTCGAGTCGCGCCTGGCCGAGCTGCGCCACGTCGAAGCCGGGCTCGAGGCCGTGCGCCAGGACCACTACGCCGCCAGCGATGCGCTGCACACCGCGCAGGGCTCGCTGGCCGAGGCCGCGCTGGAGGTGAGCCGGCTCGAAGAGCGCATCCGCTACGTCGTCGAGGGCCGCCAGCGCGTCGAGCAGCGGCTGGCCGACCTGCGCACCCAGAACGACCAGTGGCAAGACCGCCGGGGCCAGGCCGAGGCCGAGCTGGAGACCATCGCCGAACAGATCGCCGCCGCCGAGGAGCAGGCCGAGGTGCTGGCCGCGCAGGCCGAGGAGCAGGGCATGCGCCTGCCCGACGTGGAGGACGCCGTGCGGGCGGCCCAGTCGCGCGCCAACGAGCAGCGCGTCAAGGTCGTCGAGGTGCAGCAGCAGATCCAGGTGCTGGCCGCCGACAGCCGCCATGTCGAGGAGCAGTCGCGCGCCTTGCGCACCCGGCGCGAGCGCCTGTCCACCGAGGCGCGCTCGCTGGCCTCACCTGACCTTCAGCGTCTGGGCGAGTTGCGCGGCCAACACGGCGCGGCCGACGAGGCCCTGCAGGTGGCCGAAGCCCGTCTGCACGAGCTGCAGGAACAGACGCCCGCGCTCGAAGAACAGCGTCGCCAGCAGCAGTCCTTGGCCAACGCCGAGGCGGGCAAGCAGAGCGACATCGCCGCGCGCCTGTCGGCGCTGCGCGCGCTGCAGGAGAAGGTACAGACCGAGGGCAAGCTCAAGCCCTGGCTGGCCAGGCACGGACTGGACAGCCTGCAGGGCCTGTGGACGCGCATCCACATCGAGCCCGGCTGGGAGACGGCGCTCGAATCGGCGCTGCGCGAGCGCCTGAACGCACTGGAAGTGGGCCGCATCGAGACCGTGCGCGCCTTCGCCACCGACGCGCCGCCGGCCAAGCTGGCCTTCTACACGCCGCCGCCCTCGGCCATCGCCAACACCCACCAGACGCTGCCGCGGCTGTCCGACCTGCTGCGGCTGGGCCAGAACCTCGGCGACGGCGGGCTGAAGGCGCTGCTCAACGACTGGCTCGAAGGCGTCTACACGGCGGTCAGCATCGACGAGGCGCTGGCCCAGCGGCCGCAGCTCACGCATGGCGAGGTCATCATGACCCGCGAGGGCCATGCGGTGAGCCAGTTCTCGGTGAGCTTCTACGCGCCCGATTCCGAGCAGGCCGGCATGCTGGCCCGCGCCCAGGAGATCGAGAACCTCGAACGCCAGACGCGCGCCCAGGCTCTGATCGCCGAGGAGGCCAAGACCGCGCTGGTGCGCATCGAGGCCGCCTGCACCGACGCCGCCCAGCGCCTGGTGCAGGCCCGCCGCGAGGCCACCGAGGTGCAGACCCGCGCCCACCAGCTGCAGGTGGAGCTGATGCGCCTGCAGCAACAGGCCGATGCCACCAGCGTGCGCAAGGGCCAGCTCGATGAAGAGCTGGCCGAGATCGACGCCCAGATGGAGGGCCTGGAAGAGCGCCGCGCCACCGGCGAGGCCCGCTTCGAAGAGCTGGACATGCAGCTGGCCAACACGCAGGAACGCCACGCCGAACTCGACGAGGCGGTGATCGCCGCCGAGCGGCGGCTGGCCGATGCGCGCGAGCAGTTGCGCACGCTGGAGCGCCAGGCGCAGGAATCGCAGTTCCAGTCGCGCGCGCTGGCCTCGCGACGCGGCGAGCTGCAGCGCTCGATCGAGACGGCGGTGCAGCAGGCGGCCACCAACACCCAGGCCGGTGAGCAGCTGGAGCTCGAGCTCGGCTCGCTCAACGACGCGGCGGCCCAGGCCGGGCTGCAGACGGCGCTGGCGCTGCGGCTCGAGCGCGAGCAGGCCCTGGCCGCGCAACGCAGCAGCTATGACGATCTGTCGGCGCAACTGCGCCAGGCCGACGAGCAGCGCCTCACGCTCGAACGCAGCCTCGACCCGCTGCGCGAGCAGATCACCAAGCTGCAGCTCGAAGCCCAGGCCGCACAACTGGGCGGCGCGCAGTACCTCGAACAGCTCTCGGCGGCCGAAGTCGACTTCGAGGCGCTGGCGCTGGGCATCGAGGCCGACAAGGTCAAGCTGTGGGGCCTGCAGGGCGAGATCGACCGCATCAACAAGGAGATCGCTGCCCTGGGCGCGGTCAACCTGGCCGCGCTCGACGAACTGAGCTCGGCGCGCGAGCGCAAGACCTTCCTCGATGCGCAGAACGCCGACCTGCAGGAGGCGATCTCGACGCTGGAAGACGCGATCCACAAGATCGACCTCGAGACGCGCGACCTGCTCGGCAAGACCTTCGACCAGGTCAACGAGCACTTCGGCCGCATGTTCCCCAGCCTGTTCGGCGGCGGCAACGCCCGCCTGCAGATGACCGGCGACGAGATCCTCGACGCCGGCGTGCAGGTGATGGCGCAGCCGCCGGGCAAGAAGAATTCCACCATCCACCTGTTGTCGGGCGGCGAGAAGGCGCTCACCGCCATCGCGCTGGTGTTCGCGATCTTCCTGCTCAACCCGGCGCCGTTCTGCCTGCTGGACGAGGTCGACGCGCCGCTGGACGACGCCAACACCGAGCGCTATTCCAAGCTGGTCAGCGAGATGTCGCACAAGGGCACGCAGTTCCTGTTCATCAGCCACAACAAGATCGCGATGGAGATGGCCGAGCAACTGATCGGCGTGACCATGCAGGAGCAGGGCGTCTCGCGCATCGTGGCGGTGGACATGGACGCCGCCATCAGCCTGGCCGAAGCGGCCTGACCGGGACGACCCAGCATGACACTGACCACGGCGCTGGCGATCCTGGGCGGCCTGATCCTGGCCGCGGTGGTGGCGCATGGCGCCTGGACGGCGCGGCGCGCCAGCCCGCGGCAACCCGACGCGCCGGTGGAGTCGCCGCGCCACGAGCCGGCGCTGGCCCAGGAGTCCGCCGAACGCGAGGTGGCCGACGACGCCATGGGCGCGCTGCGCCCGCCGATGCCGCGCCGCCCCAGTGTGCGGCTCGATCCGCTGATCGACGCGCTGGCGCCGATCACACTGGAGGCGCCCATCACCGGCGAGCTGGCGCTGATGCACCTGCCACCCTCGCGGCGCGCCGGCACCAAGCCCTTCCTCACCGAAGGCCTCAACACCGAGACCGGCGAGTGGGAGCTGCCGGTGGCCGGACAGCGATATGGCGAGTTCCAGGCCGGCGTGCAGATGGCCAACCGCAGCGGTGCGCTCAACGAGATCGAGTTCTCCGAGTTCGTCCAGAAGCTGCAGGGCTTCGCCGAGGGCGTGGGCGGCATGGTCGAGGTGCCGGACATGCTCGACGTGGTGGCCCGGGCGCGCGAGCTGGACGCCTTCGCCAGCGGCCACGATGCGCAGCTGGCCGTGGTGCTGCGCGCCAACGCCGCCGCCTGGTCGGTGGGCTACATCCAGCAGATGGCCGGCCGCCGCGGCTTCGTGCCCGGCGTGCTGCCGGGCCGGCTGGTCCTGCCCTCGGCCGACGACGGCGCGCCGCCGGTGCTGGTGCTGCATTTCGATGCGCAGGCGGCGCTGGCCGACGATCCGCACATCTCGTCCGTGCGCGAGGTGACGCTCTCGCTCGACGTGCCGCAGACGCCCGAGAGCGCCGAGCCCTTCCCGGCCTGGCACGACGCGGCCCGCAACCTGGCCGTCGACATGGACGCCACGATGATGGACGACCACCAGCGGCCGATCACGCTGCATGCCTTTGCCTCGATCGGCACCGACCTGGCCACGCTGTACCGCGCACTCGAATCGCGCGACCTGGCCGCGGGCTCGCTGGTGGCGCGCCGGCTGTTCAGCTGACCGCGGGGCGGGCCGATGAGCGACGCCACCGTCCCTGCCGAGGCGGTTGCCCGCGCGGCCGAGTTGCGCAGGCTGCTGCAGCACCACGCGCACCGCTATTACGTGCTCGATGCGCCGGAGATTCCCGATGCCGAGTACGACCGCCTGTTCCAGGCCCTGCAGGCCATCGAGGCGGCACACCCCGGGCTGCGCACGGCCGATTCGCCCACCCAGCGCGTCATCGGCCAGGTGCTGGCGGGCTTCGCGCCCGTGCGCCACGCGGTGCCCATGCTCAGCATCCGCACCGAGACCGACACCGAGGCCAGCGGCGCCGAGGCCTTCGACGCCCGTGTGCGCCGTGAGCTGGCACTGCCCGACGACGCAGCGCCGCTGGACTACGCCGCCGAGCTGAAGTTCGACGGCCTGGCCATCAACCTGCGCTACGAGCGCGGCGTGCTGGTGCAGGCGGCCACCCGCGGCGACGGCGAGACCGGCGAGGACGTGACACAGAACATCCGCACCATCGCCCGCGTGCCGCTGCGTTTGCAGGGCAGCGAGGCGCCGGTGATCGAGGTGCGCGGCGAGGTCTACATGCGCCGCGACGATTTCGAGCGGCTCAACGAGCAGCAGCGCGAGAAGGGCGAGAAGACCTACGTCAACCCGCGCAACACCGCCGCGGGTGCGGTGCGCCAGCTCGACCCGGCCATCACGGCGCAGCGGCCGCTGAGCTTCTTCGCCTATGGCCTGGGCGAGGTGCAGGGCTGGGACCAGCCGGCCACGCACAGCGCCACGCTCGACGCGCTGGCGGCCTTCGGGCTGCCGGTGTGCGCCGATCGGCGGGTGGTGCAGGGCGCGGCCGGTCTGGTGGCCTTCCACCGCGAGATGGGTGCGCGCCGCGACGCGCTGCCCTTCGACATCGACGGTGTCGTCTACAAGGTCAACGACATCGAACTGCAGCGCCGCCTGGGGTTCGTCACCCGCGAGCCGCGCTGGGCCGTGGCGCACAAGTACCCGGCGCAGGAACAGGTGACGCGGCTGAACGCGATCGAGATCCAGGTCGGCCGCACCGGCAAGCTCACGCCGGTGGCCAAGCTCGAGCCGGTGTTCGTCGGCGGCACCACGGTGAGCAATGCCACGCTGCACAACCTGTTCGAGCTGCGTCGCAAGGGCGTGCGCGTCGGCGACACGGTGATCGTGCGCCGCGCCGGCGACGTGATCCCGGAGGTCGTCGGCCGCGTGCCCTCTCTGCGGCCGGCCTACGTGCCCAACTTCCGCATGCCGCGTCAGTGCCCGGTGTGCGGCAGCCCGGTGGCGCGCGAGAAAGGCGGCATCGACCACCGCTGCAGCGGCGGCCTGTACTGTGGCGCCCAGCGCAAGCAGGCGCTGCTGCACTTCGCCGGCCGCCGCGCCATGGACATCGAAGGCCTGGGCGACAAGCTGGTCGACCAGCTGGTGGACAGCGGCCTGATCCGCACGCTGCCCGAGCTGTACACGCTGGGCGTGGCCAAGCTCGCCGCGCTCGACCGCATGGGCGGCAAGAGCGCGCAGAACCTGGTCGACGGCCTCGTCAAGAGCCGGCATACGACGCTGGCACGCTTTCTTTACGCGTTGGGCATCCGCCACGTCGGCGAGGCCACCGCGAAGGATCTGGCGCGGCACTTCGGCGGCATCGACCGCATCATGGACGCCAGCTTGGATCAACTGCTCGAGGTCAACGACGTCGGCCCGGTGGTGGCACAGAGCATCCGCGCCTTCTTCGAGCAGCCGCACCACCGCGAGATCGTCGAGCAGCTGCGCGCCGCCGGCATCCAGTGGCCCGAGCACGAAGGCACCCAGGCCGACACCGCGGCGCTGCCGCTGGCCGGCAAGACGCTGGTGCTCACCGGCACGCTGCCGACGCTGTCGCGTGAGGACGCCAATGCGCTGATCGAGGCCGCCGGCGGCAAGGTGGCGGGCTCGGTGTCGAAGAAGACGCACTGGGTGGTGGCTGGCGACGAGGCCGGCAGCAAGCTCGACAAGGCTCGAGACCTGGGCGTGCCCATCCTCGACGAGGCCGGCCTGCGCGCGCTGCTCGCGGGCTGACGCCGGCCGCCGTATGATCGATCCGCAGTGGCTGAACTGGGCCGTGCTGGCCGTCTTCGGCGTGGTCTACCTGGGCATGGTGATGGGCAGCCTGCCCTGGCTGCACCTCGACCGCACGGGCGTGGCGCTGCTGGGCGCCATCGCCGTCATCGGCCTGGGCGCGATGACGCCCGAGCAGGCGGCGCAGTCGGTGCACCTGCCGACGATCCTGCTGCTGTTTGCGTTCATGGTCATCTCGGCGCAGATGCGGCTGGGCGGCTTCTATGGCGCGGTCACCCGGCGCATCGCCGCGCTGCCGCTGTCGGCGCCGGCGCTGATGGGCGTGGTGATTGCCGTCACCGCGGCGCTGTCGGCGGTGTTCTCCAACGACATCGTGTGCCTGGCGGTGGCGCCGGTGCTGGCCGAGGCCTGCCTGCGGCGCCAGCTCGACCCGGTGCCCTACCTGCTGGCGCTGGCCTGCGCGTCCAACATCGGCTCGGCCGCCACCTTGATCGGCAACCCGCAGAACATGCTGATCGGCGAGGTGCTGAAGCTGTCCTTCGGCGACTACCTGCGCCTGGCGCTGCCGCCGGTGCTGGCGGGGCTGTTGGTGCTGTGGGCCCTGCTCGGCTGGTCGGTGCGTGGGGGACGTGCCGACGCGCGCGAGGCCGCGACGCCGTCTGCAGACAAGCCCGCCCCGGCCGGCGAGCCGGACCAGCCTTTCGACCTGTGGCAGACGGCCAAGGGGCTGGCGGTGGCGCTGGTGCTGATGGGCGTATTCCTGTTCACCGATTGGCCGCGCGACGTGGCCGCGCTCACCGGCGCCGGCCTGCTGCTGCTCAGCCAGCGCTTCCACTCCTCGCGCGTAATGGGCCTGATCGACTGGGAACTGCTGGTGTTGTTCATGGGCCTGTTCGTCGTCAACGCCGCCCTGCAGCACACCGGGCTCACGCAGCAGGCCGTGCAGTGGCTCGCGTCGCAGGGCGTGGCGCTGGGCAACGCCGCCCACCTGTTCGGCGCCACGCTGCTGCTGTCGAACCTGGTGTCCAACGTGCCGGCGGTGATGCTGCTGCTGCCGGTGGCCAGCGGGGCGCACCACGGCGCGACACTGGCGCTGGCCAGCACCCTGGCCGGCAACCTGTTGATCGTCGGCTCGATCGCCAACCTGATCGTCGTCGATGCGGCGCGGCGTGCCGGCATCGACATCGACTGGCGGCGGCATGCCCGCATCGGCGTGCCGGTGACGCTGCTGTCGCTGGCCATCGCTGTCGGCTGGCTTGCCCTCAGGGCATGATGACGGTTTCCGAATCGAACCTGGAGACGGCATGACCGTTCGCGAGATCCTCAAGATGGGCGACGAGCGCCTGCTGCGCGTGGCCCAGCCGGTGCGCAGCTTCGACACGTCCGAATTGCATGCGCTGGTGGCCGACATGAAGGAAACCATGGTCGCCGCCAACGGCGCCGGCCTGGCGGCGCCGCAGATCGGCGTCGACCTGCAGGTGGTGATCTTCGGTTTCGAACGCAACGAACGGTATCCCGAGGCGCCGCCGGTGCCGATGACGGTGCTGCTCAATCCCGAGATCGTGCCGCTCGGCGAGGCGATGGACGACGGTTGGGAAGGCTGCCTGTCGGTGCCGGGCCTGCGCGGCAAGGTGCCGCGGCATGCCCGCATCCTCTACCGGGGCGTGGACGTGGCGGGCCGGCCCATCGAGCGCGAGGCCGACGGCTTCCACGCTCGCGTCGTGCAGCACGAGTGCGACCACCTCATCGGCCGCCTGTACCCCACCCGCATGACCGACCTGACCCAGCTCGGCTACACCAGCGTGCTGTTCCCCGACCTTGACCCGGCCTCGGACGACTGAGTCAGCGGCCGGGGGCCCCGGCGCGTTGTAGGCATCACAGAGTCCGCGCCCCCGTGGGCGCCAAAGGAATGCACATGACGCGGCTTGCCACCCGATGGCTCCTCGGCTTCGGCCTGGGCCTACTCGCCGCGGTGGCCCTGCTGCCAGGCCTGGCTGCGGCACAGCCCGCCGACGCAGGCGCCTGGCCGGCCCGCGTGGGCCGGCTGGCCGAAGTGCAGGGCGTGGTGTGGCTGTTCGACCGCGACGAGGGGCAGTGGACGCAGGTGCAGCGCAACCGCCCGCTGACCACCGGCGACCGCCTCAGCACCGAACGCGGTGCGCGCGCCGAACTGCGCATCGGCTCGACCACCCTGCGCCTGGACGGCGATACCGACCTGAGCCTGCCGCGGCTCGACGACCAGGCCATCGCCGTCGAGCTGAGCACCGGCAGCGTGGCCCTGCGCGTCACGGCGCGCGACGTGCTGTCGCAGATCGAGATCACCACCGCCGAGGGCCGCTTCACCCCGCGTGCCACCGGCCACTACCGCATCGACCGCCGCGGCGAGGCCAGCGAGGCCACCACATGGCGCGGCGCGCTGCAGTTCGAATCGCACGACAGCCAGTTGACCATCACGGGCGGCCAGCACGCCGAACTGTGGCAGCAAGGCGCGGACCGCACCACCCACTACCGGCTGGTGGCCGTCGAGCGCGACGAGTTTGCCGACTGGGTGGCGCGCGACGACCGCGACCTCGACCGGACCGAGGCCGTGCGTCACGTCTCGCCCGAGATGACCGGCTGGGAAGACCTCGACCGCTACGGCCGCTGGGGCAGCCATCCCGAGTTCGGCACCGTCTGGACCCCGTCCGACGTGCCCGAGGGCTGGGTGCCCTACCGGGACGGCCGCTGGAGCTGGGTCTCGCCCTGGGGCTGGACCTGGGTGGATGCCGCGCCCTGGGGCTTCGCGCCGTTCCACTACGGGCGCTGGGTGCGTTGGGGCGGCCGTTGGGTGTGGTCGCCCGGGCCGCGCACGCACCGCCCGGTGTTCGCCCCGGCGCTGGTCACCTGGACCTTTGCCCCGCACCAACCCGATGGCCGCCGGCCGCCGCCGCCGTCGGGCTGGACGCCACTGTCGCCGCGCGACGTGTACCGGCCGCACCGACCCGCGATGCCGCCACCGCCGCCGCTGCACGACCGCGTGGTGCCGCCGGCGCCGTGGCGTGGCGACCGGTTCGACCGGGGCGATCGCCGTCCCGATCCGCGCCCGAGCCCGCCGCGCCCGAACGTCGGCATCGAACCCGCACGGCCCGTGCCCTACACGCCCCAGGGCGTGCCGGGGGGCGTGACGGTGGTGCCGCGCGATGTCTTCACCCAGCCCGGCACGCCGTCGACCTTGCCGCCGGCCCCGCCCCCGCCACAACCGCCGCGAGCGCGTCCTGATCGCCCCGATCGAACCGGTCGCCACGCCACGGCGCCGGCGGCACCCCGCGGTCGT
>NZ_MWLO01000049.1 GCF_002198735.1 Ideonella sp. A 288
AGCTGTTGGTACTGCTTTGTCTTGGCCATGTGCACACCTTACGCTGCTGGGTGTTGCACTTCAGATTTGAGGCCGCCGAGCAATGAAGTGCAGAATGAACTGAAGCACCAGGCCGCTGACCTCAGCGCGCTGCAAGCTGGTTGCGATGCAATTCCGATGGTCATCAAGCGTGCGCAAGGTGCGGCCTGATACATCAAGCGAATCACCAAAGGCAAGCCACCAGACACCGCCAGCGGCAGGCGGTGCGTTCTCGCCACCCGGACCCTGGCGGTGTGCCGTCGTCGCCCCCTGACCTCGAACGTTTGGCGTCACGCACACATCATGGGCATCTCACTATCCTGGGTCGCCGTCGAGGCGCTTCCGTCCGATGAAGCACTGCGGCGCTTGTCCTTGGCCCGGACGGCCAAACAGTGCACGTACCCGTTCAAGGGCGTCGCAAGCCATGCCCTACCCAATGGTTGGTTCTTGGTTGCGGCTGGGCGTTGCGATCATCGAATCGCCAATGCACAGAGCATGTCGGCGCTCTCGAAGGGCTGTCGAGCCATCGCCTGCGCCATGGAAGAGCACGTCAACTTTGCCTCCGCAGAACTTTGGCAAGATGGCGCGCGAGTCTGGCATGTGCAGCATCAAGGTGACGAGGACAGTCAGAACATGTCTCGAGAGGGCGAAGTACCTCGGCGCTTCCATGAATTGCTGGCGACAGCAGAACCTGAGGACAGCGAGAGTCTCGAAGGCCACTTCCACATGGATATCCCGCTCATTCTCGCGAAGGAGTTCACCGGATTCCGCCACGACGAAAGCAATGCAGCACTTGAGGGCACACCATTCGAGGAGCTTTCCGAACTCAAGACTGGGGGTGCCTGGTGGAAACCGTGGAAGTGACGCCTCGAGCGCCGCGGCAGCGGCGTGCCACCCGGCCCGGGCGGGTGGCACGCGGTGCATTTTCAGCAGCCCGGCCGGGTGTCCCCCCGTTTCTGACTTCGCAGCTTGATCGTTATCCGTCAACGGCGAAGTGCCCCCCGATGCTTCGACTGTTCATTGGCAACAAGAACTGCTCGTCGTGGTCGCTGAGGCCACTTGCATGGCGTCCCGCTTCCGCGGGCCGGTTCACTCGAAGCGTGGGCCACACAGCCCACCCATCGTCGGGTTTGCTCAGGACTCTGGGTCAAACATGATCTCGCGAACCTCCTGCGCGCACCGACAGCCCTTCGCCATTCGGGCCGCCCAAGCCAGCGCATCGTCTCGCGAAGGCACCTCGATGATCGAGAAGCCGCCGACCACCGCCTTCGTCTCAGGCACTGGGCCCTCTGACACGGTCCCGTCGGTGGCCACGATGGCCGCCTGCTGGCGGAGCACTCCGCCACCGAAGATCCACACCCCGGCGGCCTTGGCCTCCCGAACCACCGCACGGGACGACTCACCCACCGCCGGCCAGTCTGCTTCGGCAATGTGGTCCATCGCGCCGTCATCGAACGAAATCAGGTACCGGGGCATCGCATGGCTCCTTCCATCGGCTATCCGGCCACGATTGCAGCAGCCGGCTCGCTTACGCTTCGGGTCATTGTGTCAAAGCCTCGCAGGGGCGCGCGTCTGCGGCTGAGCACCACCGCGCCACTTGGATCGACGGGCTTCTTGGTTCATCATGCGCCCGGCGGGCGGCGCGAAACGCGTCGGTCGGTCCCACGTGGATCATCGGCCCCATAACCGGGAGGCTCTGCATGTCCAGGTTCCTTCGCATGCTCTTGGCGGTCGTCGTCGGCTTCGTGCTCGGCAGCGTCGTGAACATGGCGCTCGTGATGCTCGGCGGCAAGGTCGTCTCGCCGCCGGCGGGCGCCGATGTCGCCACCATGGAGGGGCTGAAGGCCTCGATCCACCTGTTCGAACCCAGGCACTTCCTCTTCCCGTTCCTGGCCCACGCGCTGGGAACGCTGGTCGGCGCCGCGGTGGCCTGCGGGCTTGCCCCGGGCAGGCCACCGGGCCCGGCCTACATCGTGGGCGGCTTGTTCCTGATGGGCGGCGTGGCCAATGCGGTGATGCTGCCCGCGCCGGCCTGGTTCAATGCCGCGGATCTGCTGCTGGCCTATCTGCCGATGGCCTGGCTGGGCCGGGCGCTGGTCAGGCGCGTGGCCGGTGGCGGGGCAGGCCGTGGCGCGTAGCCCATCGCTCACGATGAGCGCAAGGTCAGGCCGCGAGGCCCGGCCTGGCGGTCCTGGGCCCCTGCCGCCAGCCCGAGCCTGCACGGTCCGGCTGGCTTGTCCACCGCCCGGCACTCCGACACCTCCGACGAGACCAGCATGACCCCATCCGACCTCGAGATCCACGCCCTCACGCCCGACCGGATGGCCGACTTCCTGGCCTTCTTCGAGGGCGATGCGTTTGCCGACAACCCGAAGTGGAAGTCCTGCTACTGCCAGTTCCTGTACGTGGACCACTCGAAGGTCACGTGGATGGCGCGTACCGCGGACGAGAACCGCAGCGCGGCCTGCGCCCGCATCGGCAGCGGCCGCATGCAAGGCCATCTGGCATACCGTGGCGGCAAGGTGGTGGGATGGTGCAACGCGGCGCCTCGGCACATGATGGACGCCTTCGCGGACGAGCCCGACCCCGATGCCGCCACGCTCGGCCAGATCACCTGCTTCGTCGTCGCCCGGGCGCACCGGCGGACCGGGGTCGCCCGCGCCTTGCTGGACGCCGCCTGCGAGGCGCTCAAGGCGCAGGGCCTCACCATGGCCGAGGCAGCGCCGAAGCCCGAGGTGGCAGGCGATGCCGAGAACCACTTCGGCCCGTACAGCCTGTTCCTCGGCGCGGGCTTCACCGTCCATCGCCAGGGCGAGCATGGCAGCGTCCATGTGCGCCGGTCGCTCGTGTAGTTCCACCGCTGCTACGCCCGGCCGAACCACCGTGTCGCCCCACCCGATCCGCCTTGCCCCGGGCGTCGACCTGCGCCGCGAGCTCGAACGCCGTGTGGCCGACGGCGAGATCGGCCCAGGCTTCATCGTCTGCGGAATCGGGAGCATCGCCGACGCGGTCATCCGCTTCGCGAACGACGATGCCGAGACCCTGGTGGCGGGGCCGCACGAGATCCTCACGCTGTCGGGGTCGGTGACGAAGGACGGCGCCCACCTGCATGCCAGCCTGTCCAACGGCGCCGGCCAGGTGATCGGTGGCCATGTGTGCCACGGCAACGTGGTCCGAACCACCGCCGAGGCCCTGCTGCTGGAGACGCCGGAATGGACGCTGCATCGCGAGATGGACCCCGCCACCGGCTTCAAGGAGCTCGTGGTCATCGCGCACGAGTCGCGGTGATCCACGCGCCAGACTCGGCTGAGGTCGAGCCGTGCGCCCCAGGTCACCCACCATGACGGTGCCGCTCCACATCGGGATCGTGGGCTGCTCGGCAGAAGGGGCCGCCCTGTGCTATCGCACGATCTGTGCTGAAGGCGCCGCGCTGCTGGGCCCGCATGCGCACCCCGAGGTGACGCTCCACACCTGGTCGCTCGCCGACTACGTGAAGGCGCTGCACGGCGATGACCTGCCCGCCGTCGCGGCGCTCATGCTCGGGTCGGCCCGCAAGCTTGCCGCGGCGGGGGCCGACTTCCTGATCTGCCCGGACAACACCATCCACCAGGCGTTGCCGCTGGTGGCGCCGTCGTCACCGCTGCCGTGGCTGCACATCGCCGAGGTGTTGGCGGCCGAAGCCGTCGCGCGCGGGCATCGCCGGCTGGGGCTGACCGGCACCCCCTGGCTGGTCGACAGCGAGGTCTACCCGCAGGCCCTGCGGCACCATGGCCTCGAGTGCGTCCGCCCGACGGACGCCGAGCGCGACGAGATGGGGCGGCTCATCATGGACGAACTGGTCTGCGGCATCGTCCGGCCCGAGACGGTGACGCGCTTCCAGGACCTCATCGCCGGCTTTCAGCGCCTTGGTTGCGATGCGGTGATCCTGGGCTGCACCGAGATCCCGCTCGTCATCGGCGACACGAACTCGGCCCTGCCCACGCTGGATTCGACGCGCCTGCTGGCGCGCGCCGCCTTGCGCCGCGCTGTGGCGCCGGTGGACGCGCCGAAAAGCCGCTAGGTTGACCGCTCGGCAGGCCGCTCACTTCTCGACCTTCTTGTCCTCGGCGGGCACCGACTGCTCCTGCGCCGCCTTGGTGGCGCGGGGCGGCGCGAACGGCGGCGGGAAGCCGACGAAGCACAGGAACAGCAGAACGGGAAGCAGCAGGTAGAAGAGCGGCTTCTTCCAGTTCAGGTCGACCTTCATCGGTGCGATCTCGGGCCGGGTGGCGGTATTTCAAGGGCCAGGCCCGCGGGCTTGTCCAGAAGGCCCGGGCATCGGGTGCGGCGGCGTGATCGCGGTGGCGAATGACCCCGGGGTGGCGGCGAGCCAGGGCGGTGCCATCATCGGCCTCGCATCCGTGGCGCCAGGCCGCCGGGCGCCTGGCGCCCGATCCTGGCCAGCAAAGGCAACGTCTCATGTCCCCAGCCGCCCTCGTGCGTCGCTTCGCCCTGCTGTACTGGCCGGGCCTCGCCGGGTGAGGGCCAGGTGCCGATGCCACGCCGTTCGGCCAGAATCAGCGCATGCCCATCCGCCACGAAGCACCTGCCGACGCGCCGGTCATTGCCCGCATCGTCGAGCGTGCCTTTGCGGACCATCCGCTCAGCCAGGGCACCGAGGTCGCCATCGTGCGGGGCCTGCATTCAGCCGCCGACTTGGGCGCGGCCTGACGGCCGCCCAGCCTCCCAACCCACCCTCTGACCCCATGGCCCGGTTCACCCTCATCCCCGAAGCGCACCTGTTGCTCGTCCGCGAGGGCCAGGTGCTGCTGCTCAGGCGCCACAACACCGGCTACGAGGACGGCAACTACAGCCTCGTGGCGGGCCATGTCGACGGTGGCGAGACCGCCCGCCAGGCCATGGCGCGCGAGGCGATGGAGGAAGCCGGCCTCGACATCCGGCCGGACGACCTGCGGCTGGCCCATGTCATCCACCGCCGCAGCGAGGCCGAGCGCGTGTCGTTCTTCTTCACCACCGACACCTGGCGCGGCGAGCCGCAGAACCGCGAACCGCACAAGTGCAGCGAACTCGGCTGGCATCCATTGACGGGCCTGCCGCCGAACATGGTGGCCTACGTGCGGCATGCCATCGATCAGGTGCAGGCAGGGCAGGTGTATTCCGAGTTCGGGTGGCCGCTGCGATGAGCCACGACGGGGCCCTGCGATGAACGCCCTGGCGGGATGGTCGCCGATGCGGTGCGCACGCGTGGCGGGCGTGCTGTACCTGGCCATCATCGTGCTGGGCCTGTTCGGCGAAGCGGTCGTCAGGGGCACGCTGGTGGTCCCCGGCCATGCCAGCGCCACGGCCGGCGCCATCGCCGCGTCGCCGGGGCTGTGGCGCGCCGGCATCGCCGGCGATCTGCTGATGCACGTGCTCGACGTGCCGGTGATCGTGATCTTCTACCTGCTGCTGCGGCCGGTGAACCAGGGCCTGGCGGTGCTGGCGACGCTGTTGAACCTGGTGCAGACGGCGGTGCTGGCCACCAACAAGCTCACCCTGGTGCTGCCGCTGCTGCTGCTGGGCGGCGGCGCGCACCTGGCGGCCTTCACGCCCGAGCAACTGCACGCCGTCACCCGCCTGTCGATCCAGGCCCACGGGTACGGCTTCGGCATCGGGCTCGTCTTCTTCGGCTTCGCCTGCCTCGTCCGCGGCCACCTGATCGCCCGCTGCGGCTTCCTGCCCCGGGGCCTGGGCGTGCTGCTGCAGATCGCCGGGCTGTGCTACCTCGTCAACAGCGCGGCGTTGCTGCTGGCCCCGGCCTGGGCCGGCTGGCTGTTTCCCGGCGTGCTGGTCCCGGCCTTCGTCGCCGAACTGGCGCTGAGCCTGTGGCTGATCGTCCGCGGCGTGAACCTGCCGGCCTGGCCGCAGCCCGCGGCGCTGGCGGTCGACCCTGTGGGCCGAACGGCGCCGCCCCGGTGAATGCGCCGCTCGCGGCATGGCGGCTGCCGGTGTGGCCGATGGCAGACACCGCCGCGGTGGCGGCGGCCGGGGCTTGTCCTGCCTCAAGGCCGTTGGCGCGGATCGGCGGACACTCGCAACGATGCCGGCCATGGATGATTTCGTACTGTTCGACGGAGATCTCGCGATCTTCAATCCCAACTTCGGGCAAGCCGTCGTCATGGTGCAGCCCGGCCGATTGAAGGCCAGCGGCGCGCTGTCGTTGAACGGGCGCAAGGCCTGTGTCGCGGGCGACGAGCAGCAGGTGTTCGTGGTCGGCTGCCCCTACATCACGCCGCTGTACCCGATCCCCGGCATGGGCACGCTCAGGATCGCGGCCCTGGGCACCGGCCAGACCACCAAGCGATCGGCGTCGGACGGCAAGGCCCTGCTCATCAAGGGCGACCACTTCGTCGCCGGGTTCGACGTCCAGGCTCCGGCCCGCCAGGTGCAGGCCGGCAGCCCCGCCACCGCGCCAGACCCGACGCCGCGGTATGCGGGCCAGGGGTCGTTCCTGCCCGAGATGCCGGTGCTGAAGGCGAGCTGACCGGCCGGCCATCGCGGCCATGTGGTACACCGTCGGCCTGGCCGTGCCGGGCCCGACGACACAGGCGCCGGCCCGGCCCCGACGCACGAACCTGGGCCCACGATGACCTACCGGTGGCTGGCCGATCTGGTGCTGCTGCTGCACTTCGGTGTCGTGCTGTTCATCGTCGGTGGCCTGCTGATGGTGGTCGTCGGCAACCTGCGCGGCTGGCGATGGGTGAACCAGCCGTGGTTCCGCATCGCGCATGTCGCTGCCATCGGGGTGGTGGTGGCGCAGTCGTGGTGGGGGCAGGATTGCCCGCTCACCACGCTCGAGTCGTGGCTGCGCGTGCAGGCCGGCACCGCGCCGTATGGCCGCAGCTTCGTCGAGCACTGGGTCGGCCGCCTGCTTTTCTACCAGGCGCCGTTCGGTGTCTTCGTGCTGGCCTACAGCGTCTTCGCGCTGCTGGTGCTGGCGGCGTGGTGGCGCTTTCCGCCGCGGTGGCGCGGGCGCTGAGGCCGGCGCGGGGCACGCCCAGCGGCGGGCGCTTGGGCCGCGCCCTTGGCATGACACGCCATGGCCGTCGTCGGTGGGGCCCCGTTGGGGCAGAATCGCGCGACCAAGGTGGGAGAGCGCGCAGCGATGGCACGACCTGCAGTGAGGCCCGGGCAAGCGATGGAGCGGCCATGTCGGTGAACGGCCCCCTGCCCGATGGGGCCGCGTCGGCATCCGTCGCCGACCTGGTCTGCGGCCTCGAGCGCTCGCGCATCCACGCGCTGCTGACGCGCCAGATGGACGTGCTGTGGCCGCTGCACGCGCCCGACTACCAACTCGTCACCCCCGGCGGGCGCACCTTCACCCGCGACGCCTACCTGGGCGATGTCGACACCGGCCGACTGCGCTACCTGCGCTGGGACGCCGGCCCGATGTGCGTGCGCGCCAGCCCGCAGATGGCCCTGGTGCGCTACCCGGTGACGCTCGAGCTCGACGCGGGCGACGGCCGCGGCACGCCCTTCGAGTGCTGGCACACCGATTCGTACGAACTGATCCAGGGCCGCTGGCAGGCCGTGTGGTCGCAGGCCACCGCCATCCGGGGCCCCGCCGCATGAAGCTGCCGCACCGGCTGGCCGTCAGGCTGTCGCCGCTGGTGGAGGCGGCGCGGGGCGAGCCGCTGGTCGAGCCCTTTGCCACGCTGACCGAACGCAGCGGGCGCCGCCTGGTGCTGAGCTCGTCGCATGGCGAGTTCACCTTCGATCGCGAGCGCAGCCTGGTGCTGCTGGACGGCGCCGAGCTGGCCACCTTCGACAGCGTGCAGTCGGTGGACCTGGCGGCCTTCCCGGGTGGGCTGGGCAAGAAGAGCTGGTCGATCACGCTGTACCGCAGCTTCCTCGACCGCATCACGGTGGCCCGCACCTACGACGACGGCGAGGCCTCGGTGATCGCCGCCCGGCTGTCGCGCGTGCTGGGCTGCAAGGTCGTCTCGCTGGTCGGCGTGCGATGAGCCTGCCGCACGGTGTGGGCCTCGGCCCGGTGGCGGATGGGCCGGGCGCATGACATCGGCGGCCGACGCGGAACCGCGCAGGGCGCTGCGTCGCCGGCGGTGGCCGGTCGCGCCCCTGGTGCTGGCCGCGGGGGCGGTGCTGGCGGCCTGTGCCACGACGAGCATCGAGACCACCGGCACGCAGGCTGCGGCCCCCTTGTGCCAGGTGGGCGACCAGCGGCTGTCGGCGCTGGTGCTGTGGGCGCCGGCCTGGCGCGTCGACCAGAAAGACCGTGCCCAGCGCGAGGACGCCGCCCGGCAGGGCATCGAATCGTTCTTCGCTCCCTCGACGTGTTATGCGAAGGTTGAGGTGCGCCGCCTGCCGGGCACCGGCGACGCCGGGCTGCCCACCGACGCCGCGCTGCTGTCGATGGCCCGCGATGCCAGCCCGAGGCCCGATCGCCTGTTGGTGATCACCGTGCACGAGCTGGGGCCGGTGGTGCGCCTGCTGGGCTCGGCCGCGCTGGTGGAGGGCGGCACCGAGGTCGTGCTGCAGCTGAAGGCCTTCGGGCTGCCCGCGGGCACACCGCTGGCCGACACGCGGTGGCACTGGCGCGATGGCGGTGCGCTGGTGGTCAAGGGCACCGGCTCGTTGCCGCAGGACATGGCGTCGGCCTTGCGACAGGCCCTGGGCGCCGGGCCGGCGCCGCGCTGAGGCGGGTTACGATCTGCCGTTCACCGGGCGTCGCCGTCGCCCGGCCCGACCGATCCCCCCCGAGGTCTCGCCATGCCCGCCTTCAGCGCCATCGCCGTTCCCCTGACCCTTGCCGCGCTGGTGTTCTCGCTGGGCATGCTGGGCCTGTTCGGGGTTCGCGTGGCTTGGTCGATCGACCTGCTGTGGCCGCCCGCGGTGCTGTGGGCCGGCGCCGAGGTGCTGGCCGTGCTGGGCCTGAAGGCGCACAAGCTGGTCTTCCTGGCGCCTGCGGCGGGCTTCCTGGCCATCCAGTCGGTGATGGTGCGCAAGGCCTTCGAGGACGAGCCGCTGTGGTGGCTGGCCTCCATGCCGCCGTTCCTGATGGCGGCCAGCGTGGCCGCGATCTGGCTGGCCTCGCGTCGGCGCGTGACGGCCGCCCCCGGTGCCGTGCCGCCGCCCGGCAACGCCCCATGATCGATCGCCGGGGCGCTGGCGCGACCCTGGCGCTGGCCACTGCCCTGGCCATGGCGCTGGCCGGCTGCTCACCCGCGGGTCGGCTGCCGTCGGTGCCGCCCTGGGCCCCGGGCGCGGGCGAGGTGATGACCCGGGCCGAGCTGCTGGCCTGCCTGGAGCGCGAGGCCGCCATCGACGCGCGGCGCGTCGCGCTCGACCGCCGGGCCGACCGCCACAAGGCCGCCAGCGAGGCGATCACCGTCGAGGCCGCCGCCATCGCCGAGGCCCAGCAGGCCATGAAGCGGCCCGGCAAGCCGGCGCTCGAGGCGATGGCGCGGCGCGTGGCCGACCACAACCTGCAGGTGGACGCGCACAACGACGAGACCGAGGCACTGAACCGTGCCAGCCTGCAGCTCACCCACGACGTGGGCGGCTACAACGCCGACTGCGCCACCCGCCGCTTCGACCCGCGCGACCACGAGGCGGCGCGCGACGAGCACCGCGCGCGCGGCGGTCGCCCCCAGCCGCCCTGAGCCCCCCGGGGCTCGGCGGCGCCTGGGCGCCTCTCAGAGGATGCGGCTCTTGTGCCCCGCCCAGTAGGTGTCGCGCAGCGCCTTCTTGTACAGCTTGCCGGTGGGCAGGCGGGGCAGGGCGTCGGTGAAGTCGATCGAGCGCGGGCACTTCTGCCGCGACAGGTGAGCGGCACAGAAGGCCATCAGCTCGTCGGCCAGGCCGGGCTCGTGGCGGAAGGCCGGCAGCGGCTGCACCACGGCCTTCACTTCCTCGCCGAGGTCTTCGTTGGGCACGCCGAAGACGGCCGCGTCGGCCACCTTGGGGTGGGTGATGAGCAGGTTCTCGCATTCCTGCGGGTAGATGTTGACGCCGCCCGAGATGATCATGAAGGTGGAGCGGTCGGTGAGGTACAGGAACCCGTCGGCGTCGACATAGCCCACGTCGCCCACCGTGCTCATGCTGCCGTCGGCCGAGCGGGTGAGGGCGGTGCGCTCGGGGTCGTTGAAGTAGACGAAGGGCGTGGCCGTCTTGAACCAGATCTCGCCGGCGGTGCCGGTGGGGCAGGGCTGGCCGCTCTCGTCCAGGATGTGCAGGTCGCCCAGCAGCACGCGGCCCACGGTGCCCTTGTGCGCCAGCCACTCGGCCGAGCTGCAGGCGGTGAAGCCCAGGCCCTCGGTGGCCCCGTAGTACTCGTCGATGATCGGGCCCCACCAGGCGATCATCTGCTCCTTCACCTGCACCGGGCAGGGCGCCGCGGCGTGGATGGCCACCTGCAGCGACGACAGGTCGTGGCGCCGGCGCGCGGCCTCAGGCAGCTTGAGCATGCGGCTGAACATCGTGGGCACCAGCTGCGAGTGCGTGACGCGGTAGCGCTCGATCAGCGCCAGGTAGGCCTCGGGGTCGAAGTGCTCCATCACGATGGCGGTGCCGCCGTGGCGGATGGTCAGCGCCACCGCGGCCTGTGGCGCCGAGTGGTACATGGGCGCGGGCGACAGGTAGACCATGTCCTCGCGGTAGTGCCACAGCTTGCTTAGGAAGTGGAACAGCGGCAGCGGCTCGGACGGCGGGTTGTCGGGCAGCGGGCGCTGGATGCCCTTGGGCCGGCCGGTGGTGCCGCTGGAGTACAGCATCGCGGTGCCCAGCCACTCGTCGGCCACCGGCGTGGCGGGGTAGGCCGACACCGCCTCGGCGAAGTCGACGTACATCGGGTCGTCCATCGCGCCGCCGTCCACCACCAGGCAGCGCTTCACACGCGGGCACTGGCGCAGCGCCTCGCGGGCCACGGCCAGCTTGTCGCGCGAGGTGACCAGCACCTGCGCCTCGCAGTTGTTCACCACGTAGGCCAGTTCGTCCGCGGTGAGGAAGGAGTTGACGCAGGTGTAGTACAGCCCGGTGCGCTCGCCGGCACCGCAGGTCTCGATGAAGCGGCTGTTGTTCTCCATGTACATCGCGAAGTGGTCGGCGCGCTGCAGTCCGTGCGCGCGCAGCAGGTGGGCCAGTCGGTTGCTGCGCGCGTCGAGCTCGGCGTAGGTGACGGTCTCGCCGCTGGAGGCCATGATGAAGGCCGGTCGGTCGGGGTGCAGCGCTGCTTGCTTGCCGGGGTACATGGGCGGTGTCTCCTTGCCGTTCTGGGCTCTTGCATCGACGGTAGCACCGGGGTGGCCGGGCGCCCATGAGGGGCGGCCCTCATGGCGCGGGCGGTCCGCAGTGAGCTGAACTGTCAAGGTGCAATCCACCTGCTTCGCCTCTCGCGCGCTGGCTTGAACGCCAGGACGTCGCGACGGGCGTTGGCTGACGCGTCACCGCGCAGTACGATTCGACGCGCTCACTCCCCAGCCACCCGAAGGAGCCCCATGGAACTGAACACCGCACGTGTCTTCGTACGCGACATCAGAGCAGCCAAACAGTTCTACGAACAGAAGCTTGGGCTGCGGCTGAAGGCTGACGGCAGTGAGTACGGGTACTGCGTCTTCAAGTCAGGCAGCACGGAACTCGTCGTCGAGAGCGTCGGCACGGATGCCCCCGAAGAAGAGAAAGCACTGGTCGGGCGCTTCACGGGTCTGTCCTTCACGGTTCAAGACGCTGCCGCAAAACACATCGAGCTTCAAGCCCTTGGCGTCCCGTTCACCGGCCCACCGGAGAAGCAGTTCTGGGGCGGCATCCTGGCCACCCTGCAAGACCCCTCGGGCAATGAACTGCAGATCGTGCAGCAGCCGCCCGCGGCCTGAGAGGCTCCTCAAGCTGACCCGCTGCGGCAGCCGTCGCGTGGCCACTTCAGGGCAAGGTGTAGATTGTCGTCACGCAGCCATTCGCCGTTTGCCTCCGCGGGCAGATCAGGTCATACGATGAACACCACCTCACCCCGGAACGTCCTCGTCATCGGCGGCAACAGCGGCATCGGCGCGGCCATCGCCCGCGCCTTCGCGGCGCAGGGCGACCGCGTCACCGCCACCGGCAGCACCGAGGCCAGCGTGGCCGCGGCGCGGGCCCGGCCCGAACTGGCGGGCCTCTCGCTCACCGTGCTCGACGTGCGCGACGCCGCCGCGGTGGCGCAGGTGGTGGCGGCCGCCGGCGAGCTGGACGTGCTGGTCAACAGCGCCGGCGTGGTGCGCCGCCGCGAGGAGTTCGACCCCGAGGTCTTCGCCGACGTGGTGGACGTCAACCTCACCGGCACCATGCGCACGTGCAGCGCCGCGCGACCGGCGCTGCGGGCGCGGCGCGGCTGCATCGTCAACGTCGCGTCGATGCTGAGCTTCTTCGGCGGCGGGCTGGCGCCGGGCTACAGCGCCAGCAAGGGCGGCGTGGCGCAGCTGACCAAGTCGCTGGCCATCGCCTTTGCCACCGACGGCATCCGCGTCAATGCGGTGGCGCCGGGCTGGATTGCCACGCCGCTGACGCAGGCGCTGCAGGACGACCCCGTGCGCTCGGCGCAGATCGTCGGCCGCACGCCGATGGGCCGCTGGGGCACGCCGGACGACGTGGCCGGGCCGGCGCTGTTCCTGGCCAGCGCGGCGGCCGCCTTCGTCACCGGCGTGGTGCTGCCGGTGGACGGGGGTTACCTCACCGTCTGACCTACCGCGCCGCCGGGCGCCGCTGGGTCAGCGCACCGTGCCCACCTGGGCGCGCTCGACGATGCGGCCGGCCACGGCCTGCGACACGGCGCCGGCCATGGTGCCGAACATCGCGCTCGGGCCGCCGGTCAGGCGCGTGGCGATGAAGGCCCCGGCCACCTCGGGCGGCGCGTGGCGGATCATCTCGGCGCCCTGCAGCGCGCGCGCCAGCGCCTCGGTGGCGGCGCGGGCGACGAACTCCTCGTCGCAGGCGCGGCGGGCCAGGTCGACGGCCTGGCCCGCGAAGCGGTCGAAGCCGGCGTCGCTGCCGCGCACGCCGGCCAGGTCGGCGGCCACGGCGTCGAGCGTGCCGCGGTCCTTCACGATGGCGCGGCGCACGTCCATGCACATCATGTTGGCCGTGCCTTCCCAGACGCTGTTCAGTGGTGCCTCGCGGTAGACGCGGGCCATCGGGTTCTCTTCGATGAAGCCGTTGCCGCCGTGGCACTGCAGCGCCTCGTTGGCGATGGCCGGCGCGCGCGAGCAGTTGAAGTACTTGGCCACCGGCGTGGCGATGCGGGCGAAGGCGCGCTGCTCGGGGGCGTCGTCCATCTGGTCGGTGGCGCGGGCCACGCGCAGCGCCAGCAGCGTGGCGGCCTCCACCTCGAGCGCCATGTCGGCCAGCACGTTGGCCATCATCGGCAGGTCGGACAGCGGCTGGCCGAAGCCGCGCCGCGTGCCGGTGTGCGTGAGCGCCAGCGTGAGCGCCTGGCGCATCAGCCCGGCCGAGCCGACGGCAAAGTCCAGCCGCGTGAGGTGCGAGTGCGACAGGATCTCGCGCAGGCCGCGGCCCTCGTCACCGACGCGGATGGCCAGCGTGCCCGCAAATTCGATCTCGCTCGAGGCGTTGGACTTGTTGCCGGCCTTGTCCTTCAGGCGCTGCACGTAGAAGCGGTTGTGCGTGCCGTCGAGCAGTGTGCGCGGCAGGAAGAAGCAGGTCACGCCGCGGCCCACCTGGGCCAGCGTGAAGAAGCCGTCGGCCACCGGCACCGAGCAGAACCACTTGTGGCCGGTGAGCACGTACCAGTCGGCCGGCGCGCCGTGGTAGTCGTCGCGGTGCGAGAAGCGCGCAGTGGTCTGCGTCTCGCGCAGGTCGGAGCCGCCCTGCTTCTCGGTCATCGCGTAGCCGACGACGACGCTGGGCTTGTCGGCCACCTCGGCGCGGCTGAACTCGTACTGCGTGCCGGCCACCTTCCCGGCCCACACCGCCAGCGCCGGCTGGCCGATGAACCCGGCATAGGCCGCGTAGGCCATGCCCGTGGGGCAGCCGGTGCCGTGCTCGACCTGGTTCCACAGGTAGGACAGCACCGCGCGGGCCGTGTGGCCGTGGGGCTGCGGTGTGGTCCAGGCCAGCGAATGCACCTCGTGCTGCCAGGCCAGGGTCATCAGCTGGTGCCAGGCGGGGTGGAAATCGACCCAGTCGATGCGGTGGCCGAAGCGGTCGTGCGTCTTCAGCTCGGGCACGTGCCGGTTGGCCAGGCGGGCGACCTCCTGCACGGCCTCGTCGCCGGCCAGCGCCCCCAGGGCGGCACAGCGCTCGGCGGCCCAGGGCGCGTCGCGGGCGATGGCCTCGCGCAGCACCACGTCGCCGGTGAAGGCGTTGAAGGCCGCGGCCGGCAGGGCCTGGTTGCGCACCTCGTGGGTGTCGTAGCGGGTGGGGCCCTGGG
>NZ_MWLO01000005.1 GCF_002198735.1 Ideonella sp. A 288
CGCCACAGTCAGCGCCACCGTCGGCTGCCGCCTGTCGCGCCGCGCAGATCGTCGGACGGAACGAACGGCTGCCACCAACTGCCGCCGTCAGAGCACTGGGCTCCGGCCAGTGCGCTCCTCAGTGCCGAACCGAGGCGCCGTGGTCGCGGTACCAGGCCGCGGCCTGGCCGCGCGAGCGCAGGTCGAGCTTGTCGAGGATGTTGGCGACGTGGCGCTTGACGGTGTGCGGGCTGAGGTCGAACGCGCGGGCGATGAGCTTGTTGCTGTCGCCGGCGGCGATGCGCTGCAGCACGTCGATCTCGCGGCTGCTGAGCCCGCCGATCGACCCACCAGATCCGTCGCAGGCATCGACCACGGTGGCACCTTCACGCCGGGCCGCGGCCTGCACGAGTCCGCGCCATGCCAGCACGGTGGCGCCCAGCGCGGCCCCGAGACGGCCCGCCGCCGCGGCCTCGGCCAGCACGCCGAGCGCCTGGCGTGCCAGCAGCACGCCGCCGACGCCGGCGTGGCCGGCCACGCGGGCCGCTGCGGGGGCCAGCGTGGCGACGGCGTCGCGGTCGCGCCCCTGCAGCACCAGCGCCGCGGCCAGGCGCAGGCGCCATTCGACGGACGAGCCGAGCCGGTCGGTCTGGTCCTCGACCTCGATGGCCTCGCTCCAGGCCCGCATCGCCTCGGCGCGGTCGCCCTCGAGCCAGGAGCGCAGGCCCTGCAACGGGCGCAGCAGCTTGACCATCGACGGCGGCACGCGGTCGCGCAGGCCTTCCAGCTGGTCGACGTGGTCGACCAGTGCCGGCAGGTCGTCGAAGGCCGCGGCGGCGCGCGCCGCGTAGAACAGGTTGCCCGCCAGCGACCAGGGCCCACGCTGCACTGGGTGCTGGTCGATCATGCGCCGCGCGGCATCGAGCGCGGCCTCGCGTTCGCCGCGCGCGGTGGCCACCAACGTCTCCACCAGTTGCAGCACGCCGCGCACGTTGGGCGGGTCGCCCAGCCACTGCGCATCGGCGCGGGCGGCGGCCAGGCCGGCCTCGGCCGCGTCGACATGGCCTTGCCAGAGTTCGCGCAGCGCCTGCTGGGCCCGCGCCATCGCGCGCAGCGGCGACGGCGTGTCCGCGGTCAGCCGCATCACGCCTTCGACATAACGATCCAATGCATCGGCAGTACCGGGCAATCCGTTCAGCCGCGGGATGGTGTGCGCGCGGTACCACAGCGACAGGTCGGGCGTGGTCTCGAGCAGGTCCATCATCTCGTCCAGCAGCGGGCCCACCTGCTGCAGTTCGCCGAGGTCCATGGCGTGCCACAGGCAGGCCAGCACGACGATCAGGTGCCTCTCCTGGCTCAGGGTGCGGCGGTCGAGCGCGAGCAGGCGCGGGCTGATCTGCTCGGCCTGGCCGAAGGCGTTCAGCGCCACCGCCTGGTAACCCAGCGCCAGCAGGGCCTGGTCGTCCTCGCCGGCGGCGAGGTAGCCGGCTTCAGCGTGCTGCATCGCGTCGCGCATGGCCTTGAAATCCCAGCGGGCCCAGGCCAGCAGGCCGCGCACGTGCTGCAGGCGCGGCGCGGCGCCGGCCCGGCCTGGGGGAAAGCGCTCGAGCAGGCGTTCGACGCCCGACATCTGCCCCAGCGTCAACAGCACCGGGGCGTGCTGGTAGAGCACGCGCGCCGCGCCGTCGTGGTCGCAGGCGCGCAGCAGGAAGTCGATGCGCCGGGTGGGGTCGGGCTCGCTGGCGGCGGCACGGGCACACAGGCCGGGCAACGCGTCGGGGCGTTCCTGCACCAGGCGGCGCTCGAGCGCCTCGCGCAGCAGGTCGTGCAGGCGCAGCGTCAGTTCGGTGCCGGCCAGCGTGCTGACCGCCAGGCCGGCGCGCTCGATGCGTTCCAGCCGCATCGCGGCCTGCGGATCACCGGTGAGCGCGGCGCAGCGCGACGCGGTGAGCTCGGGCAGCAGGCTGGTCTGCAGCAGGAATTCGCGCTGGTCGGGCGCCATGCGGTCGAAGACCTCGGCGGCCAGGAAATCGAACATCGGCCGATCGATCGCCGTGGCCTGGGCGGCGATCGCAGCGCCGCGGGCGCCGGCCAGCACGTGCATCGCCAGGCGCAGGGCCACCGGCCAGCCCTGGGTGCGCTCGAACAGCGCGTCGGCGGTGGCCGCGTCCAGGCCGGCGCTGGTGACCAGCGCGCGGGCCTCGTCGCGCTCGAAGCGCAGGTCGTCCAGGCGGAACTCGGCCAGTTCGCCCAGCGCGCGCAGCCGCGCCAGCGCGATCGGCGGCTCCTGGCGCGAGGCGATGGCCAGCGTCCAGCGCGGCGTGAGGCGCTCGAGCAGCAGGTCGAGGAACTCGTAGACCGCGGGGTGCTCGATGCGGTGCAGGTCGTCGACGACGACCACGCCGTGCGGCACCTCGCATGCATCGAGTGCATTGATCAGTTCGGCCACCATCGCCCGCAGGCCGCGGCTGCGCGAGGCCGGCGTGCCGTCGCCGACGGCGCCGGCCATCAGGGCCTCGGGCTCCACGCGCCAGGGGGGGTCGAAGGGTTCGAGCGCGCTGATCAGGCACTGGAACAGGCGCAGCGGCGAATCGCCGGCGTCGCATGAGACCCAGGCCAGGGCCGTGCCCTCGGGCAGCGCATCGACCTGCCGCGCCAGAGCCGAGGTCTTGCCGTAGCCGGCCGCCGCGCACACCAGCACCAGGCGCTGCGTGGCCAGGGCCTCGGCCAGCCGCGCATCGAGCGCTGGTCGGGCCTGCAGCATGCCGGGCCGCTGCCGCGGCGGCTGGATCTTGGTGCGGGCGAAGCTCAGCATCGGGGTGCTGCGTCGAAGCGTCGTCGGGCGATTCTGCACGAGCGAGGCCTCGCGCAGCGGCTGGCCTGGCGGCCCCGCGAGGCGCCGACCGGGCCCGTCGCCCCGGGCCAGCGGGGTCTGCGGAAGGGGTTGCGCCAAGGCCGACATGGGGACGCATTGTTCGCAGGCGCAGCCCGCACGCCAGCGCCATGCGACGGCCGCCGCGCTGCCGCCGACGGTCCGCAGCGGGCGGCGACGAATGGCGGCCGGGGCCGCGTGCCGCCGCGATCGGCGCCGGGGCAGCCGACCCCGTGGCCGGGCGTCGCCTTGTTGCGCCGCAGCATCAGCCCTGGCACTGCAGAGAAGAGCCGGGAAAGCGGAAATCTGTCGCGGTGCAGCATAGGGTTAATACCAATACAATGGGTTCGTGCCCGGCGGCGACCCCGCCGCCGGATATTCCCAGCCTGCGAGGCCGTGCCACAAGTACCCGACCTCGCCCACGGAGCGACCCATGAATCTTTCGAGCCTCCTCGTCCTGTCCCTGCTGAGCGTCGGCGCCAGCACCGCCGCGATCGCCCAGGACGCGGGCCAGCACCCGGCCACCTCCGCGGCCCAGCGCCGCGCGCCCGGCATCGACCCCAACACCTTCATCGTCGGCCACCCGGCCAGCCCGCGCACCCGCGCCGGCCACGCCAACAGCCACCACCCGGCGGTGACGCTGTCGGCGCAAGGCAGCACCGCCATCGACACCAACCACTTCCTGGTGCAGCCGCCCGCCTCGGTGCAGTGGACGATGGCCCCGGCCGCCGACGTGCCGGCCGTCGCCGCGCGCGCCTCCGCCCCGGCGCTGGCCTCGGCCGCGCCGCTGGCGCGCGCCGCCCGCACGAACTGAGTCCCGCCGGCCGCCTTGGGCGGCCGGCGCCTCAATCGATCGTGCCCTCCGCCGCCGGGCGCCACAGCCCGGCGTGCGTCAGCAGCCCCAGCACGCGCGCGAGCACGTCGCGCCGGTAGGCCGCCAGGTCGCGGCCGGCGTAGTCGTGGAAGCCGCTGGCCGTCTTCAGGCCCAGGTGGCCCTGCTCGAACATCCGCCCGACGACAGGCGGCGCGGTGTAACGCGCGGCATCGATGCTGTGCGCCATCTCGCGGCTGGCGTGGTGCAGGATGTCCACGCCACCGAAGTCGATGAACTCCACCACGCCGATGGCCGCAAAGCGCAGGCCCATGCCGTAGCGCGTGGCCTTGTCGATCTCCTCGGCGGTGGCCGCGCCCTCTTCCACCATGCGCGCGGCCTCGTTCATCACCAGCGCCTGCAGCCGCGGCACGATGTAGCCGGGCGTGGGCCCGCACACCACCGGCAGCTTGCCGATGCCTTCCATCAGGGCCTTGGTGCGCGCCAGCACCTCGGGTGCCAGGCCCGGGTGGGTGGACAGCTCGACCACCGGGATGACGTAGGCCGGGTTGAGCCAGTGCATGTTGAGGAAGCGCTCGGGACGGCGCACCAGTTGCGCCAGCTGCGTCACCAGCAGGCTGCTGGTGGTGGAGGTGACGATGGCCTCGTCGCGGCAGTGCCGGTTGATCCAGTCGAAGGCCTCGCGCTTGGCCTCGAGGGTTTCGGGCACGCCCTCGAACAGCAGCTCGGCAGCGGCCAGCGCGGCGGGCGCGCCGGCGGCATCCACCAGTTCCACCCGCGCCGCCACCGCGTCCACCTGCTCGGCGCGCAGCGTGCCCAGCTGCGCCAGGCCCTGCAGGCTGGCCAGGATCTCGGCGCGCGCCTCGTCGCGCAGGCGCGCCCAGGCCTCGTGCGTGCGGGGGCGCAGGTCGACCAGCGCGATGCGGTGCCCGGCGTAGGCAAAGGCGATGGCGATGCCGCGGCCCATGCGGCCGGCACCCACCGCGGCGAAGCGCGGCCGCGCACCGCATGCCGTCGATCCACTACTCGCCGTCATGCAGCACCTGCTGGAGTTGTGCCCGGCTGAAGTCCGCCAGATCCAGCGCGTCGAGCGTGCGCTCGCCGCGGCGCAGGTCGCGCCCGAGGAAGCCGCCGACGATGGCCAGCAGGCCCTGGGTGATCGGCGCGTCCACCCGCGCCCAGCGCGCCACGCTGGCCAGGAAGGCCAGGCCCAGCTCGGTGTCCTCGGTGATGTAGCGGTGGGTGTGCAGGTCGATGTGCTCGCGCCAGTCGCCGCTCTTCTGCAGCTTCTTGTGGGCGTCGCCGTACATCCAGCGGTCGTTGGCGTAGTGGTCGGCCAGCGGGTAGTGCGGCGCGCCGAAGCCCAGCGCCTGGCGCACGGCGATGCGCTCGAGGTCCAGCGCATCGGTCACCGCCCGCACCGCCGGCTGGGTGCCTTCGGTGTGGATGTCCCAGCTGGGAAAGTGCTGCAGCGGCGCGGCGTTCATCACCATCAGCGGCGGGTGGATGATGGGGCCGGCGTTCATCAGCGCGCCCGACAGCGCATCGCCGCAGCCATGCACCGCCGGGTAGGCGCCGCGGATCACGGCCAGCGCACGCTCGGCGTGGCGGGCCGGGTACACGCCAGTGGGCAGGTGGATGGCGCGCACGGTGATGTTGATCTCGCGCGGGCCGTGCTTGCGCGCCAGATAGGGCAACGTGCCGGTCTCGGCCCAGGCCACGTCGGCGGGGTTGCCGGCGGCGCGCACCAGGCGCGACATCACCAGGCTGCCGAAGCTGCCGGGCGGCAGGAACACCACCTGGCCGTCCACCAGGTGCGGCGCCATGGCCCGGGCGATGTCGGCCTGCGCGGTGGCCGGCGAGGGCACGACGATCAGCTCGGCCCCGCGCAGCGCCGCGCCGATGTCGGCCGTGGCCAGCGCGACCGGCACCTCGCGGGCGCCCTGCGCATCTTTCAGCACGATGCCGCCGGCCTCGATCACCGCCTGCAGCGCCGCGGCATCGCGCCGCCACAGCCGCACCTCGTGGCCGGCTTCGGACAGGTCGGCGGCGGCGGCATGGCAGCCGTGGCCGCCGCCGAGGATGGCGATCTTCATCGGTCGGTGTCTCCTGGGGACATGGGGCCGCGAGAGCGGCGCGTTGCGGCCGATTGTTGCGCCTGCCACAGCCCGCCACAGGCCGGGATGCCCCGCTGTCCGTGCGGGCCGCGGCCGGGTAGATTGGCCGCCACAACAATCGAGGAGACGAGCACCATGGACCGCCGTTCGATGATCAACACCACGGCCACGATGGCGGTGGGCGCCGTGGCCGGATGCGCCTTGCCGGGCACCGCCTCGCAGGCGCCGAAGACGCCCTTCAGCGTGGCCGACACCTTCATCCCCATCGTCGGCAGCGAGATGATGTTCCCGGTGCGGCGCATCTACTGCATCGGCCGCAACTACGCCGCCCATGCGCGCGAGATGGGATCGGACCCGAACCGCGAGCCACCGTTCTTCTTCCAGAAGCCCACCGACGCGATCCAGAACGTGCCGCCCGGCACGGTGGCCGACCACCCCTACCCCTCGCTGACCAAGAACTACCACTACGAGGTGGAACTGGTGGCCGCCCTGCACAAGGGCGGGCGCGACATCCCGGTGGAGCGGGCGCTCGACTGCGTGTACGCCTACGCGCTGGGCCTGGACATGACACGGCGCGACCTGCAACGCGCGATGGGCGACGAGAAGAAGCCCTGGGAGATCGGCAAGAGCTTCGATCGCTCGGCGCCGATCGGCCCGCTGCACGTGGCCGACGCCATCGGCCACTTCACCAAGGGCGGCATCTGGCTGAAGGTGAACGGCCAGACCAAGCAGAAATCGAACCTCTCCAACATGATCTGGAACGTGGCCGAGCAGATCAGCAAGCTGTCGCAGGCCAACGAACTGATGGCCGGCGACATCATCTATTCCGGCACGCCCGAGAACGTGGGCCCGGTGGTGCGCGGCGACGTCATCGAATGCCACATCGACGGGCTGCCCAACCTCAGCGTGAAGATCGTGTGACGCCGCAGGGCGCGCCGCACCCCTGCACCGGGCCTCGCGCGGCCCGGCCGCGTTGGCGCATGATGCACGGCGGATCCACTTTGCCCCCACGCCGATGAACCCCGCACTGCCGGTCCAGCGCCAGCTGGACGCCTACAACGCCAAGGACCTGGCCGCCTTCGTGGCCCAGTACGCCGACGACGTGCGGCTGTACCGCCCACCGGCCGCCGAGCCAGTGCTGGTGGGCAAGGCCGCGATGGCAGCGCACTACGCCGCCCACCGCTTCAACCTGCCGCACCTGCACGCCGAACTCGTCAACCGCATGGTGCTGGGCTGCAAGGTGATCGACCATGAGCGCATCACCGGGCTGTCCGACCAGCCCGTGGAGGCGGCAGTGGTCTTCGAGGTGCACGACGGGTTGATCACCACGGTCTGGTTCTTCAACGCCGAGTGACGCAGCACGGCCGGCCGCAACCAGAACGATCGCACCCACCGACCGCGCACGCACCCATGTCCCGCACCCCCCGCATCCAATGGGCCCAGCTGTTCGCGCTGCCCGAGCATGCCGCGCTGTCGCTGCAGGCCCGGCTGCGGCGCGCGGTGGTGCAGGCCATCCTCGACGGGCACCTGCCACCGGGTGCGCCGATGCCGTCGTCGCGCGAGCTGGCGCAGTTGCTGGCGCTGGGCCGCAACACGGTGACGGCGGCCTACCAGCAACTCATCGACGAGCAGTTCCTCGAGGCCCGGCCGCGCCGCGGCGTGTTCGTGGCGGCACAGGCGCGCCCGCCGATGGCCGTCGGCTTCGCTGCGCCCGCGCGCGAGCCCGGCCGGGCGCCGCACTGGGACCGGCGCCTGCGTCGCTCGCTGGCCGCCAACCGCACCCTGGCCAAGCCGTCGCAGTGGCGACGCTATCCCTACCCCTTCGTCTACGGCACCTTCGACCCCGAACTGTTCCCCACCGAAGACTTCCGCGAGTGCTGCGCCCGCAGCCTGGCCCGTGCGCAACTGCCGCACTGGACGCCCGACTTCGAGACCGACGACGTGCCCGAACTCGTCGAGCAGATCCGCCTGCGCCTGCTGCCCAAGCGCGGCGTGTTCGCGCTGGCCGAGGAGATCCTGGTCACCGTCGGCGCCCAGCACTCGTACCACCTGCTGGCCGAAGCGCTGTTCGACGCCGACACGCGCGTCGGCCTCGAGGAGCCCGGCCACCCGCACGCGCGCAACACCTTCTCGCTGCGGCAGCCCAGGGTGGTGCCGATCGCCGTCGACGACGAGGGCCTGGTGATCGACGCGATGCCGCCGGTGGACTACGTGTTCGTCACGCCCTCGCACCAGAGCCCCACAACCGCCACCTTGAGCCTGGACCGTCGCCACTGGTTGCTCAAGCGCGCCGAGCTGAACGACTTCGTCGTCATCGAGGACGACTACGAGGCCGAGAACCTGTACGCCGGCTCGCCGATGCCGGCGCTCAAGAGCCTGGACAAGAGCGGGCGCGTGATCTACATCGGCTCGCTGTCGAAGAGCCTGTCACCGGCGCTGCGCCTGGGCTACATCGTGGCCCCGCGCGGGCTGATTGCCGAGCTGCGGCTGCTGCGCCATGCGATGGTGCGGCACCCCAGCGCCTTTCTGCAGCAGGCCTATGCGCTGTTCCTGCAGCTGGGCCACCACGAGTCGCACGCGCGCCGGGTGAATGCCGCGATGCAGGAGCGGCTGGCCGTGCTGGCCCAGGCGCTGCGCCAGCACCTGCCGGACTGCGCCTTCCGCGTGCCGCAGGGCGGGGCCTCGGTGTGGGTGCGCGCGCCGGCCTGGGTGGACGCGACCGAACTGGCGCTGATTGCCCAGCGCCACGGCGTGCTGATCGAACCGGGCGAGGTGTTCCACGTGCAGCCGCCCTACCCCTGCCCCTACTTTCGCCTGCGCCTGTCGTCGATCGCGGCCAGCCAGATCCCGGCCGGCGTGCGTGCGCTGGGCCAGGCGCTCGACGACCTGGCGGCCGCGCGCGGCGAGCGGCGCGCACCTGGATCGCGCGCGCACTGAGCGAGCCCGGTGCGTGGCCGCGGCCACGTGCCCCGTCCCAGGGCAAACCCGCAGCGGCTGGACCCATCCTGCCGCGGGCGCTGGCCCCATGCACCACTGGGTCGACAGGGCACATTGCGCACACAATCGGCGGCGTCCCCCATCGGCAACGTCCCACACGAGGAGTTCTCCATGCACCTGTTCCGCACCGCGTTCCCCATGATCGCCGCGCTGGCCCTGGCCAGTGCCGGCAGCGCCTTCGCACAGGCCAAGAAGGAAGTGACCTTCGCCCACCAGGACATGCTGGTGCCCCTGCGCACGGTGATGGAGTCGGGCGAGCTCGAGAAGGCCACCGGCTACAAGATCAACTGGCGCATGTTCGGCGGCGGCGGCGACGTCATCAAGGCCATGGCCTCCGGCGACGTGCAGATCGGCGAGGCCGGCTCCAGCCCCATCGTGGCGGCGGCCAGCCAGGGCCAGGACGTCAAGCTGTTCTGGATCCTCGACGACATCGCCGACGCCGAGGCGCTGATCGTGCGCAATGGCACCGGCATCAACGGCATCAAGGACCTGAAGGGCAAGAAGGTCGCCACGCCCTTCGTCAGCACGGCGCACTACCAGCTGATGGCCATCATGAAGGTCTCGGGCGTCGATGCCAAGGGCGTCAACGTGATGAACATGCGCCCGCCCGAGATCGCCGCCGCCTGGGAGCGCGGCGACATCGACGCCGCCTTCATCTGGGACCCGGTGCTCACCAAGATCAAGGCCAACGGCAAGGTGATCGAGAGCTCCAAGACCATCGGCGCCAAGGGCTTCCCCACCTTCGACGGGCTGATCGTCAACGCCAAGTGGGCGGCCGAGCATGAGGCCTTCATGGTCGAGCTGGTGAAGCAACTGGCCAAGGTGGACGAGAAGTACCGCGCCAACAAGGCCAAGTGGACGGTCGACTCACCCGAAGTGAAGGCCGTGGCCAAGTGGACCAAGGCCGACGCCAAGGACGTGCCCGCCACGATGGCGCTGTACACCTTCCCGACGCTGGCCGAGCAGGCCGGCCCCACCTGGCTGGGCGGCGGCGCCGTGAAGGCCATGACCAGCACCGCGGCCTTCCTGAAGGAGCAGGGCCGCATCCAGGAGGTCAAGCCCAACTACGGCGCCTTCGTCACCGACGCCTACGTCAAGAAGGCCATGGGCAAGTAAGCCGGATGCCGACGCTCGAGATCCGCGGGCTGACCGTCAACTACGCGGTCCAGGGCGGCACGCTGCAGGCCCTGGCGCCGGTGAACATGACGATGCACGACGGCGATTTCGTCGTCGCGCTCGGCGCCTCGGGCTGCGGCAAGACCACGCTGCTGAACTGCATCGCCGGCTTCCTGCCGCCGTCCACCGGCGAGATCCTGCTCGACGGCCAGCCGGTGGTGGGGCCTGGCGCCGACCGCGGCGTGGTGTTCCAGAAGCATGCCTTGATGCCCTGGCTGAACGTGCGCGACAACGTGGCGCTGGGCCTGCGCATGCGCGGTGTCGATGCCGCCACGCGCGGCCGCATCGCCGAAGAGAAGCTCGCGCTGGTGGGCCTGCAGAAGGTGGCCGACCGCGCGGTGCACGAGTTGTCCGGCGGCATGCAGCAGCGCGTGGGCATCGCCCGCGCCCTGGCCAACGACCCGGCCGTGCTGCTGATGGACGAGCCGATGGGCGCGCTCGACGCCTTCACGCGCGAGCAGGTGCAGGAGATCCTGCTGCGGGCCTGGTCGGGCACCGGCAAGATGGTGTTCTTCATCACCCATTCGGTGGAAGAGGCGCTGTTCCTGGCCACGCGGCTGATCGTGATGAGCCCGAGCCCTGGCCGCATCAGCCACGTCTACGACGACCTGGCCTTCTCGCGCCAGTTCCTCGAGCACGGCGACGCGCGGCGCGTCAAGTCCGAGCCCGCCTTCATCCGCCTGCGCGAGGAGGTGCTGGCGCACATCCACCACCGGGAGCCGGCCGATGTCTGAGCCCGCCAAGACCGCCCCGGCGCCGCTGAAGACCAGCGCCTTCAAGGTGCCGGGCGAGGGCAGCAGCGCGGCCATCAGCGTGGCCACGATCGCGGCGCTGCTGCTGCTGTGGTTCGTGGTGACGGCGGCCGGCTGGATCAAGCCGCTGTTCCTGCCCAGCCCGCAGGCGGTGTGGCAGCAGTTCGTCGAATACGCCACCGGCACGGCCAACGACAAGCCGCTGTGGGAGCATTTCGTGGCCAGCATCCTGCGCGTCACCGCGGCCTTCTGGCTGGCCTTCGTCACCGCGGTGCCGGTGGGCATCGCGATGGGCATGTCGCGCATCGCGCGCGGCATCTTCGACCCGCCGATCGAGTTCTACCGGCCGCTGCCGCCGCTGTCGTACCTGCCGCTGATCATCATCTGGTTCGGCATCGACGAACTGCCCAAGGTGCTGCTGATTTTCCTCTCCTGCTTCGCGCCGCTGGCGCTGGCCGCGCGCTCGGGCATGAAGAGCGCGTCGCAGGAGCAGATCAACGCGGCCTACTCGATGGGGGCCAGCTACGGCCAGGTGATCCGCCACGTGATCCTGCCGTCGGCGCTGCCCGAGATCCTGATCGGCATGCGCATCGCCATCGGCTTCGGCTGGACCACGCTGGTGGCCGCCGAGATGGTGGCGGCCAACGTCGGCCTGGGGCAGATGGTGCTCAATGCGTCCAACTTCCTGCGCACCGACATCGTCATCATGGGCATCGTCGTGATCGGCGTGGTGGCCTACGCCTTCGACCTGTTCATGCGCTGGGTCGAACGTCGGCTGGTGCCCTGGAAGGGCCGCATGTAGGCCTGCCGGCGCGGCGACGGTCCCCTGGCCGCCGCGGCGACAATCGCATGATGTCCCTCCCCATCCTGCGCTGGCGAGACGAGTGGCGCCAGCCCGGTGCGGTGCGCGCCGACCTGCTGGCCGGCCTGACCGGCGCCATCGTCGTGTTGCCGCAGGGCATCGCCTTTGCCACGCTGGCCGGCATGCCGGCCCAATACGGTTTGTACGCGGCCATGGTGCCATGCATGGTGGCCGCGCTGTTCGGCTCCAGCCGGCTGATGGTCACCGGCCCGGCCAACGCCATCTCGCTGACGACCATGGCCGTGGTCTCGCCGCTGGCCGCCGTGGGCTCGCCGCACTACGTGTCGCTGGTGCTCACGCTCGCCTTCCTGGTGGGCCTGATGCAACTGCTGCTGGGCCTGGCCCGGGTGGGTGCGCTGGTGGAGCGGGTGCCGCACTCGGTGGTGGTGGGCTTCACGGCCGGCGCCGCGGTGCTGATCATCAACAGCCAGCTCGGGCCGCTCCTGGCGCTGCCGCTGCCGCGCAACACCTCGGTGCTGACCAACCTCACCAGCGCCGTCGAGCGGCTGCCCCAGGTGCAGCCGCTGGCCCTGGCCTCGGGGCTGGCGACCATCGTGCTGGCGATCGTGGCCAGGCCCTTCAACCGCATCGTGCCGGCGATGCTGGTGGCCGTGATCGGCGGCACGCTGGTGGCCAAGGCGCTGGCCGCGGCGCAGCCCGGCTGGCCGCCGCTGGCCACCGTGCAGGCGGTGGTGGCGGCCTGGCCGCCGCTGAGCGCGCCCGACCTGTCGGTGGACACGGTGCGCTCGCTCTTCGGCGCCACGCTGGTGATGACGCTGCTGGCGCTGACCGAGGCCTCGGCCATCGCCCGCTCGATGGCGCGGCTGAAAGGCGACACGCTCGACGGCAACCAGGAGTTCATCGGCCAGGGCCTGGCCAACCTGGCCGGCGCGTTCTTCTCGGCGTTCCCGGCCAGCGGCTCGTTCAACCGCTCGGCCGTCAACCTGGAGGCCGGCGCCCGCTCGCCGCTGGCCGCCGCCAGCGCGGCGGTGCTGCTGCTGTTGCTGCTGATCTTCGTCGGCCCGCTGGCCCGCCACCTGCCGCTGGCGGTGGTGGCCGGGCTGCTGTTCGTGGTGGCCTGGGGCCTGTTCGACGTGCGCGAGATGCGCCGCATCTGGCGCGACGAAGCGCACGAGCGCGCGCCGATGCTGGTGACGCTGGTGGCCACGGTGACGCTGTCGCTCGAATGGGCCATCCTGCTGGGCATCACCAGCGCGCTGCTGGTGCAGCGGCTGGTGCGCGGCGACAGGCTCAGTTGACGCTGGGCAGCCAGGTGGCCAGCTTCGGGAAGATCAGCAGCAGCCCCACGCCCACCAGTTGCAGCACCATGAACTGCACCATGCCGGCGTAGATGTCCTTCAGCTCCCACTGCGGCACCACCCCTTTCAGGAAGTAGGCCGACAAGGCCACCGGCGGCGACAGCCAGGCCGTTTGCAGCGTCACGGCCACCAGGGTGCAGAACCAGACCAGGTCGATGCCCGCGGCGGTGACGATGGGCACGGCGATGGGCATCACGATCAGCACGATGGGCACCCATTCCAGCGGCCAGCCCAGCACGAAGATCAGCGCCAGGATGACCAGCAGCATCAGCATCGGCGGCAGCGACAGGCTGGTCAGCGCCTGGGCCAGGAAGTCGGCACTGCCCAGGCGCGAGAACACCGCGCCGAACAGGTTGGACGCCGTCACCAGCAGCAGGATCATGCTGGAGATCTCGAGCGTGGCGTAGGCGGCGCGCCGCAGTTTGGGCAACGTGAGCCGGCCCGACCCCCAGGTGAGCAGGAAGGTGCCGAGGCAGCCGATGGCGCCCGCGTCGGTGGGCGTGGCCGCGCCGATCAGGATGACGCCCAGCGTCGACAGGATCACCACGATGACCGGCATCACGCCGATCAGCAGGTCGCGGATCACCGGTCCCATGGACTTGGGCCGCATCTCCTCCGGCAGGGCCGGGCCCAGGCTGGGGTCGCGCCAGCAGCGGATCAGCGTCCACGCGATGAACAGGCCAGACAGCATCAGCCCCGGGATCACCGCCGCGGCGAACAGGTCGGTGGCCGGCACCCCCACCACCGGGCCCATCACGATGAGCATCACCGACGGCGGGATCAGGATGCCCAGCGTGCCGCCCGCGGTGATGGCCCCGGCCGACATCTTGGGGTCGTAGCCGCTCTTGATCATCGACGGGCCGGCCATCACGCCCAGCAGCGTGACCGACGAGCCGACGATGCCGGTGGCCGCGGCGAAGATGGTGGCGGTGATCAGCACCGCCAGGTACAGCGAGCCGTTGAGCCGGGCCAGCAACTGCTGGATGCCGTTGAACAGCCGCTCCATGATGCCCGACTGCTCGAGCAGGAAGCCCATGAACAGGAAGAACGGGATGGCCGCCAGCACCGTGTCCTTCATCACCGAGTAGGTCTGCAGCACGGCCAGGTCGAACACCACCGGACCGAGCGCGTAGTAGCCGGTGGCCAGCGAGACGAAGCCCAGCGTGAAGGCGATCGGGAAGCCGATGAAGATGACCGCGAACAGCACCCCCAGGGCCACGAGGCCGAGGATCTCCTGGCTCATACAAGCGTCTCCGGCTTCGGCGCCTCGTCCGGCCACTCGCCGTGCTGCAGGGCATGGACGCACTTCAGCGATTCGCTCACGCCCTGGATGATCAGCAGCACGCCGGCCACCGGCATGGTCAGCTTGAAGGGCCAGGTGATGGGCTGCCAGGCACTGCTGACGAAGGTCTCGTTCGTCGTGTAGGCCTTGACGAAGTAGCCCCAGCCGACGAACGCGAACACGCTGACGAAGGGCAGGAACATGAACAGGTAGCAGGCCAGGTCCACCCCCGCCTGGCGCCTTGGCGACCAGCCCGCGTAGAGCGAATCGGTGCGCACGTGGCCCTTGCGCTGCAACGTGAAGGCCGAGCCGAGCATGAAGAAGCTGCCGTACAGCATGAAGGTCATGTCGTAGGCCCACTGGGTGGGTGCGTTGAATACGTAGCGCGCCGCCACCTCGTAGCACAGCGACAGCACCATGGGGATCACCAGCCAGGCCGCGAGGCGGCCCGACCCGATGGCCACCTGGTCGAGCCGGCCAGCCAGTCGGGCCAGCCCGGAATCAGCTTCGGTCATGCCCCGGCGCCCGTCACGACTTGGCGTTGGGGGAGTCCGACCCCAGCTGGAAGTACAGGCCGTTGATCTTGTTCCAGTACGGCACCACCAGCTTGGCGAAGGCGCGCTGCGAGTCGAGCGTCTCCTTGAACAGCGGGTTCTTCGTGGCCTCGCGGTCGTAGATGGTGTTGGTGGCCTTGATGAACGCGGGGAAGATGTCCTTCGGCGTGTCGTGCACGTTCACCTTGTGCTCGGTCTGCAGCTTCTGCAGCGCCAGCGCATTGCGGTGCACGTTGAAGGTGTAGGTCTCGGTCATCGTGGCCATCGCGCTGGCCTCGACAATGGCCTTCAGGTCGGCCGGCAGCTTGTTCCACGCGGTCTTGTTGATCAGCAGTTCGCCCACGTCGGTGCTCTGGTGCAGCCCCTGCAGGTAGTAGTGCTTGAAGACGTTGTGGAAGCCCAGCGCCATGTCGTCGGCCGGGCCGATCCACTCGGCCGCGTCGAGCACGCCGCGCTGCGCCGCCGGCACGATCTCGCCGCCGGGCATGGCCACCGCGTTGATGCCCATCTCCTTGAAGATCTCGCCGACCAGCCCCGGGGGCGAGCGGTACTTGAGCTTCTTCATGTCGTCGAGCGACTTGATGGGGTTCTTGAACCAGCCCAGCGGGTCGGGCCCCATCGGCTGCACCATGAAGGGCTCGATGTTGAGCTTCAGGCCCTCGGCGAAGAACTTCTTGTACAGCGCATTGCCGCCGCCCTGGAACAGCCAGGCCACGTGCGAGAGCTGGTCCATGCCGGTGCCGCCGCCCGCGGCGGGATTGGAGAACAGGCCCGCCGCGGTGTTCTTGCCCGACCAGTAGTGCGTCCACGCGTAGCCGCCGTCGACCACGCCCTTGTCCACCGCGTCGACGATCTCGAACGCGGCCACCACCGCGCCGTCGGGCAGCATCTCCATCTTCAGCCGCCCGTTGGACATCTTGTCCACCCGGTCGGCAAAGCGCTTCATCAGGTCGAAGTAGATGCTCGAGCTGGGCACGGCGGTCTGGATCTTCAGCCGGGTGACGGCCTGGGCGATGGCCGGGGCGCCGGCCAGCACGCCGGCGGCGCCGACGAGGCCGGTGCCGAGCGCGCGGCGTCGCGTCGTTTGGGGGTTGCTGTTGCTCATGTCGGTTCGTCTCCTTGCACTGTCCCGTTGACACCCGGGGCCCGCAGGGGGCCCCACCCACGAACACCGTCAGGCCGCACGCGCGTCCTGGCGGATCATGTCCACGGCCTTCTCGGCCATCATCACCACCGGCGCATTGGTGTTGCCCGACACCAACGTGGGCATCGCCGAGCAATCGACCACCCGCAAGCCGGGCACGCCGTGCACGCGCAGCCGCGCGTCGAGCACCGCACCGGCGGCCGGGTCGCGCCCCATCGCGCACGTGCCGCTGGGGTGGAAGATGGTCGCGCCCTGGTTGCGGCAGAACTCGAGCAGCGCGGCGTCGTCGCCGGCCTCGGGGCCGGGCTTCACCTCGCGAGCCACCAGCGGCCGCATCGCCGGTGCCGCGGCGATGGCGCGCGCAGCCTTCACCGCGGCCACCGCGGCGCGGCGGTCGAGCTCGGCCGACAGATAGTGCGGCTGCATCTCGGGCGGCTGGAAGGGGTCGGCCGAGCGGATGCGGATGTGCCCGCGCGAGGCCGGCCGCAACTGGCACACCGACATGGTGAAGCCCGAGAACGGGTGCACCTTGCCGCCGGCCATGTCGGCCGACAGCGTGGCCACGTGGAACTGGATGTCGGGCCGCGAAGAGTCGGGCAGCGCGCGCATGAAGCAGCCGCCCTGGTTGATGCCCACGGCCAGCGGCCCGGTGCGCCGGAAGAGCCACTGCAGGCCGATGCTCACCTGGCCCGCCCAGCTGTTGAGCTGGTCGTTGGTGGTGATGGGTTGGCTGCACTCGAAGATCAGGCGGATCTGCAGGTGGTCCTGCAGGTTTGCGCCGACGCCGGGCAGCGCCTGGCGCACCGCGATGCCATGGCGCTGCAGCAGGTCGGGCGCGCCGATGCCCGACAACTGCAGCAACTGCGGCGACTGGATGGCGCCCGCGGCCAGCAGCACCTCGGCAGAGGCGCGCACCACGTGATCAACGCCCTGCTGGCGGTAGCGCACGCCGCTGGCACGCGCGCCGTCGAACAGCAGGCCCCCCACCTGCGCCTCGGTCACCACGCGCAGGTTGGGCCGGTGGCGCGCCGGCACCAGGTAGGCCTTGGCGGTGCTGCAGCGCCAGCCGCGGTGGGTGTTGAGCTGGAAGTAGCCGGCGCCCTCCTGCCGCGCACCGTTGAAGTCGTCGGTGCGCGGCACGCCGACCTGCCCGGCACCGTCGATGAAGGCCTCGATCAGCGGGTGCCGCGCGGCGATGTCCGACACCCGCAGCGGCCCATGGCCGCCATGGAATTCGCTGTCGCCACGCTGGTTGCCTTCAGAGCGGCGGAAGTACGGCAGGCAGTCGTCGAAGGCCCAGCCGGGGTTGCCGAGCGCGGCCCAGTGGTCGTAGTCCTCGCGCTGGCCGCGGATGTAGATCAGGCCGTTGATCGAGCTGCAGCCGCCCAGCGTCTTGCCGCGCGGCCAGTAGATGCGGCGGCCGTTCATGCCGGGGTCGGGGTCGGTGTGGAAGCACCAGTTGACGGCCGGGCTCCACATCGTCTTGCCGTAGCCGATGGGCAGGTGGATCCAGGGCGACCGGTCGGGCGGGCCGGCCTCGAGCAGCAGCACGCGGGTGGCCGGGTCTTCGGACAGGCGCGCGGCCAGCACGCAACCCGCCGAGCCCGCGCCCACCACGATGTAATCGAACTCCGCCGCCATGCCGCAGGGCCTCGCGATCGCTGACCGGAACGAAACGTTCCGATTTTCGGCGATCCTACGGCAGCGATTTTCGGAACACAATGATCCGGTTCCCCACGTTTGTACCGAGATGGCCCGAGCCCGC
>NZ_MWLO01000050.1 GCF_002198735.1 Ideonella sp. A 288
GTAGATCTCGATGTCGGGCTGGTGGAACGTGAAGGCTCCGGGCTCCTTGACCGACGGCAGCGTCAGGCCCTCGAGGTGGCTGTAGCACAGCCGCTTGTCGCCGTTGAAGTTGTCCTGCGTGGTGCAGTTCGGCGCGTCGGCGCGGTGCTCGCTGCGGATCACCAGCGCCACCCTGTGCTTGCTGCCCGGCGGCAGCGTGCCCAGGTACAGCGTGGCCCGGCCCGTGCCCAGCGGCTCGCCCCATTGCAGCCTCTTCGTGAAGCCGTTGCGCGGCGCCACCAGCGCGTCCTCGGACGACCACACCGCCAGGCCGTTGACGTAGACGTCCACCGCCGAGCGTGCCTGGATGTTGCGCGGGCGCTCGTACACGTTCTCGAAGCCGCTGGGCCCGCCCAACGCCCAGGGCACCTGGAAGCTGCGCAGGCTCGCGGGTACGCCGAAGCTCAGGTACGTGCGGGTCGAGGTATGGCCCTTCGGGGTCGTCAGGCGGATCGCGTAGCTCGCCACGACGGCGCCGCTGCCGGTCATCCAGGTCTGGGTCGACAGGTCGCGCGGCGCGTACAGCAGTGGCGCAGCGGTGAAGCGCACTTGGGCCTGGTTTGCCACGCCAGCGGCGCCGCCATCGAAGGTGATGCCCGCCGGCGGCAGCGCCACGCTGCCGGGTTCCGAGACCGGGATGTAGCTCGCGCTGTTGCCGAAGGCCAGCGGCCAGGCGCCCACGAGGTAGGGGTCGGGCGTGGCCGTGTAGCTCGGGCTGTAGCCGGCCGAAGTGACGCTCAGGTGCTTGCACAAGGTGTCGCAGGGCACCACCGGAGATGTGCTGCCGAGAAACAACGGCGTCGGCTCGTAGGTGCCGGTGACGAGTTCGGTCACGTTGATCACCTGCGCCTGCGCGCCGGCGGCCAGCAGCAGCATGGCGGCCAGGGTGCCGGCGCTGCGGGCCGGCGGGGGAGTGGGACTGGGCTTCATCGAGAACCTCCTGCTGGGTACGGTAGGAACCGGTGCAACACCGGGGCTGGGCCGCACTGTCGGAGGTGGGCGTTGCAGAAGCGTTGCAACAGCGTTGGAGGGCCGGCGCCTCGTCGCGGCAAAGGGGACTGCGAATGGGGGGCATCGGCGGGCCGACAAGGCCAGGGCCAGGCCCGCCGGCGGCCGATGCAGCGGGCGACCCGGTCAGCCCAGGTGGCGAGGCCACCCGGCCAGGGCGGTCTCTATCGAACGCCGGTCGTCGGCGTGAAGGACCCCTGCAGGCTCGCCTGTGCGAGGTAGCGCACGAGTTCGGCCAGCGTGTCGAACTCGGCCACCAGGCCTCCGTTGGCACAAACGAGCCGCGCATGCCATTGCTGGCGCGGCGTCGCAGGACGCACGACCAACGCATACACGAGTTCACTGTCGCTCATCACCTGCCCCACCGGTCGATGGGCGCAAGCATGGAGAACGGGCGTTGAAAGCGCGTTGCAACGGGCTGAAAGTCTCGCGGCCGGGCTCCGGTCCGGAGTCGGGTCACAGGGGCCGAAGGGAATTCAGTGCCGAGCGCAAACGGGCGGTGGCTGCATCGTCCGTTGGCAGCGTCGCTGCCAGCGCGTCGATCAATCGGGCGCCGTTCGCGTCGGCCCGGGCTGCACTTTGCGTGCAGCGCCTGCGCAGGTGATAGGCGGCGATCGACCGCCACAACCGAGCGGCCTCGAGCGGCGCCAATCCGCCATCGGCGAGAAGCGCTTCGGCCTGCGCGACCTCATCGGTTCGATCGTCCCTGCGCGACACGTCGTCCCCGGCAGCGATCGCCAAACCGACTTCTGCCGCCATGGCCTTCAGTCGAGCGCTGAAGCGAGGGCGATGCAGCGCCTCGCGGGCCGCGTCGAAGCGACCGTCCGCCGCCAACGCGGAGGCCAGCATCACCTGCGTCAACTCACCGTGCTCCTGCCAGTCGGGGTCGGCAAGACGTGGCATGGCGCAGGCCCGCGTCAGCCGCGCGGCGGCGGCCTTCGGGTCGCCTGCCGCCAGTTCGAGACGCGCTCGCAGCGCTTGCTCTATCCACACCGATCGATCCGCAGGGTGCGGTCCGATGCCGACCAACGCGTCGAGCAATTCGTCGAGAAGTTCGGCCTGCCCGCAGTCGGCGGCAAGGTGCGCCCGGGCGATCAGGGCGCTGCGCTGCATGCTGGGGTCCCCGGCCGCAACGGCCGCTTCGTATCCTGCCTGCAGCTCATGCCAGGCGCGTCCGAGTTCTCCGTCGCGCATGGCGAGACGTCCAGCCGACAGCTTCTCGATGAAACGCGACTTGGGGTCGGTCTTGCCGACCAGCAGCGCCATGACCTCGGTGCGCCGTCCGCGCGCGGCCTCCGTGTCACCTCCGTTCAGGTGCACCGTGATCAGGTTGAACAGGTAGTTGATGCGCAGCGTGACATCGCCGACGCCGATGCTCAGCGCGTTGGCGCGCTCGAGTCGTTCGATCGCCAGTTCGCGCTCGCCGGCCGCTTCGGCCATTCGATATCCGGCATTCAGGACATCCGCCTGTGCCAGTGGCAGATTGAGCGCGGCTCCGGCGCGCAGCCCGCGCTCGTGGTGGCGCTGCGCCGCCTCCAGCGCGCCGCCGCTGACAGCCAGATGGCACAGGAATGCGCAGATCAACGGCTCCCAGTTCGGCAGCGCCTCGGGCGCTTGCGCGAGTGCGGCCTCGAGTTCGCTGACGGCGTTGTCGTCGTCGCCGAGGTACATCAGGGCCACGCCCAGGGTGTAGCGCGCTCGGACTTCGAGCCGTCGGGTGGGTGCGGCCGCGGCAACCCAGCGTGCCTGCGCCACAGCGTCGGCAACCTGACCGCTGTTGATCAACGTGATCGCCCGCTTGATGGCCAGCTCGTGAGGCGCGGCCGGGTTGTCGGTGTCTCGGGCAAGCTCCGCCATCAAGGCAAGTTCCTGCAACTGCTCGTCCGTGCGATGCAGGCGATGCAGCAGCAACAGACGGCGATCGCGCACCTCGTACGCATCACCCGCCGAGAGGCCGAACTGCAGCGCACGCCGGTAGTGCTCCAGCGCGCTTTCGAAGTCGAACACGCGAGCGGCATCGGCGCCGGCCCGTACGAACCACGGCGCCGCCTCGCGGCCGAGTTGCGCGCGCTCGAAGTGCCGCGCAATCGGCGCCGCGGCGCCGGCAGCGGCGGCCAGGTTTCTCGCCAGTCGCCCGTGCAGCAGCATGCGTCGCGCCGGCGACAGACTGTCCGCCACGCCCTGGCGATAGAGGTCGTGCGCAAACCGGTAGGAGCCGTCGTCCCCGACACGGAGGATCTGGCTCGCCTGTGCGCGTTCGAGCGCAGTCACGCTGTCGGCTTCGCTGAGCGCCGAAGTACCCGCCAGGAGCGCGAGGTCGAAGGTGTCCCCGGCGAGGCTGGCTGCCTGCAGCATGCGGGCCGCGTCGTCGCCCAGGGCGTGCACGCGCGCGAGCAGCGTCTCGCGTGCCGACGGCGGAACCGGCAGCTCCGCGTAGTCGCTGGTGATCTCGTCGAACGGCGTGCGCCAGCCTCCGCCCGGATCGATGGTCAGCAACTGCCGCTCGAACAGATGGCGCAGCGTTTCCATCACGAACAGCGGATTGCCTCCGGTTGCGCCATGCAGGCGCTGCGCGAACAACTCCGCGCCCGACTGCCCGGCCAGGCGCTGTACCAGCGACTGAACCTCGGTCAGGGAGAGTCCGTCCAGCGCAAGCAAGGTGGCATGGCCCGAATCCACCTGTCGGCGCAGATGCGCAAGCGACATCGGCGGCAACTCGCCGCTGCGAAACGCGTAGAGACGGCCCACCGGTGCTGGCGCTTGCGCGGTGCTCGTCATCGGTCCTCGCGCATCGATGAAGCTCCACAGCTGCAGGCTTGCTGTGTCAGCGAACTGCCAGTCGTCGAGAACGATGACGTTGAAGTTCCCTTCGGCCAGGAGAAGCCAGGCCTGCGCGTAGGCCTCGAACAGCCGCAGCCGCGCCTCGTCGCCCGCCGGCTCGCTCGCCTCGCCGCCCTCCGCGGGTGGCCCCAGCTCGGGCAGCAGGCGCGTCAGTTCGCGCGTGACCCATTCCGGCAACTCCAGGTCGGGGGCCGCGTCGAGCAGCGCGCGCAAGGTGCGCACAGCCGAGCTGTAGGCCAGCTGCGCGTCATCCGGCCGACAGCTGGCGAACAAGGAGGCACCGACCGTTGCTGCGCATTCGGCCGCCAGGCGCGACTTGCCGATGCCCGGCGGGCCCGAAACGAATACCGTGCGTCCGGCCTGCAACGCGGCCTGAACATGCAGTCGTTCTGCACTGCGCCCCGAGAAGGGCGCCCTCGCAGGCAGGGGCGTGGGGCCCGATGCTCTGGCGATGCCCGAGGCGCTTTCGGCCAACGTGGGCGACGGGGCGTCGCGCACCGCACCGAAGCGCTGCAGCAGCTCGCGCGTCGCAGGCAGGGGCGACAGTCCCAGTTGCAGGCGCAGCTGCGACTCGAGGCGCGCGAACAATGCCAGCGCGGCATCACGCTCGTGCAGATGGGCGTGCATGCGAAGGGCATGCTGTGCCGCCGACTCATTGGTGGGATCATCGTCCAGTTCACTCAGGTACAAAGCAAGCGCCGCGCGCCAATCGCCACGCTTCTCGTGCTCTGCCGCCGCCAGCGCAACGCTGCGCTGTCCGCGCTGCGCCAGTCGGGCCCGCCAGCTCGCAAGCCACTCTGCGTAGGCCTCGCCCGCCAGTTGGTCGAAGCCGTCGAGCAGAATGCCGCGGCCGCCCCCCCCAGGCTCCAAGGCGTCGCAGCGGGGCACGACAGCCAAAGCCAGCGACTGCGTTTCACCGTCGTCGATGGGTACACCCGCATTGCGCAGGCGGAAGACCTCTCGTCGCAGGTTGCGCCGCGCACTTGTTTCGTCCTGATCGGGCCACAACAGGGCTGCCAGCCGTGCGCGCGCACTCGTCCCGTCAAGCGCCAGCAACACCAGCAGCGCAACGGCCTTGCGAGAGCCGAGCGCGATGGGCCTCGCGTCGAGTTCGACGCGAGGGACACCGATCAGACGCAGCGCAAGACTGATAGGCGACGTGGGCTCAGTCACGGAGCAGGTCCCCATTGGAGCGCGCGGGAAGAGTGCAAGGGCCGAGCCTTCAGAGCCAACGCTGCGACAAATGCCCGGCAGCGAATGCACGCTGCGCGGCAGGGCGCTCGAGCATGCGCTGCCGGTAGGAGCCTGGCCACGGGTCGCCGTGCGAAGCCAGTGCCGAATCCAACGCCGCGCGCGGATACGTGCCCGCCAGGTGCGGGACGATGGCCGCCGCCTCGTGCAAAACCAAGTCACCGCCCCGCAAGACCGGGACGAGTCCGCTAGGAGTGAGTTTCAGGTACACCGGCGACTTGTGCGCACCCTCGGCGCGATCGATCAGCTCCAATTCGAAGGGCGCGTCCCGCTCGCGCAGAAGAACATGGGGCGCCATGCTGGCATTGCCCGGGTCGCAGTGCAGGCTTATCAATTCATTTCCCTCGAGACATTGAACCGAGAACAGTCAGGGTAGACAGCGCGGCAAACACCGGCAGCCGACGCCTTCTGCGAAGTCAGTGAGGTGTCCTCACACAGGGCCTTGCTGGGTATCGACTCCTCCTTGCTTGCCAGAGCATAGGAACTTCAAACGTCCTCGGCAAGGCCCAAAACGGGCCTGGGTGGCGGCTTCGCCAGCGGGGTGCTTGCCGGGTAGCGCAGCAGTTGTGGCGACAGCCTGAACTCGACAGCTTCTGGCGATCCCCCTGCGCGTCGCGCCTTAGTGTCACGCCCGAAGGCATCCCGCTGAGCGACGAGGTCATGAGTGGCAACACCGCCGGCAGTTCCACGCTTTGCGGCTTGTTGGACCGCATCAGCCATCGCTGCGGCCAGGCCAACCGAGTCTGGGTCATGGACCTTGGATTCCCTTCGGAAACACCCATTGCCGCACCGGCACGTGCGGCATGACGTGGTCGACCAGATGAGGCGCGGTCTGCGTCATCCGCCACGCACCGCATGAAGGACCGAAGCCACGCCGCTTGCAGTTGAACGCCAACTGCTTGTCGTGGTCGCAATCGACGCCGCGCAATCTCAGGAAGCCGTGGGCCAGAATGCCGCGCTCGAGGAAGGCATCGAAGTCGTCTTTGACGAATCGAGGCAACTCGGCGCCAGTGCTGGCCTCGGTTTGAGCGATGAATCTGGCGCACGCTGATGCACCAGCCGATACAGCGTGGTCTGCTTGGGGCGGTGGCGTTCGCAGTGGAGCGGAGCGCCATCGGGCGCCCGCTGGGGCTGCCGGCCGATGGCTTGCGCGCGAGTCTCCCGAAGTGGTGAGCCCGCACGGTCTCGAGCCGTGCTCCGCGCTTCAATCGCCCTGAGTGCCGCCTGCCGATGTGTGCGCTCCTCCGCGGGGCTTCCAACGGGGCCTGCGTGCAGGTTCGATCGACCGCTTCGGGGCAGCGAGATCAGGACAGCGGATGTCGGTTCTGGGTCGGCAGCCGACCTCCTCCGCCGGCCGACAAGCGCCGGCCGTCCATCAACGTCGGTGGATCCGCCGGTTCCTCGCTCGCGTGCCGCGTCGATGCCGCGGTTGCGTCGCAAGCCGGGCCCGATGCGGCCGCCGTCGACCTGGCCGGCGCCACAACCCGCAGGGCGCGGGCGGGCCCGACGCCACACCCGGGCGGCTCGACAAGGGGCCCCCGGGGCCTCGCTGGCTTGCGGCGCGGGCCCTCGGGCCTGTGCCGGCCAGGCCCGCCGACGCTCAAGGCGCGAGCGCCAGGTACTTCTTGGTGATCGCCGCACCGACCGTGTACTTCGGGTCGACAAAGTTGCCCAGCCGCACCCGGCCGCACTGGCTGAGCATCATGTACGCATCCCACTTGTCGTAGCCGTACTCGGCGGCCATCCACAGCACCAGTTCCTTGTAGGCGATGCGCGTGGCGTCTTCCAGCGGCCGGGCGCTGCCGATGGCCATGATGACCTCGGCGTTCTCCAGGCGCGGCCAGGCGATGGTCCAGGCCTTGATCAGGTCGACGCGGATGGTGGTGGTGGTGGCGTACTCCACCGCCACGCCGCAGACCTCGCCGTCGCCCTGGCAGGCGTGCGCGTCGCCGATGAACACGCGCCCGCCGGGCGAGCGCACCGGCAGGTAGGTGATGCTGTCCGGGCCCATGTCGGGCAGGTCCATGTTGCCGCCGTGGTTGTCGGGCGTCAGCGAGTTGATGGAGTCGATCTCGGGGCTGCAGCTCAGCGTACCGATGTGCGGCTTGTAGGGCAGCGTGACGCGCTTGCTCCAGTAGACGCCGTGCTCGTCGAGATCGATCTTGCGGATCTTCTCGGGCAGCGGATCGTTGAGCGTGGCGGTGTAGTCGGTGCCGGTGAGCGCGCCGAAGTTGGGAATCATGCAGCAGGTGCCGCGGGGGTTGGCGCCGCGCGGCACCATCGACTCGATGTAGACCGCGATCGTGTCGCCCTTCTCCGCGCCCTCGACCATGATCGGCCCGTTCTGCGGGTTCAGGAAAGGCACGTTCAGCTTGTCGGCCAGGCGGTCCTGCTCGGAGGTGATCTTGCCCTCGAAGGCGTCACGCGTCTCGACGACGATGCGGTCGCCCGGCTGCACATGCAGCACCGGGGCCGAGTAGGGCCCCATGGTGTAGTGGTAGGTGCCCTGCTTGGCCTCGGTGAGGTAGTGCGTGGCGCGCACGGCGCCCTTGGCCACGCCGCGTTGGGTCATGATCGAGGTGTCCAGCCAGCTCATGGTCGATCTCCTGTGGAGGGTTGTCGGGCAGCCAGGTGTTTGCGGACGACCGGATTGGCGTCGGGTCGCATGCCCACCCGGTGTGCCGTGCGCCGCCACGCGGCGCCCTGCCACGGATCATGTCGATCTTCGGCGTGGCAGACAAGGCGCCCTACCCGCAGCGTCGGTGGCCGGGCCGTCGCAGCCGGATGGCGCGGCCGCAGGCCATCGCGTCTAATCGGCCCACCGCACGCCCGCGCGAACTGTCTGACGCGACCCCCTGGACGGCATGAACACCGAGACCTTCGGCAAGACCCTGCTCGAGCTCTACCGGCTGGCGCGCACGGTGCCGATGCACCAGTTCCAGCGCCTGGCGCTCGATGCCATCGGCGCGCGCCTCGATTTCGACACCGCCTGGTGGGGCATGGCCTCGCGCTCGCCGGGCGAAGACCTCGAGATCCACTCGTCGCTGCCCTACCGGCTGCCGGCCTCGTACCCGGCGCTGTGGGATGCGATCAAGCAGGAAGACACCATCGCCGCCGCCGTGCTGGCCGCGCCGGGCACCACGGTGAACTTCAGCCGCAAGCAGCTCTACGCCTCGCCGGGGCTGGCCTCGCTGATGGCGCGCTTCGGCATCACCGGCTGCCTGTGCACGGTGACCATGCTGCCCGAGCTGAACCTGATGTGCTTCACCTCGATGTACCGGCTGGAGGGCAAGCCGGCCTTCAGCGAGAACGAGCGACGCTACAAGCAGTTGCTGATGCCGCACCTCACCGCCGCGCTCACCAGCAACTGGATGCTGCACCTCGAGCGCACCCGTGCCGCACGCACCGGCCCGGCGCGCACCGCGCTGGCGGTGGTCGACCGGCGCGGCATGCTGTACGTGGCCGACCAGGGCCTGTCGGAACTGCTGCGCCGCGACTGGCCCAACTGGAGCGGCCCGCTGCTGCCGCCGGTGCTGGTGGACCACCTGCGCACGATGACGCCCTACCGCGGCACGCGGCTCACGGTGCGCTTCCATGCGGTGGGCGACCTGTGGCTGGTCGATCTGCGGCCGCTCACCGACGCCGGCCGGCTGTCGCCGCGCGAGGCCGACATCGCCCGCCGCTTCTCGGACGGCGCCAGCTACAAGGAGGTGGCCAAGGCCCTGGGCATCGCGCCCACCACGGCGCGCCACCACCTGCGCGAGATCTACCGCAAGCTCGACGTGTCGGACAAGGCCGAACTGGCGCGCAAGCTGCAGCACGAGCCCGACGACCTGCTCGACGTCGAGGGCCTGCCCACGCTGCAGGAACTGCCCGGCGCGCTGACCACCTTCGACCGGCTGCCGATCGGCTGAGCGCCGCGCCAGCGCCGTGCCGGCTGGCTCAGCTGGCCGCGCTGCCGCGGTCCAGCCACTTCAGCACGGTGGCGAACAAGCGCTCGGGTTCCACCGGCTTGGTGATGAAGTCGTTCATGCCGGCGTCCAGGCAGAGCTGCCGGTCCTCGACGAACGCATTGGCCGTGAACGCCACGATCGGCACCCGCGCCGCGTGCGGCAGCCGGCGGATGCGGCGCGTGGCCTCCAGCCCGTCCATGCGCGGCATCTGCATGTCCATCAAGATCAGGTCGTAGTGGTGGGCCTCGGCCTGGGCCACGGCCTGCAGCCCATCCTCGACGAAATCGATCGTCTGGCCGGCCTGGTGCAGCAGGTGTCCGGTGACTTCGCGGTTGATGGGCTCGTCCTCGGCCAGCAGGATTCGGCGGCCTCGCTGTCGATCGACCAACGCGGCCTCGGCAGCCCCAGGCATCGCGTCGGACGGTTCGGCCATCGAGGCCTCAGCCTTCTCCAGCCGGGCCGTGAGCCAGAAGGTGCTGCCGACGCCGACCGCGCTCTCGGCGCCCGCATCGCCACCCATCAGCTGCGCCAGGCGGCGGGTGAGTGCCAGGCCCAGTCCGGTGCCGCCATAGCGGCGGGTGATGGAACTGTCGGCCTGCTCGAAGGCCGAGAAGACGCGGCGCAGCGCATCGGGCGCGATGCCGATGCCGGTGTCCTGCACCTCGAAGCGGATGCGCTGGTGGCCGGGACCATCGTCGTCGGCCCGCGCGCGCAGCACGACCCGCCCCTGTTCGGTGAACTTGATCGCGTTGGACACGTAGTTGACCAGCGCCTGGCGCAGCCGCGTGGGGTCGCCGCGCAGGTGGCGGGCCACGCCACGGGTCTCGGTCACCAGCTCGAGGCCCTTGTCCCGGGCCTTGTCGGACAGCATGGACGCGACATTGGCCACGATGCTGCCGACGCTGAACGTGCTGTCCTCCAGCGCCAGCTTGCCGGCCTCGATCTTCGACAGGTCGAGGACGTTGTTGATGGTGTAGATCTCGGT
>NZ_MWLO01000051.1 GCF_002198735.1 Ideonella sp. A 288
TGGTGCAGGCACCCGCACCGCCCGCACCGCCGCCGCCCGCGCCGCCGAAGGCTGCCGCCAAGCCGGCGATCGCCAACGTGCAGGCCTGCGCCCCGAAGTCCGACGACTATCCGCCGGCCGCGGCGCGCGCCGAAGCCACCGGCACCACCAAGATCCGCTTCACGATCGACGCGGCCGGCAAGCTGGTGAAGACCGAAGTCGTCCGGTCGGCCGGTGCCTCGCGCGAGCACCGCCTGCTCGACCGTGTGGCGGCCGACAAGCTCGGCAGCTGCAACTTCACGCCCGGCATCGACGAGCACGGCAAGCCGATGGGCGGCACCTTTGAAGTCGACTACGTCTGGAAGCTCGAGTAGCCGTGGCCAGACCGTCGATCGACCTTCCGCTCACCCCCATCCAAACCCACCCGGCGCATGCGCAGGCACTGCCGCGAGCCCGTTCCCTCGGAGAAACCATGTCCCTGACCAACTTCCTGCGCGCCCCGTTGCTGGCCGCCGCCCTGAGCCTCGGCGCACTCCTCGTCCCCGCTGCCGCAATGGCCCAGGCCTCCGCACCGGCCGCCGAGGCCGCCGCCGCACCGGCGCCGGCACCCGCCGCGGCCATGCCGCCGACGGCCACCGTGGCCAAGGAAACCATCGACAACCCCTACGGCCTGGATGCGCTGTGGCGGCAGGGTGACATCGTGGCCCGCGGCACGCTGATCATCATGATCATCATGTCCATGGGCAGCTGGTACATCATCTTCACCAAGCTGTTCGAGCAGAGCAAGCTGTTCAAGCAGGCCAACGCCATCGGCGACGCCTTCTGGAAGGCCAGCTCGATGAAGCAGGCCGCCGCCACGCTGGACGAGAAGAGCGCCTTCCGCTACATCGCCGAGCAGGGCGTCAAGGCCGACGAGCACCACGAGGGCACGATCGTCGAGCAGATCGACCGCAACACCTGGATCGGCATGAGCGTCGACCGCGCCGTCGGCAACATCAACAGCCGCCTGCAGGACGGCCTGGCCTTCCTGGCCACGGTCGGCTCCACCTCGCCGTTCGTCGGCCTGTTCGGCACGGTCTGGGGCATCTACCACGCGCTCACCGCCATCGGCATCTCGGGCCAGGCCTCGATCGACAAGGTGGCCGGCCCCGTGGGCGAGGCCCTCATCATGACCGCCTTCGGCTTGGCCGTGGCGGTGCCCGCGGTGATGGGCTACAACTGGCTGATCCGCCGCAACAAGACCGTGATGGAGCGCATCCGCGCCTTCTCGGGCGACGTGCACAACGTGCTGCTGGCCACCAAGCGCTGATGGCTGCGCCGGCCCCCAAGGAGTGACGCCATGTCCATGAACGTTGGGTCTGCCGACGACGACGACGAGGGGACGATGAACTCGTCCATCAACACCACGCCCCTGGTGGACGTGATGCTGGTGCTGCTGATCATCTTCCTGATCACGATCCCGGTGGTGACGCAGAGCGTGAAGCTCGAGTTGCCCAAGGAAACGAACGTGCCGACGCAGACCAAGCCGGAGAACATCCTGCTGGCCGTCAGCAAGGACGGCGACGTCTACTGGAACACCCGCCGCATGCCCGACATCGAGGTGCTGGTGGCCGAGCTCAAGAAGGAATCGGTGAAGGACCCACAGCCCGAGGTGCACATCCGCGGCGACCAGGACGCGCGCTACGAGAGCGTCGGCCGCCTGGTGGTGGCCTGCCAGCGCGCCGGCATCTCCAAGGTCGGCTTCATCACCGAACCGCCCCCGAAGCAGTAGGAACAGGAGCCTCCCATGTCTATGCAAGTAGGTGGTGGCGACGACGACATGATGGTCGAGATGAACACCACGCCGTTGATCGACGTGATGCTCGTGCTGCTGATCATGTTCATCATCACCATCCCCGTCCAGACCCACGCGGTCAAGATGAACATGCCCGTGGGGCCGAGCACGCCGCAGACCAAGCAACCCGAGATCAACCGCATCGATGTCGACTTCGATGGCACGATCGGCTGGAACGGCGCGATCGTCACCGACGCCGAGTTGCTGGCCAAGCTCGCCGAGGTGGCTGCCATGCCCGATCAGGCCGAGGTGCACCTGCGCCCGAACAAGCTGGTGAGCTACAAGGTCGTGGCCCATGTGATGGCGTCGGCCCAGCGGCTGGGCGTCACCAAGATCGGACTGATCGGCAACGAACAGTTCATGAACTGACCCCGGCGCGATGAAACCCAAGAAACTCCTGTTGTCGGTCGCCGCGGGCCTGGCCCTGTGGACGGCGGCCGTTGGCGCGCAGGCGCAGGCGGTGCGGCCCGAGGTCGGCAAGCCGCTGCAGCAAGCCAGCGACATGCTGAAGGCCGGCAAGGCCCGCGAGGCCCTGGCCAAGGCGCGCGAAGCCGACGGCGTGGCGGGCAAGACCGCCGCCGAGCAGTTGATGATCGACCGCATGAAGGGCGCTGCCGCGCAGCGCGCGGGCGACAACGCCGCGACCATCCAGGCCTTCGAATCGCTGTTTCCCAAGGTGAGCGGCAACGAGGCCGCGCAGGTGGCCGAGTCGCTGGCCTTCGCCTATTCGCAGGCCAAGGACTGGGGCAAGACCAACCAGTGGATCCAGAAGGCCCAGTCGATGGGCGGCGGCAGCGCGCAGCTCAAGCAACTGCAGGCCTATGTGCAGGGCCAGAGCGGTGACTTCGCCGCCATCGGACGCGATGCGGCGGCGGCTGTCTCGGCCGCCGAACAGGCCGGCCGGCGTCCCGACGAGGGCGACCTGCTGCGCCTGGCCGATGCCCAGGCCCGCACGGGCAACACGGCGGGCCAGACCGCCACGCTCGAGAAGCTGCTGGCCAACTACCCGAAGAAGGACTACTGGTCCATCTACCTGGGCCGGGTGCAGCGCAAGAGCGGCTTCTCGGACCGCTTCTCACTCGAGGTGATGCGGCTGAAGCTGGCCACCGGCGTGCTCACCAAGACCGAAGACTTCATGGAGATGTCCCAGCTGGCACTGCAGGCGGGCTTGCCTGCCGAGGGCAAGGAGATCGTCGACAAGGGCTTCGCCGCCGGCGCCCTGGGCACCGGGCCCGAGGCCGAACGCCACAAGCGCCTGCGCGACCTGGCCAACAAGGCCGAGGCCGAGGCGAAGGCCTCGATCGAGCAGCGCGCCACCGCCGCCGCGGCATTGAAGGACGGCAACGACCTGGTGCAGATCGGCTACGCCTACGTCACCATGGGCCAGGCCGACAAGGGCATCGGGCTGATCGAACAGGGCATCGCCAAGGGCGGCCTGAAGCGCCCCGAGGACGCCAAGATCCGCCTCGGCGTGGCCCTGCTGAAGAGCGGCAAGCACAAGGCCAAGGCCGTGCAGACGCTGCGCAGCGTGCAAGGCAACGACGGTGCGGCCGACCTGGGCCGCCTGTGGGCGCTGATGGCCAACCAGGCCGGCTGAGCACCGGCCGCTTGCAATCCACCCTTCCGCGCGGGGCCTTCGGGCCCCGTGTCCGTTGAGACACCGCATGCCACTCGACTTCGTTCAATCGCTCGGCGACGGGCTGCACGTCATCGACACGGGCTTCCACCGATCCCTCTTCGATGCCTCGTTCCTGATCGTCGAGGACGGCCATGCCGCCTTCGTCGACACCGGCACCAACTTCGCCGTGCCGCGCCTGCTGGCGGCATTGGCCGATCTGGGGCTCGCCCCCGAGGCGGTGGATTTCGTGATCCCCACCCACGTGCACCTCGACCACGCCGGCGGCGTCGGGCTGCTGATGCAGTCGCTGCCTCGGGCCCGGGTGCTGGTGCACCCGCGCGGCGCGCGCCACATGGTCGACCCCTCGCAGCTCTTCCAGGGCGCGCTGGCCGTGTACGGGGCCGACGAGATGGCGCGCTCGTACGGCACGCTGGTGCCGGTGGACGCATCGCGGGTGCAGGCCACCGACGACGGCATGGTGGTCGCGCTGGCCGGTCGGCCGCTGCGCTTCATCGACACGCCGGGCCATGCGCGTCACCACCACTGCATCTGGGACGAGCGCACCCGCGGCTGGTTCACCGGCGACACCTTCGGCCTGAGCTACCGCGAATTCGACACGGCCAATGGCCCCTGGATCCTGCCGACGTCGACGCCGGTGCAGTTCGACCCCGATGCGCTGCGCGCGTCGGTGCGGCGGCTGCTGGAGGCCGAGCCGCAGTGGATGTACCTGACCCACTTCGGCCGGGTCGGCGACGTGGCTCGGCTGGCTGGGTCGCTCGGCGAACAGCTCGACGCGATGGTGGCGCTGGCCCTGCGCCTGAAGGACGCACCGGCCCGCCACGAGGCCCTGAAGGCGGGCATGGCGGCGCTGTACCGGGCGCAGCTGCAGCGCCATGGCGTGGCCGCGATCGAGGACGGCCTGGCCGGCCTGGCGCTGGACATCGAGCTCAATGCGCAGGGCCTGGCGGTCTGGCTGGATCGCGACAAGGCCTGACCCGCCGCGTGTCATCGACACGGCGCCATGGCGCATGGCCCGGGACGCCGGCGGGCCGACCGCCCGCGCCGTACAGTCGACCTTCCACCCCCGTGAGGACCGCCCTCCCATGAAATACCTGCACACGATGGTGCGCGTCACCAATCTCGACGCCTCGATCGCCTTCTACTGCGATGCCCTCGGCCTCGAACTGCTGTCGCGCCGAGACGTGCCGGAAGGCAAGTTCACGCTGGTGTTCCTGGCCGCGCCGGGCGACCACGGCGCCCAGGTCGAGCTGACGCACAACTGGTCCGACGAGGTGTACACCGGCGGGCGCAACTTCGGCCACCTGGCCTACGCAGTCGATGACATCTATGCCGCCTGCCAGCGATTGATGGACCACGGCGTGACCATCAACCGCCCGCCGCGCGACGGCCGCATGGCCTTCGTGCGCTCACCCGACCAGATCTCGGTCGAACTGCTGCAGGCCGGCGCGCCGTTGCCGCCGGCCGAGCCCTGGGTGTCGATGCCGAACGTCGGGGCCTGGTAGCACCCGGCTTGGCACCCGGCGTGGTGCCGGCGACCGCGCCGCGCGAGCTCAACCGTGCAGCGCGCAGGCCTCGCGCGCCAGACGCGTGATGCGGGCCCAGTCACCCGAGTCGATGGCGTCCTGAGGGGTCAGCCACGATCCGCCGCACACCTTCACGTTGGGCAAGGCCAGGAACTGCGGGGCGCTCTCCGGCGTGATGCCGCCGGTGGGGCAGAAGTCGATGTCCGGGAACGGGCCGCCCAGCGCCTTGAGCATGGGCAGGCCGCCGGCCTGCATCGCCGGGAAGAACTTCAGGAAACGGTGGCCGGCCGAACTGGCGGCCATCACCTCGCTGGCGGTGGCCACGCCGGGCAGCAGCGGCAGGCCGATGTCGCGGCAGGCGCGGCCGATCTCGACCGTGTAGCCCGGGCTCACCGCGAACCGGCTGCCCACGGCCAGCGCCGCGCGGGCGTCCACGGCCGAGCGGATGGTGCCGGCGCCGACGATGGCTTCCGGCACGGCACGCGCGATGGCTTCGATGCAGGCCAGGGCCACGTCGGTGCGCAGCGTCACCTCAAGCACCTTGACGCCGCCGGCCAGCAGGGCTTCGGCCAGGGGCACCGCGTCGTCCACGCGCCGCAGCACGATCACCGGGATCACGGGGCCGTGGTCGGCCAGGCTCAACGGATCGATCATCGGGGTTCCTTCACAACCATGTGACAGCGCCTTCCTCGGCGCTGCGGACCAGGCGGCGCATGCCGCCGAACAGTTCGCGGCCCAGGCCCTGGCCGCTGGCCTGCGCGGCGTCGGGGCCGAGCGTGGCAGGTGCACGGGCCACCCACTCGGCCTCGCCCACCTGCACCGAAAGCTCACCGGTGACGGCGTCCAGGCGGATGATGTCGCCATCGCGCACCCGCGACAACGGCCCGCCGGCCAGCGCCTCGGGGCTGGCGTGGATGGCCGCGGGCACCTTGCCCGACGCACCGCTCATGCGCCCGTCGGTGACCAGCGCGACGCGGAAGCCCTTGCCCTGCAACACGGCCAGCGGCGGCGTCAGCTTGTGCAACTCGGGCATGCCGTTGGCACGCGGCCCCTGGAAGCGCACCACCGCGACGACATCGCGCTCCAGCGTGCCGGCATTGAAGGCCGCGAGCAGCGCCTCCTGGCTGTCGAACACGGCGGCCGGTGCCTCCACCACATGGCAGTCCTCGGGCACGGCCGAGACCTTGATCACCGCGCGGCCGAGGTTGCCCGTGAGCAGGCGCAGCCCGCCGGTCGGCGAGAAGGGCTCGGTGACCTGGCGCACCACCGTGGCATCGCCGGGCTCGGCCGGCAAGTCCTGCCAGCACAGATCGCCGCCGTCGGCCAGCGCCGGCACCTGGCCATAGCGCGCCAGGCCGCCTTCGGCCACCGTGGCCACGTCGGCATGAAGGCAGCCGCCGTCCATCAGCTCGCGCAGCACGAAGCCGGGGCCGCCGGCGGCCTGGAACTGGTTCACGTCGGCGCTGCCGTTGGGGTACACGCGGGCCAGCAGCGGCACCTCGGCCGACAGGTCGGAGAAGTCGGTCCAGTCGATCAGGATGCCGGCCGCACGGGCCACCGCCACCCAGTGGATGAGGTGGTTGGTGGAGCCGCCGGTGGCCAGCAGGGCCGCCATCGCATTGACGATCACGCGCTCGTCCACCAGTCGGCCGATGGGCGTGTAGCGCGCGCGCTGGCCGATGGCCAGCACGGTGGCCACGGCTTCGCGGGTGAGCGCTGCGCGCAGGCCCGCCTCGGGGTGCACGAAGGCGGCGCCGGGCACATGCAGCCCCATCGCCTCGAGCAGCATCTGGTTGCTGTTGGCGGTGCCGTAGAAGGTGCAGGTGCCCACGCCGTGGTAGGCGGCCTGCTCGGCCGCGAGCAACTGGTCGCGGCCCACCAGGCCCTGGGCATGCTGCTCGCGCACCTTGGACTTGGCGGTGTTGGACAACCCGGTCGACATGGGGCCGGCCGGCACGAAGACGCAAGGCAGGTGGCCGAAGTGCAGCGCACCGATCAGCAGGCCCGGCACGATCTTGTCGCACACGCCCAGCAGCAGGGCGCCATCGAACACGTCGTGCGACAGGGCAATGGCAGTGGCCATCGCGATGCTGTCGCGCGAGAACAGGCTCAGCTCCATGCCCGGCAGGCCCTGGGTGACGCCGTCGCACATCGCCGGCACGCCGCCGGCCACCTGCGCCGTGGCGCCCAGGCGCCGCGCTTCGTCGCGGATCAGGGTTGGGTAGGACTCATAGGGCTGGTGCGCCGACAGCATGTCGTTGTAGGCGGTGACCACCGCCAGGTTCGGCGCGCGCTGGGCCACGACCCGCAGTCGCTGGTCGCCCGGCATCGCCGCGAAGGCGTGGGCGACATTGGCGCAGCCCATGCGCTGGGCGCCCGGCGGACGCTGGGCGAGGCGGTCGACCTGGGCCAGGTAGGCGGCCCGCGTCGACGCACTGCGAGCCTTGATCCGGTCGGTGATCCGGGTGATGCCAGTCTTCATGCCGCGAGTGTAATCGATGAATCTAAAAACAAGTAACCTGGTTACATCACCACAAGCTCCCGTCGGGCTCTGGCATGCTCCGGGGACTCGCCATGGTCCCTGCACTCCGCGACACCGCCGCCCTGCTCGATGCCACCCGCACGCAATGGGGTGGACGGGGCGATCTCTGGGTGTTCGGCTATGCGTCGCTGATCTGGCGGCCCGAGTTCGAGTTCGTCGAGCACCGGCCCGCGCTGGTGCATGGCTGGCACCGCACTTTCAGGATGCGCTCGCGCATCAACCGGGGCACGCCCGAGCAACCCGGGCTGGTGTTCGCCCTGGTGTCGGGGGGCAGTTGCCGCGGCATGGTCTATCGCATCGCGCGCCAGCGCGCCGCCAGCGAACTGGACCGACTGTGGGCCCGCGAGATGCCCACCGGCGTGTACGACCCCCGTTGGCTGGCCTGCCGCACGGCGCAGGGCACGGTGCCCGCCCTCGCCTTCACGCTGAGCCGCCGCAGCCCGAACTTCACCGGCCACATGGACGACGAGACGCTGCTGCAGGTGCTGCGCGCGGCACGGGGACGGTACGGCACGACGCTGGACTACATGCTGCTCACCGCGCACGCCTTGAGGGAGCACGGCATGCTCGACCGCGAACTGGCCCGCCTGGTGTTTCTGGCGCGCCGGGCCGGCCTGGCCTGATCAGCGCGGCGCGCCCGGGGTGGTCACCCGGTCACGCACCGCGGCCAGGTCGCTGGGCGTGTCGACATCGACCAGCACCCCCGGATCGCCCACCTCGACCCCGTGCGAGGGATAGCGCGCGACAACGCGGCGGGCGCCTTCGTCGCCGCTGAGCTGCACCAGGTCGGAGAACAGTTCGGCCGAGAATCCCACCGGATGGCCGCGGCGGCCCAGGTGCTGGGCGAACACCACCGGATGACTCGCCAAGGACGCGGCCACCGCCCGGATGCTCGCCGGCCTGACCAGCGGCATGTCGCCCGGCAGCACCAGCCATCCCGAGGCGTTGGGGCGGGCCGCCACACCCGCGGCGATGGAATAACCCATGCCCAGCGCGGCCGACCCTCGCTGCAGGCCGGGCAGCAGCACCACGTCTCGCCCCGCGACCAGGCTGGCCGCCTCGGCCATCAGCGGCTCGGTGGTGACCACCACCACCGGCAGGCCGCTGGCGATGGCATGGCCTACCGTTTGTCCCAGCACGGTACTCGTGCCGAGCGGCTGAGCGAGCTTGTGGCGCATCGCGTCGAAGCGGCTACCGCGCCCCGCGGCGAGCACGACGATCACTGGAGGCAGGTTCATGACCAACATAGCATGGCGGCCACCCCCTCGATTAGACAGTCGTACGATCACCTAAGGCGTACCACGTAGGGTCCAGCCCTCGTTCGACACCGGCATACTCGGGCCATGGACCCCAAGATCGCCGACCTCCGCAAGAGCTACGAACGTGCCGAACTCGATGAAGCGGCCTCAGGCGAGCGCCCGATGCAACAGTTCGAGGCCTGGTTTCAGGAGGCGCTGGACGCCAAGGTGCCCGAACCCAATGCCATGACCCTGGCCACCGTCGGGCCGGGCGGACGCCCGTCGACCCGGGTCGTGCTGGTCAAGGGCTTCGACGAGCAGGGCCTGGTCTGGTACACCAGCTACCACAGCCGCAAGGGCACGGAACTCGCGGCAAATCCATTTGCAGCGCTGCAGTTCCATTGGGTCGAACTCGAGCGCGTCGTGCGCATCGAAGGCTCGGTCGAGAAGGTGGAAGGCGCGCAGGCCGACGCCTACTTCGCGTCCAGGCCGCTCGACTCGCGCATCGGTGCCTGGGCCTCGCCGCAGAGCCAGGTGATCTCGTCGCGGGCCGTGCTGGTGGCCAACGCGGCGCGCGTGGCAGCCCAGTATGCGCTTTCGCCGCCGCGGCCGCCGCATTGGGGCGGCTACCGTTTGCGGCCGGACCGCTGGGAGTTCTGGCAGGGCCGCAAGAGCCGCCTGCACGATCGACTGTGCTATCGCCTCGACGGCGGCCGCTGGATCCGCGAACGGCTCGCGCCCTGAGCGCACGAGGCCGGCGCAACAAGGCGTTCGCGCCGGTGCCGCACCGGTCGGTCAGGGCCGGTACCGGGTGGCGAACGTGCGCTTGAACTTGTCCACCTTCGGCGCCACCACGAAGGCGCAATAGCTCTGGTCGGGATGGTTGGCGAAGTAGTGCTGGTGGTAGGCCTCCGCACGGGAGTAGTTCGCCTCGGTGGCCACCTCGGTCACGGCCCGCCGGCCCGTCTGGCTGTTCACCTTGGCCAGCACCTCGCGCGCCACTTGGTCCTGCATCGGCGAGCGCACGTAGATGCCCGATCGGTACTGGGTACCGACATCGTTGCCCTGGCGGTTCGGGGTGCTCGGGTCATGCACGACGAAGAAGATCTCGAGCATCTCTCGCAGGCTGATCCGGTCGGCGTCGAAGGTGACCCGCACCACCTCGGCGTGGCCGGTGTTGCCCGTGCACACGGCTTCGTAACTGGGGGCGACCACATGACCGTTGCAATAGCCCGACTCGACGGCCACCACGCCGTCGACACGCTCGTAGACCGCTTCGAGGCACCAGAAGCAACCGCCACCGAGCGTGATGGTTTCGTGCGTCGCCATGTCGTCCTTGATTTCTTGTGTGCGATGAACCAGTCGGAATTGTCCGCAGGCACGCGACGCCCTGATGCCACCGGGGCCATCGGAAGGGCCAGAAGTACAAACCCCTCCGGCCTTTCGGCACGGAGGGGCGGGCGGCTGATGGGCCACCATGTGGAGCTCCGGGGGAATTGGGCCCGGGGCTCCTGACTCGCAGAGACTGCGAGCACTCGGGTACCTTCTTGCAGAAGGCAAGGCAACGATAGTGCAGCGCCAGCCGAGGGGCAAGTGCCCCGTCATGCCCACGGTTGCGGCAGGTCAATTGCCCTTCGTCGGCCCTGCCATGACGGCGGCGAACAGCGCGTCGACACGGGTGCGCACCGCGTCGGGCATCGTGATCGACCGGCCCCACTCCCGGGACGTTTCTCCTGGCCACTTGTTGGTGGCGTCCAGCCCCATCTTGCCGCCCAGCCCACTCACCGGAGAGGCGAAGTCCAGGTAGTCGATCGGCGTGCCTTCGACGAGGGTGGTGTCGCGCACCGGGTCCATGCGCGTGGTGATGGCCCACACCACTTCCTTCCAGTCGCGGATGTTCACGTCGTCGTCGGTCACGATGATGAACTTGGTGTACATGAACTGGCGCAGGAAGCTCCACAGCCCGAACATCAACCGCTTGGCGTGGCCAGGGTAGCTCTTGCGGATCGAGATCACCGCCAGGCGGTAGCTGCAGCCCTCGGGCGGCAGGTAGAAATCGGTGATCTCCGGGAACTGCTTCTGCAGGATCGGCACGAAGACTTCATTGAGCGCAACCCCCAGCACCGCCGGTTCGTCGGGCGGCTTGCCGGTGTAGGTGGAGTGGTAAACCGGGTCACGCCGATGGCTGACGCGGTCGATGCGGAACACCGGAAACCAGTCCTGCTCGTTGTAGTAGCCGGTGTGGTCGCCGAACGGCCCCTCCAGCGCGTGCAGGTACCCGCCCTTCTCGCGCCACGGCACACCGTGGGGGCTGCGCCCCTCGAATCCGCGTTCGGCCACGGGCACATGACCTTCCAGGACGATCTCGGCCGACACCGGCACCTGCAAGGGCCGCCCCGGCTGGCCAACCTCGCAGTCGACCACCTCGGTCGGGCTGCCACGCAGCAGGCCCGCGAACTGGTACTCCGACAGGCTGTCGGGCACCGGTGTCACCGCGCCCAGCATGGTGGCCGGGTCGGCCCCCAGCGCCACGGCCATGGGGAAGGGCTGGCCCGGCTGCGCCAACGCGAACTCGCGGAAGTCGAGCGCCCCGCCGCGATGGGCCAGCCAGCGCATGATCACCTCGCGCGGGCCGATCACCTGCTGGCGGTAGATGCCGATGTTCTGGCGCAGGCGCGGCCGCTCGACGTTCTGCGGGCCGCGGGTGACGACCAGCCCCCATGTGATCAGCGGGCCGGCGTCGTCTGGCCAGCAATGCTGGATGGGCCAGGTGGCCAGGTCGATCTCGTCCGAGGCCAGCCGCACCTCACGGCACGGGCCATCGCGGCGTCGCACCGGCTTCATGTCCCACAGCGCCTTGGCCAGTTGCACCAGGCGGCCGGCGTCCTTGAGTCCCTTGGGCGGTTCGGGCTCCTTCAAGCTGGCCAGCAGGCGGCCGATGTCGCGCAACTCGGCCGTGCTGTCGGCCCCCATGCCCAGCGCCACCCGCCGCGGCGTGCCGAACAGGTTGGCCAGCACTGGCCAGCGCTGCGGCGGCGAGGCCTCGAACCACAGCGCAGGCCCTTCGGCGCGAAGCACCCGGTCGGCCAGCGCCGTCATTTCAAGTTGGGGGGACACCGGCTCTCGAACGCGCCGCAACTCGCCCATTTGCTCCAACTGGCCCGCAAAGTCCCTCAAGTCTCGGTACTTCATACAATTAAGTAGTTATGGGACATATTGATATGCTTGACGGGTTATTATCGAGCTTCCTAGAATCCGGTCGACCGAGTCTTGAGGGTTAACCCTCGACGAGCGTGGCAAGGCGATCCGGGCGGGACGACACCGCAGGCGCCGGGACCATTCCTTCCGGGCCGCCGTCGATCGATGCGCGGGACCCTACGATTATCGACGTCGGGTTCGAACGCCTGGGGCCACGAGCCCCGACGTCCCGACGCACAGTGAGGATCCGCATGACCGTCCTGTCCCGATTGCGCCGATGGCGCAGCACATGTTTCGAATCGACCACCGTCTTCCTGCGCGACGTGGGCCACGGCCTGCTCGAGATCTGCCACAACTCGCTGGCGCTGCTGGGGCTGTGCGTGGTGGCCGCGCTGCTGTTCGCGGGCACCCGGGCCGACCTGCGCCACAGCATCGAGCAGCACGCTCTCGACTGGCTGCTCGAGCGCCAGGAAGCCCGCACACCGGCCAGTGACGACGTGCTGGCCGAAATGGCCGAGCCCAGCGCCATCGAACGCGCCACGGCAGTAGACCCGCGCGAACTGCCCCGCCAGCAGGCGGCGGTGGCCCAGTGGCTGGCCCGGCGCTACAAGGTGGCGCCCGAGCCGCTGAGCCGCCTTGTCCAGGAGGCCTGGTCCGTTGGCCACCGCATGGGCGTCGACCCGACGCTGGTGCTGGCCGTGATGGCCATCGAGTCGAGCTTCAATCCGTTTGCCCAGAGCCCGGTGGGCGCCCAAGGGCTGATGCAGGTGATGACCCGCATCCACGACGACAAGTACCAGGCCTTCGGGGGCGCCCGCGCGGCCTTCGACCCGGTCACCAACCTGCGCGTCGGGGTGCAGGTGCTGAAGGAATGCATCGCGCGGGCCGGCGGGCTGGAGGCGGGCTTGCGCTATTACGTGGGCGCCGCCATCCATGGACAGGACGGCGGCTACGTCGTCAAGGTGCTGGCCGAGCAAACCCACCTTCAATTGGTGGCCAACGGCAAGCCGGTGTCGATCAACGCGCCGCTGCCGGTGTTCAGGCCGCTGTCGCCGTCGGAAGCCAACACGCCGCAGGCACTGCCCGAAGCGCCCGCCATGCCGGCCTCGGCGCCGCCGACGGCCGTCGAAGACGAGCGCGTCGCGCTGCTTCGCTGAACGGCTCCGCTACACTTTCCAACAGCGCGACTGGCGATAGGGCCTCCTGCCAGGGGCCCGAGGTGGATCACCACCATGGAGCGCGAACGAGCGGCGTCCCGCGGATGCTGCCGTCCCCAATAGCCGTTCGCCTGGGCAGCCCGCGGCCGGGCCGATGCACATCGGCGGTCGGCGGGACCATGTTCACCTCGAGGACTGCCCCCATGTTCGACCGCTCCCAATCCACCGTCGCCAACGTCGACCCCGAATTGTTCGCCGTCATCCAGGCCGAGAACGCCCGCCAGGAAGACCACATCGAACTGATCGCGTCGGAAAACTACGCCTCGCCGGCGGTCATGCAGGCCCAGGGCTCGCAACTCACCAACAAGTACGCCGAAGGCTATCCCGGCAAGCGCTACTACGGCGGCTGCGAACATGTCGACGTGGTCGAGCAGCTGGCCATCGACCGCCTGAAGCAGATCTTCGGCGCCGAGCACGCCAACGTGCAACCCAATTCCGGCTCGCAGGCCAACCAGGCGGTGTTCTTCGGCCTGCTGCAGCCCGGCGACACCATCATGGGCATGAGCCTGGCGGAGGGCGGCCACCTCACCCACGGCATGGCGCTCAACATGAGCGGCAAGTGGTTCAAGGTGGTGAGCTACGGCCTGGACGCCAACGAGGCCATCGACTACGACGCGATGGAACGCCTGGCCCGGGAGCACAAGCCCAAGCTGATCATCGCCGGCGCATCGGCCTATGCGCTGCGCATCGACTTCGAGCGCTTCGCGAAGGTGGCCCGCGAGATCGGCGCCTACTTCATGGTCGACATGGCGCACTACGCCGGCCTCATCGCCGCGGGCGTCTACCCCAACCCGGTGCCGCACGCCGACGTGGTGACCTCCACCACCCACAAAACCCTGCGCGGCCCGCGCGGCGGCCTGATCCTGATGAAAGACGCTGTCGCCAAGCAGATCAACAGCGCCATCTTCCCCGGCATCCAGGGCGGCCCGCTGATGCACGTCATCGCCGCCAAGGCGGTGGCCTTCAAGGAAGCGCTGTCGCCCGAGTTCAAGACCTACCAGCAGCAGGTCGTCAAGAACGCCGCCGCGATGGCCACCACGCTGACCCAGCGCGGCTTGCGCATCGTCAGCGGCCGCACCGAGAGCCACGTGATGCTGGTCGACCTGCGCCCCAAGGGCCTGACGGGCAAGGAAGCCGAAGCCATCCTCGGCAGCGCGCACATGACCTGCAACAAGAACGGCATCCCGAACGACCCGCAGAAGCCGATGGTCACCAGCGGCATCCGCCTGGGCTCGCCGGCCATGACCACGCGGGGCTTCCGCGAGCGCGAGGCCGTGGCCACCGCCAACCTGATCGCCGACGTGCTGGACCACCCGCAGGACGCGGCCCGACTGGCGGCCGTGCGCGAGCAGGTGGGCGCGCTGACCCGCGAGTTCCCCGTCTACCGCGGCTGACCCCACCCCGCCGCCGAAGCCCCGCCGATGCGTTGCCCCTACTGTGCCCACGAGGAGACCCAGGTCGTCGAGACCCGGGAGTCCGACGAGGGCGACGTCATCCGGCGGCGGCGCCGCTGCCTGAAGTGCGACAAGCGCTTCACCACCTACGAGCGCGCCGAGATCGCGCTGCCGGCGGTGGTCAAGAAAGATGGCGCCCGCACCGAGTTCGATGCCGCCAAGCTGCGCGCCTCGATGATGCTGGCGCTGCGAAAGCGCCCGGTGAGCGTCGAGCAGGTGGATGCGGCACTCGAGCGCATCCAGGAAAAGCTGCTCGCCACCGGCGCCAAGGAAGTGCCCAGCGCCCGCCTGGGCGAACTGGTGATGCGCGAGCTCAAGCGCATCGACAAGGTGGCCTACGTGCGCTTCGCGTCGGTCTACCGCAGCTTCGAGGACGTGGACGAGTTCCGTCAGTTGATCCGCGGTATCTGAACCGCACCCCCCCTTCCGGGGGGACTGGTTGCCCCCCCAAATCCCGACCGTTCGTCCCCCCGACAGGGCGACGCGGCGCAGCGCCGCCCTTCGCAGAATGACTCGCATCCCGAAC
>NZ_MWLO01000052.1 GCF_002198735.1 Ideonella sp. A 288
CGCCATGGGGCGTGTGGAGTCCGGTTCGGTGACGCGCTCGCGGCGCGATGGGTGGGTTCGGTGGTGCCTCAGAGGCTGAGAGGAAGGCGAGCGTGCCCGAGCGACACCCCCAGACGTGCCCGATCTAGGCGCAAAGCGCAGCCATAGCTCGGGCTATGGCGAGCATTTGCAACGACGAGCGGGTGCGTTTGGGGGTGGTGAGCGGGCATGATCGAAAACTCTCAGCCTCTCAGACGCCGCGTGCGCGGTCGGCCAGGAATTGGGTGCGCCAGGCCTGGAAGCGGCCTTGTTCGAGCGCGTCGCGCACTTCCTGCATCAGGTGCAGGTAGTAGTGCAGATTGTGGATCGTCGTGAGCATCGGGCCCAGCATCTCGCCGCAACGGTCGAGGTGGTGAAGGTAGGCCCGGCTCATGCCGGAGGTGCAGGTGTGGCAGCCACAGGTCTCGTCGATCGGCCGCGGGTCGGTCTTGTGGCGGGCGTTGCGGATGCGCAGGTCGCCGTAGCGGGTGAACAGGTGGCCGTTGCGCGCGTTGCGCGTGGGCATCACGCAGTCGAACATGTCGACGCCGCAGGCCACGCCCTCCACCAGGTCTTCGGGCGTGCCCACGCCCATCAGGTAGCGCGGCTTGTGCGCCGGAAGCCGGTGCGGCGTGTGGGCCATGATGCGGCGCATGTCTTCCTTGGGCTCGCCGACGCTGACGCCGCCGACGGCGTAGCCGGGCAGGTCCATCTCGACCAGCGCCTGCAGCGATTCGTCGCGCAGGCTTTCGAACATGCCGCCCTGCACGATGCCGAAGAGGGCGTTGCGGTTGCCCAGCCGGTCGAACTCGGCGCGGCAGCGCTGCGCCCAGCGCAGGCTCAGCTGCATCGACGCGCGCGCCTCGGCCTCGGTGGTGAGCTTGCCGCGGGTTTCGTACGGCGTGCACTCGTCGAACTGCATGACGATGTCGCTGTCCAGCACGGTCTGCACCTGCATGCTCACTTCGGGTGTCAGGAACAGCTTGTCGCCGTTCACGGGCGAAGCGAAGCGCACGCCCTCCTCGCTGATCTTGCGCATCTCGCCCAGGCTCCACACCTGGAAGCCGCCCGAGTCGGTGAGGATGGGCCGCTGCCAGCCCTCGAAGGCGTGCAGGCCCTTGAACGCGGCGATCACGTCCAGCCCCGGGCGCAGCCACAGGTGGAAGGTGTTGCCCAGGATGATCTGCGCGCCCATGTCGACCAGCGAGCGCGGCAGCACGCCCTTGACGGTGCCGTAGGTGCCCACGGGCATGAAGATCGGCGTCTCGACGACGCCGTGGTTCAAGGTGAGGCGGCCCCGGCGCGCATGCCCTTCGGTGGCCAGCAACTCGAATGTCAACATGGCGGGATTGTCGCAGCCCGCATGCAGGCGCCCGCCGGGCGGCGGGCGGCTTCTTCAGGACTTCTTGCCGGCGTCGAGCGCGAGGATCCAGTTGACCAGCTTCTTGGCGTCGGCTTCCTTGATCGCCACCGCGTTCGGCGGCATCGCCAGGCCCGAGACCTTGCCCTTCCAGTGGCTCTCGTAGGGGTTGGAGCCGGTCATCACCGTGTGGGTCAGCGCGGCCGCGGCGTTCTTCTGGCCCTTGTACTTGGCCGACACGTCGCGCCAGGCCGGGCCGATCGGGGCCAGGCCGTCCGGGCCCTTGGCGCCCGGGTCGATGTGGTGGCAGGTCATGCAGCCGCTGGTGGTGGCCAGCTTGAGCATGGCGTCGTCCTTTGCCGGTTCGGCGGCCAGGGCCGGCAGGCTGGCGGCCATCAGGGCGGCCAGGGCAATCGAATGGCGTGTCATCGTGGGTTCTCCTGTGCATCGCATGGCATCGATGGGGGGGATGGTGCAACGCAGCACCCGATGCGCTTTGACGACCCTCAAGTCGGCCGGCCATTTCGCCAGGCTGGAGCAGCGCTGCTGCGCAGGACGCCACGCCGTGTCGCTCCCTGGAGCAGCCGTCTCGGCTTCGCTACGATCGGCCGATGGCCATCGCCAAGATCGACCCGCGCCAGTGGGTCACCCCGGAGGACCTGGACGTCTCGCCCGACCTGCTGGGCCTGCCGCTGGCGCGGCCGTGGCGGCGCGCGGCGGCGATGGCCGTGGACCTGGCCGCCATCGGCGTGGTGGCCAGCCTGGGCAACGGCTGGTGGTTCGCGGCGCTGGTGGTGCTGGCGGGCGCGCAGGCCTGGGCCGAGCGCCGCGGCCGCAGCGCTCCGCGCTGGGCCTGGGCACTGGCCGCGCTGCTGGCGCTCGCCGGCCTGCAGCAGGGCTGGCGCAGTGGCTCGGGTGCCGACGGCGCGCGGGAGCTCGACGCCGACGTGACGTGGGAGGCGCCGGGCGTGGGGCTGATCGTGCGCCGCGGCGACGAGGCGGCCTCGAGCGCATCGGTCGCCTCCGTGGCTGGCGGCGGCGTGCCATCGCCGGCCGCGGTCGACGGTGCGGCGTCAGGGCCGGCCGTGGCCGCCAGTGCCGTGCCGGCGGGCCGGCCGGTCGACGCGGCGCAGGCCATTGCCGCGGCGGCCTCGGCCATGGTGGCCGAGGTGGCGACGGCCGCGCGCATCGCCGAACTGGAGGCCGAGCTGGCCGAGGCCCGCAAGCCGGCACCGCTGAAGTGGCGCGACCGGTGGCTGGGCTGGTGGGACGACCTGGCGCGCGGCTACGGCTGGTCGATCGCCTACTTCTCGCTGCTGCCGGCGCGCTGGCGCGGGCAGACGCTGGGCAAGCGATGGCTGGGCCTGCGGGTGGTCGAGCTCACCGGCAAGCCGATGACGGTGCTGCAGTGCCTGAAGCGCTACGGCGGCTACGCCGCGGGCATGGCCACCGGCGGGCTGGGCTTCCTGCAGGTGCTGTGGGATCCGAACCGCCAGGCGCTGCACGACAAGGCCGCCCACACGGTGGTCATCGACCTGCGGGTGGCGCAGCGGCTGTCGCCGGAGCACTGGGCCGCGTTGCGCGGCACCCCACCGCGCTGATCGCCCCTCGGCGCCCCTCGGCCCCGCGCGGCGGCCGCGGCTACTTCGGCGCCGCCAGCGCCGACACCACGACCTTCACCGATTCCTCCAGCTTGGACTTGGCCAGCGCCTTGCACTGGTCGCCGGTGAGGCCGGGCTGGGCGTCGAAGGTGGTGGCCATCTTGTCGGGCGCGAAGATGACGCGGCCGCGGGTCAATGGCACGAAGGCCGCGCGCGCGGTGACCACGCAGGTCTTGTTCTCGGTGAAGCCGCCCTCGACCTGGCTGAGGAAGCCCCAGCGGCTGGTCTTGTAGAGCTTGCCCAGGCGCAGCGTCAGCTTGTCGGGCAGGTTGTCCTTCCACACCGACAGGGCGGTGGCCTTGTCCATGACGGCGCTGGTGGAATGGTCCTCGACCAGGAAGACGGGCGCGGCCGCCTGCGACAGCGGGGCGGCGGCGGCGATCGTGACGGCGAGCATCAGCTTGACGTGCATGGTGTCCCTCTCTCGCGAGCTTGGGTGTGTCGGGCGGGCGCCAGTGTACGCAGATCGCGCTGGCGCGCGCGGGCACGTGCCGTCCGAAGGGGCGGCTCAGTCGCCGTGCGCCGGGGCGCCGGCAGGGCGCCGGTCGAGCAGCATCGCGTCGCCGTAGCTGAAGAAGCGGTAGCGTGCCTCGATGGCGTGGCGGTACAGCGCCATGGCGTGGGCGTACCCGGCGAAGGCCGACACCAGCATCAGCAGCGTGCTGCGCGGCAGGTGGAAATTGGTGATCAGCCGGTCGACCACGTGGAAGTCGAAGCCCGGGGTGATGAACAGGTCGGTCTCGCGCGCCCCGGCGCGCAGCGTGCCGCCCAGCGCGGCCGACTCCAGCGCGCGCAAGGTGGTGGTGCCGGCGGCGACCACGCGGTGGCCACGGGCGCGGGTGGCGGCGATGGCGGCCACGGTGTCCTCGGGCACCTCGAACCACTCGCTGTGCATGTGGTGCTCGGCCAGGTTCTCGCTGCGCACCGGCTGGAAGGTGCCGGCGCCCACGTGCAGCGTGACCCGCGCACGGCCCACGCCGCGCGCGGCCAGCGCCGCCAGCACGGCCTCGTCGAAGTGCAGCGACGCGGTCGGCGCGGCGATGGCGCCGGGCCGTGCCGCGAACACGGTCTGGTAGCGCGACACGTCGTCGGCGCCGTCGGCATGCGTGATGTAGGGCGGCAGCGGCACATGGCCGTGGGCCTCGAGCAGCGCCAGCGGGTCGGACGGGAAGCGCAGGTGGAACAGGGCGTCGTCGGGCCCGCCGCGGCCCAGCACCTCGGCCTCGAACGCGCCCTGCGCGAACTGGATCGTCGTGCCCGGCCGCGGCGACTTGCTGGCGCGCAGGTGGGCCATCACCTCGAAGCCGCCGGGCAGCACGCGCTCCACCAGCGCCTCCACCGCGCCACCGGTGGGCTTCTCGCCGAACAGGCGCGCCTTCAGCACGCGGGTGTCGTTGAACACCAGCAGGTCGCCGGGCGACAGCAGCCCGGGCAGGTCGCGGAAGCGGCGGTCCACCGGCAGCGTGCCGGTGCCGTCGAGCAGGCGCGAACCGCTGCGTTCGGCCGCCGGATGCTGGGCAACCAGTTCGGGCGGCAGCGCGAAATCGAAATCGGCGAGGGTGAAGGTCTTGGGGGCGGTGGGCATGGTGTGCAGGCTGGACCGGCCTGGACAGACTCAGCGGGCCGCGGATTGTTCCATGCGGCGGCCAAAGCCCTGCGGCCATGGCGGGTGGCGCGCGTGGTGCATGCACGCCGATCGCGGTCTGCGCGCGGCGCCTGCCCTGCCGCGCCGGCTCAGCGGCGCTGCAGGGCCCGGGCCGCCTCGACGATCGGCTTGGCCCAGTTCGGCGTGCGTTCGAGGTCTGCCAGCGCCAGAGGAAACTCGACGGCGCCCTGCCGCGCGTGCAGCACCCGCACCGGGTCAGGCACCGCGGTGCCGGGGGCGGCGTCTGCGCTGTTGTCGAACACGCGCAGTTCGTGCAGGCGCGGCATCAGGTCGATGAGGTTCAGCGGCGCGTTCACCCAGCGCTCGCGGATCCTGGCCTCGGGGATGTCGTGGCCGCCGGCGGCCACCCGGGCCGCCACGCGCGCCATGTGGTGCTCGGGCGACGACAGCCCGCAGAACCACATCAGCACGTCGTGCGTGCGCGAGGCCTCGGCGATCTTCTGCGCCATGGTCGAGCCGCCCAGGGTGGTTTCGAAGGCGTGGCTGTGGCCGGCGGCCTGGGCCTGGTCGATCAGGTCGACCCCATGCTGCCAGGCCTGCGCATTGGCGTCGGCCAGCGGCAGGCCGCAGTCGACGAGCAGGCGCGTGTAGGTGTCGGGGTTGAACCAGGTCAGGCCTGCCCGGCGCAGCATGACGCCACCGCCGACCGAGCTCTTGCCCGCGCCGTTGACGCCGGCCAGCACCAGCAGCACCGGCCGCCGACCGGTGGCGGGCGTCGGGGTGGCCGCCGTGCCGGGCCGTGGCGGTGGCGGCTTGCCGGCCCGGGGCGGCCGGGCGGCAGCCATCAGAAGCCGCGGCCGGCGATGACCTCACCGTTCAGCGCCGGGGGCGCGTCGAAGGCCGCGCGCAGCCGGTCGCCGGCATCGGCCTGCTTCAGCACCGCCAGTTCGGCATCGAAGGCCTGGCTCAGGCGCTCGAGTTTGCCCTGGTTGTCGCGCTGCGTGCGCTCGGCCAGTTCGGTGAGCACCCTGAACTCGCGCAGCGACAGGATCACGGCCTCGGGCTGGTCGTGGTTGGTCATCAGCAATTTGCCCGCGGCATCGACCGACCGCATGATGCCCCGCCAGCCCTCGCGCTTGACGTCCGACACGGGCTTGCGCGCCAGCTGGGCCAGGAGCGGTTCGGGGGCGGGCTGGGCGGCGGCGGTCATGGTCGGTTCCTGGGGGCTGAGGCGACAGTATGGGCCCTTTTTCCCTCATTTGGCCAAATTGGGCCCAATGGGGTCGTGTGCTGCCGCCACATCGTGCACGCCATGGCTCCTCGCAAGGACCGTCCATGCGGTTCGGCGTGGACGGGCGAAGGCGCTACTCGATCGTCAGGCGCTCGAACCAGCGCGCCCCGGGCGCGATGTCGTCGCGCAGGGCGGGCCGGTAGGGCGGCACGCCGGGCTGGGCGGGCGGCGCGCTGATGAGGTTCAGGTCGATGGCCTGCGGCGTGCCGACCAGGCCGCGCTCGCCGGCCTGCAGCTTGAAGTACATGCCGTTCCACAGCTTGGCGCCGAACTCGCCGGGCCGCTTGAACAGGAACAGCAGCGAATGCTCCAGCCAGACCAGGTCACCGGTGCCGACGGTGCCCGGCTGCGGATAGGGGTAGGGCACGTGGCACATCACCTCGTCGGGCGCCTCGACGCACTTGAACTCCTTCATCGACAGGAAGAAGTCCTTCAGCCGCCCATGGTCCAGCGCCAGCGTGAAGCCGGTGCGGCCGTCGGCGCGGGGCTGGAAGCTCACGCTGCCGATGGCCACCGACTGGCCGTCGCGGCCGTGCAGGCGCACGGTCTGCGTGCCGGTGGGTTCCCAGGCGGCCGAGGCCGGCGGGGCCAGCCCGGCCACCACGGTGGCCAGGGCCAGCAGGCTGGAACGCCGACGCGGGTGGGGGTGGGTCATCGGCGGATTCCTCGGCGGGTGGATGGGTCGCGGGCGCAGCGTACACCGGGCGCGGCGCTCAGCCCGGCCGATGCCGCGACGCGCGGCCCGAGATGGCATTCGGGAAGTACAGCGCCGTCAGGCTCTTGCTGTGCACCGGCGACACGGTCAGGCTGGCCGGCACCGGGCCGTCGACGTGGCGGCGCCAGTCGCGCACCCAGAAGATGTCGTCGGCCACGTCCATCAGGCCCATCGTCTCGCGGTCGCCCACCAGCACGCCCTGCACGCGCAGGCCCAGCCGTTCTCGCGCCTCGTCCAGCCGGTCCAGCGTGGCGGGGGTGCAGCCGAACTCTCCGTCGCTGACGATCACCAGGTCGGCGCTGGCCCAGCGGGCCTGGTGCACGCGCTCGATGGCGCGCTCGATCGGGCCTTGCACGTCGGTGCCGCCGTCGAAGCCCTGGCCCATCAGCGCCAGCAGGGCGGCGAGGCCGTCGCGGTGCAGGCCCAGTTCGCGCTCGATCACCTCGTCGGGGCCGCCGAAGGCGATGAGCAGGCAGCCGCGCTTCTCGTGGTGCGCGGTGCGCAGCGCCTGCAGCGCCACCGCCTTGGCGATGTTCTCGGGCGCGCCGCGCATCGAGCCCGAGGTGTCCAGGCACAGGATGATCGGCCCGCGCTCCAGCGCCTCGGGCCGGGGCGGTGCCAGCGCGTGGCGCGGCGGGCGCAGCGGGTCGGGGCGCAGGTCGAGCAGCACGGCCTCGCTGTCGTAGGTGAGCAGCCGCGCCTCGGCGCGCCGGGCGCGCCACAGCTTGTGCGCCACCGGGTGCACCAGCAGCGCGGCCTCGCTGCCGAGCATGCCGTCCAGGCGGTCGGACAGGCGGATGCCGCGCAGTTCGCCCGGGGCGTCGGGCAGGCGCGTCTCGACCACCTTGACACCCAGCACGCGCTGCGCGCTGGCGTCCAGCGGCTGCGGTGGCAGCGCCAGCGGCAGCGCACTGCGCTCGGCGCGGCCGAGCCTGCGGATCAGCTCGGCCAGCGCCGGCAGCCGCGCCAGGTGCTCGGCGATGCGCTTGGCCTCGTGGAACTCGCGGCTGCTCAACTGGCCGCGCAGCTCGTCCCAGCGCAGCGAGGCCAGGTCGCCCAGGCCCTGCAGCAGCACCAGCAGTTCTTCCCAGTCGCCCTTCTCCTGCTGCCACTCGCCGCGGAAGCCCTCGGCCGCCGCGGCGATGGCCTCGGCGCGGCCGAGCCGAGGCTGCAGGTCGATCAGGCGGTCGAGGTGCCACAGCAGCGTGCGCAGCAACTGCTCGACCATCGCCGGCGCGCCGCGGCACAGCGCGGCCAGGCCCAGCTCGCCGATCACGCCGCGCAGCGCGGCCAGCGCCTCGGCGTCGCCGAAGTCGGCCTCGGCCGGCGGCAGTTCGCCCAGGGCCAGCGTGTCGCGCCACAGCGGCAGGTGCTCCAGCCGCCGGGCGCTGTCGCCGACGGCGGTGATCAGCACCGGCAGCCACAGCGTGCGCGGCAGGTCGGCCAGGCGGTGGTAGGGCGCGTCGGCCGGGTTCGGCGCAGTGACCGCGGTGGACGCGCCCATCTTGCGTTACTCGCCGCCCAGCCGCACCGGCGGCGGCGTGCCGGTGGCCAGCGCGGCATCCACCGGCAGCGCGGCGAAGCCGGCCCGGCAGACCGCCAGGCGCGCCAGCAGGCCGTCGAGCACCGCCAGCGTGTGGCGGTGCGCGCCGCACCAGCGCGCGGCCAGCTCGGGCGGCAGCCAGACGCGGCCGGCCAGGCGCTGCGCCAGCGTGTCCAGCGCGGCCTGCACCGGTGCCCGGGCGGCCCGGGCGCGCGCGGCCACCTCGTCCACCTGGGCCGCGCGCGCGGCCACGTGCACGGGGCTGAAGCGGCGGCGCTGGCGGTCTTCCAGCGTCGACGAGACGAAGCGGGCCATGGCGTTGCTGCCCTCGCTGCCGCCCAGCGCGCGCGCCACGGCCAGCTTGCCGGCCTCGTTGGCACCGGTGGCGTCGCCGTCCTCGGCAGGCAGCTGCAGTTCGATCTCGAGCTGCTTCTCGAAGGCCTCGACGGCATGGGTGAGCCAGGGGGCGTCTTGCGGCAAGGCCTGCGCCACCTGCGCGGCCACCCAGTCGACGGCGCGCGGCGTGGCGTCGGCGTCGGGGCTGACGACGTAGGGCACCAGCCAGAGGTCGAGCGCGTCGACCTGCGCGCGGCCCTCGGTGTGCGCGGCGCAGCGCATCAACGCCACCAGTTGGCGCCAGCGCCGGTCGGACATCGGCCAACCCTGCTGCGCCACGAAGCCGCGCAGCGCGGCCAGCGCGGCCAGCGCGTCGTCGCCCAGGGCCACGCGCTCGCGGCCGGCCAGCACGGCGGCACGGTCGGCCGCAGTCAGCGGCGCGGGGGCGGCGGGTAGCGGCGCGTCGCCCAACTGCAGCAGCGCGGCGAAGCTGGCGTCGCCCACCGGGGCCACCGGCACGCGCAGCAGGAAGCGGTCGTGGAAGGCCAGCAGCGATTCGTCGGCCGGCGGCTCGTTGCTGGCGCCGACCACGCTGACCAGCGGCACCCGCAGCCGCTGCGCGCCGTTGTCGAACTCGCGCTCGTTGAGCAGCGTCAGCAGGGCATTGAGGATGGCCGAGTTGGCCTTGAACACCTCGTCGAGGAAGGCGATGCCGGCGGTGGGCAGGTAGCCGTCGATCAGGCGCTCGTAGCGGTCGTCCTCCAGCGCCTTCAGTGACAGCGGGCCGAACAGCTCCTCGGGCGTCGAGAAGCGCGTGAGCAGCCGCTCGAAGTAGCGCGCGCCGTCGAAGGCGCGGTGCAGGCGCCGCGCCAGCTCGCTCTTGGCGGTGCCGGGCGGGCCCAGCAGCAGCACGTGCTCGCCGGCCAGCGCGGCCAGCAGCACCAGGCGGGTGGCGGTGGCGCGTTCGAGCAGGCCGTCTTCCAGCGCGTGCAGGTGGGCCAGCAGGCGGGTCGGCAGGTGCTCGGGCAGCTCGGCGCGGGTGGCCTGCAGGGCGGGCGCGGCGGTGGAGGTGGGGTCGCTCGACATGGCGCCGATTGTGGCCATGGTTTGCTGACCCGGCGCGCCCGACGGGGCCGCACCGCCCACCGGCGGCCTTGACTGCGATCAATGGTGGCAGGAACATGGGACGACCCCTGACGGCTGCCCTTCGTCGATGCATGCAGCCCCGGGCCCAGGCACCTGGTGGGCTTGGCCGTGCCCCGGCGCGGCCGAGATTTGGACGGAAGAGGGGATCGACATGGACTGGCTGACCACATGGTTCGCGCGGGAGGGCTTCCTGCCGCACGGCACCTGCTTCACCTGGACGCCCACGCTGCTGTGGGCCATCGTGGGCGCGGACGCGGTGATCGCGATGGCCTACTTCTCGATCCCGCTCGCGCTGGGCCGCTTCGTGCAAAAGCGCCCCGACGTGCAGAACCGATGGATGGTGGGCCTGTTCGCCGCCTTCATCCTGGCCTGCGGCACGACGCACCTGATGGACATCTGGACGGTCTGGCAGCCCGACTACGGCGCGCTGGCGCTGTCCAAGCTGGCCACCGCCGCGGTGTCGCTGGCCACCGCGGTGTCGCTGTGGTGGCTGATCCCGCGGGCTTTGAAGATTCCGACCGTGGCGCAGTTGCAGGCGGCCGTGACCGCGCTGGAGGCCGAGGTGGGCCGGCGCCGCACGGCCGAGCAGCACCTGGCCGACATCGAGCAGAGCCTGGCGATCACGCTGGCCAGCATCGAGGCGGGGTTCATCGCCACCGACCGTGCCGGTCGGGTCACACACATGAACGCCGTCGCCGAGCGGGTGACCGGCTGGTCGCAGGCCGAAGCGATGGGGCAGAGCCTGTGGACCGTGTTCGCCCGCGACGACCGGCCGGCGGGTCTGGAGCAGGAGAACCCGATCGAGGTGATGCGTCGGCAGGGCGTGACCATCGAGCAACCGCACCACGTGACCGCGGTGGCCCGCGATGGCCGGCGCACGCCGGTGGAGGTGCGCGCCGCGCTGGCGCGGGCCGACGACGGCGCGGTGCGCGGCCTGGCGATGGTGTTCCGCGACATGACGCGATTGAACAACGCCGAGGCCGAACGGCACCGGCTCGCGGCGATCGTCGACTCGTCTTACGACGCCATCATCGGCAAGACGCTGGACGGCACCATCACCAGCTGGAACGCCGCCGCGCAGGCGCTGTTCGGGCACACGGCCGCGCAAGCGGTCGGCGCGTCGATCCAGATGCTCATCCCGCCCGAGCACGTGGCCGAGGAACGGCAGATCCTGGACGACCTGGCCCAGGGCCGGCAGGTGGCGCCCTTCGAGACCGTGCGCATGAGGCGCGACGGGCGACGCATCGACGTGTCGGTGACCGTGTCGCCGATCCGCGATGCCACAGGCCGCATCGTCGGCGCCTCGAAGATCGCGCGCGACATCACCCAGCAGCGGCAGGCCGCCGCGGCGCGACTGCGCGCCGAACGGCTGGAGGCCGAGAACCGGCAGATTCAGGCCGCCAACCGGCTGAAGAGCCAGTTCCTGGCCAACATGTCGCACGAACTGCGCACGCCGCTGAACGCGATCATCGGTTTCTCCGAGCTGCTGCATTCGGGGGCCGTGCCCGTCGACGACCCCAAGCACACGCACTTCCTGGGACACATCGGCACCAGCGGGCGGCACCTGCTGCAACTGATCAACGACGTGCTCGACCTGTCCAAGGTGGAGGCGGGCAAGTTCGACTTCCATCCCGAGCCGGTGAATCTGGCGCGACTGGTGACCGAGGTGCGCGACGTGCTGGTCACCTCGGCGATGCGCAAGCAGCTGCGCTGGACGACCGACATCGATGAGGCGCTGACCGACCTGGTGATCGACCCCGCGCGCTTCAAGCAGGTGCTCTACAACTACCTGTCCAACGCCATCAAGTTCACGCCCCAGGGCGGCCGCATCACGCTGCGCGCGCGGGGCCTGGGCCCCAGCGCCTTCCGGCTCGAGGTGCACGACACCGGTGTCGGCATCGCCGAGTCGGACCTGGCGCGGCTGTTCGTCGAGTTCCAGCAGCTCGATGCCGGGCACAGCAAGCAGCACCAGGGTACCGGGCTGGGCTTGGCGCTGACGCGTCGGCTGGTGCAGGCCCAGGGCGGGCGGGTGGGCGTGCGCAGCACGCCTGGGGTGGGCAGCGTCTTCTACCTCGACATGCCGCGGGTGACCGGCCCGTCGGCCGAGATCGCGCCGCGCTGGCTGGTCATCGAGGACGATTCCCCGCTGCAGGCCGAGGTGGTGCAGGGCTTGCAGGGCGCAGGGTTCGACGTCGATGTCGCCGCCAACGCCGAACAGGCCGTGCACCGCGCCGGCGGGCAGGCCTACGACGCCATCACGCTCGATCTGCAACTGCCCGACCAGCAGGGGCTGGGCGCGCTGGCCCGCATCCGACACAAAGGCCCGAGCCGTGAATCGCCGGTGCGGGCGCTGACCATGCCCACCGGCGCCAGCCGGGCCGCCACCTTCGCCATCGCCAACCTGCTGGGCAAGCCGTTGCGCACCGACGAGGTGGTGGCCTCGATGGCCCGGCTGCCCACGCCGGAGGGCCGGCGCCTGAAGGTGATGGTGATCGACGACGACCCGCTGGCGCTCGAACTGATGGAGGCGGCCCTGCGAGAGCTGCACATCGACGCCATCGGCCGGCTCGACGCGCGTGGCGCGCTGGCCGAACTGGAGCAGCAGCCGCCCGATGCGCTGATCCTCGACCTGATGATGCCGGGCTTCGACGGCTTTGCCACGCTGGACGCGTTGCGCCGGCTGCCGGCGGGGCAGGCCCTGCCGGTGTTCATCTGGACCAGCATGCTGCTCACCGACGACGAGGTGGCCACGCTGACCCGGTCGGCGCAGGCCATCCTGGGCAAGGGCGGGGGTGCACTGGCCCAGGTGCTCGAGCAACTGGGCCGCTGGCGCCCGCTGCCCGCGCCCGCCGATGCGGAGCCGCGGTGATGGCCGCGCCGCGCGTGCTGGTGGTGGACGACAACCGGCTCAACGCCGAGCTGGTGGATTTCGTGCTGACGGCCGATGGCCTGCAGGTGACCCATGCGCTCGATGCCGACCAGGCACTGGCGCGCCTCGCCGAGGGCGCGCCCGACCTGGTCCTGATGGACATCCAGCTGCCCGGCATGGACGGCCTGGCGCTGACGCGGCTGATCAAGGCCGACCCGGCCCTGCGCCACATCGCCGTGGTGGCCTTCACCGCCTACGCGATGAAGGGCGACGAGGCGGTGATGCGCCAGGCCGGCTGCGACGGCTACCTGTCCAAGCCGATCGACGTGGCCCGCTTCGCCAGCCAGGTGCGCGCGCTGCTGCCCCAGGCCGGGCCGGCCTGAGCGGCGCGGGCCGGCCGCTTCACACCCAGGGCGCGCTCAGGCCCTCGTCGGCCAACACCTGCAGCACCGCAGGCCGCGCCAGCATGCGCTGCAGGAAGGGGCCCAGGTGCGGCCGCAGGCGCGCCGGTGCCGAGGCCGGGCCCTCGAAGCCGCGCGTCCAGCGGCACAGCATGAAGGCATAGGCGTCGGCGGCGCTGTGGTGCTCGCCCAGCAGCCAGGGCTGGCCGTGGCTGGCGAACTGCGCGTCGAGCTGGTCGAGCAGGCCGCCGATGCGCCCCTGGGCCAGGCGGCGGACCTGCGCGGCCCCGTCGGCGTTGCCCTCGTCGACCAGGCGCTCGGGATAGAAGTAGTGCATCAGCGTGGCCTGCAGCGTGTTGGTCATCCACACCAGCCACTTGTAGAAGTGGGCCCGCTCCCGTGTGCCCAGCGCCGGCGCCAGCGCCGCACCCGGGTGGGTGTCGGCCAGGTGCAGGCAGATGGCGGCGGCCTCGTACAGCACCAGGTCGCCGTCGCGCAACACCGGGATCTGGCCGTTGGGGTTCAGCGCCAGGTAGGCCGGCCGCTTGTGCGCCTGCACCGCGCGGTCGACCAGCACCAGGGTGAAGGGGACGCCAATCTCGCGCAGCAGGATGTGCGGCGCCAGACTGGCGTTGCCGGGGTAGTGGTGCAGTTCGAGCATCGGGGCGTGTTCGGGCCGTGGGGGCGACCATCATGCCCGAGCCGCCACCGCGGCCGAATGCACCTATGCACGACGCTGCATATCGCCAGCGCGGGGCTGCGCGGCAAGAATCGCGGCCCGTCGCGCCATGAATGCCTTTTCAGATTCGCTGGGCCTGGCGGCCCGCCTCATCACCGAGGCCGACCCCGCCCTCTGGCGCGTGGTCGGTCTGTCGCTGCGCGTCAGCGCCACGGCCTGTGCCATCGGCGCGCTGGCCGGGCTGGCGCTGGGCGCCTGGCTGGCGGTGGCGCGGTTCCGGGGCCACGCGCTGGTGGTGGGCGTGCTCAACACGCTGCTGGCCTTGCCGTCGGTGGTGGTGGGGCTGATCGTCTACCTGCTGCTGTCGCGGTCGGGGCCGTTGGGTGCGCTGGGCATCCTGTTCACCCCCAAGGCCATGGTCATCGCGCAGAGCATCCTGGTGGTGCCGCTGATCGCCGCACTGGCGCGGCAGCTGGTGTCCGATGCGCTGCGCGAAGGCGGCGACGAACTGCAGGCCATGGGGGCGGGCCGCATGCTGTCGGCCCTGCTGCTGCTGGTGCACGAGCGCCTGGCGGTGCTGACGGTGCTGCTCACCGCCTTCGGCCGCGCGGTGGCCGAAGTGGGCGCGGTGATGATCGTCGGCGGCAACATCGATGGCGTGACCCGCGTGATGACCACCGCCATCGCCCTGGAAACCAGCAAGGGCGACCTGCCGCTGGCCCTGGCGCTGGGCCTGGTGCTGCTGGGCGTGGTGGCGCTGATCAACCTGGCCGTCGGCCTCACCCAGCGCAGGCCCGGCACGGTGGTGGGCGGCCTGGCATGAGGCACCCCATTCCCACGGCGGGCCGACCCAGGCACGAGTCGGACACCCCAGCGGCGGTGCTCATCCGGCTGGAATCGGCCGGCGTGCGCTTCGGCGAGGTGCAGGCGCTGGGCGACGTCACGCTGACGCTGCGGCGCGGCGACCGCCTGGCGCTGGTGGGCGCCAACGGCTCGGGCAAGACCACGCTGCTGCGCCTGCTCAACGGCCTGCTGCTGCCGGCCACCGGCCGGCGCGAGCCCCACCCGCGTCCCGATGGCCAGCCGCCGCGCTCGGCAATGCTGTTCCAGCGCCCCTTCCTGCTGCACCTGTCGGTGCGGCGCAACCTGCAACTCGCACTGTGGCTGGCCGGCGTGCCCGCGGACGAGCGTGGGCCGCGGCTGGACCAGGCGCTGCACCGCGTCGGCCTTCATGCGCTGGTCGACCGCCCGGCGCGCTCGCTCTCCGGTGGCCAGCAGCAGCGACTGGCGCTGGCGCGGGCCTGGGCCATCCGTCCCGACATCCTGTTCCTGGACGAGCCCACCGCCAGCCTCGACCCGTCGGCCAAGCGCGAGGTCGAGACCCTGATCGACGAGTTCGGCCGCGACGGCATGACGCTGGTGATGAGCACCCACAACCTGGGCCAGGTCAAGCGCCTGGCCACGCGCGTGGTGCTGCTCGACAGCGGCCGCGTGGTGGTGGACCTGCCCGCCGACGACTTTTTTCACCACGACGCGCTGCCGCCCGCGGCCGCGCAGTTCCTCAAAGGAGAACTGCCTTGGACCTGACCCCCACCCCTTCCGCACGG
>NZ_MWLO01000053.1 GCF_002198735.1 Ideonella sp. A 288
CCCACCCCCAGCTGCCCCCCGCCGACACGGCGAAGGCCTTGTGCGCGGTGGCGGGCAGGTAGTCGCGCTCGAAGCCGGCCCGCGCCTCGGCATTGGGCAGGCCCGCGACACCCGCCGACATCGTCGGCGGCCCGCCCGAGGGAGGGTTCGCGGCTCGCCCCGGCGCGTCGCCAGCGTCCGGATCGCCGAGCGTCAGGCCCGGTGCGCCCGACTCGAACGAGGTCCAGATCGAGCGCCCTCCGACGACCAGGGCCAGGCCCAGGGCCAGCACACCCGCCGCGCCCAGCAACGGCTGGCCATCGCGCGGTGGCGCGCCGTGCGCGTTGTCGCCGCGCGTGCCGGGCCAGACCGCCAGCAGCACGCCGGCCAACTGTCCGAGCCACGGCACCATCAGCCCCAGGCTCCACCAACCGCTGCGGTTCACGTCGTGCAACCGCAGCACGGTCAGGCGCAGCGAGAACACCGCCACAGCAACCATCACCAAAGTGAACACGCCCAGCCTGCCGCCACTGGGGGCGCGCAAGACCCACCCAGTGAGCAGCACCACCGCGGCGAGCAAGGCGGCACTGACGCCCAGGTAGCCACCCCGCCCGACGCGCCCGCGCCACCCCAGGCCCCACAACGAGGGCGCCTCGTCGCCATGGGCCGCGCCGTGGCCGAGCGGCGCGAGCCCGCGGCGGGCCCGCGCCTCATCCAGGCGTTGTGCGCGGGACTGCTGCGCCGCCTCGAGCTTGGCCGCGATGCCCATCGGCATGTCGGTCGCGCAGGCGCGGCACAAGATGCGCCTGGACTGAACCTCACCGCAGTTCGGGCAGGTGATCTGCTCGACGTCGGGCGGGGCCGCGGTCGCGGGTGCCGGTACCGCGACCGGGGCCGGCCTCGACGCCGAGGCGGCCACGGCCGGCATCGGCATGCCGGCTTGGTCGCGCTCGATGTGCACGAGCGCGCCGAGCGTGGCGAGCTGCGCCGCATGACGCTCGGCATCGGCCGCCGACAGGCCGCTGCGAAGGACCACGCGGCTGCCCGAGAAGAGCTGTTGCAGACGGCCGCCCTCGGCACGCAACGCCGCGCCCACCTGGCGCATCACGTCGTCGCGGGCGTGGCCCGCGACCAGTTCGCCCCGGAACACAAGGCGGACGGTGGAGGGTGTCGTGGGTGTCGTGGGTGTCGTGACCATGTGTCCGACATGTTAGCCCGCCGAACGGTGCGTCGCCAAGGCTGCCTGGTCGCAAACGCCGCCCACCGCCTGCCACGACACCGAGTCGCCTCACTGCTACCCTGCATGCTTCGCCGCTGCACACGCTCCCGGATCGCCATGACGCAGACACCCGCCCGCGCCCTCGTCCGCCCGCCAGCCCGGCACGCCGCCGCGCGGGCCGCCTGCCTTTGCCTGTTCTTGTGCCTGGCCCTGCCGCTGCGCGCCGCCGAGCTGAGGCTGCGACTGCTCGAGACCACCGACGTGCACATGAACCTGGTCAATTACGACTACTACCAGGACAAGTCCACCGACGAGTACGGGCTGGCCAAGACCGTCACGCTGATCAAGGCGGCGCGGGCCGAGGCGAAGAACAGCCTGCTGTTCGACAACGGCGACCTGATCCAGGGCAGCCCGCTGGGCGACTTCGTCGCGCGCGTCAGGCCGCTGCCCGCCGGGCAGGTGCACCCGGCCTACAAGGTGCTGAACCGCCTGGGCGTGGACGCCGCCAACATCGGCAACCACGAGTTCAACTACGGCCTGCCCTTCCTGCGGCAGGCCATCGCCGGGGCGAATTTCCCCTACGTCAGCGCCAACGTCTACCTCGACGAGCCCGGCGTGGCGCCGGCCGACGCCAAGCATGCCTTCACGCCCTACGTGATCCTCGAGCGCACCTTCGTCGACGAGGCCGGCGCCACGCACACGCTGAAGGTCGGCGTGATCGGCTTCGTGCCGCCGCAGATCATGATGTGGGACCGCCAGCACCTGCTCGGACGGGTGACCGCGCGCGACATCCTCGACACCGCCCGGCGCCTCGTGCCCGAGATGAAGGCCAAGGGGGCGCAGCTGGTGGTGGCCATCCCGCACTCGGGCTTCGAGCGCGGCGAGACCGTGGGCTTTGCCGAGAACTCGGTGGCGCGGCTGGCCGAGGTGCCGGGCATCGACGCCATCCTGTTCGGCCACTCGCACGGTGAATTCCCAGGCCGCTTCTTTGCCGGCCACCCGAAGGTGGACCTGGCGCGCGGCACCATCAACGGCGTGCCGGCGGTGATGCCGGGCCGCTGGGGCGACCACCTCGGCGTGATCGACCTGCACCTGGACAACGCCTCGGGCGAGTGGAAGGTGGTGCACAGCCGCGCCGAGATCCGCCCGATCACCGACCGCGCCACGCGCAAGCCCCTGGTCGATGCCGACCCGATGGTGGCCGAGGCCATCGCCGCCGAGCACGCCGGCACGCTGGCCTACGTGCGGGCCGAGGTGGCACAGACCAGCGCGCCGATCATCAGCTACTTCGCGCAGGTGGCCGATGACCCGTCGGTGCAGGTGGTGTCGCAGGCGCAACTGGCCTATGCCAAGCGGGCGCTGCAGGGCACCGAGTTCGAAGCGCTGCCGCTGCTGTCGGCCGCCGCGCCCTTCAAGGCCGGCGGCCGCCAGGGCTGGAACTACTACACCGACATCCCCGCCGGGCCGGTGGCCATCCGCAACATCGCCGACCTGTACATCTACCCCAACACGGTGAAGGCGGTGCGCCTGACCGGCGCGCAGGTGCGCGAATGGCTGGAGATGTCGGCCGGGCAGTTCAACCGAATCGACCCCGCCGGCCCGCCGGTGCAGGACCTGGTGAACGAGTCGTTCCGCACCTACAACTTCGACACGATCGACGGTGTGAGCTACCGCATCGACGTCACCCGGCCGGCCCGCTACAGCCGCGACGGCAAGCTCGTCGCGCCGGGCTCGCGCCGCATCGTCGACCTGCGGCACGGCGGCCAGCCGATCGACGAGCAGGCGCGCTTCATCGTCGTCACCAACAACTACCGCGCTTCGGGCGGCGGCAGCTTCCCGGGGCTGGACGGCAGCAACATCGTGATGGATGCGCCGGACGAGAACCGCGAGGCGCTGGCGCAGTACCTGGCCGGCATGAAGCGCATCGATCCCTCGGCCGACGGCAACTGGCGCCTGCTGCCGGTGCCGGGCATCCAGCTGCGCTTCCTGTCGGGCGCAGCGGGAGTCGCTCACCTGTCGCGCTATCCCGGCATCCGGCTGGTGAAGGACAACGGCGACGGCTCGGCGCTTTACGAATTGGCCGACTGACCGGCTGGCGGAGCACCCGACGCCGAGACGGCCGACGCGCAGCGGGCCAGCACCTCGACCTCGCGCTCGGGCGACAGGCCGGCCTTGTCGAACACCTGCTGCGCCGGCGGCAGGGTGCGCCACCAGGCCAGTGTGTCGACCACGGTTTCGGCCAGCGGGCGCAGGCGCAGGCCGGCCGACAAGGCCTTCGTGCTGTCCACGTCCATGAAGGCGCCGTGCTCGCCGTCGGCCGGCAGCCACAACGGCATCTCGACCCAGGGCCTGACGCCCTCGCGCGCCAGCACGTCCGCGTGGGCCCAGGCGATGGGCGCGGACGCGCCGGCCGCGGCGGCGCAGGCTTGCAGCAGGGCCCCCATGGTGGTGAAGCCCGGCGGCGCCACGGCATTGAAGGCACCGCGCAGTCCGTCGTCGAGGGCCCGCAGCACGAAGGCCGCCAGGTCGCGTGCATCGATGAACTGGATCGGGCGCGACGGCTCGCCCGGCGCCAGCACCGGCGCCCCATCGAGCGCCGCGCGGGCCAGTCGTGCCGGCCACCAGGTGAAGCGCTGGGTGGGGTCGTGCGGCCCCACCACCAGGCCGGGGCGGATGCACAGCGCGCGGCCGCCCAGCCGAGCCTGCAGCACGCGCTCGCAGGCGGCCTTCAACGGGCCGTAAGTGCGGCCGTCGACGACCTCGGTGTCCTCGTCGTCGATGCGGCCCAGCGGGGCCTGCTCGTCGTTCGGCCGGGTCGCGCTGGCGTAGGCCGAGACGCTGGACACGAAGGCATAACAACCGATGCGACCGTCCAGCGCATCGGCCATGCGGGCCACCTCGGACGGCAGGTAGCCGCAGGTGTCTACCACCGCGTCCCAGCGGCCCTCGGCCAGCGCCGACAGGTCGCCGCGCCGGTCGCCGGCACGCCATTGCACGCCGGCCGGCAATGCCGCGGCGGTGCGGCCGCGATTGAACAGCGTGACCTCGTCGCCGCGGGCCAGCGCGGCGTCCACCAGGTGGCGGCCCACGAACTGGGTGCCGCCGACGACGAGCAGTTTCATGGCGCAAGGATAAGGTCGACCGCCTCCCCCCCGGAGTGGATGCCCACCTGAACGATGTCACGGCCGTGGCCTTTGCCGTGCAGGACGGCGTCGGTAAGATGGGCCGCCCGTGGTTTCGGGCGCCCTGGCATGGACCCGACCACCGTCATCCTCATCCTCGCGCTGCACCTGGTCTGCTCCGGTGGCCTGATGTTCCTCATCGGCCGCAACATGCCGGGCAGCGGGCTGGGGCCGTGGGCCGCCGGCGCGGTGCTGTTCGGCGTGGCCTACATCGGCCGGCTGGCCTTCGGGCTGGACGCCACCAGCGTGCTGGTCCTGCTGCTCGATCTGTCCATGGTGCTGGCGGCCCTGCTGTTCATCCGCGGGCTGCGCACCTTCTTCGGCCGGCCGACCCTGCAGTCGCGCTGGTACCTGGGGCTGCTGCTGGCCTTTGCGGCAACGCACGTCGTCGCGGTGGACATCGGCGGTGCGCAGGGCCGCCACATGGTGCTCAACTTCGCGCTGGGCCTGGTGTACGGCGGCCTGGCGGTGAGCGCACTGCTCGAGGTGCGCCGCCAGGTGCCGCAGCAGCGGCCCTCGCTGTGGCTGCTGGGCGTGCTGATGAGCGGCCAGTCGCTGCTCACGCTGACGCGCGTGGTCGACATCGGCAGCCATGGGGTCGGCGCGCTGTACACCGGCATGACGGCCCTGCTGTTCTACGGCTATTCATCGCTCACGGCCCTGCTGCTGGCGCTGAACCTGCTGTGGATGGTGTTCGTCAAGCTCAACGGCCGCCTGGCCGAGATGGCCACCCGCGACGCGCTGACCGGCACGCTCAACCGCAACGGGCTGACCGCCGCGCTGGATGCCCATTTTTCGCGTCGCGATGCCGGTGCGCTGGTGCTGATGGTGGCCGACCTCGACCACTTCAAGCGCATCAACGACCGCTGGGGCCATGCCGCCGGCGACCACGTGCTGCAGGCCGTGGCGGGCGTGCTGACGCACAACCTGCGAGGCGCCGACTTCGTGGCCCGCATGGGCGGCGAAGAGTTCCTGATCGGCTGCGCGCCGCTGGACGACACGGCCGCGCTGCACCTGGCCGAGCGGCTGCGCGGGGCCGTGGCGGCGCTGGACCTGCGCGCCACCGACGGCACTCCGATGCCTTGCACGGTGAGCATCGGCGTGTCGCGGCCGGCGTCGCAGCGGGCCGACTGCGAGGCCGCCATCCACGAAGCCGACCACGCGCTCTACCACGCCAAGTCGGCCGGCCGGAACCTGGTGCAGGCGGCCCATGCGCTGGGCGCCGTGCTCGGCCCGGCAGCGCCGGGGCCCGCCCCGGCCTCGGCCTGATCCTCGTCGCCGGACCGCCGTCGCCAAGGAAGGGCAGCGACGGCCATGCCCAGCTCAGGCCGGGGCTCACCGGCTTGAGCCGGCTCAGGCCCGGGGCACACCAGATCGAGCCGGCTCAGGCCGGGGCACACCAGATCGAGCCGGCTCAGGCCGGCTCGGGGGCGATGGCCTCGGCCCAGTCGTACAGCTCGCCCAGGATCTGCTGGCCGCGCTCGTCCGCCGCCTCGCTGAGCGCGTCGATGCGCTCGAAGAACTGCGCCAGGCTCAGGCCGCCGCCGGCGCCCTCGTGCAGCCGCTCGCTGCAGTGCCGGTGCCAGCGCGCGCGCTCGTCGTCGCGCAGCGTGTCGGGGAAGTTGCGCGCGCGGTAGCGGAAGAGCAGTTCCTCCAGCCGCGCGTCGGCGAAGCCCGGGCGCTTGTCGGCCAGTTGCGCCGGCGTCAGCCCGCGCAGGCGGTCGAGCACGCGGCGGTCGTCGTGGCCCAGGAAGCCGCCGTACAGGTCTTCGTCCACATCGGCCGCCAGCACCGGGGCGGGCCGTTGGTAGACCTCGGCCCAGAGGCCCGACAGTGCGGCGCTGGCCTGGCGCGCCGCATCGACATGGCGCAGCGCGGCCGCGACATCCAGCCCCCAACGCTCGGCCTGGGCGTCCGAGAGGGTCTTGAGCTGGCCGATGACGACCGGGGACTTGTTGACGTGGAGGCCCTTGATCGGCAGGCGGGTGGTGCCCTCGGGCAGCTCGTCGCTGCGCACGAACAGGCGCGCGCGGATGGCGTCGGCGTCCAGCCCCAGCAGTTCGGACGGGTCGGCCGACAGGTCCCACACCAGCAACTCGTTCTTGTTCGTGGGGTGCGGCGCCAGTGGCCACACCACGCCCAGGCAGCCGCGCTCGACCGGGTACATGCCCGAGACGTGCAGGAAGGGCCGGTCGGCGCCGATCTGCTGCCACACCGCGTCCTTGCGCCGCAGCGCCAGGCAGAAGTCGAACAGCTTGCGGTGGCGCTCGCGCAGCAGGCGCGCCAGCGCCACCGTGGCGCGCACGTCGGACAGCGCGTCGTGCGCGGCCGCGTGGGCCAGGCCGTTGGCGGCCGTCAGGTGCTCGAGCTTGAACGACACGCGGCCGTCGTCGTGCCGCGGCCACTCCAGACCGTCGGGCCGCAGCGCGTAGGCGCAACGCACCACGTCGAGCAGATCCCATCGGCCGCAGCCGTTCTGCCACTCGCGTGCGTAGGGGTCGATCAGGTTGCGCCAGAACAGGTGGCGGGTGACCTCGTCGTCGAAGCGGATGGTGTTGTAGCCCACGCCCACGGTGCCGGGCTGGGCCAGCGCCTGCTCGATCTGCGCCGCGAAGGCGTGCTCGGGCAGCCCGTGCGCCGCGCAGTGCTGCGGCGTGATGCCGGTGAGCAGGCAGGCCTCGGGATCGGGCAGCAGGTCGGTGGGCGGCTGGCAGTGCAGCATCAGCGGCTCGCCGATCTCGCGCAGTTCGCCATCGGTGCGCACGCCGGCAAACTGCGCCGGCCGGTCGCGGCGCGGCACCCGACCGAAGGTCTCGTAGTCGTGCCAGAAGAAGGTGGTGTCGCTCATGGTCGTCACGATACGTCAGAAGGTGGGCGCCACGCGCAGCAGGCTGGCGAAGCGCGGAAGGCCGTGGCCGGTGAAGCCGCGGTGGGTGTAGGTGATGCGGGTGCCGGGCGGCGGCGGCGCGCGGCGCTGGGCGGCCGACAGGCCGGTGCCGATGTCGAACTCGCGACCGTCGTCGGCGCGCACCCGCAGCGCCCCCGCCAGCCCGGCCAGCGCGCCCCGGCCGGGCTGGTGGCCGAGCACCACCGCCTCGGCGTCGGCCAGCGGCTTGAGCTTGCGCAGCAGGCCGTTGCGGCCGGGGGCCCAGGGCGCGTCGGCACGGTGCAGCATCAGGCCCTCGCCGCCGTCGCGCAGCACCTCGTCGAGGCGGCCGCGCAGCGCAGCGGCATCGGCCACCGGCTGCTGCGCCACCGCCTGCAGCGGCGCCCAGTCGGTGCGGGCGACGATCCGGCGCAGGCGGTCGGCCCGCTGCGCGAAGGGGCCGGGGGCGCCCGGCAGCTCGAACACGAGGTAGCGCAGGTCGGCCCAGTCGGCGGCCGCGGGCGTGGCGCGGCGCACCAGGCCCGACAGCGCCTCGAAGCGCCCGCGGCCCAGCCACAGCTCGCCATCGAGCGGCTCCTGCGGCAGCCGCGCCAGGAAGGCCGGCGGCGCGGGCACCTCGCGGCCGCTGCGAAAGCGCAGGCGCCGGCCATCCCACAGCGCGCGCACACCGTCGAACTTCTCGCTCGCCAGCCAGCCGGCGGGGTCGTCGCCCGGGCTCCAGTCGCGGGCCAGGGGCATCGGCGGCGGCTCGGGCGCGCGCACCGGCGCGGCACGGCCATCGACGGCCGGACACAGCACAGAGGCCGCGCCCAGCAGCAGGCGGCGTCGGCCGGAGCAAGAGGGGTGATCAGGGGGCGTCGACATCGGGTGTCCTCGAACGGCCGCTGAGATCGGCCTCGGACACGAGCATCGGCGAACCCCGTCCGCCGCGCGACCCGCTGAAGGGGGAACACCCCCCTCCGGGTGGGTCGGCGCGCCGTGGGCGGTCAGCGCAGCGGGCGCCTGCCCGCCAGGACGCTCACTTCTTGCGTGCGGGGGCCTTGGCGGCGCTGCCGCCCTGGCGCAGGGCGTCGGACATGCCGATCAGCACGCCGCTGACCAGCGCGGTGTAGCTCTCGGCCAGGGTCTGCGCGGCCTTGATGCTGGCGGCGCGGGTCTCGCGCATCGCCGACTGCATCTGGGTGGCCATGTCCTCGACGGTGCCGGTGGCCTTGGCGCCGGTGCGCGTGCCCGACACGTTGAACTTCTCGAGCACCTGGGCCCACGGGCCGGCCAGCGGCTCGCCAGCGCCGGCGGCGGCCTTCTTGACGGCGGCCAGCATGGTGTCTTCCATCTTCTCGAGGTCGGTGAGCGCCTTCTTGAGCTGGGTCTCGCGCAGCGAGACGCCCTGCTCCACCAGGCGCTCCAGCGCCATGCGGTTGGCCTCGACGGCCTTCAGCAGCGCGTCGTCCATGCCGGCCACCGCGGTGTCGAGCATGGTTTCCATCTGCGCGGCGGCGCCGGACTGAGCCGCGCCCACGTTGGCCGCCTGGGTGACCTGGCCGACGACGCCACGGATGTTCTTGAGGCTGAGCTCACGGCCCTGCAGCGCCTGCAGCGTGGCGTCGTGGACGGCCTTGCGAAGCTGCTCGGTGCCCTTGGCGCTGGCCTGGGCGAACTGGTCGATCATGGCCTGCTGGTCGAACAGGGGCTTGGACATGGAAGTCTCCTCGTGGTGTCGGGTGGTGGGGGGGAAACGGAACGCCCGGACTGTGCCACGGCCTCGGCGAATCAGAAAGCAAAAGCGCCGTGCAGATCGTCGGCATCCACCTGAAGCTTGACGAAGATCTCATTGCCGCGTGACACCGCCGCCACACCCTGCCGCGAACGGCTGGCGCCGACATAGAGCACGCTGCCGGCCGAGCGTCGCCAGGCCCAGGTCAGCGAGCCGACGGTGCCGGTATCGGCCAGCGCCGCGACGCCGGGCTCGGCCAGGCGGTCGATCGAGGTGCGCTGCACGATGGCGCGCAGCGTCTGCTGCGGGTTGAAGTGCCAGACGGCCAGCACCTGCGCGGCGGTTTCGCGGTAGGTGCGCCGGCCATCGCGCTCGAGCCAGGCCGTCGAGACGCTGGGCTCGAACTCCAGCCGTGCCAGCGGTCGGGTGGTCAGCGTCAGGCTGGCATCGCCGCCGGGCCGCACTGCGTTGGCCTGCACGTCCGCCAGCCGGCCCAGCCGGCCGCTGGCCGTGAGGAAGGGGATCCAGGCCGCCGGCGTCACGGTGAGCTCGGACTTCCAATAGTGCTGATTCAGCAGCGGCGCGTCGGGCGCGGTGCGCAGCTTGTGGTTGCCGTGCCAGCCGATCGACCATTCGAAGTTGTGCGCGCCGGTCATCCACAGGCCGGCGTAGAGGTCGCGGCTGACCAGCAGGCCGTCGCGGCGCGTGCGGGCCTGGTTGGCGTGGAGGTTGACCCACAGCTCGTTCAGCGGGCCGACCTGCTGCCACCCGAACGCGTAGGCCGATTCCAGCCGCCGCACGCCGACCTGGTTGACGAAGCCAGTGTCGTGGCGGAAGCCCTCGCTGGCGTCGTCGAGCAGCAGCGATGCGTCGCGGTTGTCGCCGATCCAGTTGACGCGCAGCACCGCGCGGTGGCCGCGCTGAATCGGCCCGTGTCGAAGCTCGCCGGCGGCGTCGGGCAGCGCGCTGGTCTCCGAGCCCAGCCACTGCGCGCGCATGCGCCAGGCTCGATCGATCTGCCAGGCCAGGTCGGGGCCGATGACCTGGTTGCTGCCGCGATCGTCGGCATAGCGGCGCGACACCGCCAGGCCACCCATTTGCAGCCCACCGGTGTCGACCAGGGCCCGCGCCACCAGCGAGCGCGACGCCGGCTGCCCGACCGCGTCGGTGCCGAAGGCGCCCGGCAGCAGCACCAGGCCGCCGCCACGGTCGTCGATGGCGAAGGCGCTGCCCGACAGGCGCTGGCCGCGCCAGGTGCTGCGCAGACCCCAGCGCGGCTCGGTGAAGCTGCGCGTGTACAGCGCCTCGGTGGGGCTGCGCAGCAGGTCGCTCGACTCGAAGAAGAAGGGCCGCTTCTCGGGGAAGGACAGCGCAAAGCTCGTGTTGCCGGCGAGCTGCGGCACATCGAGCGCCACCTGCGAGAAATCGGGGTTCAGCGTGGCGTCGATCACCCACTCGGGACGCGGGCGCCATTTCAGGTCGAGCGTGGCGTCGACCGTGCGCTCGCGCTGCCGCGCGCCGCCGGGCGGCGTCTGGCCGGACTGGCGCCAGGTGAGGCTGGGCCGCAGCGTGAGGAACTGGTGCTGCTCGGGCAGTTCCACCCCCTGCAGCGGCTGCAGCGTGGCGATGAAGCTGGGCGCGTCGCGCGGGATCAGCACCGAGGTGGCCATGGAGAACTGCTCGCGCGGCATGCGACGGGCCACCATCACCCGCCAGGCGGGGCGGCCTTCGTCCGAGAAGCGCAGCGACGCGAACGGGATCCGCAGCACCGCCGTCCAGCCCTGCGCGTCGCGTGCCGTGGCGGCGTCGAAGTCGAAGTCGGGCGCGAAGTCCTCGCTGTCGTCGGCGGCGGTGTGCATGCCGTCGGCCGTGCTGCCCGCGGCATTGACACGGAAGAACTGGGCCGACTGGCGCTGGCCGATGGCGTCGAGGTAGACCACGACGAAGTCCTGCGTGCGGTTGACGCCGTCGTGCCGCACCAGCGGCGCGCGGATCAGCGACGGCTGCGGGTCGAGCGCGCGCACGCCCACGTACAGCGCGCGCTCGTCGAACAGCACCTGCACCCGCGTGGCCTGCCGGGGCACCGCGCCCAGGTCGGGCACCTTCTCGACGAAGGCCTCGTGCACCGGCGCCCGCTGCCAGGCCGGGTGCGACAGCGTGCCGTCGAGGTGGAGGTGCTCGCCGGGCCGCAAGCGTGTGGCGACCAGCGCGGCGCCTTCGGTCGGCGCCTGCCCCGCCGAGACGGCCGGCACCTCGACCGCCTGGGCCCGGGCCGGGCCGGCCGCCCCCATCGCCGCCACGGCGAGCCACTGCGACAGCAACACGGCAAACAGGCGATTGGGGCGCATCGGCGGACGGAGGCAAGTCGAATGGCGCCGCATTGTGCACGGCGCTGCGCGCCCGGCAGCGCATTTTCCGGCACCACGCCGGTGTGCGGCGCGGCCACCACACGCCCCCGACGAGGGATGTCGTTCCCGCAGCGCATCGTGCAGGCAGCGTCGCGGTCGACCACCGGGCTGACAGGCCATCGACGCGTCCAGCGGGCCCGCGCCGGGACGGCCGCCCGACCGCGCCAGCGTCAGCGCAGGCTGCGGCGCAGCAGGAAGAACGCGATCGCGCCGTTGAGCAGGTTCCAGGCGATGCCGTTGACGAACGCGGCCTGGTAGCTGCCGGTGAGGTCGAACACCTTGCCCGACATCCACCCGCCCAGTGCCATGCCGAACAGCGTGCACATCAGCACCGTGCCCACGCGCGCGCCGGCCTCGGCCGGCGGGAAATGCTCGCGCACGATGATCGCGTACGAGGGCACGATGCCGCCCTGGAACAGGCCGAACATCGCCGAGATGACGTACAGCGACACCAGCCCGTCGAAGGGCAGGAACAGCAGCAGGGCCACGCCCTGCAGCACCGAGCCGAGCAGCAGCGTGCGGATGCCGCCGATGCGGTCGCAGATGGCGCCCGACACCAGGCGGCTGACGATGCCCGCGCCCAGCATCAGGCTCAGCATCTCGGCACCGCGCGCCGCGCCGTAGCCCAGGTCGCCGCAGTAGGCCACGATGTGCACCTGCGGCATCGCCATGGCCACGCAGCAGGCCACGCCGGCCACGCACAACAGGCCCTGGGCCTGGTTCATCGACAGGCCGAAGGGCCGCTCCGACGGCAGCACCGCGCGCCCCCGCGCCGGCGCCGCCACGGCCGCCGGCGGGCGCGGCCGCATCAGCAGCGCCAGCAGGGCCATGCTCAGGCCGCAGAACACGCCCAGCCCGATGTAGGTCTGGCGCCAGCCGACGGTGGACACGAAGTGCTGCACGATCGGCGGCCACACCGCGCCGGCCACGTAGTTGCCGCTGGCGCACACCGCCACGGCGATGCCACGGCGCTTGACGAACCACATCGACGTGTCGGCCACCAGCGGCGCAAAGCTGGCCGAACTGCCCAGCAGCCCGATCAGCAGACCGTGCAGCACCGCGAACTCGAGGATGCCGCCGGCGTAGCCGCACAGGACGAAGCCTGCACCCAGGCTGGCGGCGCCGATGAACAGCGGCAACATGACGCCGTGGCGGTCGGCCAGCCGGCCCATCAGCACGCCGCCCAGGCCGAAGCCGATCATCAGCAGGGTGTAGGGCAGCGAGGCATCGGCGCGCGCCACGCCGAACTCGGCCTGCACTGCCGGCAGCGTCACCGACACCACGTACATGCCGCAGCTGCCGATGGTCATCAGCAGCAGCGTCACCGCCAGGCGCATCGAGGCATAGCGCGAGTCGGCAGCGTGCTGGACGGGAGAGGCGGTCATCGGTGGCGGGAGGCAGGGGTCGGCGGCCGGCCAGCATAGCGGCCGGCCCGACGGCGGCGTGTCGCCTGCGCGCGATGTTCGGGAAAACTCCGGGGGCAGCGCAAAGCGCCGGCGCGATCATCCGCATTCCAAACGTCCCGGGAGGAAGACCATGACGCTGTTCCGACGACTCGCGCTGTGGGGCACGGCCCTGGCCACGCTGGGCATTGCCGGCGTGGTGGCGCACGCCACCAACTACTCGCTCTGGATCAACGGCCGCACCGGCGGCGGGCAGGTCGGCAACCACGCCGACTTCCGCTACTGGGGCCCGGCCGCTACCGCCGCCGGCGTGAACAAGAAGTCGGTCAACTGGGACGGCTATAACCGCATCTCCACCACCAACGGCGGCATCCGCGACGCGCTCGACTGCTACTGCACCGGCCCCAACTGGTGCTACATCGCGGCCCATTCGGCGGGCAACCTGCAGATCGGCTACGCGCTGGCGCTGTACGGCAGTTCGTCGCGGCTGAAGAAGAACGCCACGCCCAACGCATCGGGCCAGTGCGGCAACAGCGACGGCAGTTCGCAGGTCGGCTGGAACATCAAGTGGGTGGACGTGGCCGGCGGCGCCGGCGGCGGCAGCGAACTGGCCGATGCCGGCGACTGGGCCCTGACCGAGCCGCTGGTGTCCGACCTGAAGACCAGCAGCGCCCGCGCGCTGTACAACCACAACGCCACCGGCGGCCGCTGGTTCTACATGTTCGCCGGGTCCAAGGGCACGCTGTACTCCTTCGTGCTGCCGGGGCAGGACGACGAGGCCATCGCCTACCACTCCAGCGGCGGCGTGTCGGGGGCCAGCGGCGCCTCGTTCTGCAACCCGGCCGACTGGCTGTGCAACGACCTCACGCTGGGCAGCGCCGCCAACCAGGGCGGTCGTGCGAAATGGAGCTTCCATTCGGTGGCCTTCCGCGACGACGCCGAGGCGCTGAACCACTACACCAACGGCAACTGGGGCGGCATCGTCTCCCGGGTGCGCGCCGACATGGCCGCCAACGCCCTGTGATCCGCCGCGGTCCGGCGCCCGGGTCGCCGCGCCCGGGGCGCCGGGCCTGGCGCGCCGGCGGCCCTGGCCGTCGCCCCTCCCGCCACCGCGCCGGTCGACGCCGCGTTCGGGGCAGCCTGCGGCCCGGCCTGGCGGCCGCGCTGGCGGTGGTGGTGGCCACCGCCTGGTGGCTGCGATCGCCGGGCGACCCCTCTGCCGCCACGCCCGCGCCGGGAGTGCAGCGGCCGCAGGCCCTGGCCGCCGCGCCCACGGCCCCGCCATCCAAGGCCCCCATCGCCGCGGCATCGGCGGCCTCGTCGGCAAGGCCGCTCAGCGCATTGGGCGAGGCCCAGCGGCGCGAGCAACTCGCGCTGTGGCAAGGCCGCCTCGTGCGGGCCCGGGCCACGCTGGAGGCCTACCAGATCGCGGCGCGCTACCCGCACGAATCGCGCCCGATCGAGGAACACCCCGACCAGGTGCGCCCCTTCGCCCCCATCGCCGAAGACCGCGCACTGCGCATGCCCGGCGGTGCGCCCACCCAGGGCGTGCACCTGCGCACGACGCAGGAGCGCGTGTTCGCGGCCGGCCTGGAGTCGTCGCGCATCACGCTCACCCTGCAGGACGACAACGGCCGCCCGCTGCCGCTGCGCGTGCTGCGCGCGGTGCAGAAGGAGGTGACGCCGCCCGAGCGCCCGCCCACCACGCGCGAATTCGCGATACCCATCAACGACAGCGGCACGCAGGGCGACGCGCAGGCCGGCGACGGCGTCTTCACCGCGGTGATGCAGCCCGGCACGCAGGGCTTCGCCGGGTTCGCCGGCACGGTGCGGCTGGAACTGCACCTCGAGTACGCCGGCCAGCCTGGCTTCATCTACTTCGACCTCGTCTACAGCCCCGAGCAGGCCGCCACCTGGCTGCCGGGCGTGCGCGAGGTGCTGGCCAACGGCTCGCTCGAGTTGTTCGTCAAGGCGCAGGTGGCGCTGCCGGGCCGCTACGTGGTCAGCGGCCGCATCGACGATGCCGAAGGCAAGCCCCTGGCCCTGGCCACCTTCAATGGCGAGGTGCCGGCCGGCGTGGCCGAGTTCAAGCTGCCGGTGTTCGGCCTGCTGATCCGCGAGAAGCGCCCCACCTTCCCGCTGGTGCTGCGCGATGTGGAGGCCTTCCTGCTGAAGCCCGACACCTTCCCTGATCGGGTGATGCTGCCGCGCCTGGCCGGCACGGTGCACACCACGCGCAGCCACCCGCTGGCGGCCTTCTCGGACGCCACCTGGTCGAGCGAGGAGCGCGACCGTTACCTGGCCGAACTGGGCCGAGACCTGGCCCAGGCCGAGGACAAGGTGCGCGAGTTCGGCCCCTGACCCGGCAGGCCCTGCCGTCGCCGCCGATCGCGGCACACTCGTCCCCTGCCACCGCACGACGCGGTACCCCTTGCCCAACCGGCCCCACCGATGCCCGCCACCCCC
>NZ_MWLO01000054.1 GCF_002198735.1 Ideonella sp. A 288
GTGGGGACGGCCGGTCCGGCGGCGCGTCGCGCACGGGCGCCGGCGGCTGGGTCGGCACGACGCCACAGCCCGCCAGCCAGGCCGCGGCGGCACCCGCGAGCGCCAGTCGGCGTCGGTGCAGCGTCATCGCGGCAATGCACCCACCACGTCGAGCAGCGCCGCCGTCTCGGCATCGGGCTGGCCGTCGAAGCGCGCGGGGCGGTACTTCATCTGGAAGGCGGCGATCACGCGGCGCGTGGGCTCGTCCAACGTGCCGGTGAGCGGCACCAGGTAGCCCAGCGCGCCCAGCGACTGCTGGAACCAGGCCACGTCGGGCAGCTTCGCCTGGTGCTGCGCCTGGCGCGCGGCCACCGCGTCGGCGTCGGGCCAGGGGATCAGGCCGGCCTCGGCCAGGCGCTTCCATGGGAACGCGGCGCCGGGGTCGATCTTGCGCTGCGGGGCGATGTCGCTGTGGCCCAGGATGCGCGTGGGCGCGATGCCGTGGCGCGCGACGATGTCCTTCACCAGCGCGATCACCGCGTCGATCTGTGCATCGGGATAGGGCGCGAAGCGCATGCTGCCGTCGGCCTGCGGGCGCCCACCGCCATTGACGATCTCGATGCCGATGGAGCTGGCATTGAGCATGCCATGGCCCTTCCAGAAGCTGTCGCCGGCGTGCCAGGCGCGGCGCCCTTCGTCGACCAGCCGGTAGATGCGCGGCGGGCTCTCGTCGCTGACGAGGTAGTGCGATGACACCTGCTGCCGCGTGAGGATGCGCAGCGACTCCTCGAAGCCTTCGTCGGTGTAGTGCAGCACGACGAAGAGCACGCGGCTGTCCTGGCCCTGCGCGGTGTGGCGCGTGTCGACGACCAGGCCGGTGCTGCAGCCGGCCAGGGCCAGCGCGCACAGCGCCGCGGCCAGGGCTTGCACGGCGCGGCGCGGCCTCATGACGGCTGCCCCATCGCCCGCCTTGCGGCGAGTGCGGCGAGTGCGGCGCGCTGCGCCGACCGCAGCGCCGCGGGGCGGGTCTCGGGGCGCACGCGCAGGCCGTCGGGCAGCGCCTGCCGCAACCCCGCCTCGACCGCGGGGCCCAGCTCGAACACTCGGCCGGCGAAGGCCAGCGCCACCACCCCGCAGCGGTGCAGCAGCGCGCGCGCCGGCCGCGCCAGTTCGGTGCCAGCACGCCGCAGCAGGGCCTGGGCGGCGACGTCGCCCTCGCGGGCGGCCGCGGCCACGGCCAGCGCGAGGGCGCCGATCTCGCCGCGGCTGGCCCCGACGACGGCACGGCGTGTGGACGGCCAGTCGCTGCCGCCGAGCCGCGCAAAGAGATACCGGCCGAGCGCGCTGTCGGCGCCCGCGCCGGGCCGCTCGTCCTCGTCACGCCACACCTGGCGCAGGGCCTCCACGGCGATCCAGTGGCCGCCGCCCGCGTCGTCGATCAGCACGCCACGGCCCCCGGCACGGTGGAAGGCGCCGGCCGCGTCGACATGGCCGGCGATGGCGCCGGTGCCGGCCAGCAGCAGCACCCCCTCGCCGGGCTCGAAGGCGCCGCGGCAGGCCATCTCGATGTCGCTGGCCAGGGCCGTTCGTTCCGCCGGCACGTCGAAGGCCTGCCGGAAGACCCGGGCCCACGCCGCCGCGTCGCCCGCATCGAACCCGGTGAAGCCGGCGCAGACGGCGCCGTGCGTAGCGAGGGCCGGGCGGGCCTGCGGCGGCAGCGACGCGGCGATGCCGCACAGCACCTCGGCGGCCGCCGCCACCGACGCGCCATCGGCGGGCCGCGGCAGCGCGGGCGCCTCGCCTTGCGCGCGCAGGTGGCCCTCGGCGGCCACCAGCGCCCAGCGCGTCTGCGTGCCGCCTCCGTCGAGGCCGAGTCCAAGGATCTCCGTCATGCGCGGCCGATTGTGCCGCCGCGCACCGGCCCGCGTGCAGCGCGCGCCCATGCCCCGCCCGCAGGGGCCGCGGGCCTGCTGCATAGAATGGATTCGACCCCGGAGGATTCCCCATGCGCATCGCCCGCCCCACCCTGCCACGCCGCCCCTTCCTGGGCGCCACGCTCGCCGCAGGCGCCTTCGCGGCGATGGCCGTGCTGGGCACGCCCGCACTGGCGGCCACGCCGAAGGACACGCTGGTCATCGCCGCGGCCTTCGACGACATCATCTCGCTCGACCCGGCCGAGGCCTTCGAGATCTCGGCCGGCGAGCTGATGGGCAATGCCTACGACCGGCTGGTTCGCTTCGACGTGGCCGACCCGTCCAGGCTGTCGGGCGACGTGGCCAAGGGCTGGACGGTGTCGGCCGACGGCAAGACTTTCAGCTTCGAACTGAAGCCGGGCCTGAAGTTCGCGTCGGGCAACCCGCTGACGGCCGAGGACGTGGTGTGGTCGCTGCAGCGCGCGGTGCTGCTGGACAAGACGCCGGCCTTCATCCTGACGCAGTTCGGCTTCACCAAGGACAACGTCGCGACCCGCATCAAGGCCAGCGGGCCGCTGGCGCTGTCGATCGAGACCGACAAGGCCTATGCGCCGAGCTTCGTGCTGAACTGCCTGACCGCCAACGTGGCGGCCATCGTCGACAAGAAGCTGGTGCTGGGCAAGGAGGCCAACGGCGACCTGGGCTACGCCTGGCTCAAGACCAACTACGCCGGCTCGGGCCCGATGAAGATCCGCGAGTGGCGGGCCAACGAGCTGGTGACGCTGGAGCGCAACGACCAGTACCACGGCACCAAATCGGCGCTGGCCCGGGTGATCTACCGCCACATGAAGGAAAGCGCCACCCAGCGCCTGACGCTGGAGAAGGGCGACGTCGACGTGGCCCGCGGCCTGAGCCCGCAGGACCTGGCCGCACTGGCCGCCCACAAGGACATCAAGACCACCGCCACGCCCAAGGGCACGGTGTACTACATCAGCCTCAACATGAAGCACCCGCAGCTGGCCAAGCCCGAGGTGCGCGAGGCCTTCAAGTGGCTGGTCGACTACGCGGCCATCGGCGACACGATGGTCAAGAACATCGGCGTGGTGCACCAGAACTTCCTGCCGCTGGGCCTGCTGGGCGCGGCCAAGGACAACCCCTACAAGCTGGACGTCGACAAGGCCAGGGCGCTGCTGGCCAAGGCCGGGCTGGCCAATGGCTTCAAGGTAACGATGGACGTGCGCACGGTGCAGCCGGTGCAGGGCATCGCCGAGGCGGTGCAGCAGACGGCCAAGCGCGCCGGCATCGAGATCGAGATCCTGCCGGGCGACGGCAAGCAGACGCTGACCAAGTACCGCGCACGCACCCACGACATGTACATTGGCCAGTGGGGTGCCGACTACTGGGACCCGCACACCAACGCCGACACCTTTGCGCGCAACCCCGACAACTCCGACGCTGCCAAGAGCAAGCCGCTGGCCTGGCGCAATGCCTGGGACATCCCCGAGCTGACGAAGAAGACCGACGCCGCCGTGCTGGAGCGCGACGGCAAGAAGCGCGCGGCGCTGTACGGCGAAATCCAGGCCGAGTTCCGCAGGTCCAGCCCCTTCATCATGATCTTCCAGCAGACCGAAGTGGCCGCGATGCGCGGCAACGTCGACGGCCTGCGGCTCGGGCCCACGTCGGATTCGACCTACTTTGCCGGCGTGACCAAGCGCTGAGCGCGTCGGCCCGCCCACCCCGACGCCGCGCAGCGTGAGCGCCCCCAGCCAGCGCGCCACGGGCAGCCCCGGCACGGCGCATGCCGGCACGCCGCGGGCGCGCCGGCTCGGCGCCAGGCTGCGCAGCCTCGGCCGGCTCCTGGCCGCGGTGGTGCTGACCTACCTTGGGCTGCTGGCCGTCACCTTCTTCATCGGCCGGGTGATCCCGGTCGACCCGGTGCTGGCCATCGTCGGCGACCGCGCGCCCGAGCACGTGGTGCAGCGCGTGCGCGAGGAACTGGGCCTGAACAAGCCGCTCTGGCAGCAGTTCGGCCTGTACATCGCCAAGGCCGCGCAGGGCGACTTCGGCACCTCGGTGCTGACCAGCAACCCGGTGGCGCAGGACATCCGCAAGACTTTCCCGGCCACGCTGGAGCTGGCCACCTGCGGCATCCTGATCGGCGCCGGCCTGGGCGTGCCGCTGGGCGTGTGGGCGGCGGTGCGGCGCGGCCGCCTGGTCGACCAGGCCGTGCGCGTGCTGGGGCTGATCGGCTACTCGGTGCCGGTGTTCTGGCTGGGGCTGATGGGGCTGGTGCTGTTCTACGCGAAGCTCGGCTGGGTGGCCGGGCCGGGGCGCATCGACGTGGCCTACGAGTACAGCGTGCCCACGCTGTCGGGCCTGCTGCTGCTGGACGCCGCGCTGGCCGGCGAATGGGACGCCTTCGGCAACGCGCTGTCGCACCTGGTGCTGCCGGCCTCGCTGCTGGGCCTGTTCTCGCTGGCCTACATCAGCCGAATGACGCGCTCGTTCATGCTGCACGAGCTGGGTCAGGAATACGTGGTGGCCGCGCGCGCCAAGGGCCTGTCGGAGGCGCGCATCGTGTGGCGCCACGCCCTGCGCAACGCGATGGTGCCGCTGGTCACGGTGGTGGCGCTGTCGTATGCCGGCCTGCTGGAAGGCTCGGTGCTCACCGAGACCGTGTTCGCCTGGCCGGGCCTGGGCCTGTACATCACCCATTCGCTGCAGAACGCCGACATGAACGCGGTGCTGGGCGGCACGCTGGTGGTGGGCTCGGTGTTCATCGGCCTGAACCTGCTGAGCGACCTGCTCTACCGGGTGCTCGACCCGCGCACGAGGCCGCGATGAGCCCGGCGGCGCTGCATGCCTGGCTGATGACCGAGCGCCCGCAGTCGCGGCGCCAGGCCGCGCTGGGCCGGGCCTACGGCGCCTGGCGCACCTTTGCGCGCAACCGTCTGGCGCTGGCCGGGCTGCTGATCGTGCTGGCGCTGGTGGTGGTGGCGGCGCTGGCGCCCTGGCTGGAGCGCTATTCGCCCTTCGAGGGCGACCTGCGCACGACGCGGCTGCTGCCGCCTTCGGCCGCACACTGGTTCGGCACCGACGACCAGGGCCGCGACATCCTTTCGCGGGTGGTGCACGGCTCGCGCATCACGCTGTTCGTCGTGGTGCTGGTGGCGGTGCTGGCCGCGCCGATCGGCCTGGTGGTGGGCACGGTGGCGGGCTATGCCGGCGGCTGGGTGGACGCGGCCCTGATGCGCATCACCGACATCTTTCTGGCGTTTCCGCGGCTGATCCTGGCGCTGGCCTTCGTCGCGGCGCTGGGCCCGGGAATCGAGAACGCGGTGCTGGCCATCGCCATCACGTCGTGGCCGCCCTATGCCCGCATCGCCCGAGCCGAGACGCTGACCATCGCGCAGGCCGACTACATCGCCGCGGTGCGCCTGGTGGGCGCATCGCCATGGCGCATCGTGCTGCGGCACATCATGCCGCTGTGCCTGTCGAGCGTCATCGTGCGGGTGACGCTGGACATGGCGGGCATCATCCTCACCGCCGCCGGCCTGGGCTTCCTGGGCCTGGGCGCGCAGCCGCCGATGCCCGAATGGGGCGCCATGATCGCCAACGGCCGCCAGTACGTGCTCGACCAGTGGTGGGTGGCCGCCGCGCCGGGGGCCGCGATCTTCACCGTGAGCCTGGCCTTCAATCTGCTGGGCGACGGCCTGCGCGACGCGCTGGACCCGAAAGCGCAGCGCTGAGTGCAGCCCGCGGGGGCCACGCACCCCTGGGCAAACCCCATGCAACCCGGGCCTGGCTTGCAGGGTCGGACAGAGGGCCAACCCGGTTAGCATCCCGGGTTGAGCCGCCGTGCTCCGAAGCGGGCGCTGACCCACCGCGGACGACACCGTCGAAACCACACCACCACCCCCGACGGTTCGAAGAGATTCCCCCGCCATGATTGCCCCGCGATGAGCCACGACATCATTCTCGAAACGCAGGCCCTGACGAAGGAGTTCAAGGGCTTCGTCGCCGTGAGCAAGGTCGACCTGAAGGTCAAGCGCGGCACCATCCATGCGCTGATCGGCCCCAACGGCGCCGGCAAGACCACCTGCTTCAACCTGCTGACCAAGTTCCTCACGCCAACGTCGGGCCGCATCATGTTCGACGGCCACGACATCACGTCCGAGTCGTCGGCGCACATCGCGCGGCGCGGCGTGATCCGCTCGTTCCAGATCTCGTCGGTGTTCCCGCACCTCACCGTGCTCGAGAACGTGCGCGTGGCGCTGCAGCGGCAGTTGCCCACCTCGTACCACTTCTGGCGCTCCGAGCGCTCGCTCGACAGCCTGAACGACCGTGCCCTGGCGTTGCTGCGCGAGGTCGACCTCGAGAAGTACGCCCGCCTCACCGCGGTGGAACTCAGCTACGGCCGCAAGCGCGCGCTGGAGATCGCCACCACGCTGGCGATGGCGCCCAAGCTGATGCTGCTGGACGAGCCCACGCAGGGCATGGGCCTGGAGGATGTGGACCGCATCCGGCAACTCATCAAGAAGGTGGCGGCGGACCGCACCGTGCTGATGGTGGAGCACAACATGAGCGTGGTGGCCAGCATCGCCGACACCATCACCGTGCTGCAGCGCGGCGCCACGCTGGCCGAGGGGCCCTACGAGCAGGTGTCGAAGAACCCGGCCGTGATCGAGGCCTACATGGGCACCGCCACCACCGAGTTGCAGGGAGCACACTGAGATGAAACTACCCCCAGCTCACTTCGTTCGCGGCCCCCGAGGGGCGCGTCAGTCCCTTCGGGCGGCCGGGCGGTACTGACATGGCCGCCCGCTTCCTCGAGATCAAGGATCTGCACGGCTGGTACGGCGAATCGCACGTGCTGCACGGGGTGAACCTCCACGTCGACGAAGGCGAGGTCGTCACGCTGCTGGGGCGCAACGGCGCCGGGCGCACCAGCACGCTGCGCGCCATCATGGGCCTGATCGGCAGCCGCAAGGGCTCGATCAAGGTGCGCGGCAAGGAAACCATCGACCAGTCCACGCACCGCATCGCGCGCATGGGCCTGGGCTACTGCCCCGAGGAGCGCGGCATCTTCTCCAGCCTGTCGTGCGAAGAGAACCTGATGCTGCCGCCCACGCTGGCCGAAGGCGGCATGAGCGTGGCGCAGATCTACGAGATGTTCCCCAACCTGAAGGAGCGCGCGTCCAGCCAGGGCACGCGCCTGTCGGGCGGCGAGCAGCAGATGCTGGCCGTGGCGCGCATCCTGCGCACCGGCGCGCGCCTGCTGCTGCTGGACGAAATCTCCGAGGGCCTGGCCCCGGTGATCGTGCAGAAGCTCGCCGAGATGGTGCGCACGCTGCGCGGCCAGGGCTACACCATCGTGATGGTGGAGCAGAACTTCCGCTTCGCCGCGCCGCTGGCCGACCGCTTCCTCGTCATGGAGCATGGCGAGGTGATCCAGCAGTTCAGCCAGGCCGAACTGCCGTCGCGCCTGGACAGCCTGCACGAATACCTGGGCGTGTAGCCGCACGCCCTTCTCCCACCCGCAGTTCCCACCCCGCATTCCCCGTTCAAGGAGACCGTCGATGTCACTGAAGCAACTCACCCTCGCCTGCTCGCTGGCCACCGCCGCCACGCTGGGCGCTGCGCCCGCCCACGCCCAGTTCTCGGGCGATGTCATCAAGATCGGCATCATCACCGACATGGCCGGCGTCTATGGCGACATCGACGGCATGGGCGGCGTCGAGGCCATCCGCATGGCCGTGGCCGACCTGGGCGGCTCGATCAATGGCAAGAAGGTCGAGGTGCTCTACGCCGAGCACCAGAACAAGGCCGACATCGCCGCCGCCAAGGCCCGCGAGTGGTTCGACACCCAGGGCCTGGACATGCTGGTCGGTGGCACCAATTCGGCCACCGCGCTGGCCATGGCCAAGGTGGCGGCCGAGAAGAAGAAGCCCTTCCTCGTCGTCGGTGCCGCCACCTCGGCCCTGACCAACGAGCAGTGCAATCCCTACACCGTGCACTGGGCCTACGACACCGTGGCGCTGGCCAAGGGCACCGGCAATGCAGTCGTCAAGCAAGGCGGCAAGAGCTGGTTCTTCCTGCAGGCCGACTACGCCTTCGGCGCCGCGCTGCAGGCCGACGTGTCCGCGGTCGTCAAGGCTGCCGGCGGCACCGTGGTGGGCACCGTCAAGCACCCGCTGGCGACCAGCGACTTCTCGTCCTTCCTGCTGCAGGCGCAAAGCAGCAAGGCGCAGATCCTGGGCATGGCCAATGCCGGTGGCGACACCATCAACACCATCAAGGCGGCCAACGAGTTCGGCGTCACCAAGACGATGAAGCTGGCCGGCCTGCTGGTGTTCATCAACGACATCCACTCGCTGGGCCTGAAGACCACCCAGGGCATGTACCTCACCGACAGCTGGTACTGGAACCAGAACGCCGAAACGCGGGCCTGGGCGCGGCGCTTCTTCGAGAAGTTCAAGCGCATGCCCTCGTCGGTGCAGGCCGGTGACTACTCGGCCGCCTACAACTACCTGCTGGCCACCAAGGCCGCGGGCACCGACGACGCCGACAAGGTGCTGGCGCAGATGCGCAAGACCCCGATCAACGACGTCTTCGCCAAGGGCGGCTTCATCCGCGCCGACGGCCGCATGGTGCACGACATGTACCTGATGCAGGTGAAGTCGCCCGACAAGAGCACCGAGCCCTGGGACTACTACAACGTGGTGGAGACCATGAAGGGCGAAGCCGCCTGGACCACCAAGGCCGACACCAAGTGCGCGGCCTGGAAGTGATCCGGCCTGCCGCGGCGGGCCTGGCCCGCCGCGGTGCCTGAGCGGCCTCGACCGAAAGCACCATGGACATCTTCGGCATTCCCCTGCAGGCCTTCCTGGGCCAGCTCTTGCTGGGGCTGGTCAATGGCTCGTTCTACGCCATGCTCAGCCTGGGCCTGGCGGTGATCTTCGGCCTGCTGGGCATCGTCAATTTCGCCCATGGTGCGCTGTACATGATCGGCGCCTACGTGGCCTACCTGCTGGCCGAGCACCTGGGCATCGGCTTCTGGGCCGCGCTGGTGGTGGCGCCGCTGGTGGTGGGCGCACTGGGCGTGGCGATCGAGCGCACGCTGCTCAAGCACCTGTACAACATCGACCCCATCTACGGCCTGCTGCTCACCTTCGGCCTGTCGCTGATCGCCGAAGGCGTGTTCCGCGACCAGTTCGGCGTGTCGGGGCAGCAATACCCGGTGCCCGACGCGCTGCAAGGCGCCACCAACCTGGGCTTCATGATCCTGCCCAACTACCGCGGCTTCGTCATCTTCGCGTCGCTGGCGGTGTGCCTGGCCACCTGGTGGCTGATCGAGCGCACGCGCCTGGGCTCGTACCTGCGCGCCGGCACCGAGAACCCCAAGCTCGTGCAGGCCTTCGGCGTCAACGTGCCGATGATGGTGATGCTCACCTACGGCGCCGGCGCCGGCCTGGCCGCGATGGCCGGCGTACTGGCCGCACCGGTGATCCAGCTCACCCCGCTGATGGGCAGCAACCTGATCATCGTGGTGTTTGCCGTCGTCGTCATCGGCGGCATGGGTTCGATCCTGGGCTCCATCCTCACCGGGCTGATGCTGGGCCTGGTCGAAGGCCTGACCAAGGTCTTCTACCCCGAAGCCTCGAGCATCGTCGTGTTCGTGATCATGGCCATCGTGCTGATGATCCGGCCGGCCGGCCTATTCGGGAAGGAGAAGTGATGAGCACCTCATCGCTCACCCGCCACTCGCGCCTGGCCTGGTCGGCCGCCCTGGTGGTGCTGCTGATCGCCCCGTTCATCGGCCTGTACCCGGTGTTCATGATGAAGGCGTTGTGTTTCGCGATCTTCGCCTGCGCCTTCAACCTGCTGCTGGGCTTCACCGGGCTGCTGTCCTTCGGCCATGCGGCCTACCTGGGTGCGGCTGCGTACTTCACGGGTTGGCTGGTGCGCACGGCCGGCTGGCCGCCGGAACTCGGCGTGCTGGGCGGCGTGCTGGGCGCCGGGCTGATCGGCCTGGTGGTCGGCGCCATCGCCATCCGCCGCCAGGGCATCTACTTCGCGATGATCACGCTGGCGATGGCCCAGATGGTGTACTTCGTGTGGCTGCAGGCCCCGTTCACCGGTGGCGAAGACGGCCTGCAGGGCGTGCCGCGTGGCCACCTCTTCGGCGTCATTCCGCTGGCCAGCGACGTGGCGATGTACTACGTGGTGCTGGCGGTCTTCGTGGCGGTGTTCCTGGGCATCATCCGCATCGTCCACTCGCCCTACGGACAGGTGCTCAAGGCGATCCGAGAGAACGAACCGCGTGCCATTTCGCTGGGCTACGACGTCAACCGCTACAAGCTGCTGGCCTTCGTGCTGTCGACCATGCTGGCGGGGCTGGCCGGCTCGCTGAAGACGCTGGTGCTGGGCTTCGCCACGCTGAGCGACGCGCACTGGTCGCTGTCCGGCGAGGTGGTGCTGATGACGCTGCTGGGCGGCATGGGCACCTTTGCCGGGCCGGTGGTGGGCGCGTTCACCATCATCGGGCTGCAGAACTTCCTGGCCGACCGGGTGGGTTCCTGGGTCACCGTCATCATCGGCGCGATCTTCGTCGTCTGCGTCGTCGGGTTCCGTCGCGGCTTCATCGGCGAACTGCTGGCCTGGCAGCAGCGGCGGAACAAGTCCGACCACTGAGCCGGCACCGGGGCATGGTGCGGCGATGACCGCGCCACCGCCCCGGGTCGTGACGCTGGTGCTGGTCGATTCGACGGGCAAACTGCTCGGCGCGCTGCCGCCGTTCACCGCCGACACGCCGGCCTGGCTCGACCTCGCGCCCGTGGTGTGCGAGGTGCAGTGCAGGCTCGGACTGGCCGTCACGGTGCTGCGCCTGCTGCACGCCGAACGCGCTCGACCGAACGGCGGCACGGTGAGCTACCTGGCCGAAGTGCCCACGGGCGCACCGCTGCCGCCACTGCAGCCTTGGCACGCCGCGCTGCGCAATCACCTGCGGCCCGCCCATGCCGATGCGGGTGGCCCCGCTGCCGAGCTGGCCTGGGCGCCCTGTGCCCAGGCTGCTGGCCCGCGAGGGCGGCCGCCTGCTGTGCTGGCCCACGTCGACGGCAGCGACCACGATCGCGCGGCCTGCCCGTCCGCGGCTTTGCATCACCGGCGGTGGTGGTCAACGAGGGGGGTTCCTCGTGGTGCGCCACCGATGGTTCCGCGCGGCAGGCGGCGGCCGGCGGGGGCGCTGTGTGTGGCGGCGAGAAGCGCAGGCTCGGGGGCGGCGCGCGCAGCGCGCTTCGTGGACATGCTCACCGCAGTTGTCTGAGCGCAGCGCCCGCAGGGCGCGCAGCGAGTTCTGCGGCGCGACCCCGAGGCGAGCATCGCAGCGCAGTCGGCGCAGCCGACCGCCACAGTCAGCGCCACCGGCGGCTGCCGCCTGTCGCGCCGCGCCTGCCGCGCCGCGCAGATCGTCGGACGGAACGAACGGCCGCCCAAAGGCGTCGCCCGATCCGCAGCCCGGAAAGCGACGGCCAGTCAGTTGGCCGTCGCCCCGCTGTCCTTCACCACCTTGCCCAGCCGCGGCACGTCCACCTTGATCAGCGCGGCCAGTTCGGCCGGCGGCATGCCGGACAGGTCGAGGCCCAGTTCGGTCAGGCGCTTCTGCACGTCGGGCATTTTCAGGATGCGCGAGATCTCGGTGTACAGCCGGTCGACGATGGGCTTGGGCGTGCCCGCCGGTGCGAACACCGCCTGCCACGAGCTGAGCTCGTAGCCCGCCAGGCCCGACTCGGCCATGGTCGGCACGTCGGGCGCCACGCCCGAGCGCTGCGCGGTGGTGACGGCCAGCGCGCGCAGCTTGCCGGCCTTCATGTGCGGTATCGCGCTGGCCACGTTGTCGAAGGCCACCGGCAGGGTGCCGCCCAGCAGTTCGGGCAGCATCTGGCCGCTGCCACGGTAGGGGATGTGCTGCATGCGCACGCCGGCCTGCGTCTTGAACAGCTCGCCCGAGATGTGCTGCGAGGTGCCGTTGCCGGCCGAGCCGTAGGAGTATTTGTCGGGCGCGGCCTTCAGCAGGTCGATGAACTCGCGCACGGTCTGCGCCGGCACGCTGGGGTGCAGCAGCAGCACGTTGGGCTGGGTGGCGTACAGCGTGATCGGCTCGAAGCTCTTGACCGGGTCGTAGGGCAGCTTGTCGTACAGCGTGGCGTTGATGGCGTGCGAGCTGATGGTGCCGCCGCCCAGGGTGTAGCCGTCGGGTGCGGCGCGGGCCAGTTCGGCCGACCCGGCCGAGCCGCCCTGCCCGGCCTTGTTCTCGATGACGATGGTCTGGCCCAGCGCGGCGCCGAGCTTTTCGCACACGACGCGGGCGATGATGTCGGTGGTGCCGCCGGGCGCGAAGGGCACGATGTAGCGGATCGGCTTGCTGGGCCAGGCCGCCGCGGTTTGCGCCATGGCCGTTGGCGTGATCGGCGCCACCATTCCGGCGGCCAGCGACTGGAGCACGAGGCGTCGATGCAGGGTCATGGCATGGTCTTTCCGGTGGTGGGGTGGTGCAGGCCAGTCTAGGATCGTGCGCATCGACCTCCCAGCCCGGACAGACCCGAATGAGCCTCATGCACACCATCGCCCTGCCCCGCCTGCACGATGCCATGCGCCAGGTGGTGCGCGGCTTCGGCAGCCACGACGACGAGGTCGAGGCAGTCGCCGGCAACCTGATCGAGGCCAACCTGACCGGCCACGATTCGCACGGCATCGGCATGCTGCCGCGCTATGCCGACGCCTTCCTCGAAGGCAGCCTGACCCCCAACGCCACGGTGCGCACGCTGCTCGACGGCGGTGCACTGCTGCGCCTGGATGGCCAGGCCGGTTTCGGCCAGGTGATCGGTCGCGAGGCCATGGCCCTGGGCATCGAGCGCGCCAAGGCGCATGGCAGCTGCCTGGTGGCGCTGGGCAACTCGCACCACCTGGGCCGCATCGGCGCCTGGGCCGAGCAGGCCGCTGCCGCCGGGCTGGTGTCGCTGCACTTCGTCAACGTCATCTCGCGGGCCATCGTCGCGCCGCACGGTGGCGGCGATGCGCGCTTCGGCACCAACCCGTTCTGCGCCGGCGTGCCGCTGGCCGGCCGGCCACCGGTGATCCTGGATTTCGCCACCAGCATGATCGCCCAGGGCAAGACGCGCGTGGCAATGAACAAGGGCGAGCTGGTGCCGGCCGATTGCCTGATCGACGACCATGGCCGCCCGACGCGCGAGCCCCGCTACACCGTGGTGCCGCCCTTCGGCGCGCTGCTCACCTTCGGCGGCCACAAGGGTTCGGGCCTGGCGATGATGTGCGAGCTGCTCGGTGGTGCGCTGGCCGCCGGCATGACCCAGCGCGACGGAGCATCGAGCAAACGACGCGTGCTCAACGGCATGTTCAGCGTGCTGCTCGACCCCTCCGCCCTCACCGAGCGCAGCGCCTTCGAGCAGGAAGCCATGGCCTTCCTCGACTGGGCCCGGGCCTCGCCGGTGCGCGAGGGTTTCGATGCGGTGCAGATCGCCGGCGAGCCCGAGCGCGCCTCGCGCGCGCGGCGCACCGCCGAGGGCGTGCCGGTGGACGAGACCACCTGGCGCGAGATCCTCGCCGCGGCCGGCCGCCTGGGCGTCGACCCGGCACAGGTGAACACCACCGCCGGCCTGTCCTGACCTGGGGTCGCACGCCATGGCGCCTGCCGACCTGCACGACGGCCCCGCCGCGCTGCGCCGCCACTTGCTGCAACAGGCCGACGAGGTGGCCGCGGGTCTGGCCGGCCGCGCGCAGGAGATCGAGGCCCTGCGCCACCTGCCGCCCGACATCGCCGACGACCTGGCCGCACGCGGCCTGATGCGCCTGCTGACACCGGCCAGCGTGGGCGGGCACGAGGTGCCGGTGGCCACGTTCTTCGAGCTCATCGAGCGGCTGGCGCGTGCCGACGCGTCGGTGGCCTGGTGCAGCTTCATCGCCTGCACTGCCAGCGTGCCGGCGGCCTGGTTGCCCGAGGCCGAGGCGCGGCAGTTGTTCGGCTCGCCCACGCTGAAGGCCGCGGGCGTGTTCGCGCCACGCGGCCGCGCGCTGCCGGCCACGGTGGACGGCGTGGCCGGCTGGCGCGTCAGCGGCCGCTGGTTCTGGGGCTCGGGCGCGCAGCATGCCGACGTGATCTCCGGCGGCTGCACTGTGCCCGGCGCCGACGGCCGACCCGAGCCGATGGCCGACGGCACGCCGCGCGTACTGTCGGTGCTGTTCGACCGCGCCCAGGTGCGCCTGATCGACAACTGGACCAGCGTCGGCCTGTGCGGCACCGGCAGCGGCGAGTTCGCCGTGGACGACGTCTTCGTACCGGCTGGACGCGTCACTTCTCTGTTGGGTCTGCCGCGCGAGACCGGGCCGCTGTACCGCTTTCCGGTGTTCGGCCTGCTGGCGCTGGCCATTGCCGCGGTGGCCTGCGGCATCGGCCGCCAGGCGATCGACGCGCTGGTGTCGCTGGCCTCCGACAAGGTGCCGCAGGGCGGCAGCAAGGCGCTGGCCCAACGTCCGGCGACGCAGGAGGCGGTGGCCCGCGCCGAGGCCCGGCTGCGCAGTGCCCGCGCGTTCGTGATGGCCTCGATCGACGCCGCCTGGCAATCTGCCCAGTCGGCGGCACTGGCAGGGCCGCCGGGGCCGGACGGCATCCCGCTGGCGCAACGCGCCGACCTGCGCCTGGCCGCCACGCACGCCGTGCACACGGCGGCCGAGGTGGTCGACCGCATGTTCACGCTGGCCGGCGGGCATGCGGTGTTCGCCGATTCGCCGCTGCAGCGCTGCCTGCGCGACGTGCACGTGGCCACCCAGCACATGATGGTGGCCGAGCCCACCTACGAACTGGTCGGGCGGCTGCAGCTCGGGCTGCCCACCTCGACGTCGATGCTGTAGCCGCGGCTACTTCTTGTCGCCGCCCAGCACCAGCGCCGCGCGGTCGGCCCGCTCCCGGTCGCCGGCCACCTCGGCCAGCTTCTGCTGCACGCCCAGCCAGGCCAGCAAGGGCCGCCGCCAGCCCTGGGCCGAGGCGTTGTCGATGGAGGCATCGACGATGGTCAGCGTGGCCCGGCCATCGCGCAGCCACACCGCGGAGGCCACCAGCCGCGACAGCGGGTCGGCCATGCCCTGCAGCAGCGCCAGATCGGCCGCGACGCCGGCGCTGGGGCGAGCCACCGGGCGGTGCTGCGGCGGCAGCAGTTCGATGCGGTCGGCCGACAGGCGGCCGCGCAGGAAATCGGCGTAGGCCTGCTCGGCCGGGGGGGCGTCGGCACGCAGGGCCTCGAAGCCGACGCAGGGCTCGTCCACCAGGCTGGCCAGTTGCGCCGCACAACGCACGAGTTCGGCCCGGGCCATCAGGTCGATGCGGCCGGTGCGGGCGATGTCGGCGCGGGCTCGGTCGAACTCGAGCGTGGCCACGCGGGCGTCGCCCGACAGGTGCGCGGCCACGGCCCGCTCGAGCGACCCATGGGCGTTGACCTGCCAGTCGGGCGGCGGTGGCGTGCTGCTGCATGCGGCCAGCAGGGCGGCCAGCATCGCCACGGCGGTGGCCCGCGCCTGGCGGGCGGCGGCACGGGGGCCGTGGGT
>NZ_MWLO01000055.1 GCF_002198735.1 Ideonella sp. A 288
TGGGCAGGGGCGGGGCCATGAGCCTAGCGCAGACGGCCGGTGTCGGCAAAGCTCAGCCCTGGGGGCGATGGCAGGCCACGCAGAGCTTGTTGCCATCCGGATCGCGGAAGTAGGCGCCGTAGTAGTCGGGGTGGTACCCGGGCCTCAGGCCCGGCGGGCCCTCGCAGGCGCCGCCGTGGGCCAGTGCCACCGCATGCGCGCGGTCCACGGTGGCCCTGTCCTTCGCGAGGAAGGCCGTCATCTGGCCGTTGCCGGGCTGATGCGCCTTCCCGTCGAAGGGCTTGCCGATGACGAAGAGGGGCCGCGGATCGGGGCTGGACTGCCAGCCCGCCCAGGGCCGCTGGCCGTCGCAGAAACGCGGCTCGATGCCGAGCGCCTGCATCAGCGGCGTGTAGAAGGCGAGCGCGCGCTCGAAGTGGTTGGTGCCGACGAAGATGTGAGAGAACACGACAGGCTCGCTTGGGCTGGGGGTTGGGTGAGGCCCGGCGGGCGGGCGGGCGACGACAGCGCGAGGCCCGGCCCCAGCCGGCCGTGGGCCAGGCTGAAGGCCCCGCGCTCGGGCTGGCCTTGCCAGCACTGCGGGCGGGGCGACCAGTCGTCGGATGCGTCGAAGCCGAAAAGCGCGCAGACGGTCTTGCCCAGGTCGACGCCAAAGGCCTGCTCGGCCGCCGCGCGCCCGGCATCCTCGACCGCCGCGCCGTGCACGAAGGCCTTGAAGTGGAGCCAGTCTGCGGCGAACTGCTCGGTCAGGATGCGGGCCAGGTCGTACGACAGCAGGTTGCCTTCATCGGCACGGAGGAAGGACCTGCCTTCCCAGAACTCCTGGATTCGATCGGCCGTCCAGAAGTGCTGGTGCATCCAGTGGAGTTGCTGCGGCGTGTGCTGTGGCGCGCCCGGCGGGCACAGCCGGCGTTCCGTGTTGACCGCCAGCCCCTCGTTCAACCAGGCCGGGATGGCGAGATGCGCCACGCAGGCGTGTGTCATCTCGTGCGCGATCACGGGCTCGATCGCGTGCAACTCTGCCGCGAAGGTGGCGAAGTGGCCGCAGCCGAAGTGGATGTGCATGCCCCCGCTGAAGGCAAACTCGCCGTCGTCCGGGTAGTAGCGAGACACGTAGCGGTAGTACGTTTCGGGGTCATCGAACACCAGCAGGATGTCGCTGCCCCACTGCGGCGCCCTGGCGACGCCTTCGAGCACCTTCTCGATGCGCGCCAGGGTCTTGGTCATGAACTGGACGGTGGCGGCCGCCACCCTGGGCTCCAGGCTCGACAGGAGCAGGGCGTGCTGGTGCCGTGCCACGTGGACCTGCGGGCCGAGCGCCGCCTGCAGGTGCGCCAGCCAGGCCAGTTCGGCCCTGGCCCACGCCTCGGCCTGCGCCGCCGGGTCTGGCAGGGAGCCGACCCAGGCGCGCACCTCGGTCCAGTCGGGCACCGGCAGGCCCTGCACCACCTGAAGCGTCGCGGCGAAATCGAACGGCTCGGCCCCAGGCAGCACCAGGGTGGCCAGTGGGTCGACCTGGAACACCGCGTCTGCGGCGGCCGCCTCGGGCTTCGACCTTCCGGGGATTAGCTTCAGCAGACTGTCGAACATGGCCGGCATGGAGGAAGGTGGGTTCGTGACACCTGGCGTTGGACATGCGCGTGCCACCCCGCGGGACGCGCGGCCCGCGTTCGGGCTACACGAAGCCTTGCGCCTTGTAGCTGGCGAAGCCCGCCTTTGCAAGTGACGCCAGCTCTTTGAACAGCGACTCGTCGACCTCGGAAAAGTTGAAGCACGACTTGCCCTGCATGCGCGCTTTGAGGCTCGGCGACAGCCCTTGGAGCAGTTCGGGCTTCATGTAGACGGGCATCAGGTGAAAGCTCACGAAGGACTTCCTGAGCTGGACCGCGCCGAAGAACAACGGCTTCTTGTTCTTCTGGAGGTGCAGGGTGTCCACATACAGCTCCGACGGGTCGTCCTTCTTCACATCGAGCTGGGCGGCGTACGGCGCCATGATGGCCCTGAGCTCGGTGAAGACTGCGGTCAGGTCGGGCATGCGGGGCCTTCCTTGGCTGGGATCACCTTGCACGTTTGTTGAGCGTTCTCGGAGCCGGCGCGGCCAATCGGGCATGAACGGCAGGCACTCGAGGGAAGAGTTCCAACAGCCCCTATCAAACACATCGCCTGACACTCGGGGGAAGTCATTGCGGAGACGCGGCACCCGTCGCCCTGTCGACCTCAGCCGCGAGACGCTCGAGATTCTGCTCATTCGCCGACGCCACGAACTCTGCGATGCGCTGGTAGTGTTCTGCGGTGTCGAAGGTCTGCTGCCACCGGACCTCGGTGCCCCCATCCACTGGCACCAGTTCGATCGTGAGAAAGAAGTGATGCCCGTTGAGGTGCTCGATCTCGAAGATCTGGTCGGCCACGATGCGCGTGAAGCGGCTCTCGTTCGGGTAGTGCTTGCCATCAGGGCCGTGCATCGTCAGCAGCCATTGTCCGCCGGGCGTGAACTCGAATTGGTGGATGGTGTTGGTGAACCCGTCGGGCCCCCACCATCGGGCCACGCGGTCGGGATCGCTCATGGCGGAGAACACCGCAGGTGGGCTGGCCTCCAGCCATTTACGCCTCGAATCTGAGCGACTCTCGATCGGTTCCATGGTGCGACCTCGGGGGTTGGTGGCGCCTGATGCGACCTTGCGTTCGGCGTGAGATGCGGACGACGGCGCAATGCCGGGCCGGACAGGCGCAAGATACACCACAGCGCCCTGACAATCGAGCCAACTCGCCACCTGCCGCGGGCGGCCTGCCCGGGCTGGCGACAACGAACCCGTGCCGCCAGCCAGCCTGGGTGGCGGCCCAGCCGCTGGTCGTCGATTTGAGCGGGTGGTCAAACCTCTTGGGCCACCCCAAGGGCCTGTGAGACCAACGCGTAGACGTGCTTGTTGTACTCCCGGTAGTCCTTCGGGAAGGCGGCCCCCATCTTCGCGGCGACAGCCTTGGCGACCGCTGCGGAGCGCGAGATGCCATGCTTGCAGTGCACGACGACACGGGTACAACCTGACCCGAGCATGGAGACGAACTGCGCGACCTCGGTCGCCTGACCCAATGACATTGGCGTCAGGTCGAGGTTCTGGCCCGGAAAGGTGACGGGGTCGACGTCGTCGAAGCGCACCCGGAGCACCGCGGCCCAACCCACTCGCATGCGTGCCTCTGGTGTGCGGTGGTCGGTGATCGAGACCAGCACGGCGGTGTCAGGCGGGCGCATGCGCTCTGCCTGTTTCTGGCTGACGAAGATCACCCGAGGCGCTGGCATCGCGGCCCTCCTTGTGGTTCGCGAACCGCAACGCCATGGGCCCGAGGCGGTGTCATCGGCATTGGTGCGCCTGTCGCAGATTCAACCGGGAGACGGATGGACGTCAAGCCCGCGCGGCGCATGATGAACCAAGGCTTCGCGCGGGCCTGGTGGCCAGCCGTTGGCGCTGCGATTGAACGACCCGTCAAACGGCACTTGGGAGTTTGGCACGAAGATCGACCAGCCACTCGCCTGCAGCCCGCGCCTCTTGCTCATGCGCCTCGTCGCGCCACACCTCGCGCAGGGCGGCGTCGTACCAGTCGGTCATGTGCGGGAGCGAGAGCATTCGACCCACGTAGGCGCTCGACTCTGGCGACAGGCTGGGCGAGTAGGACTGGACTCGGAAGGCCAATGGCGCGAAGAACGCGTCCACGGCGGTGAAGTGCCGCCCGGCGAGGAAAGGGCCTTCAGAGGTGCGCAGGCCTTCTCGCCACAACTCGTCGATCCTTGACCACTCACGTTCAAGCGCTGGAGTGGATTCGTTCAGGCGAACCCGCAATCCGCAGTTCATGGTGCAGACATTGCGGATGGTCCTTCATGCTGCCTGACGTTGGCGCTCCGCATGAGCGGGATCAGGCCTCGCGTTCATGGCACACCGCTTCGATGTTGTGTCCATCCGGATCGATGACGAAGGCTGCGAAGTAGCCCGCGTGGTACTGCGGCCGGAGGCCCGGTGGACCGTTGTCCTTTCCGCCAGCCTGCAGCGCAGCACGATAAAAGGCCTCGACTTGCGCGCGTGTCGAGGCGACGAACGCCAGGTGCAGGTGCGCAGGCTTCTCGTGGGTGTGGAAGAGACAGAGCGAAACCTCCCCGCCCTGGGCATGGAGCTCGATGCCGTAGGACGGCGCTCCTTCTGCCCCCGCGACCACGCCGAGCGGCGCGAGTGCCTTGAGATAGAACGCCTTGCTGGCCTCATAGTCGCGGACACCGAACTTGACGTGGTCGAACATCTGATCTCCATGGGTGGGTACCCTGCACGTGCTGACGACAGCGACAGCTTGGGGCACTGCATGTTCACAACGCGCGAAGGACGGGTGCGGGTGGCCTGCCGTTGGCGCCCGCTTGGGCGAAGCGGATGATGGCCTGAACCGGCGCGCGGGCCAAGCGGCTTGCCGACGGCGGTCCGCCGGACCGAAGGGTCAGGCCACACTCGCGCCTCGCGTTGACCCTCAGGAGTGAGGGACTCTGTCACTCGGCCACTGGTTGTTCTCTTCCATCACCGTCGTCGCCATCGCGCTCGTGAAGCCTGGTACCGGGGAACGGTGGTAACCATGACTCGCGACGCACCGTCCAGAGTTCGTAGGTGGGCATGAACTGATCAGGGGCGTCCAGCGCACCCAGATGAACTTCGAGTTCGTCGCCACTGCCAGAGAAGACCGATGAGCCGCAGGTTGGGCAGAAGCAGCGACCGGCATAGCAGGCCGTGGCGCCGACGACGGACACGGCCTCTCGAGGGAAGATGGCAGATGCGTGAAAGAGAGCCCCGTGGTGCTTTCGGCAGTCCAGGCAGTGACAAACCCCGACGCGATTCGGACTTCCGCTGACCCGAAAGCGGACACTGCCACAGAGACAGCCACCTTCCACAGTGCTCACGATGCCTTCCTTTCCAACGTGGTTGCTCCGGTCCGCCCAACGTTCGAACTACCCAGTCAACGACGGCAGGTGGCCCAGGCCCGGGCTCTGATGAGGCACGACCTGCCACAGGCCGGGCCCTGGTTGCCCGCCATTGGGGCCTCGGTTGAACGAGTGGCCAGGCGTCAGTGTGCGCGTCGCCACGCTGTTGCCAGGCTCCATACGGGACCGAAGAAGAACCAAAGCACGATGCAGCCAAAGGCGTGCTTGTGCCATGCCAACAGAGGCAGCGTGGTTTCGCTGTTACCGACGAACTGGACGAGTGCCTCGACCAGGACCATCGTGATCAGACAGGCCACGATGCACCGTCCCCATAGCTTGAGGTCGTAGATGACGAGCTCCCACCCGCGGGAGGGAGCATTCGTGGGCGCCGGACCGGCCGCGAACCTGTGGGCAAAGTGCGCGTCGGCCCACTTCACGGCCATGCCTCCAAACGCGACGGTGAAGCCGATGTAGGCAGCGGCCAGCCCATGCGCGAACGTGGCTGTCGTGCCCCGACGCAAGTCTGTTGCCGTGAAGAACAAGAGCAGAAGGTCTATCAGCGGAAGGCAGAGGAGGAGTGCGCGGCTCAGCTGCTCCTTCCGGAGAAGGTAACGGACAGCGAGGGCCAGCAGCAGCATGACCCAGAAGCCAACCTCGCACGCGACGATGAGCGCGTAGAGCAAGTAGGTTTCTCTCGGCATGAGTGGGGGGTGGCTTCCGTCGCCTAGCGTTCGTGATACGAGGTAACCGGCAGCAGGGCGCCAGGCCCGCGCTGTGGAGAATGTAGCGCGCCACAGACTGGGCCAGGTGGCTTGCCGTTTGCGCTCCGGCTGAGCGAATCGTCAGGCCTCAGCTGCGAGCAGGACCCAGTAGCGGCAAAGCGGCTCGTTCCAGTAGGTTGAGAACACTGTTGACTCAAGCTGCCCTCCGGCATGCTCGATGATCCTCCGGGAACCATGGTTGGCTTCTCCAGCGCATAGAAGCGCGCGCTTGATCCCGCGAGCACGGGCTTCCGCAAGGGCTGCCTGCATGGCGCAGTGGCCAAGGCCTTTGCGTCGGGCAGACGGACGCACGTCGTAGCCGATGTGCCCAGCCTCGGCGGCGAGGAAGGCCGTGTTGATGTGGTGACGTACGCGCACCACGCCGAGTACCTGACGATTCTGTACAAGCCACCGATGCGAGCACGGGACCCAACCGGCAGGAAGCTTGTGGCCAAACTCTTGATTCTTCAGGTCTTGGACGTATGCAGCGAATCCGTCCTTGGCTGCGAGGTAGATCGAGGCATTCGTTGGCTCTACCGCCTCGTACTCTCGGACCATGTCGAGGAACGACATCTCGTACTGGAGTGTCGGGGCAACTACGGCAGGCAACATCTGGTTCTGCGGCATAACGTTCAAGGTGATAATGCCCACGCGGAAGGGTGGCCACGGTGCCATGCCGTTGGCGCTCCGATTGAACGTGGAGTTAGGCATCTATGGCGTTCGTCTAATTCTCCAGACGCCTCGCTCCGCAAAGATGGTCCTGATTCGCGACATTGCTCAGCCATGCCCGTTGTAGCTCACCATATGAGCCAGCTAGGGTTGATGGTGGAGTCACCAACTTCGGGGGTGATCCATGGCCATGAATCGAATCCAGTTCCAGCGGGGGCTGTCGATGGTGGAGTTCATGTCGCAGTACGGCACGGATGAGCAGTGCGAGGCGGCGGTCATTGCCTCGCGCTGGCCGCGCGGCTTCGTGTGCCCTGAATGTGGCTGCAGCGTGCATAGCTCCTTTGCCCGGGAGGGCCGGCCGTACTGGCAGTGCTCGGCCTGCCGGCACCAATGCAGCGCCACCAGCAGCACGATCTTCGAGTCGAGCAAGCTCGGTCTGTCGCTGTGGTTCCTGGCCATGCACCTGCTGACCCAGGCGAAGAACAATGTCTCGGCGCTCGAACTCAAGCGCCACCTGGGCGTTTGCTACAAGACGGCCTGGCTGCTCAAGCACAAGCTGATGGAGGTCATGCGGCTGCGCGAGGACGGCCGGCAGCTGACCGGTCGGGTGGAGATCGACGACGCTTACCTGGGCGGCGAGCGCTCGGGAGGCAAGGTCGGGCGCGGTTCGGAGAACAAGGTGTCGTTCGTCGCCGCCGTGCAAACGACAGAGACTGGGAAGGCCGTGCTGACGTGCCTGAGCCTGCAGCCCTTCACGAGTGAGGCGATGCTGGCGTTCGCTGCCCGATCGCTCCAGCGTCCCCTGACCGTTGTCTCCGATGGCCTGGCCTGCTTCATCGCCACCGAGCAGGCCGGGGTTCATGAGCGCGTCGTCACCGGCGGTGGCAAGGCAGCGGTGAAGCTGCCGCAGTTCCGCGCCGTCAACACCGTCCTGAGCAACCTCAAGACCGGGCTGTCGGGCACCTACCACGCGTTCAAGTTCGCCAAGTACGCACACCGCTACCTCGGAGAGTTCCAGTACCGATTCAACCGGCGCTTCAACCTGCGCTCGATCCTTCAGCGCCTCGTCATCGCAGCCAGCGCACCCAAGCCGCACTCACTCGGCATTATTCGCGGCTGAGCGATGTCGCGAATCAGGAGCAGGATTGATGCAGCCCAATCAATAGCGCTTATTCGACGCGCCCGCGGTCGTGCACGGAGCGGCACGGTGAGGGCCGCGCCAGATAAGCCTCATTGACCTGAAGCGCAGCGGCGGCCTTCAGTGGGCGGCGTGAGGTTCGATGCCCAGTGCGGGCCAGGTTAGCACTTGGCCATGGGGTCCGAGCATGCGCCGGGAGGCTGCTATTGGCCCGATCGAGATGCTCTTCGGCGCGACGGCAAGTGGGCGGCATATGCCGACTCCGGGTGGCCGGACCACTCCGACTTCTGACACCCGATCGAGCCAGTCTCGGGATCGTGCAGCTCGGCTTCCGCAATGCCGGGCAGTTCGGTGCCTGGCTCGGGCTGGTGCCGCGGCAGAACTCCAACGACGGCAGGACCGTGTTCGGGCGCATCACGCGGCGCGGCGACGACTACCTGCGCACGCTGTTCATCACAGCCTGCCCCAGAAGGTGATGACGCGCGCGATCCGCCCGTCGCTGTCCAGTTCGACCACGTCCCACCACTCCTGCACCACCTCGCCTTGCGGGTTCACCATCGCGATCGTGAAGCGCACCCATCGGCCGTGCCGGTCGAAGGCGATGGTGGCCACGGCGCGACAGCCGGGCTGGTCCCGGTGGAAGCGCGCCGCCTCATCCAGCACCGCCTGATGGCCCTTGAAGCAATAGCCCGGGCCGATGATCTCGGATTGCTCGGTCCAGCACTGCCGCAGCAGGTCGGCGCGCCGGCCCGCGTTGGGCTCTGACCAGACGGCCACATGGGCGCGGACTGGGTCCATAGCCTCCATGGCGGCGCGGCAGACGGCGCCCGCGGCTACCTGCCGGCAATCGACCGGATGAACGCGATGGCCTCGCGGGCGATCAGTTCCTTGTCGTTGTCCAGCGTGGCCACGTGGTACGAGTCGTCGAGCCACAGCAGTTCCACGCGCTTCGAGCCCACGCCACTGGCGATGCGCGGGCCGTTGCTGGGCTGCACCACGTGGTCTTCGCGCGACTGGATCACCAGCGTGGGGCAGGTGACGCGGGGCAGCAGGTCGTGCGTCACCGCGGCCAGCGCATACACCTGCCGGAAGGCCGGCACCGGCACCTCGCGGTAGGCCACCTCGGTGATGCCGGGCTTCTTGATGTCAGACCCGATGCCGGGCACGGTGTCGGGCAGGCCGTGGCCAAAGGCCACGCCGGCCATGTCGGGGTTGCCGATCTGCACCACGGCGTTGATGGGGATGGCGCCCCGGATCACGCCGGCGTGGGTGGCCGCGGTGTACAGCGTCAGCGTGCCGCCCATCGACAGGCCGGTCATGAAGATGGTGGAGCAGCTCTTGCGCAGCGCGGCCAGCGCCTCGTCCACCGAATCGATCCAGTCCTGCGCGGTGGTGCGGGCCATGGCCTGCGGCGTCTGGCCGTGGCCCTTCAGGCGCGGGCCGATCACGGTGTAGCCGGCGCCGTGCAGCTGCTCGCCCAGGTAGCGCATGCTCTGCGTGGTGCCGGTGAACCCATGGCACACCAGCACGCCGATGTCGTTGCCCGCAAAGAAGAAGGGCTCGGCGCCGGGCATCAGGGTCTCGTCGGTCATGGCGTCTCCTCGGGTGGGGTGGCGGGCAACGGGTGGCCGCTCAGTTTTGCAGCCAGGCGGTGAGCTGCTCGCCCCGAAGGCCGTGGGCGCGGCCGAAGCCGGCCACCAGCCGCGCCGACACCGGCTGCAGGGCCACCAGCGAGAAATCACCCAGCTCGAAGGTGACCGCCGCATCCGGAAAGCGCGCCAGGTAGGCCGCGCGGGCGGCGTCGTGGTCGGCGTGGTCGCGCGGCAGCGTCAGCGCGTCGGCCTGCAGCGCCACCCGCGGCAGCGCCTGCGGGGCCACGCCGTCGTGGCCGTCGGCCATCACCAGCAGGCTCACGCGCGGGTGGTCGTGCATGTCGCGGGTGTGGGTGGCCAGCGCGCTGACATGGATGAACAGGCGCAGTTCGCCGGCCGGCAGCACGAAGGGCACCATCGACACCGCGGGCTCGCCGCGGTGCAGCGTGGCCAGCGCGGCCACCGGCCGGGTGTCGAGCAGGCGGCGCAGGGCGCGCGCGTCGTCGGCGTCCACCGCAGGGCTCGGGGGGGGGGGNCGCAGAGCATGCGCTACCTGGGCGAGCAGCTGCCGGGGCCGTTGGGATTGCCGCAACTGCCGCAGGGGCCGGCCATGGCCGGCGCGGCGTCGGGCGCCGACGCCGCGGTGGCAAACACCGACAGCAGCTTTTCCAACTGCACCGAATGGCACTTCGGGCACTCGGGCACGGTGTCCGACCGCACGAGGGCCTCGAACTGGTGGCTGCAGTCCTGGCAGGCGTATTCGAAGATGGGCATGGTGGGGCTCCTGGTGCGAGGGGAATTGTCCCTCAGGTGTCGGCAGTGTGGGCCCCTGACGGGGCCGCGGGCATGCGCACGGGCAAATGCCGGTGCAGGAAGGCGAAGCTGTCGCGCCAGCAGAGGATGGCGTTGTCGCGCCAGAACATGACGTGGAAGGCGTGCGGCTCGCCGGCGTACCAGTGCGCGCTGCAGGGCGTGCCCAGCCGGCGCAGGGCGGCGTCGAGCCGCTGCGAATCGGCCGCCACCGGGTCGGCCAGGCCGGCGGCGACGAACATCGGCGGCAGGCCGGGCGATGCGGCCATCGCCTCGACCACGCACAGCGGGTCGGCCAAGGCCTGCGCTGGGCCGGGCTGGTCTGCCGCCGCGCCCAGGTAGGAGCGCGCCGCGTCGGTGGCCACGCGCGCGGCCAGCGCCGACACGCCGGCCCGCCGGTAGCGCGCCGGCTGGCTGGCCTGCAGAAAGCCGCAGTACAGCAGCGCGGCCACCGGCCGCACGCCGCGCGCATACAGGGGCGCGGCAAAGGGCTCGGGCCGCGGCGTGGCGCAGGCCAGCACCACCGCCAGGGCCAGGTTGGCGCCGGCCGATTCGCCGGCCAGCGCGATGCGCTGCGCATCGCCGCCATGGGCGCCCACGTGGTCGACCGCCCAGGCCCAGGCGGCGCAGGCGTCTTCCACCGCCGCCGGAAACGGGTGCTGCGGCGCCAGTCGGTAGTCCACGTTGCACACCAGGTAGCCGCGCGCGGCGTAGGCGGCGGCCACCGCCCGGTGCGTGCGCTTGGAGCCCACGGCGAAGGCGCCGCCGTGCAGGTACAGGATCACCGGGTGCGGGCCGGGGCCGGCGGGCTGCAGGATGTCGAGCCGCTGCACCTCGCCGCCGTGGTGGGCGTAGGCCAGGTCTTCGATCAGGCGCACGCCCTGCATGCGACGCTGCATCGGCGGCAGCCGGTCGATCAGGCCGGCCGCGGCGTGCAGCCCGGCGTCCAGCACGATGCGCCGGGCCGACTGGCCGGCGGCGATCATGTCGAGCCAGCGGCGCACGGCGGCGGCCTCAGCCGATCACTCGAACCACCACCAGGCGCGGGCCAGGCCGGTCATCTCGACGAACAGCCCGCTGCCGTTGAAGACCGCGCCGGGCCGCGGATCGACGCGCGAATCGTGGCCGAAGCCCACATAGGCCGCGTCGCGCGACAGCACCACGTGGGCCGAGCCGCCGCCGGCCACGCCGATGGGGCGGGTTTCGCCGCTGTCCAGGTTGCGCAGCACCACCTGGCCCGACTGCACGCCCAGGTTGGTGGCGCCCGTGGTGTAGGCCACCCAGCGGCCGTCGTACGACAGGGCCACGCGCTCGCCCTGCCCCACCGGGCTGTCGCCGTTGCCGGCCACGCCGCCCACGCCGGCGCTCACGTGCTGCACCGCGCCGGTGTCCAGGTCGGCCACGAACACGTCCTGCAGCGCGTTGGTGTCGGCCGCGGCCATGTTGCTGGCGGTGGTGGCAAAGGCCACGTAGCGGCCGTTGCCCGAGATGGCCGGCGCCACCACGCGGCTGGTGCTCTCCTGCCCCTGGTTGCGCTCGCCGCCGCTGCCGGTGAAGCTGACTCGGCGCAGCGCGGCGGTGTCCACCTGGTAGACGAAGATGTCCCACAGGCTGTTGATGTCGCCGGGCACCAGCGCCGCCGAGAACGAGTAGAAGGCCAGCCGGTTGCCGTCTTCCGACAGCGCAGGGCGCGAGCCGCCCACGCCCTTGCGCGTGGCATCGGCCGACACCAGGGTGTTGGTGCCGGCGCCCAGGTCGCGCAGCACGACGTTGACGGTGGTGGTGCTGGACACGCCCGGGGTCAGGTTGCTGGCGCCGGTGGTGAAGGCCACGCGGCGGCCGTCGCCCGACAGGGTGGGCTCGAAGCTCTCGCTGTTGGCCTCGACGCCGCCGGGCCCGACGCTGACGCGCTGCGCGCCGAGCTGGCGGTTGTTGGCCGACCAGACGAAGACGTCGCGCACGCCGTTGCCGTCGTTGCCCACCAGGTTGGTGGCATAGCTCTCGAACGCCACGGTCAGACCGTCGGCCGAGATCGCCGGCGCGAAGCTGTCGGCGTTGCCTTCGACGCCGGCGGCGTCGGTGCTGACCATCAGCGTCTCGCCGGTGAGGCGGTCGCGCCAGAAGATCTGGCGGTGCGCGCCCTTCGAGCCGCCCAGGCCCGCATCCGACGACATGAAGGCCACGAAGCGGCCTTCGCCATAGCCGTCGGCCGTGCGGCCCACCGCGCCGGCGGCGCCGCCGATGACCAGCCCGTTGCTGCGGAAGTAGCTGCCGCGGAACTGGTTGTCGGTGCTGCGGCTGACCAGGTCGTCGCGCCATTCGCAGCCCACGCGCAGGGCGCCCAGGGCCACCGGCATGGTGCCGGTGGCGCCCTTGTAGACGAAGCACACCTGGCCCGCGGGCGCCGAGCTCACCGTCACCTGGTAGGCCGTGCCGTCGGGCAGCGCGGTGGCAAAGCCGAAGGGCAGCAGGTTGTAGGCGTCGGCCGAGCCGGCGAAGGCCGGCATGGTGAGGCTGATGTCGGCGCCGCCGTTGAGCTGCAGCGTGACCGTGGTGCCCACCGGCGCGTGCAGCTGCCCGGCCAGCAGGCTCTGGCCCGGCGGGCGGCCGCAGTCCATCGTGACGACGATGTCGCGGAAGCCCACCGTGCCGCTGCGGTTGGTCGACGCGGTGCAGCTGCGCGGGCCGTCGGTCTGCGCCACGGCGTAGGCGCTGCCGCTGCGCAGCGTGCCGGCAAAGGCCACCGCCTCGCCCTTGCGGCCGACGATGGCCGGCACCGCGCCCAGCACGAAGCGGAACTGCTCGCCGGGCCCCACGTCGGACACCAGCATCACGCTGACGGTCTGCGGCTGCGCCTCGGCCAGCACCTGCGCCGCGAAGGCCGCGGTGGTGCCGAAGCCGACGAGCTGGCCGTTGGTGAAGTCGCCCAGGCCGTACACGCCGCCGGCGGTGGTGATGCCCAGGTAGCGCTCGTTGGGGTAGGCGCGCACGGCGTAGTCCACGCCCTGGTAGCTGAGCGGGAAGCTGTCGGGCCGCTGGCGCGCCAGCGTGGTGGTCTGGCTGCGGAACAGCGAGGGGTAGCGGAACTCGGCCCAGTCCATCACCAGGTCGGCGCTGACGGTGTCGGTGGCAAGGGCGGCGACTTCTGGTTCAAGTGGATCGGCGA
>NZ_MWLO01000056.1 GCF_002198735.1 Ideonella sp. A 288
CGGTGGGGGGGCTGGTGGATCGTGTGGGAGCGGCTGCCGCGGCAGGCGGCGGGCCGGCATCGTCCTGCCGCTGCGCCATGGTCAGGCGCAGCGTGCCCAGCAGCGTGTGCAGGGTCTTGCGGTCCTGGGCGTTCAGGCCTCCCAGCAGCTCGATGACCCAGGACTCGTGCTCCTGCGCCATGCGCTCGAAGCTGTCGCGCCCGGCCGGGGTGAGCGTCAGCACGAAGGCGCGGCGGTCGGTGGGCGACGGCTCGCGCTGCACCAGGCCTTCCTTCTCGAGCTCGTCGGTGAGGCCGGTGACGTTGCCGCCGGTGACCATCAGGTAGCGCGACAGCGCGTTCATGCGCAGGCCTTCGGGGTGGCGGTGCAGCTGGGCCAGGTAGTCGAAGCGCGACAGCGTGATGCCGAAGCGCGCGCGCAGGCGCTTGCGGATCTCGGTCTCGATCTGCGTGCTGCAGGCCAGCAGGCGCAGCCACAGGCGCAGCGCCATGTGGTCGTCGGCGCCGGCGCGGGCCTCGATGCCGATGTGGGCCTCGGCCAGCGCCGAGGCGGCGCGCCTGGGTGCCGGCCGGGTCATGCCAGCCCCTCGCCCGACGAGTACCTCGGCCGATCCCCCGAGGGGATGGCGGGCCGGCTTGGGAGCGGCCCGGCGCTCGGCCCGCCCGCAGGGGTTGACACAGGGTGTCTCATACCCCCATCGCCCGGTTGGCCTGCTCGGTGGGGCCGAACAGCGCGGTCTGCGCCACCTGGGTGCGCTCGCGCTCGAGGTTGCGCTCGAGCTGGCTCTTGGCGCTGGCGTACTGCCGCGGCCAGGCCAGGTCGGTGAAGCCGATGCGCGCGGCCTCGTGCAGCGTCCAGGCCGGGTGGGCCAGGTGCGGCCGGGCGACGGCGCACAGGTCGGCGCGGCCGGCGGCGATGATGCTGTTGACGTGGTCGGCCTCGCTGATGGCGCCGACGGCGATGGTGGCGATGCCGGCCTCGTTGCGGATGCGGTCGGCGAAGGGCGTCTGGTACATGCGGCCGTAGCTGGGCTGCTGATCGGCGCTGACCTGGCCCGACGAGCAGTCGATCATGTCGGCGCCCGCGGCCTTGAAGGCCTGCGCGATGGCCACGGCGTCGGCGGGGGTGATGCCGCCCTCGACCCAGTCGTGTGCCGAGATGCGCACCGACATCGGCAGGTGCGCCGGCCAGGCTGCGCGCACCGCCGTGAACACCTCCAGCGGGAAGCGCAGGCGGTTGGCGAGCGGGCCGCCGTGGTCATCGCTGCGGTGGTTGGTCAGCGGTGAGATGAAGCACGACAGCAGGTAGCCGTGGGCGCAGTGCAGCTCGATCCAGTCGAAGCCGGCCTCGGCGGCGAGCAGCGTGCTGCGCACGAAATCGTCGCGCACGCGGTCCATGTCGGCGCGGGTCATCGCGCGCGGCACCGCGCCGTCGGGCAGGTAGGGCCGGGCCGACGCGGCCAGCAGCGGCCAGCGGCCCTCGGCCAGCGGCTGGTCGGCGCCGGCGCCCTGCCACGGCGCGTTGGTGGACCCCTTGGGGCCAGCGTGGCCGATCTGCACGGCGATCTTCGCGTCGCTCTCGCGGTGCACGAAGTCGACGATGCGCTTCCAGGCGTCGCGCTGCGCGGTGGTCCACAGGCCCGGGCAGCCGGGGGTGATGCGGGCGTCGGCCGACGGGCAGGTCATCTCGGCCACCACCATGCCCGCGCCACCCATCGCGCGCGAGCCCAGGTGCACCAGGTGGAACTCGCCCGGCACGCCGTCGACGCACGAGTACTGGGCCATCGGCGAGACCACGACGCGGTTCTTCAGCGTCACCGAGCGCAGCGTGTAGGGCGTGAACATCGGCGGCGGCGCCGTGTGGCCCGGGCGCGCGGGCACGCCGGCGCGTTCGGCGAACCAGGCCTCGAAGCGGCCCAGCCAGCCGGCGTCGCGCAGGCGCAGGTTCTCGTGGCTGATGCGCTGGCTGCGCGTGAGCATCGAGTACATGAACTGCTGCGGCGGCAGCTGGTCGCAGTAGCGGCTGCCGCAGACCTCGAACCACTCCATCGCGTTCCAGGCGGCGTTCTGCAGCCGCAGCACGTCGATGCGGCGCAGCGCCTGGTAGCGCGCCAGCACCTCGGGGATGCGCGCGGGCGCGTCGCCCATCTCGCCGAACAGCCGGGCCAGCTCGATGGCGTCCTCGATGGCCAGCTTGGTACCCGAGCCGATGGCGAAGTGCGCGGTGTGCACCGCGTCGCCCATCAGCACCACGTGGCTGCGGCCGTTGAACAGCGACCACTGCTCGCAGGTGACGCGCTGGAAGTTCAGCCACGCCGAGCCGCGCAGGTGGCGGGCGTTGGTCATCAGCTTCTCGCCCTGCAGGTTGTCGGCGAACAGGCGCTCGCAGAAGGCGATGGACTGCGCCTGGTCGGCCTGGTCCAGGCCGTGCGCCTTCCAGACGTGCTCGGGGCACTCGACGATGAAGGTGGTGGTGTCCTCGTCGAACTTGTAGATGTGGGCCTGGAACCAGCCGTGCTCGGTTTTCTCGAACAGGAAGGTGAAGGCGTCGTAGCGCTTGTGGGTGCCCAGCCAGATGTAGCGGTTGGGCCGCACCACGATGTCGGGCTTGAACACCTCGGCGTGGCGGGTGCGCACCTTCGACGAGATACCGTCGGAGGCGATGACCAGGTCCGAATCGGGGTAGTCGGCGTCGGAATCGGCCTCGGTCTCGAACACCAGGCGCACGCCCAGCTGCTCGCAGCGCCGCTGAAGGATGTTGAGCAGCGTCTTGCGGCCGATGCCGACGAAGCCGTGGCCGCCCGAGCGGATGACTTCGCCCTTGAAGTGCAGCTCGATGTCGTCCCAGTGGTTGAAGGCGCGCTGGATCTCGGCGGCCGTCTCGGGGTCCCAGCGGCGCATGTTGTCCATCGTGGCGTCGGAGAACACCACGCCCCAGCCGAAGGTGTCGTAGGGCTTGTTGCGCTCGACGACGGTGACCTCGTGCGCGGGGTTCTGCCGCTTCATCAGCAGACCGAAGTACAGGCCGGCGGGGCCGCCGCCGAGGCAGGTGATGCGCATGCAGGTGTCTCCCGGACCGCCGCGGCCCCGTGCGGGCCGGCCGGCATGGGCGGAATCTAGGCCGATTTAGTTTAGAAGTCAACTAAACGGCGGGCCTGGCAATGCAGGGCCGCGCCGGCAGGTGGCGAGTCGGGCGACTTGCGCCGGGCCGCACCGGACGCGGCACCCGAGGGTGGGCAGGGAGCCACCGACCCCCCCATTCGAGTGGGGTCGTCCGCAGTACATCGGGCAATATGGCACGCCCTGGAATCGAGGGTTGCCTAACAATTGTTCACAACCTGCTCGGACCCTGGTGGTTCGATCGGGCGCGCCAGAGCAGTCGTCAACCGGGGGCCCGAAACCCCCAACGTCAGGCAGTAAGGGAGTAGCTCATGCGGGCGAATTTGCTGTATCGCCACCGTGTCGGCGCGTCGGTCCTGGGCGCGCTGTTGAGCGCGGCCCTGCACTGTGCCGCGGCCGAGCCGATGGACGAGCCCATCAAGCCGGTGCCGATCGACCTCCGGCTCGATCCGCGCAAGGTGGCCCTCGGTGAGAAACTCTTCCACGACAAGCGCCTGTCGCGCGACAACAGCCTGTCGTGCGCGAGTTGCCACAACCTGGCGCGCGGGGGCGTCGACGGACTGCCCACGTCGGTGGGCATCGGTGGCGCCAAGGGCCCGATCAACGCACCCACCGTCTTCAACAGCGGCCTGAACTTCCGCCAGTTCTGGGACGGCCGTGCCGCGTCGCTCGAGGAGCAGGCGGCGGGCCCCGTGCACAACCCCAAGGAAATGGGCAGCAGCTGGCCCGAGGTGCTGGGCAAGCTCGCCCAGGACGCAGGCGTCGTGGCGCAGGTCAAGGCGCTGTACCCCGATGGCCTGCAGGCGAAGAACCTGCAGGACAGCATCGCCACGTTCGAGCGCTCCTTGCACACTCCCAACGCCCGCTTCGACAAGTACCTGCGCGGCGACAGGTCGGCGATCAGCGCCGACGAGCTGAAGGGCTACGAGCTGTTCAAGAAGTACGGCTGCGTGGCCTGCCACCAAGGCGTGGCGGTGGGCGGCAACATGTACCAGACCTTCGGCGTGATGGGCGACTACTTCGCGCGCCGCGGCAACGTCACCGCGGCCGACCTGGGCCGCTACAACGTCACCCGAAACGAGGCCGACCGGCACGTGTTCAAGGTGCCCAGCCTGCGCAACGTGGCCCTGACCGCGCCCTACTTCCACGACGGATCGGCGCGCACGCTGGCCGAGGCCGTGGCGGTGATGTTCAGGGTGCAGCTGGGCCGGGCGGCCTCGGCCCAGGACCAGGAGCGCATCGTGATGTTCCTGCGCACGCTGACGGGCGAGTACAAGGGCCGCCCGCTCGACCAGGCCGAGATCTCCGCTGCCCAGTGATGCGCCGATGCCGCCCCGTGCGACGCCTCGACGCCGAATGCCGAAGGACCCCCCCATGAAGAACACCCGCATCGCCTACGGCGTCGGCGCGCTCGCGCTGATTGCCGTCCTCGGCTTCCTGATCGCCAAGACCCGGTCGGTCGACTTCGACGGCAACAACGACATCGTCGCCACGCTGCGGCAGCTCAAGCAGGTGGACGCGGAGTGGAACGTGGACGTCCTGCGATCCAAGACCGGCCTGAACAACAACTACGATCCGGTGGCCAGTCCGCTGCCGCTGATCGAGTCGCTGGAAGCCAAGCTGCAGGAGGGCTCCGAGCACGTCTGGGGCCAGAGCTCGGAGGGCCAGGCGCGCCTGAGTCCCCTGCTGGCCGCCTTCAAGACGGCAATGGACCGCAAGATCGCGCTGATCGAGCGCTTCAAGTCGCAGAACGCGATCCTGCGCAACTCGTCGCGCTTCCTGCCCGTGGCCGCCGGCGACCTGGCCGAGTCGACGCGCGCCAGCACCCAGCCTGCCGCGGCGCGGGCGCGGGTGGAGGAGCTGCTGAACACGCTGCTGGCCGACACCATGGCCTACAACCTGTCGCCCGAGTCCGAACTGAAGGCCCGCGTCGAGGAGGGCGCCGCCGCGCTGCAGCGGCAGGTGCAGGGCTTCGCGCCCGAGGTGCGCGAGCGCGCCGAGATGCTGGGTGCGCACGTGGCCACCATCGTCAAGCAGCAGCAGGTGGGCGGCCAGCTGCTGGCCGAGCTGGCGGCACTGCCGACGGCGCGCGCGATCGACGATCTCAGCGTGGCCCAGGCGCAGGAGCACGACAAGCTGCTGCTCACGCAGCAGCGCTATGCCCAGGCGCTGGTGGCCTATGCCGCCCTGCTGCTGGGCCTGCTGGCCGCCATCGGGCGGCGGCTCTACAAGAGCTATCGCCTGTTGAACGCGACCAACTCGGTGCTCAAGCGGACCAATGAGGAGCTGAAGGAGTCGCAGGTCTACATGGTGCAGACCGAGAAGATGTCGGCGCTGGGCCAGATGGTGGCGGGCATCGCCCATGAGATCAACACGCCGCTGGCCTACGTCAAAGGCACCTTCGACGTGCTGGGAGAGCAGCTCGCGCCGGTGAAGGAGCTGGCGCAGCGCTGCCATCAGTTCACGCAGGCGGTGCGGCGGCCGGACCGCAGCAATGCCGAGCTGAACCTGCAGCTGCGCAATGTCGACGAGATCAGCCGCGACCTGGTCGAGAACGGCCTGCTCGAGGAGATGTCCACGCTGCTGCAGGACGGGGTGCACGGCATCGACCAGATCTCCGAGATCGTCGTCAACCTGAAGAACTTCAGTCGCCTCGACCGGGCCCGCGTCAGCGAGTTCTCGGTGCAGGAGGGCCTGGAGAGCACCCTGCTGCTGGCGCGCAACCTGTTGAAGAACACCGTCGACATCCGACGCGAGTTCGAGGCCGTGCCGGCCATCCATTGCTCGCCGTCGCAGATCAACCAGGTGTTCCTGAACATCGTCACCAACGCGGCCCACGCGATGGAGGGCCGCGAGGCCAAGGGCGTGATCACCTTGCGCACGGTGGCCGAGGGCCACGACATGGTGCGGGTGGAGATCCAGGACAACGGCTGCGGCATCCCGAAGGACGTGCTGCCGAAGATCTTCGACCCCTTCTTCACCACCAAGGCCATCGGCCGGGGCACCGGCATGGGCCTGTCCATCTCGTACAAGATCGTGCAGCAGCACGGCGGCCGCATCCTCGTCGACACCGAGGAGGGTGTGGGCACCGTGTTCTCGATCCTGCTGCCCATCCGGGCCATCGAACAGCCGGCCATCGAGGGCGATCGCGAACTGCTCGCGGCCTGAAGCACCGAGTCAACCGAGCCTGCATTTCACGGAGTAACGCATGAAAACCAAGGCCAAGGTACTGTTCGTCGACGACGAGGAGCGGATCGTCAACCTGCTGCGCATCATGTTCCGCGCGAACTTCGAGGTGTTCACCGCGACCAGCGGCGACGCGGCGCTGAAGATCATCGATGCGCACGACATCCAGGTCGTCGTCAGCGATCAGCGCATGCCGGGCATGACCGGCATCGAGCTGTTGTCCGCGGTGCGCCAGCGCTCGCCGGCCACCATGCGCATCCTGCTGACCGGCTACTCGGACCTGGCGGCCATCGTCGGCTCGGTCAACGACGGCGAGGTGTTCCGTTTCGCCAACAAGCCCTGGAACAACGAGGAGATCAAGGCCACGGTGGCCGAGGCCGCCGACATCGCGCTGGCCTCGGCCGAGGTGACGCCGTCGCAGTTCGAGACCGTGCCGTCGATGTTCAACGCGGTGGCCGCGCCGGCCCTGCTGGTGCTGGACGACAGCGACACCGACCGGCGCCAGATCATGCACCTGTTCGCGGCAGACTACCGCGTGTTCGGCGCGTCCAACGTGGCCGAGGCGCTGAAGGTGATCGAGCAGCAGGACATCGGCGTGATCGTCTCCGAGGCGCGGGTGGGCAGCGAGGACACGGGGCAGTTGCTGCGCATCCTGAAGAAGAACTTCCCGCTCATCACCACGGTGATGCTGACCAGCTCGGCCGACAGCGACCTGGTCATCAAGATGATCAACCAGGCGCAGATCTTCCGCTTCGCGATGAAGCCCATCCGCGCCGGCGTGTTCCAGCTGGCCGTGTCGGCGGCGATGAAGGAGCACCGGCGGTTCCGCGCCGATCCGCGCCTGGTGGCGCGCCACCGGGTGGCCAAGGCCATCGAGCCTGAGAACACCTCGCTGGCCGCCAGCGTGATCGCCAGCCTGTCGCGCCTGCGCAGCCGCTTCTCGTTCTTCTCGCGCAAGGCCGCCTGAGCCCTACGGCCCGCGGGCCGTAGGGCACATCGGGGGAGTCAACGGTGCCGGCAAGGCCGCGCACGATTTCGGGGCAGGGTCGAATTGACAGGGAAAGGGCGCTCACGTCGGCTCATTCCCGCGCCCATACACAGGGCAGTATCAGAGCACCCATCACACGGACACTGCCATGAGCTTCGCCGACATGAAGATATCGACCCGACTGACCTTGGGATTCGGCGTGCTTGCGCTGCTGTGCGTCTTCATGGGGGGCGTGGCGCTGCTGAAGATCGGGACCGTGGACGAATCGTTCGCGAAGGTTGTCGATGACAGGTACCCGAAGATCGCCGCGCTGAACCAGATCAAGAGCGACGTCAACGTCAGCGCCCGGGCATTGCGCAACGTCGTCATCTTCACCGACGGCGCAGAGATCGCCAAGGAACTCGATCGCCTGCAAGGGGCGATCAAGAGCACCGGTGAGCGGCTTCAGGCCCTCGAGGCCGGGATCTGGAGCGACCAGGGCAAGGCACAACTGGCCAAGGTCGTCCAGGCGCGCGCCGCGCTGATCCCGCTGCAGGAGAAGTTCGTCGAGCTGGTGCGGTCGGGAAAGGCCGACGCGGCCAAGGCCATGCTGCTGTCCGACATTCGCGCCGTGCAATCGAGCTATCTGGCGGCCTTGGACGACACGATCACGTTCCAGCACGGGCTGATGGAAGAGTCGGCCCGGCTGGCCGCGACCGCTGTGGCGGGTGTCAGGTCGGCGACCTGGGCTTCGGGCGCCGTGGCGGTGCTGACGGCGGTCTTCATGGGCATCTGGATCGTTCGCTCCATCACCGGCCCCATCGACCGCGCCGTGGAGGTTTCGCGCGCCGTCGCATCCGGCGACCTGAGCGTGCAGTTCGACGCCTCCGGCAGGAACGAGACGGCGCAGCTGCTGCTCGCGTTGAAGGACATGCAGGCCAGTCTCGTCAAGGTGGTGTCCGGGGTGAGACAGAACTCGGAAAGCGTGGCGACAGCCAGTGCGCAGATCGCGCAGGGCAACCAGGACTTGAGCCAGCGGACGGAGGAGCAGGCCTCTGCGCTCGAAGAGACGGCGGCGTCGATGGAACAACTGAGCGCCACCGTCAAGCAGAACGCCGACAACGCCAGGCAGGCGAACGAGCTGGCCCAGGGTGCCAGCGCGGTGGCGATCAAGGGCGGCGAGGTCGTCGCACAGGTCGTCGACACGATGAAAAGCATCAACGACGCCTCGAAGAAGATCGCCGACATCATCGGCGTCATCGATGGCATCGCGTTCCAGACCAACATCCTGGCACTGAATGCCGCTGTGGAGGCGGCCCGTGCCGGAGAACAAGGCCGCGGCTTCGCGGTGGTGGCTTCCGAAGTGCGCAGCCTCGCCAGCCGATCGGCGGAAGCGGCCCGGGAGATCAAGGGCCTGATCGGCGTGAGTGTCGAGCGCGTCGAGCAGGGTACGGCCTTGGTCGACCAGGCGGGCACCACGATGGCCGAGGTGGTGGCGTCGATCAGGCGCGTGACCGATATCGTGGTCGAGATCAGCGCGGCCAGCAGCGAGCAGAGCGCGGGCGTCAGCCAGGTGGGCGAAGCCGTGGGCCAGATGGACCAGGTGACGCAGCAGAATGCCGCGCTGGTGGAACAAAGTGCCGCGGCAGCCGAAAGCCTGAAGGGCCAGGCCCTGCAACTGGTGCAGGCCGTGGCGGTGTTCAAGCTGGCGAATGCTGGCGCGGGGGCGCCGTCACACTAGCCTGCGCGTCTACGGGCGCGGCTCACCCCGGCGTCACCCCGGGACCGGGCGAGCGGCAGGCACGCTCGATGGTGTCGGACAGCACGGCGATGTCGAGCGGCTTGGCGACGTAGCCGTTCGCTCCGGCAGCGAGGTAGGCGACGCGGTCCTCGGGCATCGCGTTGGCGGTCATCGCGATCATCGGCACCGACGCAGCCGGCCCGCTGAGCGCACGGATGGTGCGCATCGCGGTGGCGCCGTCCATCAGTGGCATCTGGATGTCCATCAGCACCAGGTCGTACTGCGCTGCCTGCACCTGGCGCACGGCTTCCGCGCCGTCGGCCACGATGTCGCTGAAATGACCCAGGCGGTCGAGCATGGCCTTGATCAGGATCTGGTTCACGTTGTTGTCCTCGGCCACCAGGATGCGGCGCGAGGTGGTGCCCGCCGACAGCAGCGGATCGCGCATGGCATCGTCGCGGAGCGGCCGGGCGCCGGGTTCGAGGCGCATCACGGCCGTGAACACGCTGCCCTGGCCGGGCTTGCTGCGCGCGCGGATGTGGCCGTCCATCAACTCGACGATCTGCCGGCTGATGGCCAGGCCCAGGCCGGTGCCGCCGTAACGCCGGGCGGTTGAACTGTCGCCCTGGGAGAAGGGCTCGAACAGGCGGGGCAGGGCCTCGTCAGGGATGCCCACGCCGCTGTCTTCGACCTCGACGGTCAGCTCGATGCGGCCGTCGTCGAGCCGGCGGTGCATCAGCCGCACGTTGACCCCACCGGCGTCGGTGAACTTCAGCGCGTTGCCCACCAGGTTGAACAGCACCTGCCGCAGGCGGCTCGGGTCGCCTCGCACATGCTTGGGCAGGCCCGGCGGCAGGTGCAATGCCAGTACCAGGCCCTTGGCCTGGGCCCGCACCTCGAGCAGGGAGACCACGTCGGTCACCGTGTCGGCCAGGGCGAAGTCGACGATCTCGAGTTCCATGCGCCCGGCTTCGATCTTGGAGAGGTCGAGGATGTCGTTGATGATGGCCAGCAGGCTCTGGCCCGAACTGCGGATGAGTTCGGCGTGGCGCCGCTGTTCGGCCGTCAGCGGGCTGGCCAGCAGCAGGCCGTTCATGCCGAGCACGGCGTTGAGCGGCGTGCGGATCTCGTGGCTCATCGCCGCGAGGAAGCGCGACTTGGCCTCGCTGGCGGCCTCGGCGGCCTCCTTCAGCCGTGACAGTTCGCGCTCCACCGCCGTGCTGTCGCGGTAGACACTGACCATGCCGCCTTCGGGGGTTCGGCGCTCGATGGTGTGGATGGCCCGGTTGTCGGCGCCGGTGCGCGTGTGCATGGTGCGGTCGCGTTCGCGCATGGCCAGGCGCTCCTCGACCCAGGCCAGGCGGTCGCTTTCGGTGCCGTCGGCCAGGATCGCGCCGGCGGCGGCGCTGGCCAGCGTCTTGAACGGCGTGCCCACCTTGATGAGCGGTCGAAGCCACGGGAACATGTCGAGGTAGCGTTCGTTCCAGGCCACGACGCGGTCCTGCGCATCGCACAGCAGCAGGCCGTCGTGCATGGACGCCATGGCCCGTTCGAGCGTGGCCTTCGAGGTGGCCAGTTCCTCCCGCGCGCGGGCCATGCGGGTGACGTGGCGCTGCGCGAAGGCCGCGGCCCCCAGCACCATGGCAGTGAAGACGACGGCCACCCACGCGATGGCCAGGCTGGTGCGATGCCAGGTGCCCAGCACGCTGGCCAGCGGCACGGCCCCGACCACGCGGTACTGGCGGTACAGCAGCGGCCGGGCCGCCACGAGTGCCGGTTGCGCGTGCAGGCGGGCTGCGCCGTGGAAGGCCTGGCCGGTGGCCGATGCCGCGGCCAGCGGCGGGGCGAGCACCGTGCCGTTCAGGCGCTCGTTGGGTGGCATGCTGGCCAGCAGCAGGCCGCTCTCGTGCTCGAAACTGACGTCGAGTTCGGTGACTTCCGCGGGCTGGCCCAGCACGGTGGAAATGTCGGCCACGCCGACCTGGGCCATGGCCACACCACGCCGCCCCGGGCCCAGGCTCACCGAACGCGCAAAGAACAGCACGCGTTCACCGCTGGCCTGGCTGAAGGCCGGGCCGCTGATGGCCATCAGCGGCACCGGCGACGCCAGCGCCTCGGCGTGCAGCTGCACCGGCGCCTGCAGGCCGAGGCGCGCGGTGGCGTCCTTGGCGGTGGCCAGCAGTTGCCCCTGGTCGTCCAGCACGAACAGGTCGCCGAGCATCAGGCTCTGCCGCGTCATGTGCAGCAACCGGCGCTGCAGCGCCTCGGTGTCGATCAGGCCGTTGGTGTGCGGCAGCATGGGCAGCATCTCGTCCATGCTGGCCAGTGCCATGTCCACACCGAGCAGGGCGCGGTTGAGTTCGGCCTCGGCGCTGGCGACGACGCGCTGCAGGCGGGCCTCGCCTTCGATCAGCTCCTCGCTGCGGATGACGGAAACGAGCATCGCCGCCGTGGCCGCCACCGCGGCGATGAACAGGGCCGCCCCGCCCCAGATGACCGCTGTCGCGCGGCGTGACGGTTGCATGGGGCTCAGGGCGCCTTGGCCGGAATGGAGACCACGGGCCCGATGGTGCGATTCCACACCTCGGCGCAGTCGGGGCCGCAGCGTTGCAGCCAACGCGGCAGCACGGTCTCGGCCAGCAGGGTCTGGCGCCGCCGCTCGTCCTCGGGGCTGGCCTTGACCTCGACCATGCGCCCGCGCTTGCCCGCGGTGCAGGCCGCCTGGCCGGTGTTGCAGGCGACGCCCTGGCCGGTTTCGCGGTCGGACTCGTCCCAGATGGACTGCTCGAGCGTGCGCAACTCGCGGCGCAGCAGCGCCTGCAGGTCGGCCGGCAGCGCCTGCCACGCCGCGGCGTTGGCGCCGAACATGGCCAGCCCCCAGGTCACGGCCATGGTGTGCAGGTGGCTGGTGACCTCGTGCAGGCCGATCGTATTGCCGGACATCGTGCCGGTGATGGCGCAGTCGAGGTTGCCGCTGCGCATGTGCGTCATGATGTCGGCGAACGGCGTGGGCACCGGCTGGCCACCGAGCGCCTGCACCATGTCGGATTGCGACGGGCCCGACACCCGCACGCGGCGGCCGGCCAGGCCGGCCAGGCCGTTGAATGGCTTGGTGCAGTACACCACCTGCGCGGGATAGGTGTAGATCGCCAGCACTTCGATGCCGTGGCGTTCCCTCAGGGTCTTCTCGAGGTGCGGCCGGAAGGCCGACACGGTGCGGCGCAGCGTGGCCATGTCGGGGCTCAGCCCGGCCAGTTCGGGGGCGGCCACGATCGGCATCTCGGCCACGCTGAGGCCGAGCAGCGCGGTGCCGAAGGGCACCACGCCCAGCGTCATCAGGCGCAGCATGTCCTGGCCACGGATGCCGGCGCGGTCAAAGGGCACGATCTCGGCGCTGGCGCGGCCGTTGCTCAGCTTCTTCAGATCGTGGGCCCAGAACGGCTCTTCGTGCCGCGTGAACTGGTTGACGCCGGCCAGGCCGCCAACGATGCGCAGGTGCTGTGGCGCCGGGGTTCCCGCCGGCTGCGCCTGGGCGGCCTGACCGACCAGAAGCGCCGCCGCCGCCACGGCGATCCGCACCGGCCAACCGGGCCGGCGGGGGCTGTGAGCTGTCATAGAGGTACTCCTTATGCCTCGACGCGAGGGAACTCTAGCGCATGGGCGCCCTTCGATGATCATGCTGCATTCAGCACGGCCTTTGCAGCTACCCTATCGGCACTTGCCAGCGTCGGCTGGCGTCGAATGGAGCACGCGAATGGTCAACCCGGGAAAAATCCTCGTCGCGCAGGGCGGCGGGCCGACGGCGGTCATCAACCAGTCGCTGGTCGGCGTGGTGCTGGAAGCCCGGCGCCACAAGAGCATCGACCTGGTCTACGGCGCCCGGCACGGCGTGCGCGGCATCGTCAACGAGGACTTCGTCGACCTCACGCAGGAGACCAGCCACAACCTCGAAATGGTCGCCGGCACGCCGGCCTCGGCACTGGGCAGCACGCGCGACAAGCCCGATCTGGCCTACTGCCACGAGATCTTCACGGTGCTCAAGGCCCACGGCATCGGGCATTTCTTCTACATCGGCGGCAACGATTCGTCGGACACCGTGCGCATCGTCAGCGAGGAGGCGCAGAAGGCCGGCTACCCGCTGCGCTGCATCCACATCCCGAAGACGATCGACAACGACCTGGTGGGCAACGACCACACGCCGGGCTACCCCTCGGCCGCGCGCTTCGTTGCCCAGGCCTTTGCCGGCGCCAACCTCGACAACGCCGCGCTGCCGGGCGTGTACCTGGCGGTGGTGATGGGCCGCCACGCCGGCTTCCTGACCGCCGCCTCGGCGCTGGGCAAGAAGTTCCCCGACGACGGTCCGCACCTGATCTACCTGCCCGAGCGCACCTTCGAGCTCCCCAGGTTCCTGGCCGATGTCAAGGCCATGCACGAGCGCCATGGCCGCTGCGTGATCGCCGTCAGCGAGGGCATCCACGACGCCTCGGGCCGGCCGATCGCGGCCCAGCTGGCGAAGGACCTGGAGCGCGATGCCCACGGCAACGTGCAGCTGTCGGGCAACGGCGCGCTGGCCGACCTGCTGTGCGAGGAGGTCAAGGCCAAGCTGGGCATCAAGCGGGTGCGCGGCGACACCTTCGGCTACGTGCAGCGCAGCTTCGTCGGCTGCGTCAGCGACGTCGACCAGCGCGAGGCGCGCGAGGTGGGCGAGAAGGCCGTGCAGTTCGCGATGTGGGGTGATCGCAACGGCTCGGTGGCCATCAAACGCACCGGCTACTACTCGGCCGACTACGAGCTGATCCCGCTGGAGTCGGTGGCCGGCAAGACGCGGGTGATGGAGGACGCCTTCATCGCCGACAGCGGCACCGACGTCACCGACGCCTTCCGCATGTACCTGCGCCCGCTGCTCGGCTCGGGCCTGCCCGACGCCTACCGGCTGCGGCCGGCGCCGGTGGCCAAGGTGTTGAACAAGTGAGCGCCTCGCACGGCCGCCCGAAGAAGCGCTCGCTCCCGCCCGGCGGGACAGCGCGAAGCGCAAGGGTGCCCCAATGACCTCGGCGCACCCCGAATCAGCCCTGCGCGAGCAACTGGTGCGTCAGGCCCAGCGCCTGGTGCCGCTGGGGCTGGCCACGGGCACCTCGGGCAACCTGAGCGTGCGCGTGGACGGCGGCATGCTGGTCACGCCCAGCGGCATCGGCTACGAGACACTGCGGCCCGAGGACATGGTGCGGGTGCACGACGACGGCAGCTGGCAGCACGCGCTCGACCCCAGCAGCGAGTGGCGCATGCACCAGGCCATCTACCAGGCGCGGCCCGAGGCCGGCGCCGTGGTGCACGGCCACCCCACCTACGCCACCGTGCTGGCCATCCGCGGCGAGGAGATCCCGGCGCTGCACTACATGATCGCCGCCGCCGGCGGGGCGCCCATCCGCTGCGCGCCGTACCACACCTACGGCACCGAGGCGCTGTCGCAGGCGGCGGTGGCCGCGCTGGACGGGCGCAAGGCCTGCCTGCTGGCCCACCACGGCCTGCTGGCCTTCGAGCGCGACCTCGACAAGGCGATGTGGCTGGCGCGCGAGGTCGAGACCCTGGCGCAGCAGCAGGTGATGTGCCTGATGCTGGGCGGCACGCCCCGGCTGCTGCCGGCCGCCGAGATCGACACCGTGGTCGCCAAGTTCGCGAACTACGGCCTGAAGCAGCGGCCCGCCTGATAAACTGCGCGCTCTACTCGTCATTGGGGAGTAGCCGCTCTGCACCCGCAGAGGCTGGCGTCAACAGACTTGGCGGCGACCGCGTCGCTGCCATGGCGCCCGCAGCCCCGGGAATCAACACCCCGGAAGGCCTGGCAAGACCTTTGACCGCAGCGCCCCCGCACGTGGCCGGGGGGCGGCTGTGGTCATCGGTGTGTCATCGGCCCGGAAAGAACCCACCTTGGAAGCCTTCCTCGTCTCCACCGGCATCGTCGCGCTCGGTGAAATGGGCGACAAGACGCAGCTGCTGGCCTTGTTGCTCGCCGCGCGCTTTCGCAAGCCCGTGCCCATCATCCTGGGCATCCTGGTGGCCACGCTGGCCAACCATGCCGCCGCCGGACTGGTCGGCGACTGGATCGCCCGCGCCATGGGCCCCGACCTGCTGCGCTGGGTGATCGGCGGCTCGTTCCTGGCCATGGCGGTGTGGATGCTGATCCCCGACAAGCTCGACGAGGCCGAGGGCGGGCACCAGCGTTTCGGCGTCTTTGGCACCACGGTGCTGGCCTTCTTCCTGGCCGAGATGGGCGACAAGACGCAGATCGCCACGGTGGCGCTGGCCGCGCGCTACAGCGACCTGGTGGCGGTGGTCATGGGCACCACGCTGGGCATGATGATCGCCAATGTGCCGGCCGTGCTGCTGGGCGACCAGGTGGCGAAGAAGGTGTCGATGCAACTGGTGCACGCCATCGCCGCGGGCATCTTCGCGGTGCTGGGGGTGCTGACGCTGTTCAACGTCGGCAAGCTGTTCTGACCGGTGTCGGGCGCGAAGCGCGCTCCTGTGCGGTGATCTTGGCGACTCGGATGGCCTCGATGCGGCCGGCCGTTCCGTCCGACGATCTGCGCGGCGCGACAGGCGGCAGCCCGCGGTGGCGCTGACTGTGGCGGTCGGCTGCGCCGACTGCGCTGCGATGCTCGCCTCGGGGTCGCGCCGCAGAACTCGC
>NZ_MWLO01000057.1 GCF_002198735.1 Ideonella sp. A 288
GGCCGCGTCGGTGCCGCCCCCGGTGCCGGCGCTGCCGGCCGAGCCCGTGCGGGCCTTCGACTGGCCGCCGTCCACGCGCATGAGCTACCAGCTGCGCGGCTACTTCCGCGGGCCGGTGCAGGGGCGGGCGCAAGTCGAATGGCTGCGCTCGGGCACGCGCTACCAGGTGCACCTCGACGCCAGCGTGGCGCCGATCTTCTCGCGCCGCATCACCAGCGAGGGCGAGCTCACCGAGCGCGGCCTGGTGCCGCACCGTTTCGAGGGCGAACAGAAGGTGCTGCTGCGTGCGCCGCGGCGCTGGACGCAGCAGTTCGGTCCCGAGCGCATCGTGCTGGCCGATGGCAAGGAGGTCGACACCTTGCCGGGGGCCCAGGACGAGGCCAGCCAGTTCGTGCAGCTGACGTGGCTGTTCACCACCCAGCCAGGTCTGCTGAAGGTGGGCCGATCGATCGAGGTGCCGCTGGCGTTGAACCGCCGCTTCGACCGCTGGATCTACGACGTCAAGGAGATCCAGCAGCTCGAACTGCCCTTCGGGACGGTGGAGACCTACTACGTCAAGCCGCGCCGCGCGACGCAGGACGGCAACATGGCCGCCGAGATCTGGTTCGCGCCGAGCCTGCAGTACCTGCCGGTGCGCATCGTCATCCGGCAGGACGAGACCAACCACATCGACCTGCTGCTCGACAAGCCGCCGTTGCAGGCGGGCGAGCGCTGAGCGCGCGGCCGACTGTCAGGTGAGGAAGCGCGATTCGAAGGAGGCCGCTGCGTCGGCACCGCGCACATTGCGGATCGAGTCGCGTGCCATCACCAGCAGTGGCCGCAGCGTCATCTCGTCCTCGGCGCGTTCGATGCGCATGGCCAGGTCTTCGCCGGCCGGTCCCACGGCGTCGGTCAGGATGCGCACCGCGGCCCGTCGGCGCTCGGCCACGCTGCCGCCGGGACGAGGGCCTTCGGCGATCGGGCGCGGCGGCGGCGGCGCGGGCGCCACGGGTTCGATGTAGCCCTCGCCGGCCAGGCGTTCGAGCACGCCGTCGAAGCGCGACACCATGCCGGCCAGTTGCTCGTCGGAGTGGCGGCCGTCGACGAGGATCAGGGTGCTGCGCAGGCGCGGTTCGAGGCGGTTGGCCCGCGTCTCGATCTCGCTGCGTCCCTTGTCGGTCTTGCGGTAGATTGTGGCCATGCCGTGTGGGAGGAGCCGGCCGGTAGCAACTACCCGGTACCCCCCTAGACTACCAGTCCCTTGGTATGGGTGCATCGGTGTTTCCGTTGGTTGCCCCGTCGCCATCCATCGCCCCACCTCCTGGAGCTCGAATGACCTACGAAACCCTGCTGATCGAGACGCACGGGGCGGGCGAACGCCGCACCGGCCTGATCCGCCTGAACCGCCCCAAGCAGCTCAATGCGCTGAACGACACGCTGATGAACGAGCTGGGGGTCGCGCTGCGCGCCTTCGACGACGACGATGCCATCGGCTGCATCGTGCTCACCGGCAGCGAGAAGGCCTTCGCGGCCGGCGCCGACATCGCCGTGCTGGCCTCGTTCGACTTCGCCCAGGCCTACAAGACCGACCTGATCACCCGCAACTGGGAACACATCCGCTCGGTGCGCAAGCCTGTCATCGGCGCGGTGGCCGGCTTCGCGCTGGGCGGCGGCTGCGAGCTGGCGATGATGTGCGACTTCGTCATCGCGGCCGACACCGCCCGCTTCGGCCAGCCCGAGATCAAGCTGGGCATCATCCCCGGCGCCGGCGGCACCCAGCGCCTGCCGCGCGCGGTGAGCAAGGCCAAGGCGATGGACATGGTGCTCACCGGCCGCATGATGGACGCGGCCGAGGCCGAGCGCGCCGGCCTGGTGTCGCGGGTGGTGCCGGCCGACCGGCTGGTCGACGAGGCGCTGGCCGCCGCGGCGACGATCTGCGAGCTGGGCGCGCTGGCCGTGCTGGCGGCCAAGGAGTGCGTCAACCGCTCGTACGAGGGCACGCTGTCCGACGGCATCATGGTCGAGAGACGCCTGTTCCACGCGCTGTTCGCCACCGAGGACAAGCAGGAGGGCACGGCCGCCTTCCTCGAGAAGCGCAAGCCGGCGTTCCGCCACCGCTGAGTGCCGCCGGCCCGCGGGGCCGGTCTTCCGCGTGCCCTAAGGCGCGAGCCAGCGCATGCCCTGCGTGTCGAACATCGCCCGCCGCCGGCCGTCGGGGTGGAGTTCGAGCCAGTCCATGGCACTGACCTTGCCGTGGATGAGTGCAAAGTGGCCGCGCGTGGCGCGCTCGGGCTCGATGCCCTCGAGCACCGCCCCAGGCGGCAGAGGCGAGAGGTAGTCCTGCGCCGCCGGCGTCATCTTCAGCTGGGCCCAGCGCGACGACACCGCCAGCCCGGCGGTTTCGATCGACAGATCCACCTTCAGGCGAAGCTGCCAGCCCAGGCGGCGCGACCAGGCCAGCAGCATGGCCTGCGGCTGGGCATCGATCTGGCCCACCTTCGGCGAGCGGGCGTCGGTGTACATCGTGAGCCGGTTCTCCTGCTCGCGCACCTCGCGCAGCACCATGCTGCGCAGGTCGAGACCGTCGCCACCGAGGGTGGCCATGCTCATGACGCGCCACTCGTGGTCGTTCTCGCGCGACGCGCGTTCCAGTTCGCGCCAGCAGGCGCTCTGGATCAGGCCCAGCGTTTCGATGCGGCTGTCCATCCGGTCTCCGGTCTTGCGTGGCGAGGGGTCGATGATCGTTGGGTGGCGTTGCCCGCGACCCCAACAGGGTCGCAGGCGGTGTGCGAGCGCGGCGTCCCTCAGCCTTCGCGCCGCAGCGCAGGGAAGAGGATAACGTCTCTGATGCTGGGGCTGTCGGTCAGCAGCATCACCAGGCGGTCGAGGCCGACGCCGCAGCCGCCGGTGGGGGGCATGCCGTATTCGAGCGCGCGGATGAAATCGGCGTCGTAGTACATCGCCTCCTCGTCGCCGGCCTCCTTGTTGGCGGCCTGCGACTGGAAGCGCGCCGCCTGGTCCTCGGCGTCGTTGAGCTCCGAGAAGCCGTTGGCGTACTCGCGGCCGGTGATGAACAGCTCGAAACGCTCGGTGACCGTGGGGTCGGCGTCCGACGCACGGGCCAGCGGCGACACGTCCACCGGGTAGTCGACGATGAAGGTGGGCTGCCACAGCTTGGCCTCGACCACCGCCTCGAACAGGCCGAACTGCAGCTCGGCCAGGCCCCAGTGGGCGGGCACCTCCTCGCCAGCGGCGAGGATCTTGGCGCGCAGCACCTCGGGGTCGGTCGATTCGGCCTCGGTCAGGCCGGCATGCGCCACCAGCGATTCGCGCACCGACAGGCGCGCGAAGGGCTTGTCCAGCTCGACCGGCTTGCCGGCGTAGGTGAGGCTGGCCGAGCCGGTGGCCATTCGCGCGGCGTGGCGCAACAACTGCTCGGTGAAGTCCATCAGGTCGTGGTAGTTCCAGTACGCCGCATAGAACTCCATCATCGTGAACTCGGGGTTGTGCCGGACCGAGATGCCCTCGTTGCGGAAGCTGCGATTGATCTCGAACACGCGCTCGAAGCCACCCACCACCAGGCGCTTGAGGTACAGCTCGGGCGCGATGCGCAGGAACATCTGCTGGTCGAGCGCGTTGTGGTGCGTGGTGAAGGGCTTGGCATTGGCGCCGCCCGGGATCGGGTGCAGCATCGGCGTCTCGACTTCGAGGAACGAGTGCTCGACCATGAAGCTGCGGATCGAGCTGACGGCCTTGCTGCGGGCCACGAAGCGCGCCCGCGCGTGCTCGTCGGTGATCAGGTCGGCGTAGCGCTGGCGGTACTTCTGCTCCTGGTCGCTCATGCCATGGAACTTGTCGGGCAGCGGCCGCAGGCTCTTGGTGAGCAGGCGCAGCGTGGTCACCTTCACCGACAGTTCGCCGGTGCGGGTCTTGAACAGCACGCCCTCGGCGCCGAGGATGTCGCCCAGGTCCCAGTGCTTGAAGGCCTCGTACAAGGCCTCGCCCACCGCGTCCTTGCTGATGAACAGCTGGATGCGGCCATGCGTCTTGCCGAACGAGCCGTCCTGCAGCGTGGCGAAGCTGGCCTTGCCCATCACCCGCTTGAGCATCATGCGGCCGGCCACCGCCACGGCCACGCCCTGCGGCTCGAGCTCTTCGTTGGGCAGTTCGCCGTACTTGTGCTGCAGGTCGCCGGCGTGGTGGCGCGGCTTGAAGTCGTTCGGGAAGGCCACGCCCTGCCGGCGGATGGCGGCCAGTTTCTCGCGCCGCTCGGCGATCAGCTTGTTGTCGTCGTCGAGGGGGAGGCTGTCGTTCGTCATGGTGTGCCGCGGTGGCCGGGGAAAACCCCGAATTGTAGGCAGCCTCGGCGATAATCCGGCCCCGCCCGTACCCGCCCCGCATGCACCTCTCGCACACCCCCGTCACCGATCGCAGGCTGCGCTTCGCGCTGGCGGGTTGCGGCCGCATCGCCGCCAACCACTTCGAGGCCCTGGCGCGCCACGCCGACCGCGCCGAGGTGGTGGCCGTGTGCGACACCGACCCCGCCGCGCTGGCTGCGGCGCAGGCGCGCACCGGCGCCCGCGGCTTCACGGGCTATTCGCAGATGATCGCCGCGCTCGGCGGCGAGGCGCCCGGCGCCGACTGCGTGGTGCTGGCCACCCCCAGCGGCCTGCACCCGCAGCAGACCATCGAGGCCGCCCACGCCGGCCTGCACGTGATGACCGAAAAGCCCATGGCCACGCGCTGGGCCGACGGCCTGGCCATGGTGAAGGCCTGCGACGAGGCCGGCGTGCGCCTCTTCGTCGTCAAGCAGAACCGCCGCAACCGCACGCTGCAGCTGCTGCGCCGGGCGCTGCAGGCCGGGCGCTTCGGGCGCCTGTACATGGTCACCGTCAACGTCTTCTGGTCGCGGCCGCAGAGCTACTACGACTCGGCCGAATGGCGCGGCACCTGGGAATTCGACGGCGGCGCCTTCATGAACCAGGCCAGCCACTACATCGACCTGCTCGACTGGCTGATCGGCCCGGTCGAGAGCGTGATGGCCTACACCGGCACGCTGGCGCGCGACATCGAGGTCGAGGACACCGGCGTGGCCGCGCTCAAGTGGCGCAACGGCGCGATGGGCTCGGTCAACGTCACCATGCTCACGCACCCGAAGAACCTCGAAGGCTCGATCACCGTGCTGGGCGAGAAGGGCTCGGTGCGGGTGGGCGGCGTGGCCGTCAACAAGATCGAGCACTGGGACTTCGCCGAGCCGCACCCGATGGACGCCGAGCTCGACGACGCCAGCTACCAGACCACCTCGGTGTACGGTTTCGGCCACCCGCTGTACTACGACGGCGTCATCGGCACGTTGCGCGGCGAGTGCGAGCCCGAGACCGACGGCCGCGAGGGCCTGAAGAGCCTAGAGCTGCTGATCGCCATGTACCGCTCGGCACGCGACGGCAAGCGCATCAACCTGCCCCTCGAATATTGAGGCGGCATGGGCATCACGGTCCACCCCTCGGCCATCGTCGACGACGGCGCGCAGCTCGGCGATGGCTGCCGCGTCTGGCACTTCGCACACATCAGCGCCGGCGCGCGCATCGGCCGCGGCTGCTCGTTCGGTCAGGGCGTCTACGTCGGCAACGACGTGGCCATCGGCGACAACGTCAAGGTGCAGAACAACGTCTCGGTCTACGACGCGGTCACGCTCGAGGACGACGTGTTCTGCGGCCCCAGCATGGTCTTCACCAACGTGCACAACCCGCGTTCGGCGGTGGTGCGCAAGAACGAGTACCGGCGCACGCTGGTGCGGCGCGGCGCCACGCTGGGCGCCAACTGCACCATCGTCTGCGGCACCACCATCGGCGCGCATGCCTTCGTCGGCGCCGGCGCGGTGGTCAGCCGCGACGTGCCCGATCACGCGCTGGTGGTGGGCGTGCCGGCCCGCCGCATCGGCTGGATGAGCCGCCACGGCGAGCGGCTCGACCTGCCCGTCAGTGGCCACGGCGAGGCGGCCTGCCCCGCGACCGGCGAACGCTACCGCCTCGACGGCGACACCCTCACGCCATGCAATTCACCGACCTGAAGTCGCAGTACGCGGCCCTGAAGACCGACATCGACGCGCGCATCCAGCGCGTGCTCGACCACGGCCAGTACATCATGGGGCCTGAGGTCGCCGAGCTCGAGGCAGCGCTGGCCGGGTTCACCGGCGCGCGCCACTGCATCACCGTGGCCAGCGGCACCGAGGCGCTGCTGATCGCGCTGATGGCGCTCGACCTGCAGCCCGGCGACGAGGTCGTCACCACGCCCTTCACCTTCGCCGCCACCGCCGAGACGATCGTGCTGGCCGGCGCGAAACCGGTGTTCGTCGACATCGAGCCCGACACCTGCAACCTCGATGCGTCGCTGGTCGAGGCCGCCATCGGGCCGCGCACGCGGGCCATCATGCCGGTGAGCCTGTACGGCCAGCTGGCCGACATGGACGCCCTCAACGCCATCGCCGCGCGCCACGGCCTGGCGGTCATCGAGGATGCGGCGCAGAGCTTCGGCGCCAGCTACCAGGGGCGGCGCTCGTGCGCGCTGTCCACCTTCGGCGCCACCAGCTTCTTCCCGAGCAAGCCGCTGGGCTGCTATGGCGACGGCGGTGCGCTGTTCACCGACGACGATCGCCTGGCCCAGGCCGCGCGCGAGATCCGCGTGCACGGCCAGAGCGGGCGCTACCACCACACCCGCGTCGGCGTCGGCGGCCGCATGGACACGCTGCAGTGCGCGGTGGTGCTTGGCAAGCTCGGCCGCTTCGACTGGGAACTGCAGCGTCGCCACGCGCTAGGCGAGCGCTATGCGCGGCTGATCGACGCCAGCGGTGCGCCGCTGCAGCGGCTGGCGGTGCGCGCCGACCGCGACTGCGTCTGGGCCCAGTACACCGTGATGGTCGACGACCGCGCGGCCGTGCAGCGCGCGCTGCAGGCCGCGGGCATCCCCACCGCCGTGCACTACCCGAAGGCGCTGCACCACCAGCCGGCCTACGCCGCCGGCCAGGATCCGGCCGCCTGCCCGCACGCCGTGCGAGCGGCACAGCGCGTGCTGAGCCTGCCGATGAGCGCCGACCTGGCCGAGGCCGACCAGGACCGCGTGGTCGCCGCGCTGGCCGAGGCCTGCCGCCGCACGGCCGCCGCCGCCCCGGCGTGATGGGCCGCGATGGCGTGGTGGCCCGACCTGCGCGAGCGCCTGCGGCCGCGATCGCGGTTCGCCCGCAATGTGTGGCAGGTGGCCTCGGCCAGCGTGCTGGCGCAGGCGCTGCCGCTGCTGGCCGCGCCGCTGCTCACGCGGCTGTACACGCCGGCCGACTTCGGCGCGCTGGCGCTGTTCGCGTCGGTGCTGAGCCTGGGCCTGGCGGTGGCCACGGGGCGTGTCGAGTGGTCGGTGCCCAATGCCCGCAGCGCCGGCATGGCGGCCTGCCTGCTGGTGCTGGGCGCGGGGCTGTTGCTGCTGGCCACCGCCGGGGTGGGTGCCGTGCTGGCGGCGGGTTCGGCATGGCTGCCGGCGGCCTGGCGGTCGCTGGGCCCGGTGGGCTGGCTGCTGCCGCTGGCCCTGCTGGGCGCCGGCGCGCAGCAGTTGTTGGTGGCCTGGCACGTGCGCAGCGGCGAGCTGGCCGCGTCGGGCCGGGCGCGGGTGGCGCAAAGCGTGGCCAACGTGGCGGTGTCACTGGCCGCGGCGCCGCTGTGGTCGGGCCTGCAGGGGCTGTGGGGCCTGGCCGCGGGCGTGGTGGCCGGGGCCTGGTGGGGCCTGCGCACGCTGTGGCGCGGCGCTGCGGGCCTGGGCGCGGTGCTGCGCCGGGTGACGCGTCGGCGCCTGGCGGTGGCGGCGCGGCGCTTCCGGGCCGAGGCCGGCTGGTCGACCGTGGTGTCGGTGGCCAACACCGCCAGCTTCGCCATCGTGCCGCTGCTGCTGGCGCGCCACCACAGCGCCGCCGAGGTGGGCCTGTACGCGCTGATGCAGCGCGTGGCACTGGGGCCGGTGGGCGTGATCGGCGCGGCGGTCAGCCAGAGCTTCTGGGCCGAGGCCGCGCGCCTGGTGCACAGCGACAAGCCGGCGCTGCGCCGGCTCTACCTCGCCAGCACGCGGCGCCTGGCCTGGCTTGCGCTGCCGCTGTCGGCGCTGGCGCTGGCCGGGCCCTGGTACGTGGGGCCGCTGTTCGGCGCGGCGCAGTGGGCGGCGGCCGGCGCGGTGCTGGCGGCCAGCGTGCCGATGCTCGTCGGCCAGGTGGTGGTGTCGCCGCTGTCGCACCTGGTGGTGCACCGGCGCCAGCACTGGCAGGCGCTGTGGGACGCGGCGCGCATCGCCGCGCTGGCGTTGGTCATCGAATGGGCCGGCCGTGCCGGGTGGGGTCTGGCCGCCACGGTGCTGGCCTTGTCCTGGGTGATGGCGGCGATGTACGCCGTGCTGGTGGCGTTGAACCTGCGTGCCTTGCGTGCCGGGTGAGCGTCCCATGAGCCACGCCGACGACTATTACGCCAACTATGGCGGCGAGCCGGTGGCCGACTATGTCGAGCGCCACCTGCGCGGCTCGGCCAGCGAGCGCGAGCGCCTGGCGCAGTTGTGCACGCGGGTGCCCGACGGCGTGGCCACCTTGCTCGACGTCGGTGCCGGGCACGGCCTGTTGCTGGAGGCCCTGCGCGACGCGCGCGGGATCGGCGGCATGGGCATCGAGATCACGCCGGCCAAGGTCGACTATGCCCGCTCGCGCGGCATCGACCTGCGCCTCGGCGATGCGTCGCGGCTCGACTTCGGCGATGCCGAGTTCGATGCCGTAGTCTGCTGCGAGGTGCTGGAGCACCTGCCGTTCGGGGTCTACGAATCGGCGCTGGCCGAACTGGCACGGGTGGCGCGGCGCTGGGTCATCGTCTCGGTGCCCTATGCCGAATGGCGGCACTTCGTGCGCTGCCCGTATTGCCGCGCGTCGGTGAACCCCAACTACCACTTCCGGTCGTTCGACGAGGCGGCGATGCGCAGCCTGCTGCCCGGCTTCGTCGCCGAATCGGTGCAGCCGGTCGGGCGCGAACAGCACGGCATGCTCAAGGCAGTGGTGCGCCGGCTGCGGCCCGACCACTGGCCGTCGCTGCTGGTGTGCCCGTCGTGCGGCTGGCGCGCAGCGCCGGCCGCCGCCGCGGCCGAACCTGGGGCCCAGGCGACGGCGCACGCCGCCTCCGCGCGCCGTTGGCTCGATCGGCTGCCCACCCCGACCCGGCCGCTGTGGTGGGTGGGCGTGTACCGGCGCCAGGGCGCCTGAAGGAACGCGAGATGGCGATACCCGGCATCGGCATGCTCAAGGGGCTGGCGGCGCGCGCGCTGCGCCTGGTGATGCCGCACGATGGCCGCGACAACTCGGCCTACTGGCGCGGCCGCGCGGCCGAGGCCGGGTCGGCCGCGGTGCTGTGGCGCAATGCCACCTACAACGGCCTGGTGCGCGAGCGCGAGTTCGCGCAGATCGCCCCGGTGCTGGCCGCGCTGCCGCCGGGCGCCACGGTGCTCGACATCGGTTGCGGCATCGGCGAAGTGGCGCGCTGGATCATCGCGCAGCGCGCCGACCTGCGGCTGACCGGTGTCGACTTCCCCGAGATGGTCGAGCGTGCGCGCCGCGAGTGGCCGCATGCCGTGCCGGTGGAGTGGGTGGGCGCCAGCGCCGACGAATTCGTGCGGCCGGGCGGCTTCGACCTCGTGCTCTCCTCGGGCTGCTATTCGGCCATCCGGGACCGCGCCAAGTGCGTGCGAGCCCTCGAGGCCGGCTGCGCCGCCGTCAAGCCCGGCGGCGTGATGCTGCTCATCGATCCCTTCCACACCAGCAAGTACCTGGCGCGCGTGCGCATGGGCCCGGCCGAGGTGATCGACCGGGTGCAGGCGCAGGGGCTGCATTGCGAGCATTCCGGCGGCATCCTGTTCTGGCCGTTCCGCGAGTTCCTGTCCAACTCGCGCTGGCCCGAGCGTTGGCTGCCGGGCGCCTTCGCCCTCGGTGAGCGGCTGTTGCCGCGCCTGGGCGAGCGCCTGTGGTCCGACTACAAGGTGCTGCGCTTCCGCAAGCCCTTGCCGTGATGCTGCGCACCAGCCTGCTGTCGGGACTGCTGCTCCAGGCCGCGCCACGCCGGTGGCTGCTGGCCCGGCTGGCCCGGGCCTGGCCCGCGCCGCCCCCGGGCACGCGATTCGGCGCCTACTTCTCCGGCCGTGCGGCCTTGTTCGCGATCGCCCGCAGCCCGGCGTTCACGCGCCGCGTGGCGCTGCTGCCGGCCTACCTGTGCAACGTCGTGCCGCTGGCCTTCGAGCGCGCCGGCTGGCAGGTGCACGGGTACGAGGTCGACGAGCGCTTTATGCCCGACGCCAGCGGCCTGCGCGCGCTGGCCGAGGCCTGCGGCGCCGACCTGCTGCTGCTGGCGCCGCTCTACGGCAGCGACGGCGGCATGGCGCACTGGCTGGGCGACGACGCCGCGGCATGGCGTTCGCGCCGGGGCGTGGCGCTGGTGTTCGACCTGTGCCAGGACGCGGCCCTGCTGCAGCAATTGCTGCGCAGTCCCGGCCCGCGTTGGGCCGCCGTGCTGAGCTTCAACGACAAGAGCTTTCCCGGCGTGATGGGCGCCTGCGCCTGGGGCGACCTGCCGCTGGAGTCGCCGCCGCCGCCCGGCTGGCGCGAACGCTGGCTGCTGGCCGCCTGGGCCCTGCGCAAGTGCCTGCCGGCGCGCCGGTCCGACGCGTCGACGCCGGCGTTCGATCACTCGACGGCCGCCCGGTTCCCCTACGGCTTCGATCCGCTCGGGGCCAGTGCGCTGCAGTTGGCGCTCGGCCTTGTCGGCCTGGCAAGGTTGCCGCGCTGGGTGGCGCGACGCCGCGACGCCGTTGCACGGGGCGACGTGCACCCGCTGCCACTGCCCTTCAGCACCGGCGCACCGTTCGTCGTCGTCGATGCGGCCGATCCGGCGCGGCACCGCCGCAAGCGCCCCTACGCCCTGGCGCACGACGCCAACGCCAGCCTGCGGCCGCAACTGGTGGTGCGTCACAACAAGGGCTTCGACGACCGATGAGCCCGCTGCCCCACCGCCGGATCGACCGCCTGCGGCGCTGCGGCGCGTCGCGCACGAGCCTGGCCGCGCCATGACACCAGCGGTGCTCGGCCAGACCCACTCGTCGTGGATCAACGCCTGGACGCTGAGACGCGCTTGCGCGCCGCTCGGCGTGGACCTTCGCGTGCCGGCCGGGCCGCGCGAACTGCCCCTCCCGATGCTGGCCCCGGGCGCCAGGCCGCAATGGCAGTTCTTCACCGAGGAAGCCTCGCTGCGCGAGGGCCTGCAGGGTCGCCTGTCGGGGCACTTCTGGCCGGCGCAGTTTCCGCAGGACCTGCTCGACGACAAGTGGGCCTTCGCGCAATGGCTGGCCGAGGCGCCTGCCGGCCCCGCCGGGCTGCCGCAGTGGCCGATCGACTGCGCCGGACAGGCCACGCCGCCCTGGCAGTGGCCGGTGCTACTGAAGGCCCGCCACTCCTGGCGCGGCGAGGTCAAGCTGCCGCGCGGCTGGGTCTGCCGCGACGCCGCCGCGCTGCAGGCGGCGCTGGCCGCGCTGCCGGCGCAGGGGCTGCGGCCGGAGTGGTTCTTCCTGCAGGCCTGGCTGGGCGAGGCGCCGCTGCGGCTGCTGTCGGTGGGCGGCTTCTTCGACGCCGACGACGAGGCGCGCAACCTGGCCTGCGTCACCGAGCGGCTGGCCGGCTACGGCGAGGGGCTCAGCTCGTCGGCCGCGCTGGCCACCGTGGCCGACGAGCTCGGCCTGGTGGCGCAGGCCGAGGCAGTGCTGCGGCGGCTGCGCTTTCGCGGGCCCTACGAGATGGAGTTCATCGCGCAGGCCGGCGCGCCGTGCCGCGTGCTGGAGCTGAACCCGCGCTTCTGGATGCAGCACGGCATCTACCTGGCCGCGGGCAACGGCCTGGTCAAGCGCTACCTGGGCCTGGACACGGACGCCGACCGGGCCGCGCCGCCGCCGTCGTCGGTGCTGTGGGTGGACGGCGTGTGGCTGTGGCGCCGGCTGCTGCGCCTCGATTTCTCCGTGGTGCGCCTGCTGCGCTCGGGCGGGCGGCGGCGCGTGGTCTGCCCCTCGCTGCCGGCAGTGCTGGCCGCGTCGCTGTGGCGTTTGGCGGGGGGCGCACGGTGAGCGACGCCACGCCCCTGGTGCTGCACGCCCCGGCCCGCCGCGCGCCCGAACTGTCGTGGGTGGCCGAGATGCTGCTCGGCCGCTTCCTCGGCCTGCCGTGGCGGCTGCAGTTGCACGACGCCGGCGAGGTGCGCCTGCAGGCGCCCGGCGGCGACGTGGTCTGGCCCGATGTCTTTCTCTCGGGCGCCGACGGCCAGTGGCGCGCCCCGGCCACGCTGCCATCGCTGCCGTTCGCCGAGTGGCCGGTGCCCGATGCCGCGCTGCGCGAGCGCCTGGGCCAGTCGACGCTGCCGGTGCTGTTCGGCGACGGCCGATTCGACACCGCGCCAGGACGCGTGCGCCTGCCGATCGACCTCACCGGCACCTGCTTCTTCCTGCTGTCGCGCTACGAGGAAGGCGTGGCCGGCGCGCCGCGCGATGCGCACGGCCGCTTCGGCGCCCGCGCCTCGCTGCCGCACCGTGCCGGGCTGGGCCAGCGCCCGCTGGTCGACGAACTGGTCGAGCTGCTGTGGTGGGCGCTGGCACCGCTGGCACCGGCGCTGCGCCGGCTGCAACGGCGGCCGAGCCTGTGGGTGAGCTGCGATGTCGACGCGCCCTACTCGGCGGCCGGCCGCAGTTGGGGCAAGGCCCTGCGCCAGGCCGGTTCGGCGCTGCTCCACGAGCGCAGCCCGCGGTTGGCCGGCCAGGCGCTGCTGCACGCCACCGCGGCCCGGCTGGGCACGCAGCGCTACGACCCCTACGACACCTTCGACTGGATGCTCGAGGCCAACGAGCGGGCCGGCCACCGCATGACCTTCTTCTTCCTGTCGGTGCGGCAGCCCCAGCCCATCGACGGCAGCTACGAACTGGACGAGCCCCGCATCGCGGCGCTGCTGCGCCGCATCGCCGACCGCGGCCATGCCATCGGCCTGCACGGCAGCTACCGCAGCATCGACGAGCCCGAACGCCTGGTCGGCGAGCTCGACGGCCTGCGCCGGGCCGTGGTGCGCGCCCGCGGCGACCTGGCCGCCATCGGCAGCCGCCAGCACTACCTGCGCTGGCGCACGCCCGGCACGGCGCGCCTGCTCGACGGCCTGGGCCTGGCCTACGACTCGACGCTGGGCTTTGCCGACGGCCCGGGCTTCCGCTGCGGCACCTGCCATGCGTTCCCGCTGTTCGACCTCGACGCGCGCCGCGGCCTGACGCTCGTCGAGCGGCCGCTGGTGCTGATGGAGGCCACGGTGCTGTCGAAGCACTACATGGGCCTGGGCCACGGCCCCCGCGCGCTCGACCTGATGCTGGGCCTGAAGGCCACCTGCGCCCGCTTCGGCGGCGAGTTCTCGCTGCTGTGGCACAACAGCAATTTCGGCCACCCGGCGGCGCGGTCCATGTACCTTCGGCTGATCGAGCCGGTGGCATGAACATCCTGCTGCTCAACCACTACGCGGGCAGCCCGGCGCTGGGCATGGAGTACCGCCCGTACTACCTGGCCCGCGAGTGGGTGCGCACCGGCCACCGGGTGCAGGTGGTGGCGGGCGCGTGGTCGCATGTGCGCGCGCGACAGCCCGCCCCGGGCGACGAGGTGGTCGACGGCATCGCCTACCGCTGGCTGCCGCTGCCGGCCTACCGCGGCAACGGCATCGGCCGGGCCTGGAACATCGGGCGCTTCCTGTGGCAGGTGTGGCGGCAGGCCGACCGCCTGGTGGCCGAGTGCCGGCCCGACGTGGTGATCGCCTCCAGCACCTACCCGATGGACATCTGGGTGGCGCGCCACCTGGCCCGGCGCGCCGGGGCCCTGCTGGTGTTCGAGGTGCACGACCTGTGGCCGCTGTCGCCGATCGAGCTGTCCGGCATGTCGCCCGGCCACCCCTTCATCCGCCTGTGCCGCCTGGCCGAGGGCACGGCCTACCGCGACGCCGACCGGGTGGTGTCGATGCTGCCGCGGGTGCACGAGTACATGGCCTCGCGCGGGCTGGACCTGCGCAAGCTGCACATCGTGCCCAACGGCATCACGGTCGACGAATGGCAGGGCGAGGGCGAGCCGCTGCGCGAGGACGTGGCCGCGGCCATCGACGCGCTGCGCGGCGCCGGTCGCACGGTGGTCGGCTACGCTGGTTCGATGGGCCTGCCCAATGCGCTGGACGTGCTGCTCGACGCCGCCGCACGGCTGCGCGACGAGCCCATCGGCATCGTGATGGTCGGCGACGGGCTCGAGCGCGAGCGCCTGGCGCGCCGCATCGCCGATGAGGGCCTGGCGAATGTGCGGCTGCTGCCGCCGATCGCCAAGGCGCAGATCCCGTCGCTGCTGCGCCGGCTGGACATCGCCTACATCGGCTGGCAGCGGGTGCCGATCTACCGCTTCGGCATCGCGCCCAACAAGCTGATGGACTACATGATGGCCGGCTGCGCCGTGCTGCACTCGGTGGAGGCCGGCAACGACCCGGTGGCCGAGAGCGGCTGCGGGCTCACCGTCGAGCCCGAGTCGCCCGAGGCGGTGGCCCAGGGCCTGCGCCGCCTCGCCGCCACGCCGCCGGCCGAACGCCGCGCGATGGGCGAGGGCGGCCGCGCCTTCGTGCTGGCCCAGCACACCTACCCGGTGCTGGCGGCGCGCTTCCTGCAGGCGATGGCGCGATGACCGACCCGGCCCGCCGCGACGAGCCGAACGTGGTGCCCGGGCCCGACGAGCCGAGCCTCGTCACCGCGCGCTACGCCCGCCGCGCGGCCACCGACCGCTACAGCCTGCTGCGGCCCGACGTGTGGCACACCGTGCAGGAGCGCCAGCGCGCGATGCTGCAGCTGTTCGCCGCGCTGGGCTGGCACGATCTGTCGCAGCGGCGCGCCGCCGAGGTCGGCTGCGGCCACGGCGGCAACCTGCTCGAACTGCTGCGACTGGGCTTCGCGCCCGAGCACCTGCGCGGCGCCGAGCTGCTGCCCGAGCGCATCGCGCAGGCGCGCCACGTGCTGCCCGACGCGCTGCCGCTGTGGCAGGGCGATGCCACCCAGTGGCCGGTGCCGCCGGGCAGCCAGCACCTGGTGCTGCAGTCCACCGTGTTCTCGTCGCTGCTGGACGATGCCTTCCAGCAGCGCCTGGCCGACGCGATGTGGTCGTGGGTGATGCCCGGTGGCGGCGTGCTGTGGTACGACTTCACCTACGACAACCCGCGCAACCCCGACGTGCGCGGCGTGCCGCTGGCGCGCGTGCGCGAACTGTTCCCGCAGGCACGGCTGCGCGTGCGCCGGGTGACGCTGGCGCCGCCGATCGCCCGCGCCGTGTGCCGGCTGCACCCGTCGCTGTACACCCTGTGCAACTGGCTGCCCGTGCTGCGCACGCACGTGCTGGCCTGGCTGGAGAAACCCGTTCGATGAGCACCCCGTTCCTGCCTTTCGCCCTGCCCGAGATCGGCGACGACGAGATCGCCGAGGTCGTCGACACGCTGAAGTCCGGCTGGGTCACCACCGGCCCCAAGGCCAAGCGCTTCGAGGCCGATTTCGCCGCCTTCCTGGGCGACCCGGCGCTGCATTGCATCGCCGTCAACTCGGCCACCGCCGGGCTGCACCTGGCGCTCGAGGGCTTGGGGCTAGGCCCGGGCGACGAGGTCATCACCACCACCCACACCTTCACCGCCACCGCCGAGGTGGTGCGCTACCTGGGCGCCGACGTGAAGCTGGTCGACATCGATCCCTCCACGCTCAACATCGACCCGGCCGCGGTGGCCGCGGCGATCACGCCGCGCACCCGGGCGCTGATGCCGGTGCACTACGGCGGCCTGGCGGCCGACATGGCGGCGATCCACGACATCGCCCGTGCGCACGACCTGCACGTGGTCGAGGACGCGGCCCACGCGCTGCCCACCACCCACGGTGGCCGGCTCGTCGGCACGCTGGACAGCGCGGCCACCGTCTTCAGCTTCTACGCCAACAAGACCATCACCACCGGCGAGGGCGGCATGCTGGTCACCCGCGACGCCGCGCTGGCCCAGCGCGCCCGCACCATGCGCCTGCACGGCATGAGTCGCGACGCCTTCGACCGCTTCACCGCCACCGTGCCGAGCTGGTACTACGAGGTCGTGGCGCCGGGCTTCAAGTACAACCTCACCGACATCGCCGCGGCCATCGGCCTGCACCAGCTGAAGAAGGCCCACGCCTTCCAGCAGAAGCGAGCGGCCATCGCCGCCCGCTACACCGAGGCGCTGGCCGGGCTGCCAGTGGTCACCGCGCCGCTGCCGCCGGCCGGCGAGCGCCACGCCTGGCACCTGTACCCGCTGCGCCTGACCGACGGCGTGGCCCTCGGTCGGGACGCCTTCATCGAGCGCCTGTACGCGCTGGGCATCGGCTGCAGCGTGCACTACATCCCGCTGCACCTGCAGCCCTACTGGCGCGACCGCTATCAGCTGAAGGCGGCGGACTTCCCGCACAGCCAGCACGCCTATGAGCGCATGCTGTCGCTGCCCATCTACACCCGCATGACCGACGCCGACGTCGAGCGCGTGGTCGAGGCCGTGCGCACGGTGCTTGCCGCCGCCTGATCGCGCCGTCGCCTCGCCCAGCCCGCCCATGGCCAAGCGCCTGTTCGACCTGCTCGCGGCCGGCCTCGGCCTGCTGCTGATCGCGCCGCTGCTGCTGGTCGTGGCCCTGGTGGTGCGGCTCGACTCGCCGGGGCCGGTGTTCTTCCGGCAGGAACGGGTGGGGCGCCACGGGCGGCTGTTCCGCATCCACAAGTTCCGCACCATGCGCGTGGACGCGCCGTCGCTGGGCCCGGCCGTCACCGTGGGTGCCGACCCGCGCATCACCCGCGCCGGCCGCGTGCTGCGGCACTGGCGGCTGGACGAGCTGCCGCAGTTCCTCGACGTGCTGGCCGGCGACATGAGCCTGGTCGGCCCGCGGCCCGAGGTGCCGCGCTACGTGGCCCACTACCCCGAGGACCTGAAGGCCCGGGTGCTGTCGGTGCGGCCCGGCCTCACCGACCCCGCGGCGCTGGCCTACATCGACGAGGCCACGCTGCTGGCCGGCGCCGCCGACCCCGAGGCCGTGTACGTGCGCGAGATCCTGCCGCGCAAGCTGGCCGCGCAGGTGGCCTATGCCGACCGCGCCACGCTGGCCACCGACGTGGCCGTGCTGTGGCGCACGCTGCGCGTGCTGCTCGGCCGTTGACGGGCCGCAGGTCCCGACCTCGTCGCGCCCGTACCATCGCAGCCGATGAGCCATCTCGCGCCAACCCGGTTGCCCGGCAGCACCACCGACCCGCGCGGCGCGATGGCGCCGGCCGTGCGGGCCAAGGCGGCCGCTCCCGGCCGCATCCGGCGGCGCACTCGACGCGCAAGGTAGCCCGATGACCGTCTGGCACCGCATCGACCGCCTGCTGGCCCGGCTGCGCCCGCACCGTGAGGCGCTGTCGCTGGCCATCGACGCCACGGTGGTGGTGCTGGCCTGGAACGCCACCTACCTGTTCCGCCTCGGCTTCGAGCGCTGGATCAGCGCGCGGCCGGGCTACGACGGCTGGGTGCTGCTGGGCATCGTCGCCGGCTACGGCGTGGTCTTCGTCGCTCTGCGCGTGCCGCAGGGGCTGTGGCGCTTCTCGGGCTTCGGCGAGATCAAGCGGCTGGCGGCGGCCTGTGCCATCGCCGGGCTGGCCTCGGCGGTGGTGGTGCTGATGCTGCAGTTGCGCCAGGTGCCGCGCGCGGTGCTGGCGCTGCACCCGGTGGTGGCGCTGATGGGCCTGGCGCTGGTGCGGCTGGGCTACCGCGCGCTGTACGAGCACGTGCGCGCGCGCATCAGCGGCGCGCCCGACGAGGCCCGCCGCGCGCTGGTGATGGGCGCCGGCGAGGCCGCGCGGCGGCTGCTGGCGGGCATCCACCGCCAGGGCTGGATCATCGTCGGCCTGCTCGACGACGACCCCGCCAAGCAGGGCGCGCGCATCGCCGAGGTGCCGGTGCTGGGCCCGCTGGACGCGGTGGTGGCCGAGGCGCAGCGCACCGCGGCCACTCACGTCATCGTGGCGCTGCCGGCGGCGCGGGCCTCGCAGCGCCGGCGGGCGCTGGCGCTGGCCGCGCCCACCGGGCTGGCCGTGCTCACCGTGCCCTCGGCGGACGAGTTGCGCGACGGCCGCGCCGCCATCGACCGCGTGCGCGACATCGAGCCCGAAGACCTGCTCGGCCGCGAGCCGGTGCACCTGGACGAGTCCGGCATCGCCGAGGTGCTGGGCGGCGCCACCGTGCTGGTCACCGGTGCCGGCGGCAGCATCGGCAGCGAGCTGTGCCGGCAGGTGGCGCGGCTGCACCCGGCCAGGCTGGTGCTGATCGAGCTGAACGAGTTCAACCTGTACAGCCTCGAGCAGTCGCTGACGGCCGAGTTCCCGGGCCTGCCGCTGGTGCGCCTGGTGGGCGACGTTAAGGATCTGTCGCAGATGCGCCGGGTGATGGCGCAGTGGCGGCCGCGCGTGGTCTTCCATGCCGCGGCCTACAAGCACGTGCCGCTGATGGAAGAGCACAACGCCTGGGCCGCGCTGTGCAACAACACGCTGGGCACCTGCCACGCGGCGCAGGCGGCCGCCGAGGCCGGCGTCGAGCGCTTCGTGCTGATCAGCACCGACAAGGCGGTGAACCCGACCAACGTGATGGGCGCCACCAAGCGCGCGGCGGAGCGGGTGATCTCAGCCCTGGCCGCGGCGCACCCGGGCACGCGCTTCATGGCCGTGCGCTTCGGCAACGTGCTGGGCTCGTCGGGCAGCGTGATCCCGAAGTTCAAGGAGCAGATCGCCGCCGGCGGGCCGGTCACGGTCACGCACCCCGAGATCATCCGTTACTTCATGACCATCCCCGAGGCGGCGCGCCTGGTGCTGCAGGCCGCGGCCATCGGCCAGACCGGCCAGGTGCTGGTGCTCGACATGGGCGAGCCGGTGAAGATCGTCGACCTGGCGCGCGACCTGATCCGCCTGTCCGGCCACGGCCTGGACGAGATCGCGATCGAGTTCACCGGCCTGCGCCCCGGCGAGAAGCTCTACGAAGAACTGCTCGCCGACGCCGACACCACCGTGCCCACGCCGGTGCCGCGGCTGCGCGTGGCCCGGCTGCGCGAGGACGCCGATGCCGGCGCTGCGCTCGACTGGCTGAAGCGCTGCATGGCCGAGGGCGCGCTGGACGACGCGGCCGTGCGCGAGCGCCTGCGCGACGTGGTGCCCGAGTACCGGCCGGCCTGATCGCGCGCGGCCGGGTCGCCTGGCCGCCTACTTCTTGCGTTGGCGTTCGGCCACGGCCACCACCACCGGCGCTGTCGGCAGCGCCTGGCCCGCCGGTTCGTGCGACTTCTTCGGTTTCTTCGCTTCCTTGTTGCCGCGTTGGCCCTTGGTCATGCCCATCTCCTTGGATCGGGGGGCCGGACGGCCCCGTGCCCGGATGCTGCGCCCGCGGCGCCCGGCCTTTCCGTTCGTTGCCGCACCGACACGGCGCTGCGCCGGCGGGTCCGACCGAATCGACCCGACAATGGCCGCCATGGAACGCTCCACCCGCCAACGCACCGCCATCCGCGACGCCATCGTCGCGGCCGGGCGGCCGGTGCTTGCCCAGGAGGTGCTGGCGCAGGCGCAGGCCGACGTGCCGGCGCTGGGCCTGGCCACGGTTTACCGCAACCTCAAGCTGATGGTCGACGAGGGCGAGCTGCGCCAGGTGCTGCTGCCCGGCGAGAACCCGCGCTACGAACTGGCCGGCCACGCCCACCACCACCACTTCCAGTGCACCGGCTGCCAGCGCGTGTTCGACGTGCACGCCTGCCCGGGCGACCTGGGCCGGCTGGCCCCGGCCGGCTTCACCGTCGAGGACCACGACCTCACCTTGTACGGCCGTTGCACCGATTGCCAGGGCCCTGCGGCCCGCGCCCGCCGCGCCGGGCGTTGAGCCAGCGGGCCGCCATGCGGCGACCGCTTGGCGGCCGAGGGGGTATTATTGCGAAGCTGTTCGCAATAAGCCCGCCCGATGAAGCCCCCC
>NZ_MWLO01000058.1 GCF_002198735.1 Ideonella sp. A 288
CGCTGCGCTTCGATCGCTGCGCGCCGGTCAGTTCGTCGAGCGGGCGTCGTTCACGCGCAGCGTGAAGGAACCCAAGCCCGCGATCCCCGGGCACGGGAACGGGCCGCTGTCATCATCCCTGCCGGCAACGCCGGCCTGACTGGGTTGCGTGAGGGATGGCCGCCCGACAAGGGGCGAGACGCTGGGCCTTTGACAGCGGCTCGACGCGCAGCGCAACAGCCCGGCCCCGCGGAGCGGGGACACTCCCAGGGACATCTACGTTGACGCCGATCGAGGCCTGAGTCACACACCGAAACATTCGTGCTCCAGGCCTGGGACCAGAAGTCGCGGCGCCATCAGCGAATGGCACCCGGATTCAGTGGCTCACCGAATTGTCGGCGCATAGCTCAAATCGAGGCAGGTGCCGACACATGGACACATTGCTTTTCTTTTGGACCTTCAGCGCTGCGCATCCAAGAACAGTCCACAGGACTACGCGCGACCATATCAAGTTGCGCGTTTGCATGTTGCAGCGCCGCTTGCGAGGAACGCGTCAGGCATCGGGGTGACGCTGAATTCATTACGCCGATCAGCCTTCAGTCAGCGCTCGTACACCGATAGCGGCCTGCATGGCCGCTCGCTCAACCCCCTGGACTCCGGAAGTAGGGCCTGGGGCGGCTCGATCCGCTACCCGGGTTGGGGATGCAGCCTGCTAGCCCAATGAATGTTCTTACGCGCGGGCGGGGGCTTCGCCCCCCACCCCCGCTCGGGCTCTAGTCCGTCGGTGCCTCCGTGGTGGCGGTAAGCATGTAACGAATCAAGGTGAAAGTGTCCGAGCTAAACGGAAGCCGAGGTTGCCGTCGCGGTAGACGGGGACGTTTCCGTCGCGGACAGCGGAGCGGGTGAATACGGGTATGCTGACCCACCCGCCGCCGCGCAGCACACGGCGATCAAAGGCGCAGGGTTTCTCCACCCAGGGGCTCCCGTCCGCTGGCGCCCCGGCGAAGCGGTTGTGCCAACAGTCCTCAACCCACTCCCAAGCATTGCCGTGCATGTCGTAAAGGCCGAAGACATTTCGGGCGAACTGCTTGACCGAGGCGGTGAACACCTGGCCGTCGTTGCATGGCGCAGTGTCGAATTCCGGGAGGTTGGCCTTGGCGCTCTCGTCAGCCACGTTTCCATAGCGACACAGGTCGGCGTCACTGTCTCCAAAGCTGTAGCGTGTACGGCTGCCGGCGCGCGCCGCATACTCCCATTCGGCTTCGGTCGGCAAGCGGAAGGCGTGCCCTAACTTTAGGCTCAACCATGCGGCGTAGGCCTGGGCGTCGTTCCAGCTCACGCACACCACCGGATGGCTGTCGGTCTGATCGAAGCCTGGGGCACGCCAGTCGGCGGCCACGTTGCGCTCGTGCTTGGCGCCTGTCCAAGTGAAGCATCCTCCCGCAACTGTGTAGCCGGTCTCGTCGACGAAGGCCTTGAACTGCCCCCGAGTGACCTCGGCCTCCATCAGCGCAAAGCGCCCGATCGTCACGCGATGGGCGGGCCCTTCGAGGGGACGGCCTCCCTTAACATCGTCCGGCGACCCCATCGTGAACTGGCCCGCCGGGATCGCGCGCAGCCAGGGACACACGGTCTCGTCGGGGCAATCCTGGAAGCGCGCACCGTTGGGGATGGGCGGGAGCCCGGCCATGGCGGCGATGACGACTTCGTAGCGGTCCACGGCCGCTGCGCTGCCGGCATCGGCCACGTGCCGCAGCGGCAGGTCGGCGAGACCGAGCGGCGCGAACATCTTGGCCGTCGCCAGCCAGCGGGCCAGGCCCTGGTCGCTGCGGCCCATCACGCGCCACTCGCTGGCGGCACTGGCGCCGGCGGCCGGTGGCTCCGCGATGGCCGGAACAGTGAAGCCCAGCACCTGCAAGGCCTGCCGCAGCGTGTTGGCCGCCGGCCGGCGCGTGGCGTCGGTCAGCGTGATGCGCACCTCGGGCCGCAGGCCGCGCACCGCGAGCAGGCGCTGCGCGAGCCCCGCGCTTTCGCGCTGGGCGACGGGGCCGAGCCCCTGTGCGGCATCGATGAGCCGGTAGAGTTCGGCCGCCTGCCGCTGCAAGGTCACCGGCGACGCCGCCTGCGCCAGCCGCAGGGCCTGGGTGATTGGCGAGCGTTCGTCGGGCCGGCCCGGGTCTTTGGCAGTGGCCAATGCCATGGCCTGGGCCAGCGCCACCGGCTGCAGGTCGGACACCAGATCGCCTTCGGCGATGAGTTGCTCGGTTCCGACCGGCCCCAGGCGCGCCAACGCCGTCCGCAGCAGGGCCCGCCGCTCGGGCAATGCGCGCTGCTGCGGCCAGGCGGTGGCGTCCAGCCGCGGCTGGGCCTGTGCCGCCGGTGTGGCAGGCTCGGGGGGTGCCACCGTCTGGCAGACATTCAGGCTGGCGGTGCGCAGGCCGCTCACCGCGCGCAGCGTCCAGGCCGGCTCCCCGGGCCGTGTGGGCAGTTGGCCTAGCAGGGCCTGGCCAAGTGCCTCGCCTTCGGCACCCGCCGGCACCAGCAGCTCGCGTGGCACCGGCAGCGACGGGCCGTGGCGCCAGGCGGTCCACAGCGCGGGGCTGATGGCGAAGGGTCGCACGTCGGGCTGGCCGCTCACCTGGCGCGCCAGCAGGCTCAGCCATTCGGCCGGGGCCGGGCCGTCGCAGTCCAGCACCGCCACCTGGGGCAGCTGGCTCGCCTGGCCCCAGCGGTAGGCGCGGCCGTCGCTGCCCAGCATCAGCAGGGTCTGGCCGTCGGCGCCGAAGTGCAGCGCCCGCACGGCCGGAGCCGCCGTGGCCAGGTGCAGCAGCGGCTGGCCGCTGTCAATGTCCCAAACCGCGACCTGGCCGTTGGCCATGCCGGCGGCCAGGCGCCGGCCGTCGTCTGAAAAGGCCAGCGCCTGCACCTCGGCCGGAGCGATGGCCCGCAGGTCACCCAGCGTCACGGCGGTACGGCCGTCGAGCAGTTCGACCGTACCATTGCGCCGGCCGATGGCCAGCGTCGCGCCGTCGGCGCTGTAGCCAAGCGTGCCCGAGCGCGCGGCATCGCGTGGGAGCCGGGTGCCGGTGGCGGCGTTGCCGTCGTCCCAAAGCTGCACGCTGCCGGCCTCGTCGAGGCTGGCGAGTTGCTGGCCATCCGGGCGCCAAGCCAGCGCGCGCACGGGACGCTCGTGGATCCGCCTGCGCTCGGCGGGCTGCACCGACGATTGGCCGAAGGGCAGGCGCAACACTTCGCCGTCGGTAAGGCCGACTGCAAGGCCGTCGCCCTGAGCTCGCATCGCGGCCGCCGAGGCCAGCACCATTTGCATCAGGCCACCGGCAGGCTGCACTACGCCACGGCTGAGATCGAGCGGCTGCAAGCCCTGCCCCTTCAACACGGCCATGGCCATTGGCGCCCAGCGCGCCACAGCGAGAAGTTCGAGCGGTGCCGACAAGGGTATCGAACGACCCGACGACCCGTCCGCAGAATCGATCGTGACGATGTTGCGGCCCTGTCGCGCCTCCACACTGAACTGTCCGTCCGGGCTGCGCGCCAGCGCGATGCCGTCCGCGCCCAGTCGCGGGTCGGCCGCGGCCGATCGGAGTGGCAGCCCAAGTTCGGGGTGCACGGCCTTCCAGATCGAGGGCACCCACAGCAGCGCAAACAGCATCGGCAGCGCCGCCGCCCAGGCCCAGCTGCGCCGCAGGCCCAGCAGGATGGCGTCGTGTGGGAAAAGCCAACGGCGCAGTTTGTCGGGCAGCCATTGCGCTAGCTGGGGTGCCAGCGCCGGCTCCAGAAAGCGCAGCAACAGCAGGTCCGCCCACTCGCCGCGCGCGCCGATCAAGAAGCCGCGCAACCGGGCCACGCGAGCGATCTCGTCGCCACCCGGGTTGGCGGCGCGCTCCAGGCGCTGCATCAACTCGTCGCGCAGCAGCGTCTCGAGTGCCGGCGGCAGGCGGCGAATCAGCGGTAGGCGCAGCCAATGGGGCAGGAGGCCATGGCGGAACCAGGGCAGTGCGCCCAGCGCCCCCGCCCCGAGCGCCAGTTCGGCGTCGTCAGGCTCACTGGCCGGGCCTTCGCGTGCTGCCTGAAGCTTGCGGCCCAGGGCCAGCGTCAGCGGCCAGGACAGCGACGGGAAAAGCGCACAGGCGGACAGCCAGTGCATGCGATGCGGGCCCAAGAAGTCGCTCAGTTCATGCAGCAACTGGTCGACCACCTCAGGCGGGGGCGAGACCTGGCGGTGGACCCAGGCGGCGCCGTCGCCCTGCAGCATCGGCGGGTAGCGCAACGGTGCGGCCGGATCCTGCCGCAGCTCGGCGCGGCCCGAGGCCAGCCATTGCGCCAGCGTCTGCAAAGCGGCCGCCTCCATGGGCAGCAGCAGGAAATCGAGGCCTTGGCTGTCGGTGACCCAGGCTTCCACCGCACCCCAGCTGGCCACCGGCAGCGGCGTGAACCAGGCGCGCTGGCCCAGCGCGCCCACGGCCTGGGTCCAGGCGGCGGGTTGGCCACTGTCGGCTTGCACGGTTGCGCGCGCGTCGCCGAACATCAGCAGTCGGTGGCGCGGATGACGGGCGATCAACGTGGCGAACGGCACGCTGTCGTGGCGCGCTCGGCCCTCGCTGCCCGGCGCGCCGCGCAGTCGCCAGCAACCGTGCGCGGGGCTGGCGTCGTAGAAGTAGACCTCGACGACGACGCCGCGGCCCTGCAACGCGGACACCATCGCCTCGTGATAGCGCGACTGCTGGTCGTGCGGGCCGCCGCGATCGATCAGCGCCAGGTACTCGGGTGTGGCGCTGCGCCTGGCCCACTGCGGCGCCAGCAGGCCGCCCTGGCGGATGGTGGCGCGAATGGTGGCGCGTGCGTCGAGCAGTTGTGTATCGCTCAACACGCGCTGGCGCAGGCTGCGCGCCACCGGCACCAGCACATGGGGGCTCGGCGCCAGCGGGCGCGCCAGGGGGTCGTGCAGCGTGTGCTGTTCGATGCGGTCGGTGGGGGCGCTGCCAGCCTCGACATACAGCCGGCGCCTGCGCCAGTGCCGCCACAGCCGCCAGGCGGTGAACAGGGCCGACAAGACCGCCACCGCCGTCAATGCGTGGCGCAACACGACCGCCCAGGCTGGCAGCTCGGGCTGGTCGGCCGCAAACGGATGCTGCGGCACGATGATGGGCAGCGGCTGCTCGGCGGTGAACCTGGGCTGTTCGATCCGCAGGCCCCCGCTGGCAGGGACGACCGGGGCCGACGCCGCCGACGCGGGCGTCGGGATGTCCTGCTTGTAGGCCCGCTGCCAGGCGAGCCATGCCCCCCAGCACACCAACGCGGCCAGCAGCAGCGCGAACATCGCCGCAACACCGTCGTGTTGCGGCGGTGCGCGGGTCTCGGTCTCCGGCGCCTTGCCGGCAGGCGTCGTGGTGCGCTGCGACTCGTCGAGCCATTGCGCGTACAGGCTTTGTTGCTCTGGCGTGCTGCACAGCAGCGGGGCGAGCAGGCGGCGCTGCTCGGTCTCGCCCGCGGGCAGCCGGCCCTGCGCGTGCAGGCGGCGCAGCAGCTCGTGCGCGGCCAGCCGCTCGTGCAGCCCGGCGTGCAGGCCACGCGCGGCGGCCTGGTAGAGCCAGTCATCCAGTGGCAGCGGCACGGCAGGGTCGCTCATGCGCGGCCGGGTTCAGCTCCAGCGGGCCTGGCCGCGCGACAGATCGTCGCTGGTCTTGAGCAATGCACCCAGCGTGCCGCGCACCTTGTCGGCCTGCGCTTGCAGCGCACGCTGCCAGTCTATTCTGGCGTTATGCAAGGCCCGCAGCCATTCGATCAATTCGGAGGTGCTGGGCTTCTTCAGCAGCTCGGGCCGGTCGCGCATCTCCCAGTAGAAGGCGGTGGCCTGCTGCTCGGCGGGGCTGCCGGCGGCGGCCGCCACGGCGGTGCCGGCGAAATGCTGCGCGAGGATCTCGTCGACCCAGGCCCTGCGGCGCGCCGCGTCTTTCGGCAGCTCGATGTGGTGGTAGACGCAGCGGCGCAGGAAGGCCTCGGGCAACTGCCTTTCGGAGTTGCTGGTGATGACGACGATGGGTCGCAGGTGCGGTGCAGCGCCGACCTTCCAGCGGCCGATCTCGGGGGCGTCGAAGGCGAAGTCTTCGAGCTGGTTCAGCAGATCGTTCGGGAAGTCTCGCGAGGCCTTGTCGACCTCGTCGATCAGCACCACGCTGCGCGAGGGTTCGTGCCCGCGCAGGGCCATCGCCTGGGTGGGCGAGACCAGGTTTTCATTCGCCGACCAGCTGCGGCTGCGCAGCACGGCCAAGCCGAGGGCCACGTAGGTGATCGCATCCTGCGCGCGCGGCAGCCGCTTGTGGCTGACGGCGGCCAACTGGCTGGCCGAATAGTGGCGCACGCTGTCGAACTGGTAGAACAGGTCGCTCGCCACGCTAGTGGACTTTGTGTCGAAGCGCAGGGGCTCTACGCCCAATTCCCAGGCCAGGCGGTAGGCGAGCTGGGTCTTGCCGGTGCCGGGCTCGCCGGTGACCAGCAGCGGCATGCCGAGTGTCAGTGCCACGTCGACGGCACGCGCAAGTGCTGGGTCGGCCACGTAGTGCTCGGGATGGGGCTGGATGCGCGGCGGGGCACGGCGAGCGGCGTCGGGGTTGGTGATCAAGCGGGTCATCAGGGGCTCCAAGGGCGGGCTCAGCGCGGTTCGGGGCCGGAACGCAGGCCCTCGCAGAAGGTCTGGAAGTGCCGGGCAAACTCGCGCGCGCCCATGCGGCCGGCGCGGGCGAGTTGATGGAACAGGGTCTCGCAGCGGTCCAGGTCGACGCGCTCATGCAGGCCATGTTCCTTGTGCCACTTCGTCAAGGCCGCCACGTCGATCTCGGCCATTGGCTCGAGCGCGGCCACCAGCGCCTGCGACGACTTGCGAACGGCGCGCGGCCAGACGCTGCCCCGGGCCTCGCCGACGCAGATCAACACCAGCCGGGCCAGCTCCTGCCCTTCGGGACGGGCCGCGTCGATGAAGCGCAGCAGGGCTGGGAGATCCTTCCCGAGGTCCCGGTCTGGCAACCAGGCCATCAGCACGGCCGCATGCGTTCGCGCGCGCAGGTGCTCGCACAGCACTTGCGCCGCCTGGTCGAACTCGGTGCAGACGGCCAATCGCGGCACCAGGTCATCGTCCAGCGCTTCGAACAGGGCGCGCAGCAGCGGCATGCTGTGGCGCAGGGTTGTGCCGGCGGCGGGGGCCTGCGGCCACTTCAACAAGGGCGGCGGACGATCGGTGTGCACGGCCACGCCGATGGTCTTGAGGCGCCGGGGCAGGTGGTGCCTTTGCAGGCGGCGGGCGAAGTGCTCGGGGGCGTCGTTGTGGCCTCCGGCCAGCAGCACCAGCATCGCGTGTTTCGCGCCACCGCGCTGCCACTCGTCAGCCGCATCTTCGAAGGCCCGGGTCAGCGGCTCCTGGTTGCAGAGGTAGGGCAGTGGCAGGTCGACGGTGGTCAGCGGCTGCCGATCGGCGCCGGCCTGTGTCGACCTGGACGGGGCCGTGATCGTCGAGTGGGGGAACAGGGTGGTCTCGATCAGTGGGAACAGGTCGCGGCTGACACTGCTCCAGGCCTCGTCCCTGTTGCTCCACGAGGCCACTGCGAGCAGGTTGCCGATCTCGTTCTTGGGCAGGCCACCACTCGCGAACTGCCCGAGGCGATGGTTGTTTGGCAGCTCCCGGTCGGTCCAGCCATCGGTGGGTGTGCGCAAAACGATGGTGGCCACAGCGGGCACTGCGGCAGCATTGGCGATGCGCTCGACCACCGGTCCGACTTCATGCCTGATGCAGTAGTCGGATGCCATGGCATGGCTGCTGACCAGGAAGATGAGCAGTTCGCAGTCCTGCACCGCCCTTTCGATCGCGGGCTTCCACTGGGGTTCGCGGTTCAGGCGGTCGCTGTCGAAGAAGATCTCGTCGTCGTGAAGCACCATGCCCTTGTCGGCCAGGCGCTGCCGGATGTTCTTCAGTTCGACGTGCACGAAGCGGCCCACCAGGCCGTTAACCTGGAATTCCGCGGGCTCTGGCTTCGCATCGACGTGGGCGTAGGAGACGAACACGCGGCAGCGACGCCGCGCCGGCGGGCCCAGCCCGGTCGGCGTGGTGAAGCTAGGCATCGGCGCGCCGAGGCGCGACGACCCCATGCGTCTGGCGAACCTGTCGTGATCTAGCCCGCGGAATCTCCGTCGCCACTGCCCAGCCCCCTCCTGTGCACGATTCTATGAACGGCGATGGGTGCGCCGCTCGGGGTGCACCCGTAGGGCTACACAGGACGGACGATGATGGATCGATCGCGACACGATCGCGCCCCGCGAAATGGTGTCACTATGTGAGCCCGGGAAGGCTGAAGAAGCACGCGGTGCTCGGACTCTCTGGAACGCGGGTACCCGAGTGGGGGTGGCGAACCAAAGACTTCGCAATCACTTCTCAGGTGGGCACCGATTCCAGCCGCGCGGGTGAGCGATGCTCAAACTGGTCTTGCTGCTGCTGCCTCTACACACAGAGTAATGCGACAGTGCTGCAATTGACTGGGTCCGGTGAGGTCATATCTCGGCGCGGCATCGTTGGTGGCCGAATCTGTGACTCGGCTGAAGGTCTCGATCTTCCCCATCTGCCGTACCTGTGGATCGGCAGCATCCTCCGCCAAGCCCATTGACGCTCGGCGCTGGGTGCTCTTGATCTCGCATATCGGAGCGGCAGCAACACCCACTTTTTCCCATTTTTTCCCCACCAGAAACGAAATCGGCACCCGAAGGTGCCGCAAGTCGTTGATTCTGTTGGTGGGCGGTGCAGGGTTCGAACCTGCGACCCCTGCCGTGTGAAGGCAGTGCTCTACCGCTGAGCTAACCGCCCCGGTGTCCCGGGTGCCGCTTGGTCGAGCGGCAAGCCTTGGATTATGCCACAGCGTTTTCAGGCGACCGCTTGTCGCCAAAGGGTTTTGCCGCCGCAGGCCTTGTCGAGATCGGCCAGCACGGCTTCGTGCGCCTTCAGCTCGGCGTCGTCGGGCTCGATCACGGGCAGCTCGAAGACGCTCAGATCGGCTGCCAGCACGGCCTGCGGCGAGCCGGGCTGGTGCTCTTCCTCGTGGATGACCAGGGAATCCTGCCCACGGGTCAGTCGGATGTACACCTCGGCCAGCAGGCCCGCGTCCAGCAGAGCCCCGTGGAGCGTGCGCTGGGTGTTGTCCACCTCCAGGCGCTTGCACAGCGCATCGAGCGAGTTCGACTTGCCCGGGAACATCTCGCGCGCCATCACCAGCGTGTCGGTCACCTTGGACGCCACGGTGTGGAACAACGGGCGCTTCAGGCGCTTCAGCTCCGCGTTCAGGAAGCCCACGTCGAAGCCGGCGTTGTGGATGATGATCTCGGCGCCCTCCAGCCAACCGATCAGGTCGTCGGCGATGCTGGCGAACAGTGGCTTGTCGGCGAGGAACGCGTCGGTCAGGCCGTGCACCTTGATGGCCTCCTCGTTGCCCTTGCGCTCGGGGTTGAGGTAGTAGTGGCGGTGCTCGCCGGTGAGCCGGCGGTTGACCATCTCGATGCAGCCGATCTCGACGATGCGGTCGCCGCTCTCGGGACTGAGGCCCGTGGTCTCGGTGTCGAGGAAGATCTGGCGCATGGCGCTCATCCTACCCGCCGGCCGGCCCAGGCCCACAGCGCCACGCCGCCTGCGATCATCGGCACGCACAGCCACTGCCCCTGGCTCAGGCCCAGCGCCCTCAGGCCGAGAAAGCTGTCCGGTTCACGGAAGTACTCGGCCACGAACCGGAAGATGCCGTAGCCGACCAGGAACACGCCGGACACCTGCCCGGTCTTGCGCGGCTGGCGCGCGTACAGCCACATCAGGGCAAACAGCAGCAGGCCTTCCATCGCGAACTGGTACAGCTGCGATGGATGCCTGGGCATGTCGCTGCCCGACTGCGGAAAGATCATGGCCCAGGGCAGCGACGGATCGGCCGGACGGCCCCACAGTTCACCGTTGATGAAGTTGCCGATGCGGCCCGAGGCCAGGCCGGTGGGCACGCAGGGTGCGATCAGGTCGGTGACCTGCAGCCACGGCCGCTTGCGGCGATTGGCATAGGCGATCATCGCGATGATCACGCCGAGCATGCCGCCGTGGAAGGACATGCCGCCCTTCCACACCGCCAGGATTTCCAGCGGGTTGGCAGCGTAATGATCGAACTTGTAGAACAGCGCATAGCCGATGCGCCCACCCAGCACCACGCCGAGCACGCCCCAGAACAGCAGGTCCTCGACGTCGCGGCGCGTCCAGCCGGCGTCGGCAAACCACGGTTGGCGCACCCGCTGATTGGCCAGCCAGAGGAACAGCCCGAAGGCCACCAGGTAGGTCAGGCCGTACCAATGGATCTGCACCGGGCCGAGCGACAGCGCGATGGGGTTGAACTGGGGATGCACGAGCATCGGGTCGGACTCCGGAAGGTCGAATCGGCACCGCCGCCGCCGGCGCCGGGACGGCGTGGCGCGCCGCAGGGGACGATCAGCGTGTCTTGCCGCTGGCGCCGGATTGTCGCCGCAGCGAGGTGACATGCCCGACGAAGCGCGACACCACCGGTCCGGCCGGCTCGCGCCACAGCAGGCTGGTCTCGCAGGCCAGCGCCGCGCCCGTCACCTGTCGGTAGACGACGCCCGGCCGCTGCAGTTGCGTCACCGCCTCGGGCACCCAGGCCACGCCCATGCCGGCCGACACCAGGTTGACAATGGTCTGCATCTGGATCGCCTCCTGGGCAATGCGGGGGGTGACGCCCTGGGCACGGTAGAACGACAGCACCGCATCGAACAGCGACGGCGCGATCTGCCTCGGGAAGATCACCAGGGGCTCGCCCGCCACGTCGGCCACCGACAGCGATCGGCGCGCGGGCTTCGCGACGACGGCAGGGTGGCGCTCTGGCAGCGCCATCACCAGCGGTTCGCGCAGGGCCGACCAGGCCGCGAAGCCAGCCGGCGCGGCGCCCGGCGCATGCAGCACGAAGCCGGCGTCGATCTCATCGGCCGCGAATGCTTCCAGTTGCACGTCGAGCGTGGCCTCGCGCAGGTGCAGTGCCACCTCGGGGTGGGCGACGCGGAAGCTGCGCAGCCAGTCGGGCAAGGGGCCATAGGCGATGCTCGACACGAAGGCCAGCCGAAGCTGCCCCGACAGGCCCGCAGCGGCGGCCTGGGCCACCCGCGGCAGTGCCTCGGCCTCGGCCAGCAGGCGCCGCGCCAGAGGCAGCAGCGCCTGCCCCGCCGGTGCCAAGGCCACCGACCGGCGCGTGCGCTCGAACACCGGCGCCCCCAGCGCGCGCTCGAGCGACTGGATCGCCTGCGTCAGTGGCGGCTGTGTCATGTGCAGCCTGGCCGCGGCGCGGCCGAAGTGCAGTTCCTCGGCCACGGCGACGAACTGGCGGAGCAGGCGCAACTCGATCATTGATTGGTCCAGCGTATCAAGACAGAGCCATGAATATATTGGACGCACAGATCGGCCGGGCCGGATACTGCCGTCCCGCCTTCCCCTCACGCCACCCGAGGAGCCTCGCATGAGCATCAACCGCCGCTCGAAGAACATCACCGAAGGCGTCGCCCGCGCGCCCAACCGCTCCATGTACTACGGCATGGGCTACACCGAAGGCGACTTCGGCAAGCCGATGATCGGCGTGGCCAATGGCCATTCCACGATCACGCCGTGCAACTCGGGCCTGCAGCGTCTGGCCGATGCCGCCGTCGAGGGCCTGAAGGCCGCCGGCGCCAATCCGCAGATCTTCGGCACGCCCACCATCAGCGACGGCATGGCCATGGGCACCGAGGGCATGAAGTACAGCCTGGTGTCGCGCGAGGTGATCTCTGACTGCGTCGAGACCTGCGTCGGCGGCCAGTGGATGGACGGCGTGCTGGTGATCGGCGGCTGCGACAAGAACATGCCCGGCGGCCTGATGGGCATGCTGCGCGCCAACGTGCCGGCGCTGTACGTCTATGGCGGCACCATCCTGCCGGGCAAGTACAAGGGGCAGGACCTCAACATCGTCAGCGTGTTCGAGGCCGTTGGCCAGTTCTCGGCCGGCAACATGAGCGAGGAAGACTTCTGCCAGATCGAGCGCAAGGCCATCCCCGGCAGCGGCTCGTGCGGCGGCATGTACACCGCCAACACCATGAGTTCGGCTTTCGAGGCGCTGGGCGTGAGCCTGCCCTACGCGTCGACGATGGCCAACGTCGAGGAAGAAATCGTCGCCACCACGCGGCGCGCCGCCGAGGTGCTGGTCGAGGCCGTCAAGGCCGACCTGAAGCCGCGCGACATCGTCACCAAGAAGGCCATCGAGAACGCAGTGGCGGTGATCATGGCCACCGGCGGCAGCACGAACGCCGTGCTGCACTTCCTGGCCATCGCCCACGCGGCCGAAGTCGAGTGGACGATCGACGACTTCGAGCGCGTGCGCCGCAAGGTGCCCGTGCTGTGCGACCTGAAGCCCAGCGGCCAGTACCTGGCGATCGACCTGCACCACGCCGGCGGCATCCCGCAGGTGATGAAGATCCTGCTCAACGCCGGGCTGCTGCACGGCGACTGCATCACCATCACCGGCAAGACCGTGGCCGAGAACCTGGCCGACGTGCCCGACGTGCCGCCGGCCGGCCAGAAGGTGATCCGCACGATCGACAACCCGATGTACGCCGAGGGCCACCTGGCCATCCTGCGCGGCAACCTGTCGCCGGACGGCTGCGTGGCCAAGATCACCGGCCTGAAGAACCCGGTCATCACCGGCCCGGCCCGGGTGTTCGACGACGAGCAGTCGGCGCTGGCGGCGATCATGGCCAAGAAGATCGTGGCCGGCGACGTGATGGTGCTGCGCTACCTCGGCCCCAAGGGCGGCCCGGGCATGCCCGAGATGCTGGCGCCCACCGGTGCACTGATCGGCCAGGGCCTGGGTGAATCGGTGGGCTTGATCACCGATGGGCGCTTCTCGGGTGGCACCTGGGGCATGGTGGTCGGCCACGTGGCGCCCGAGGCCTATGAAGGCGGCACCATCGCGCTGGTGCACGAAGGCGACTCGATCACCATCGACGCGCACCGCCTGTTGCTGCAACTGAACGTGCCGGACGACGAGATCGCCCGCCGCCGAGCCGCCTGGAAGCAGCCTGGCCCGCGCTACACCCGCGGCGTGCTGGCGAAGTTTGCCAAGAACGCTGCCAGCGCCGCCTTTGGCGCGGTGCTGGATAAGTTCGACTGAGACCAGCCGCGGACCACTGCCCGGATCCAGCCCGGGCGGTGTGCGCCGCTCAGGGCGCCTTTCGATTCGGCGGCGGAGACCCGCGGCGCTTGCGGTTCTTGCCGCTGAAGATGTCCAGGCCCATGGCCGCCAGGTGGCGCTCGCGCCGGTCTTCCACGCGCTTGCGCTCGCGTTCCATTGCGCGGCGCTGCGTGTCGCCGGTGGCGTCGGCGATGACCCACCAGACGGCCGCCGCGGCAAACGGAGACAGAATCCACCACCAGGACCACACCGCGATCGCGGTCACTCCGGCGAGCTTGATTGCAATCAGCACGCACCCGATAGCCACGAACCACATCGTCGGTTACCCCTCAACGCAAGCCAGGGCTTGCAAGTCCGCTGTCAACCGGGCCCCGTAAACTGCGTTATGTCCCAGGACTTTACTCCACCCCCCCGAAAGGAAACCATGAAGAATGCTGCTCTGATCGTTGCCATGGCCGCCGTTGTCGCCGGCCCCGCGTTTGCCAGCGCTGATCTGGCCCAGAAGAAGAACTGCATGGCCTGCCATGCCATCGACAAGAAGCTTGTGGGCCCGGCCTACAAGGAAGTCGCTGCCAAGTACGCCGGCCAGAAGGATGCGGCCGCCAAGCTGGCCGACAAGATCCAGAAGGGTGGCACGGGCGTGTGGGGCCAGGTTCCGATGCCCCCGAACCAGGTCACCGCCGACGAAGCCAAGGCGCTGGCCGCCTGGGTTCTGACCGCCAAGTAAGCCGCTTTCCGGGTCTTCCGGATGCAAAAAAAGGCCCCGCAATGCGGGGCCTTTCTCATTCCTGGGCCGCTGCGCGACGCAGCGGCCCCTGGCTGACGATCAGTTGTTCTCCGACAACTGATCGAGGATCGCCGGGTTCTCGAGGGTCGAGGTGTCCTGGGTGATCTTCTCGCCCTTGGCGATCGAGCGCAGCAGGCGGCGCATGATCTTGCCCGAGCGCGTCTTCGGCAGGTTGTCGCCGAAGCGGATGTCCTTGGGCTTGGCGATCGGGCCGATTTCCTTGCCCACCCAGTCGCGCAGCTCCTTGGCGATCTTCTTGGCTTCCTCGCCGGTGGGGCGCGGACGCTTCAGCACGACGAAGGCGCACACGGCCTCGCCGGTGGTCTCGTCGGGACGGCCCACCACGGCGGCTTCGGCCACCAGCTCGGTGTGCGACACCAGCGCGGATTCGATTTCCATCGTGCCCATGCGGTGACCCGACACGTTCAGCACGTCGTCGATGCGGCCGGTGATGGTGAAGTAGCCCGTCTTGGCGTCGCGGATGGCACCGTCGCCGGCCAGGTAGTACTTGCCCTTGAAGTCTTCCGGGTAGTAGCTCTTCTGGTAGCGCTCGGGGTCACCCCAGATCGTGCGGATCATGCTGGGCCACGGCTTCTTGACCACCAGGATGCCGCCCTGGCCCCAGGGCACGTCCTTGCCGGTCTCGTCGACCACGGCGGCCTGGATGCCCGGGAAGGGCAGCGTGCACGAACCCGGCACCATCGGCGTGACGCCAGGCAGCGGGGTGATCATGTGGCCGCCGGTCTCGGTCTGCCAGAAGGTGTCGACGATCGGGCAGTTGCTGCCGCCGACGTGCTTGTAGTACCACTCCCAGGCGGCCGGGTTGATCGGCTCGCCCACCGAGCCCAGGATGCGCAGGCTGGTCAGGTTGTAGCTCTTCGGGTGGACCGCGTCGTTGGCCTCGGCGGCCTTGATCAGCGAGCGGATGGCCGTCGGCGCGGTGTAGAAGATCGAGACCTTGTGGTCCTGGATCATCTTCCAGAAGCGGCCGGCGTCCGGGTAGGTGGGCACGCCTTCGAAGACGATCTCGGTGCCGCCCAGTGCGAGCGGGCCGTAGGTGATGTAGGTGTGGCCGGTGACCCAGCCGATGTCGGCGGTGCACCAGAAGACGTCGCTGTCCTTCAGGTCGAAGGTCCACTTGGTGGTGAGTGCCGCGTGCAGCAGGTAGCCGCCGGTGGAGTGCTGCACGCCCTTGGGCTTGCCGGTGGAGCCCGACGTGTACAGCAGGAACAGCGGGTGCTCGGCGCTGACGAACTCGGGCTCGCAGGTGGTGGACTGGCCGGCCAGCGCCTCGTGCAGCCACACGTCGCGCGACGCGTCCCAGGCGATCTTGCCGCCGGTGCGCTGGTACACCAGCACGGTCTTGAGCGAATCGCAGCCGCCCAGCGCGATGGCATCGTCGACGATCGACTTCAGGGGAAGTTGCTTGCCGCCGCGCAGTTGCTCGTCGGCGGTGATGACCATCACGGCGCCGGCGTCCTGCACGCGGTCGCGCACCGACTGGGCCGAGAAGCCTCCAAAGACCACCGAGTGGATGGCGCCGATGCGCGCGCAGGCCTGCATGGCCACCACGCCTTCGATGCTCATCGACATGTAGATGACGACGCGATCGCCCTTCTTGACGCCGCGGGCCTTGAGCGCATTGGCCATCTGGCTGGTGCGCGCGAGCAGGTCGCTGTAGGTGGCCTTGGTGACCTTGCCGTCATCGGCCTCGAAGATGATGGCGACCTTGTCGCCCAGGCCGCGCTCGACGTTGCGGTCGAGGCAGTTGTAGGACACGTTCAGCGTGCCGTCCTCGAACCACTTGAAGAACGGCGCCTTGCTGTCGTCCAGCACCTTGGTGAACGGTGTCTTCCAGGTGATGAACTCACGGGCCAGGCGGGCCCAGTAGCCTTCGTAGTCGGTGTCGGCTTCCTTGCACAGCGCCTCGTAGGCGGCCATGCCGGACACATGCGCGCTGGCGACCTGGGCCGCGGTGGGGTGGTAGATCTTCAGTTCGGTGGGGCCATCAGCACTCATGCAAGTCTCCTGGGAATTGGGATTCGACGACAGCCCGCACATTAGGCAGGGGCTCTTACGAACCCCTTACTCGCTGGGGTAAAAGGCCCTTCCGGATGCGTCCAGGGCGGAAGGTGCGGGGCCCGACAACGGTCGGCGGACCCCTAGAATCCAAGGGAATTCCCCAACCCAGAACAGAAGCCCGATGGCCCACC
>NZ_MWLO01000059.1 GCF_002198735.1 Ideonella sp. A 288
CCACCGCCACCGCCACCGCCACCGCCACCGAGCTTGACCCCCGGTGCGCCGACGAGCAGGTCGGCCTTGCCGTCCCCGTTGAGATCGGCGATCGACAGGATGCTGGTGCCGGCCCGGTCGTCCTGGGCCACTCCCTTGATCGCGAAGCCCTTGCCATTGCCGGCGCCCGAGAACGGGTCGCCCAGGTCGATGCCACCGCCGTTGGCTCGACCCCACAGCACGAAGGCGGCGCCGGCATCGCCAACCGCGCCGTTCTCCATGCCGGGCGCTCCGATCAGGATCTCGGCGCGGCCGTCGCCGTTGAGGTCGGTGGTCCAGCCCACCGTGGAGCCGGCCAGATCACCGGCGTTGACGCCGTCGATCACGATGTCGTTCAGGTCCGCGGTGAGCGTGGTGGTGGTGCCGCCCGTGGCCTGGCCGCGGTGCACGACGATGCGGCCGGCATCCAGCGCCTTGTCGTCGTCGCTGCCCGCTCCGATCACGATGTCGGCGATGCTGTCGCCGTTCAGGTCGGCGATCGGCGACAGCCAGGCCCGCACCGGCGCACCGGTCACCCCGTCGGCGAAGTCGCCCGGCGCATTGGGCATCAGGCGATAGGCCTTGCCATTGAACATGGCCAGCGAGACGACGACTTTGGTCGAGGGAATGGGCATGGGATCCTCCTGCGGGGTGTCCAGGCCTGCGGTACGACGGCCGTGAACGGGCGGGGGAGGACGCGGTCTCCGACGATCCGATGGATCGTGGCCTCCCCTTTTTGGCTGACAGCGGTGCGGGGGGTGTCCCGGGAAGCCCGAGGACCTGCTCCTGCACAGGTTCTTGTGGCGTCGATGGCCGAGGCCCTCACCCCCCTCGCAGAAGGCGCCGCGAATCCGGTGCGAAGCGCACCAGCGTCACGGTCGAAGCGCGATGGACAGAGTCCCTGTCTTGATCATTGATACGGTGCAATTGTGAGAAATTGCATAGAGAACCCGATTATCTTTGTCGGGAATTCTGGATGCCGCGCGGTCGCCTGACGGCGGACGAAGCCAACGGCCGCCGAAAGACCACTCAGCGCATCACGCGCTGCAGGCGCGACTCGATCTCGCCGACACCGTCCTCCGGCTTCTTGGTGCGGGCCAGCACGGCGCTGGTGGTGGTGCGGATGGTGTCGCTGACCTCGCCGTACCGCTCCGACATCGGCCGGCTGCGGCCGAACACCATCACCTGGCCGGCGTCCTTGAACCAGGGCACCTGCTTCAGCACGTCGGCGTCGTTGTAGACGCTCGCATAGGTGGGCAGCAGCGCGCCCTCGGCGGCCAGGTGCTTGCTGGACTCGACACTGGCCAGGTACTTCACCAGCTTGGCGGCCTCGGCCTTGTGTTTGCTGAAGGCGCTGACCGCCCATTGCCAGCCACCGACGCAGGTGGCGCTCTTGCCGCCGGCCATGGCCGGCAGCGGCATCACGCCGACCTTGCCCTTGACCTTGCTGTCGGCATCGTCCTTGAAGCGGTCCCAGGCCCAGCTCCAGTTGATCGCGAAGACCACCTGGCCGGCCTTGAACTCGTTGACGGTGTCGGGTGTCTTGACCTCGGCCACGTTGCGCTTGATGACCCCCTGGTCGACCATCGACAGCCACTGCTGCAGGCCCTTGACGGCCGCAGGTTTGTCCAGTGTCATCTTGCCGGCGGCGTCGTTGAACTCCTTGCCCTGGCTCCAGTACGGCAGCAGGAAGGTGCACACCGCGCCCTCGATCGGCGCGCCCTGGATCGACAGGCCCTGCAGGTGGGGGTCGCCCTCGGCCTTCTGGATCTTGCTGGCAGCGGCGGCCAGTTCGTCCCAGGTCTTCGGCTCCTTCAGGCCGTGCTTGTCGAGCAGGTCTTTCCGGTAGTACATGAACATCGCGTCGGCAAAGCCCGGCAGCGCCGCCACCTTGCCTCGCACCACGTTCGACTGCTGGTACACCGGCAGGTAGGGCGCCAGCGCCTGCGCGGGGCCGCCCACGTAGGCATCCAGCGGCTCCAGCCAGCCGGCACCGAAGTACTGCGCCGGGTTGACGATGTCGATCAGGAAGATGTCGATCGCCGGATCCTTGGCATTGAGCACCGTGCTTAGGTACTGCCGCTGCAGTTCGGAGGTAGCCCCTCCGGTCTCGACCTGCACCTTGATGCCGGGGTTGGCCGCCTGGTAGCGGTCGAACAGCGTGCGCATCAGGTCGGGCCGCTGGTTCTGACCGCCCGAGAACACGCGCAGGGTGGTCTGGGCCCAGGCGGGGCCGGCGATCAGGCCGAGGGCCAGGGCCAGCAGCGGCAGCAGTCGCGAAGCGGTCATTGCAGTCTCCAGGGTGGGGTCGTCGGGCGGGTCAGGCCAGGGCCTGGCCACCCTGCCGGTCGAACAGGTGCAGTTTGCGCGAATCCACGTGCAGCGCCAGCGGCGTGCCCGGCGCCTGGTGGAAGGCGGCCGAGACACGGGCCACCATCTCGGCCGCGCCGATGCGCACGGTGATCAGCGTCTCGGCGCCCAGCGGCTCCAGCAACTGCAGCGTGGCCGGCAAGGCCAGGTCGGTGGCCGCCTGCGGCGCCAGCGTCAGGTTCTCGGGCCGCACGCCCAGCGTCAGCGCACCGGAATGGCCGCGCAGGTGGTGTGGCAGAGGCAGCGCGACCCCGCCCAGGTCGGCGCAGCCGTCGGCCACGGTGCAGTCGGCCAGGTTCATTGGCGGCGCCCCGGTGAAGCCGGCCACGAACACCGCCGCCGGGCGGTTGTAGATGGCCTCGGGCGTGTCGTACTGCATCCTGTGGCCGCCCTGCAGCACGCAGATGCGGTCGGCCAGCGTCATGGCCTCGGTCTGGTCGTGGGTGACGTAAACGATGGTCGCGCCCAGGCGCTGGTGCAGGCGCTTGATCTCGGTGCGCATCTCGTGGCGCAACTGGGCGTCGAGGTTGGACAGCGGTTCGTCGAACAGGAACACCTTCGGCTGGCGCACGATGGCCCGCCCGATGGCCACGCGCTGGCGCTGGCCGCCCGACAGCTCGCGCGGCTTGCGCTGCAGCATGGACTCGATCTTCAGCAGCGCGGCGGCCTCGCCCACGCGCCGCTGGATCTCGGCCTCTGGCGTGTGGCGCAGCCGCAGGCCGAAGGCCATGTTCTCGAACAGCGTCTTGTGCGGGTACAGCGCGTAGTCCTGGAAGACCATCGCGATGTCGCGGTGGCGCGGCGGCAGCGCGTTGACCACCGTGCCGTCGATCAGCACCTCGCCGCCGGAGATCGGCTCGAGCCCGGCGATCATGCGCAGCAGCGTGCTCTTGCCACAGCCCGACGGCCCGACGAAGACCACGAATTCGCCATGCGCGATCTCGAGGTCGATGCCGTGGATGACGGTGGTCCTGCCGTCGTAGGACTTGGCGACCCGGCGCAATTCGACCGCGGCCACGTCAGTAGCCCGACGCGGGCCCCGGCGTCGCCGCGGGGGCGCCCTGCCCCTGCGCGCGCAGCGCGGCCGCCGCGGCCTGCGCCCCGCGCATCAGCAGCCCCAGGTCGGACGCGATGGCCAGGAAATCGAAGCCCAGCGCACGGTACTGCGCCACCACCTCGGGCGTGCCGCCGACGATGCCCACCGGCTTGCCCAGCGCATGGCAGCGCTGCACGGCATCGGCCATCAGCGCCATCACCGCAGGATGCGTCAACTGGCCGACATGGCCCATCGACGCCGACAGGTCGGCCGGGCCGAGGAAGAACGCGTCGACGCCCTCCACCGCGCCGATGGCCTCGAGCTGCGCCACCGCCTGCGGCGTCTCCAACTGCACGATCACGCACTGGCCCTCGTTGGCGGTGGTCAGGTAGTTGGGCGCGGTGCCGAAGCGCGAGCCCCGGCTCATGCCCGCCATGCCGCGGATGCCCTGCGGCGGGTAGCGCGTGGCCGCCACCGCGCGCCGGGCCTCGTCGGCATCCTGCACGAAGGGCACCAGCAGCGTGGTGGCCCCGGCGTCGAGCACGCGCTTGATGGTCACGGTGTCGTTCCAGGGCACCCGCAGCACAGGCACCATCGGCGTACCGGCCAACGCCTGCAGCAGGTGCACCACGTCCCCCAGGTCGAGCGGCGAATGCTCCATGTCGACCACCGCCCAGTCGAAGCCCGACAGGCCGATGGCCTCGGCCACGATCGGGCTGGCCGACATGATCCAGGTGCCGATCGGCTTGTCGGGGCCGCGCGGCTGCAGCAGGGTCTTGAAGGGGTTCATGGACGCTCTTTTCGAGTGATGGGTCCCGAGGAAACGTGGCTCTGCCACTTTCCTCGATCCCCCCGGGGGGCGGACGCCGCAAGGCGGCGTCCTTGGGGCGCTCAGAAGTCGTAGCGCAGGTTGACGCCCACGTAGCGCTGGTCGTCGCGCGGCACGGCCCGCGTCATGCCCGCGGCCCGCAGCAGCAGCGAGGCGTAGGACTTGTCGGTGACATTCTTCACCAGCAGCGCGGCGCGCCAGCCCTTGATCGGGTCGGACAGGGCGATCGACGCGTTCAGGATGCCATAGGCCGGCTGGATGGTGTCGGCGAACTGGCCGATGTCGTACTGCACCTTGCTCTGCCAGCTGTAGTCGGCGCCCAGGTCGAGCGCCAGGCCGCTGCCGACGCTCATGCGGTAGGTGGTCTGCAGCGCGGCCTTCCAGTCGGGGGCGTAGGGCAACGGGTAGCCGTCGAGGTTGCAGCTGGTCGGGGCATTCACCGGGCAGCGGAAGTGGTCGATGCGGGCCTTGGTGTTGGCGACGGCGCCGCTCACCGTCAGGCCGGCCATCGGTCGCGCGGTGAAGTCGACCTCGATGCCCTTGGTCGACACGTCACCGGCGTTGATCAGCCGCGTGACCACCGTGCCGGCGATCTGGTCGAAGGTGTTGGCCTGGTAGTTCTTGTACTTGGTGGAGAACAACGCCACGTTCAGCCGCAGGCGGTTGTTCAGCAGCGTGGACTTCAGGCCCAGTTCGACCGAGTCGGACAGCTCGGGCGACAGCGCGTCGATGTCTCGCGGCACCGCCATGTTGAAGAACACGTTGTAGGCCGGGCCCTTGTAGCCGCGCGAATAGGTGAGGTACGAGCTGAGGTTGGGCGCGAAGTCGTACTGCGGCCCGATGCGGCCCGTGGTGGCCGTCTTGCTCGTCGACCCCGCGCTGGACACGCCCGGGGCAACGCCGGGGATGGCCACCGTCTGCGTGGAGGTGCGCACATGGCCGTAGGACAACTCGTCGCGGGTGAAGCGCAGGCCGGCCACGCCGCGGAAGTGGGGCGCGAAGTGCCACGTGCCCTCGCCGAACAGGGCCGCGTTGGTGCTGCGGGTGTCGTAGACGGCGACACCGGCATCCTTCAGCAACGCCGCGCCGGCGCTGGGCAGGCGGGTGACGTCGCGGCGGTAGGTCTCGTCGTTCTCGACGCGCATCGCGTACAGCCCGGCCACGTAGTCGAACACGCCGCCCTTGGGCGAGGTGAGGCGGAACTCCTGCGAGGTCTGCTTGACGGCGACGTCGCCGCGGTCGTGCGTCTCGGCGAACGCGGTGGTCACCTGCGCCAGGCGGTCCTGGTCCTGGAACTGGGTGTTGTCCCAGGTGCGGTAGGCGGTGATCGAGGTCAGCGTGTAGGCACCCAGGCTCCAGTCCACCTGCGCCGACAGGCCGGCGTGCGTGTCCTCCGAGCGCGGCTCCCAGTTGATGTTGATCTGCCGGTTCTGGGCGCTGGGCACCACCGGCAGCAAGGCCGCGGCAAAGTTGGCGTTGTTCGTCACCGTGCCGCTGGGGAAGGCCGTCAGGCGGGAGCTCGTGACCACGCCCTTCGGGCTGGTGTCGGTGCCGTCCAGGAAGTCGGCGCCGAGCGAGATCTTGAGGTCGCGGCTGGGCGTGATCTCGAGCTTGCCGCGGATGCCCTTCTTGTCGTAGCCGCCGGCCGGCTTGCCGGTGGCCACGTTGGTGAGGTTGCCGTCGTACTTGCCGACCATCGCGGTGAGCGAGCCGCGCATCACGTCGGCCTTCAGTTCGCCCGAGATGCCCAGGCGCAGCCGCCGCTCGTTGCCGCCGCCGAAGTAGGACAGGTCGATGTAGCGCTCGAGCTCCTTGCTCGGCGCGCGGGTGACGATGTTGATGACGCCGGCCGACGCATTGCGGCCGAACAAGGTGCCCTGCGGGCCGCGCAGCACCTCGACGCGCTCGAGGTCGAGCAGGTCGACCAGCGCCTGGCCGGGACGGGCCAGCACCACGCCGTCGACCACGGTGGACACGGTGGGCTCGGCGCCGGGCGAGGTGGTGATGGTGCCCACGCCGCGCACGAACAGCGAGGTGTCCTTGGCCGACGCCTCGGTGCGGAAGTTCAGGCTGGGCACCTGCGAGGCCACGGCCCCCAGCGTGTTGCGGTTGGCGCGCTCCAGTTCGGTACCGTCCACCACCGACACGGCGACCGGCACCTTCTGCAGCGGCTCGGGCCGGCGGGTGGCGGTGACGGTGACCTGCTGCACCTGGGTTTCGTCGGGCGCGGCCTGCTGCGACCGGGCCGACAGGGGGGCCAGCGCCGCCAGCGTGGCCAGGGTGATGCCGCCGAGGCGGAAGGGGTTCCGGTTCATGTCTCGCTCCAGTTTGTGAAACGTAAAGCCGGCCAGTCTGTGGCGGCCGGTCAGGGAAACCAAGTGACTTCAACGCATGGGCTTGCTCGCTCCGTGCATGGGGTGGGTGGGCTCAGAAGATGTCGGGCTCGGGCGTGCCCGCCGTGCCCTGCAGGAAGTCGAGGTCGCAGCCTTCGTGGGCCTGGGTGACGTGGTCCTTGTACAGGCGGGTGAAGCCGCGGTGGTACTGCTCCGGCGGCGGCGTCCAGCGCGCCCGGCGCTCGGCCAGCACCGAGTCGGGCACGTGCAGGTGCAGGCGGCGGGCCGGCACGTCGAGCTCGATCTCGTCGCCGGTGGCCACCAGGGCCAGCGGGCCGCCGACGGCGCTCTCGGGCGAGATGTGCAGCACGCAACTGCCGTAGTGGGTGCCGCTCATGCGGGCGTCGGACAGCCGCACCATGTCGCGCACGCCGCGCTCGAGCAGCTTCTTCGGGATCGGCAGGCCGCCCCACTCGGGCATGCCCGGGGCGCCCACCGGACCGGCGTTGCGCAGCACCAGCACCGTGTCCTCGTTGCAGTCGAGCGCCGGGTCGGCCATCGCCGCCAGCATCTGCGGCTGGCTGTCGAAGACCAGCGCGCGGCCGCGGTGGCGCAGGAAGCGGGGCGTGGCCGCCGACGGCTTCATCACCGCGCCGTCGGGCGCCAGGTTGCCGCGCAGCACGGCCAGCGCGCCGTCGCGGCTGACCGGGTTGGACAGCGGGCGGATGACCTCGGCATCGCCGACCTCGCAGCCGGCGATCTGCTCGCCCAGCGTGCGGCCGGTGACGGTGAGCTCGCCCAGGCTGAGATGCCCGCGGATCACCTGCATCAGCGCGGGCAGGCCGCCGGCGTAGTAGAAGTCCTCCATCAGCCGGTCGCCGCTCGGGAACAGGTTGGCGATCACCGGCACGCGCCGGGCCATCGCGTCGAGGTCGTCGAGGTCGAGCGCCACGCCAGCGCGGCGCGCCATCGCGATCACGTGCACGGCGGCGTTGGTGGAGCCGCCCAGCGCCATCTGCACCGCCACCGCGTTGAGGAAGGCCCCGCGCGTGAGGATGCGCTGCGGCGTCAGGTCGTCCCACACCATGGCCACGATGCGCTCGCCGCAGGTGGTGGCCATGCGCGTGTGCGCGGCGTCCATCGCCGGGATGCTGCTGGACCCCGGCAGGCACAGGCCCAGGGCCTCGGCCATCGCGGTGAGCGTGCTGGCCGTGCCCATGGTGTTGCAGGTGCCGGGCGAGCGGGTCATGCGCGACTCGAGGTGCACCCACTCGTCGTCGCCGATGGCGCCGGCCTGGTACTCGTCCCAGAACATGCGGGTGTGCGTGCCGGCGCCCACCGGCTGGCCGCGGTGGCGGTCGTTGAGCATCGGCCCGGCGGGACAGAACAGCGCGGGGATGCCCATGCTGATGGCGCCCATCAGCAGGCCCGGCGTGGTCTTGTCGCAACCGCCCAGCAGCACCGCGGCGTCCACCGGCAGCGAGCGCAGCAGCTCCTCGGTCTCCATCGCCAGGAAGTTGCGGTACAACATGGTGGTGGGTTTGACCATCACCTCGCCCAGGCTCATGGCCGGCAACTCGAACGGAAAGCCGCCGGCCATCAGCACGCCGCGCTTCACGGCCTCGGCACGCTCGCGCAGGTGGGCGTGGCAGGGCGACAGGTCGCTCCAGGTGTTGACGATGGCGACGATGGGCTTGTCGAGCACGTCCTCGCGGCGCAGCCCCATCTGCTGGATGCGCTGGCGGTGCGCGAAGGCCCGCATGCCCGAGGCCGCGAACCACCGCCGGCTGCGCAATTGTTCGAGCGTCTTCGTCATGCGATGTCGGCCACGGCGCTTGCTGTTGTCTGCTTGTTACCGCTAACATTATCGACATGACGCGCGCCCGTCCATCCCGGAATACCCGTGCCACCGAGGCCCCCGCCGACGACGCGGTCATCGTGCGCCAGCCGCGCCGCGGCCACGGCCGGCCCACGCTGCAGGATGTGGCGACGCTGGCCGGCGTCACCTCGATCACCGTATCGCGCTTCCTGCGCGAGCCGGCCATCGTGGCGGCGCCGACGGCCGAGCGCATCCGCGAGGCGCTGTCCGAGACCGGCTACCTGCCCAACCGCCAGGCCGGGCACTTGGCCAGTGGCGGCTCGCAGGTGGTGGCCGCGCTGGTGCCCAACCTCGTGCAGTCGATCTTCGCCGAGACGGTGCAGGGCCTGTCGGACGGCCTGCAGGCCGCGGGGCACGAACTGCTGCTGGCGGCCACCGGCTACTCGATGGAGCGCGAAGAAGAGCAGTTGCGCGCGCTGATCGGCTGGCGCCCCAGCGCCATCGTCGTCACCGGCCGACACCACAGCGCCGACGCGCTGCTGCTGCTGCGCAATGCGCGCCGGGCGGGCACGCCGGTCATCGAGCTGTGGGACCAGCACCCCGAGGATGGCGGCTTCACCCAGATCGGCTTCGACCACGCCGAGGTGGGGCGCGCGATGGCCGTGCACCTGCTGTCGCTGGGCCACCGCCAGGTGGCCTACGTGGACAGCGGCGTGGTCGGCGACCTGCGTGCGCACGAGCGCTGCACCGGCTTCGCCGACCGGGTGCGCGACGCCGGGCTGTCGCTGGTGTCGCTGACGGCCCCGCTGGGCGACCCCTTCGACGCCGGCCGGCAGGCGCTGCGCAGCCTGCGGCAGGCCGCCGGCGGCAGCGTCACCGCGGCGGCCTTCGCCAACGACCAGCTGGCCTGCGGTGCCCTGCTCGAGGCCCAGGCCACGGGCCTGTCGGTGCCGGGCGAACTGGCGCTGATGGGCTTCGGCGATTTCCCGATCGGCCGCCAGCTCAACCCCGGGCTGAGCACCATCCAGCCGCCGCGCTATGCCATCGGCTTCGAGGCCGCGCAGGCGCTGCTGCAGGCGCTGCGCGACGGCGTGGACGCCCCCCACCGGCCGTTGCCGTGGTCGCTGATGCCGCGCGGCAGCACCGTGGCCACGCCCGCCTGAGCACCGCTCGGCCGGCCGACCGGCGTCCCAGTGGTCCACGGCCGACCGACGCGGCCAATGGAGCCCGTCAGTCCAGCGACGCCTTCAGGTAGTGCGCCCCGGGGATGGGATTGAAGTAGTACGGCGGGATCTCCTCGAACCCCAGCGTCTCGTACAGGCCGCGGGCGGCCTCCATGTCGTCGAGCGTGTCGAGCAGCATGCACGAGAAGCCCGCCTCGCGGGCACCGTCCATCAGCGCCTGGCCCAGGATGCGGCCCAGGCCGAAGCGGCGGAAGGCCCGCCGCACGTACAGGCGCTTCATCTCGCAGGCGTTGGCGTAGTCGGCGTCGGCCAGCGGTCGGAAGGCGCCGCAGCCGGCCAGTTCGCCATCGACGAAGGCCAGCAGCAGCAGTCCAGTGGGCGGGCCATAGTCGCCCGGCAAGGCGGCCAGTTCGGCCTCGAAGTTCTGGAAGCACAGGTCGATGCCCAGGCCGAGGGCGTACTCGCGGAAGATCTCGCGGGTCGACTCCAGCAGCGCCGCGGTGTCGGGCACCCGCAGCACGATGTCGGGCTTGGTCATCGGGGCTTGCCGGCCAGGCGAAGGCATGGCGTGCGCTGCGCAGTCAGGCACCCAGCCGCGCCACCCACACCGCCAGGCCGGTGCAGGCCGCGACGACGCCCAGCGCCAGCAGGCGCGTGCCCGCGGTGTCGGTGGACGCGGGCACGCCAGGCGGCAGGGCCTTGTCGCCGCTGACCATCGGCACGACCAGGTTGGTGCCACGCCAGCGGTAGAACAGGATCGCCGCCACGTGCAGCGCCACCAGGGCCAGCAGGATCCACTGGCCGTAGGCCTTGTGCCAGCCGGTGGCGGCCAGGCCGAGGTCGGTCTCGACGAAGCGGTTCAGCGGCCCGGTGGTGGCGATCTCGTCGTCGGCCACCAGGCCGGTGGCCACCTGCACCGCCAGCATGCCGATCAGGCCGAACACCGAGAAGCTGCCCAGCGGGTTGTGGCCCACCTCGAAGTGGTCGCCCGGGCGGTGTTCGCCCTTCAGGTAACGCAGCACCGTGCCGGGCGCGTAGATGAAGCTCGCGAAGCGCGACCAGCGCCCGCCCACCAGCCCCCAGACGATGCGGAACAGCAGCAGCGCCCCCACCAGCAGGCCAAGGCGCATGTGCCACACCAGCGCGTTGCCGCCCACGTTGCCGGTGATCACCAGGCCCACCACTGCGGCGGCGAGCGTCCAGTGGAACAGCCGCGTGGGAAGGTCCCAGACGCGGACCGGGACGGTGTGGGAGGCCAGGCTCATGGGGCGACAGATCGGTCGTATCGAAGGCTGCAACGATAGCCGAAGCCGGCCCGCGTTGCCGCAGGTCAAGCGCGCGGGGCGCTGGAATAAACCGCCATTGCCCTGAGTACACTGCGCAGCAGCCCGGGGATGTCGCCCTGGTGCAGCACCCCACAGACCCCCTCGGAGGATTTGCATGAAACGTCAGCTCGTGGCCGTGATGGCCCTCATCGGCACCCTGGCCAGCCTGCCCGCCGCCGCCCAGTTCGCCAAGCCCGAAGACGCGGTCAAGTACCGCAAGGGCGCCTACCAGGTGATGGGAGCCCACTTCGGCCGCATCGGCGCCATGGCCAACGGCAAGGTGCCGTTCGACGCCGCCGCCGCCGCGGCGAATGCCGAGATCGTCGCCTACATGTCCAAGCTGCCGTTCGCCGGCTTCGTCGAAGGCACCTCGGGCACCGAGAAGGGCACGCCCAAGGCCACCGTCTGGACCGAGAAGGCCAAGTTCGACGAGGGCGCCAAGAAGATGCAGGACGCCGTCGCCAAGCTGGCCACCGTGTCCAAGGGTGGCACGCTCGAGACGGTCAAGGCCGCCTTCGGCGCCGCGGCCGAAACCTGCAAGGGCTGCCACGACAACTACCGCAACCAGTGAGTTGCAGGCCTGGGCGCTAGGCGCCCGGCACAACAAGGCCCCGCGGTGCGGGGCCTTTCTTTTGCCTGGCCGCGGAGACTTCACTTCGCGCCGCGGCAAGACACCTCGTGGCGCCGGTCTGCGCCGGAGGACGTCAGCCCCCGCCTGCGGCGGGCTCGGCAAAGCCGAGCACGACCCTGCGGGTCTTGGTTCAGGCCTTTTGGCTGCGACACGCGGGCTGCGCCCGCTTCACATCGCTGCGCGATGTGAGTCTGCGCCGAAAGAACTCAGCCCCCGCCTGCGGCGAGCTCGGCAAAGCCGAGCACGACCCTGCGGGTCTTGGCTGATTTCTTTTCGATCTTGGTGACGATGACTGGGCCGATCTCGGCGGTGTTGGCCACATGGGTGCCGCCGCAGGGCTGCAGGTCGACGCCGGCGATTTCGAGCACGCGGATGCGGCCCTGGCCGCGCGGCGGCTGCACGCTCATGCTGCGCACCAGTTGCGGGTTGGCGTCGAGCTCGTCCTCGCTGATCCAGCGGTGGCCCACCGGGTGGGCTCCGGCCACCAGGCGGGCGATGCCGGCGGTGAGCGCGTCCTTGTCCAGCGGCTCGGTCATGTGGAAGTCGAGCCGCGCGTAGCCGGCGGTGATCGAGCAGCCATCCACCGGGTGCGGCACCAGCGCGCACAGCAGGTGCGTGGCGGTGTGGAAGCGCATGTGGCGGTGGCGGCGGTCCCAGTCGATCTCGGCCACCAGCGCCACGCCGGGCACCAGGCCGGACAGGTCGGCGCCGGCCGCGGGCACGTGCACGATCTCGCCCGGCAGCGCGCCCTTGCGGGTGTCGGCCACGGCGACCACTCGACCGTCGGCCAGGCGCAGCACGCCGGCGTCGCCGGCCTGGCCGCCGCCCTGCGGGTAGAACACGGTGCGGTCGAGGCGGATGCCGGCCTCGTCGACGGCGGTGACGCGGGCCTCGCAGTGGCGCAGCGTGGCGTCGTCGCGGAACAGATCGTCGGTCATCGGGTGGGTGGGTCCGGCCAGGCGGTGAGGGTCACGGGGCCGGCGGGCGACTGCAGCGTCGCCTGCCAGCGGGGGAGGGGCTCGGGCGACACCTCGACACCGCGCAGGCGCAGCACCGCCGCGGCCCGCGCTGAGAGCCCGCCGGCCGTCACCGCCGTCAGTTGCACGGGCGAGGCCGGCATGCCCTCGGTCGGGTGCACGCCGCGCCATTCGATCAACGTGGGCAGCGCCCCCTCCCGGTCGACCGCGCCGTCGTCGCGCACCGCGATGCGCCAGGCGAGCTTGCCCCGCGGCGTGTCGCGCTCGGCGGCCAGCGGCACGCCGGGGTCGATGCCGACGTTCACGAGCCCCCAACGCAGCATCTCGATGTTCGACGTGCGGGCCACCGTGTGCACCAGTCGCGGCGCGGCCCGCACCGCCGCGCGCAGCGCCGGCTCGTCCATGCCGAACCAGCGCACGCGGCCGGGGTCGGGCGCGTCGGGGTCGATGGCGATGACCTCGAGATAGCTGCGCGGGAACGCGTCGCTGCCGATGGCCAGCAGTCGGTTGTGAGTGCCCATCAGCGGGTGGCGGCCCCCCGGGCCCGGCGCGACGCCGAAGGTGGCCTCGCACCACGCCGCGCCCTGCGCCAGCGAATCGGCGACGACGACGAGGTGGTCGATCTCGGCATTCACAGGGTGACGATCCCCGAGACGACCTCGACCACCTCGCCGCCGATCCACACATCGGCGCCGACGCGGTCGACATGCACCCGGCCGGCACGGCCCAGCGCGGCGCCTTGCGCGGCCACGTAGTGCTCGGGGGCCAGGCCAGCGCCGATCAGCCATTGCGCCAGCCCGGCGTTCAGGCTGCCGGTGACCGGGTCTTCCGGCACGCCCAGGCCGGGCACGAAGGCGCGCACCTCGAACTGGCATTCGCTGCCCGCCGGGTGCGGCCCCACGACGCCGAGCTTCAGGCCCTGCATTGCCGCGAAATCGGGCGACAGCGCCAGCACGGTGGCGGCGTCGGGCAGCAGCGCGCCGACCCAGCCCGGGCCGTTGTCGATCCACTCCAGCCGCTGCAACGCCGCCTCGGGCAGCTTCAGCGCGGCCAGCACCTGGGCGCGCACCGCGGCCTCGGCCGGGCCGGTGCGGCGCAGCGGCGGTGCGGCAAACGCCAGGCGGCGACCGTCGCGGCGCACCCGCACCAGACCGACACCGCATTCCTGCACCACCTCGTCGTCAGACTCGGGCAGGCCGCCACCGGCCAACCAGGCGTGGCAACTGCCCAATGTCGGGTGGCCGGCGAAGGGCAGTTCGCCGCCGGGGGTGAAGATGCGCACGCGGTAGTCGGCGCCCTTCATCGTGGTGGGCAGCAGGAAGGTGGTCTCGGACAGGTTGGTCCAGCGCGCGAAGGCGGCCATCTGCGCGTCGGACAGGCCGTGCGCGTCGTGCACCACCGCCAGCGGGTTGCCACGCAGCGCGGTGGTGGTGAAGACGTCGAGCTGGGTGAAACGGCGGGAAGCGTTCATGGGCACTCCTTCGACATTCGGTCAATCGGCGAGGACACGCGCATAGGCCTCGCGGTCGATGTTGCCACCGCTGAGCACCACCGCGCTGCGCCGGCCGGCCAGTCGCGCGCGTTCCTGCCAGGCGGCCGCCAGCCCGGCGGCACCGGCGCCTTCGGCCACCTGGTGGGTGGCCTCGTACAGGCGCCGCATCGCCTCGGCGATCTCGTCGTCCGTCACGCTCACCACGCGCGCCAGGCCGCGCTGCAGCAGCGCCAGCGCCTCGGGCTCGGGCGAGCGGCAGGCCATGCCGTCGGCCAGCACGGTGGTCACGGCATGCGACACCGGCCGGCCCTGCGCCAGCGACAGCGCATAGGCCGGCGCGCCGGTGGACACCACGCCGACCACCTCGGTCCGCAGGCCCAGCGCGTCGCGCGCGGCGATCACCGCGCAGGCGCCGGAGCCCAGGCCGATGGGCACGTAGACGGTGTCGAGCGCCGCGGCGGCATCGAACAGCTCCAGCGCATAACTCGCCACGCCAGCGACCAGGTCGGCGTGGAACGAGGGCACCATGGACCAGCCGCGCGCAGCAGCCAGCGACTGCGCGTGCTCGCGCGCCGCCTGGAAGTCGTCGCCATGCTCGACCAGTTCGACGCCCTGCGCCCGCATCGCCGCGTTCTTCTCGCGGCTGTTGCCGTGCGGCACCACCACCAGCGCCGGCACGCCGTGCCGCCGCGCCGCGAAACCCACCGACTGGCCGTGGTTGCCCCGCGTGGCGCTGACCACGCCGAGCGGACGGGGCCCGGCGCGCATCAGGCGGTCGAAGTACACCAGGCCGCCGCGGATCTTGAAGGCCCCCACCGGCGTGTGGTTCTCGTGCTTGACCCACAGCTCGGTGCCGTCGCCGGGCGCCGCGGCAAAGGCGGCTTCGAGCAGCGGCCAGCGGTACTGCGGCGTCGGCGGCATCACCGCGTGCACCAGGCGGGCGGCGGCGCGAAGTTCGGCCAGCGCGGCCACGCGCCGATCGGCCAGGGCGGCGGTGGTCATTTGCCCACCCCGGCACCCACCCCGGCGCTCAAGGCGTCACCTCGGCGGTGGCGTCGAGGTGCTCGCGCAGCACGCCGCCGAGCAGCGCCACGGCATCGGCGATGTCGGCGGGCGACAGCGTCACGAACGACAGGCGCAGCGTGCGCGGGTCGGGCGCGTGGGCGTAGAACGCGGCGCCGGGCACGTAGGCGATGCCGGCGGCCACGGCCTTGGGCAGCAGCGCCATCGCGTCGCAGCCGGCGGGCAGGCGCACCCAGAAGAACATGCCGCCCTTCGGCGCCTGCCACTGGCTGCCCTCGGGCAGGTGGCGCAGCAGCGCTGCGGCCATTGCATCGCGCTGCAGGCGGTAGCGCGCGCGGATGGTGGGCACATGCGTGTCGAGGAAGCCGTCGCGGATGACCTCGTGCACCACGCGCTGGTTGAAGCCGGGCGTGTGCAGGTCGGCCGCCTGCTTGGCCTGCAGCAGCTTGGGGCACAGGTGCTCGGGCGCCACCAGGTAGCCCAGGCGGAAGCCCGGCGCCAGCACCTTGGAGAACGAGCCCAGGTAGACCGTGCCCTCGGGCCAGCGCGCCGCCAGCGGCGCGGGCGGCTCCTCATCGAACCACAGGTCGCCGTAGGGGTTGTCCTCGACCAGCGGCACGCGCGCGGCCTGCGCGGCGCGCACCAGCGCCACGCGGCGGTCCTCGCCGAGCACGCGGCCGGTGGGGTTCTGGAAGTTCGGCAGCAGGTAGGCGAAGCGCGTGCCAGGCGCGTCGTGCGGCAGCGCCTCGATCGCGCCGGGCAGCGGGCCCTCGTCGTCGCCGGCCAGGCTGGCGTAGATCGGCTCGTAGGGGTTGAAGGCCTGCAACGCGCCCAGGTAGGTGGGCGATTCCACCGCCACCGGCGCACCAGCGTCGACCATCACCTTGCCGATCAGGTCCAGGCCCTGCTGCGAGCCGGTGGTGACGAGCACCTGATCCGCCTTCACCTTGATGCCCATCGTGCCCAGGCGCTGCGCCACCCACTCGCGCAGCGGGCCGAAGCCTTCGCTGGCGGCGTACTGCAGCGCCGCGTGCGGCGCGTCGGTCAGCACCTTGTCGCAGGCAGCGCGGATGGCCTCGACCGGGAAGGTGTCGGCCGACGGCAACCCGCCGGCCAGCGACAGCACGCCGGGCTGCTCGGTGACCTTGAGGATCTCGCGGATGATCGACGGGTTGAGTCGGGCGCTGCGGCGCGCCTGGTGCCAGAGGGTGGGCATGCGGCTATCTCCTGTCATTGCTCGGGCCCGAAGAACACCACCCAGGCGGCGAAATCGGGGCTGAAGGTCTCGAAGCGGTGCACGTCGCCGGCGGGCACGAAGAGCGCGTCGCCGGACGACACCTCCTGCGCCACGCGGCCGCGCGCGGTGTGGTGCACGAACAGCGCCTGGCCGCGGGCCACGATGTACAGCTCGTCGCGGGTGTGCGGTTGCTGCGTGTCGGTGCCGACCGGCGCGTACAGCTCGAACAGCAGGCCGTTGTGCTCGAGCACGACGTCGACGCGCGAGCCATCGGGCCAGCGGGCGCTGGGCGCGCCGGGAATGCGGGACAGCGAATCGGCGAGCGGGAATTGCATGGTCATGGGCTCCGGACGTGGGTGGCGGGCGGGGTGGC
>NZ_MWLO01000006.1 GCF_002198735.1 Ideonella sp. A 288
CCTGGCCTTCCACCTCGGCGACGAGCCGCCGCTGCTGCGGCGCTACGTGGCCGATGCCCTGAGCCCGGCGCCAGACGAGCTCGTCTAGAGATGCGGCCCGGCGCCGGACGGGCTCGTCTAGACCGGCGGCCCGGCGCCAGACGGGCTCGTCTAGCCCGGCAGCCCGGCGCCCGGCACGGCCCGTCATGCCTTTCTGCGCGGTAAAGCCGGCGCACTGTGAAAAATGGGCTTCAGCCCCGTGAGGAATCGGCCGATTTCCAGGGACCGATCAGGTCCAGCGTGGGCCACGGTCGGCTCCGAGGCACGCCGTCGTGCACCTGCTGCTGGACAGATGTCCGGTGGCACCGCGGCATCCGATGGATGCCCATCGGCCGGGGGGCGATCGACATCGGGTTGACTGCAGTGACGAACCGGCCACCTGGAGATGAGCGCCTTGACCCCTGAGACCCTGGCTGACTGCCCCTTGCACAGCCTTGCCGACGCCGGCACCGCCCATCGGATCGATGCCCTGAAGGCCGAGCTCGAGCGGCTGACGGGCATGGCCTGGCATGCCGGCGATGCCGGGCCGCACCTGCGCGAGCAGCAATCGCTGCTGCGAACGGTGCTCGACGAGAGCCCAGACTTCATCGTGCTGAAGGACCACGAGGGCAACTTCCTGCTCTGCAACAAGCCGGTCGCCGACTTCTACGGCACCACGCCCGAGGCCATGGTGGGCAAGCACGACGGCCACTTCAGCGCCACGCCGGAGCAGGCCGAGTTCTTCCGCCGCAACGTGCTCGACGTCATGGCCCGCGGCCACACCGAAGTGGTCTTCGAGGAGTCCACCGACGACCGCAGCGGCCAGACCCGGTACTTCAAGTCCATCAAGAAGCCGTTCATCGGCGACAACGGGCTGCCGCGCATCCTGGTCATCGCCCAGGACATCACCGACATCCGCCGCGCGCAGCAGCAGGTTCAGGAAAGCGAACGGCGCCTGAGCTACGTGCTGAACGCCACGGGCGAGGGTGTGTGGGACTGGGACCTCGGCACCAACGCGCTGCAGCACAACGCGCGATGGTTCGAACTGCTGGGCTATGCCAAGGGCGAACTGGAGTCCAGCATCGCGGCCTTCGAGCGCTGCGTCTTCGCGGACGACCTCGACGACACCCGCGCCGCGATCCAGCGCTGCCTGGACGGCCACGGCCCCTACCGGCACGAGCACCGCATGCAGCGCAAGGACGGCAGCACCATGTGGGTGTTCGACCGCGGCGACGTCGTCGAGCGCGACGCCGAGGGGCGACCGCTGCGCATGGTCGGCAGCTTTGCCGACGTGAACGAGCGCAAGGTGGCCGAGGCGATGACCGAGCGGCTGGCCTTCTACGATCCGCTCACCGGGCTGCCCAACCGCCGCCTGATGCTCGACCGCCTGCAGCAGGCCATCCGCACCAGTGGCCGCTCGGGCCTGTTCGGCGCGTTGATGTTCATCGACCTGGACAACTTCAAGGACCTCAACGACTGCAACGGCCACGGCACCGGCGACGCCCTGCTGCAGCAGGTGGGGCAGCGGCTGCGCCAGTGCGTGCGCCAGCGCGACACGGCCGCGCGCATCGGTGGCGACGAGTTCGTGCTGATCCTCGAAGAACTGGGCAGCAGCCTGCTGGACACGGCCGGCCATGCCGAACTCGTCGCGGCCAAGGTCATCGATGCCGTCGGTCAGCCCTACGACATCGAGGGCGTGGCCATCAGCAGCACGCCCAGCATCGGCATCGCCCTGTTCGGCGCGCCCGCCGACACCGCCGACGAACTGCTCAAGCGAGCTGATTTCGCGATGTACCAGGCCAAGGACGCCGGCCGCAACACCCTGCGCTTCTTCGATCCGGCGATGCAGGAGGCGGTGCTCTCGCGCACGCAGTGGCTGGCGCAGTTGCGCACGGCCATCGATCGGCGCGAGCTGTGCATCCACCTGCAGCCCATCGTCGACGGGGATCGGCGCACTGTGGGTGCCGAGGCGCTGGTGCGCTGGAACCATCCCGAGCGTGGCCTGGTGTCGCCGGCCGATTTCATCCCGCTGGCCGAGCAGTCCGGGCTGATCCTGGCCATCGGCGAGCAGGTGCTCGACGCCGCCTGCCGGCAGTTGGTGGCGTGGTCGGCGCAGCCTGCCAACCGGGCGCTGTCGATCTCGGTGAACGTGTCGGCGCGGCAGTTCCATCACCCCGACTTCGTGGCCCGCGTGCTGGACGCTGCCGAGCGCACCGGCGCCGACCCGGCGCGGCTGACGCTCGAGCTGACCGAGAGCGTGCTGCTCGACGACCTGGCCGAGGTGATCGTCAAGATGACGGCGCTGAAGGCGCGCGGGGTGTGCTTCTCGATCGACGACTTCGGCACCGGCTGGTCGTCACTGTCCTACCTGAAGCGCCTGCCGCTCGACGAGCTGAAGATCGACCGGTCCTTCATCAACGACGTGCTCACCGACCCCAACGACGCCAGCATCGTGCAGACCATGCTGGTGCTGGCGCGCAGCCTGTCGCTCGAGGTGGTGGCCGAGGGGGTCGAGACCGCCGGCCAGCGCGAATTCCTGGCCGGCCACGGCTGCCGCTTGTTCCAGGGCTGGCTGTATGGGCGGCCGATGCCGGCGGCCGACTGGCCGATCGCCGGGTACGGCCCGCTCAGCAGTCCTTGAAGTCGGGCGCGCGCTTGTCCAGGAAGGCGTTCACCGCTTCGAGGTGATCGCTGGTGTGGTGGGCCAGCGCCTGGTAGGCGGCCGACAGCTCCAGCAGCGAATCCAGCCGCATGTGCTGGCCCTCGCGCAGCAGGCGCTTGGTCAGGCGCAGCGCATGCGAGGGG
>NZ_MWLO01000060.1 GCF_002198735.1 Ideonella sp. A 288
CGCCACCGCCACCACCGCCAGCGCCCGCCGTGCCCGACCTGCCGCCCGAACTGCGCGCCGACCTGCCCGCCGGCCTGGCGCAGCCGCCGGCCTCGCCGCGAGAGTTCCGCGCCGCGTGGGTGGCCACGGTCAACAACATCGACTGGCCCAGCAAGCCCGGCCTGCCCAACGCCGCGTGGCGCGCCGAGATCGTGGCCCTGCTCGACCGCGCCCGCGCCATCGGCCTGAACGCCATCGTGCTGCAGGTGCGCACCTCGGGCGATGCGCTGTACGCCAGCGCCATCGAACCCTGGAGCGAGTACCTCACCGGCGCCCAGGGCCGCGCGCCCGCGCCGCTGGACGATCCCCTGGCAATCTGGGTGGCCGAGGCGCACCAGCGCGGGCTCGAGCTGCACGCCTGGTTCAACCCCTACCGCGCGCGGCACTCGATGGCGCGCTCGCCGCTGGCGCCGCAGCACATCGGTGTGACCAGGCCCCATGCGGTCAAGCGTTATGGCGACCAGCTGTGGATGGATCCGGCCGAGCCCGACGCGGTGGCGCAGACGCTGGCCGTGGTGGCCGACGTGGCCCGCCGCTACGACATCGACGGCGTGCACATCGACGACTACTTCTACCCCTACCCGGTGAAGGCCGTGCCCGCCGACGGCCCCGACGGCGCCGAGCTGCCCTTTCCCGACGAGCCGGCCTGGCAGCGCTACCGCGCCGGCGGCGGCACGCTCGAGCGGGCCGACTGGCGCCGCGAGCAGGTGGACCGCTTCGTCGAGGCGCTGCACCGCACGGTGCGGGCCATCAAGCCCGAGCTGCGCGTGGGCATCAGCCCCTTCGGCCTGGGCAAGCCGTCGCTGCGGCCGCCGGGCATCAGCGGCTTCAGCCAGTACGACAAGCTGTTCGCCGACGTCGAGCGCTGGCTCGCCGAGGGCTGGCTCGACTACCTGGCGCCGCAGCTGTACTGGCCGATCGACCGCGCGCCGCAGGCCTTCGAGGTGCTGCTCGACTACTGGCTGGCGCAGAACCCGCGGCGGCGCCATGTGTGGCCGGGCCTGTTCACCAGCATGGTGGGCGCGCCGGCCGGCAGCGGCACCAACACCACGCCCTGGGCCGCGGCCGAGGTGCTGCAGCAGGTGGAACGCGTGCGCGCCCGGGCCGGGCAGGGCGCCGGTGGCCACCTGCACTTCAGCATGGCCCCACTGATGCAGGACCGCGACGGCATCGCCACCTGGCTGCGCGCGGGCCCCTACTCGCAGGCCGCGCTGGTGCCGGCCACGCCCTGGCTGGGCACCGCCCGCCCGCCCGCGCCCACGCTGCGGCGTGGCGCGAACGGCGAGCTCGCCCTCGAGCCCGGTGCCGCCCCTGGACGCCCGCCCGCGCTGTGGTCGGTGTGGCGCCGCCGCGCGGGCGAGTGGCGCTTCGAGGTGGTACCCGCCACGCCCGCGGCCACGGTCTCGCCCGGCGCCGATCTGCTGGTGGTGCGCGCTGTCAACGCGCTGGGCCTCGAAGGGCCGGCGGCGGTGTGGACGCCATGATCGCGCTGCGCCCCTTCCTGCCCATCGTCGTCCGACCACCCCGCGGCCGCGATGGCGCCGCATCGAGCGCCAGGCTCGCGCCGCACCTGTTGCCCACGCCCGACGGCCACTGACCCACCACCATGACCCTGCCCCGCACCGAACTGGCCAGCGAGCGCCACCCGATGCTCGACCGCTACACCACCGCCGACCTGGTGGCTGCGCTGGCCGACGACCAGCGCGAGGCGGTGGCCGCGGTGCAGGCGGTGATCGCGCCGCTGGCGCAGGTGGTCGATGCCGCGCTGCCGCGCCTGCAGGCCGGCGGCCGATTGATCTACGTGGGCGCGGGCACCAGCGGGCGCCTGGGCGTGCTGGACAGTGTCGAGCTGCCGCCCACCTTCTCGTGGCCGCGCGAGCGCGCCGTGGCCGTGCTGGCGGGCGGCCTGGGCGCGATGTTCCAGTCTGCCGAGGGCGCCGAGGACGACGGCGACCAGGGCGCCGCCGACCTGCGGGCCCTGGGGCCCGGTGCGCACGACGTGGTGCTGCTGCTCGCCGCCTCGGGGGCCACGCCCTTTGTGCTGGGCGCGCTGCGGGCCGCGCGCGCCGCCGGGTCGCTGACGGTCGGCCTGGCCAACAGCCCCGGCGCGCCGCTGGCCACCGGCGCCGACATCGGCATCGTGCTCGACACCGGCCCCGAGGCCATCTCCGGCAGCACGCGGCTGAAGGCCGGCACGGCGCAGAAGATCGCGCTGAACACACTGTCCAGTGCGCTGATGGTGCGGCTGCACAAGGTGCACGGCAACCTGATGGTGGACCTGCGCGCCACCAACGCCAAGCTGCGTGCCCGCGCGGTGCGGCTGGCCGCGCAGGCCAGCGGCGCCGATGCCGCGGCAGCCCAGGCTGCGCTGGCGCGCTGCGACTGGCGCGTCAAGGTGGCCATCGTGATGCTGCGCTGCCAGTGCGACGCCGACGCGGCCCAGGCCCGCCTGCTGGCCGCCGGTGGCAGCGTGCACGGCGCGCTGCAGGACTAGCCCGCCCGCCGTTGGCCATGCGCGACCGCATCCGCTCGCTCGACGTGCTGCGCGGCGCCACGGTGGCGCTGATGATCCTGGTGAACCACCCCGGCAGCTGGTCGCACCTGTACCCGCCGCTGGCCCATGCGGCCTGGCACGGCTGCACCCCCACCGACCTGGTGTTCCCGTTCTTCCTGTTCGCGGTGGGCAATGCGCTGGCCATCGTGATGCCCGGGCTGCAGGCCGGCCCGCCGGCGGTGTTCTGGCGCAAGCTGCTGTGGCGCACGGGTGCGATCTTCGCGTTGGGGTTGCTGGTCAATGCTGCGCCCTTCGTGCGTTGGGATGCGGCGGGCGACCTGGTGGCGCGCGACTGGTCCACGCTGCGCACGATGGGGGTGCTGCAGCGCATCGCGCTGGCCTGGGGTGCCGCGGCGGCCATCGTCTGGCTGGCCGGGGCGCGCGGCGCGCTGGTGGCCGCGGCGGCACTGCTGCTCGGCTACTGGGCCGCCTGTGTCTACCTGGGCGATCCGGCCGACCCCTACAGCCTGGCGGGCTGGTTCGGCACCGCGGTCGACAAGGCGCTGCTCGGCACCTCGCACCTGTACCGCGGCGAGGGTGTGCCCTTCGACCCCGAAGGCCTGGCCAGCACGGCACCGGCCATCGCACAGGTGCTGCTGGGCTGGTGGGTCGGCCAGCGGCTGCAGGCGGCCCAACCCACCGCCGACACCGTGGCGCGCCTCTTCGTCGCCGCGGTGGGCCTCGGCGTGGCGGCCTACCTGTGGCAACTGGCCATGCCCATCAACAAGAAGCTGTGGACCTCGAGCTACGTGCTGCTGAACACCGCACTGGCCATCGCCGCGCTGGCCACGCTGGTGTGGCGGCTCGACCTGCGCGCCGTGCCCGGCGAGCGCCCGCCGGCCTGGGTGCGCTTCTGCGAGGCCTTCGGCACCAATGCGCTCTTCGTCTTCGTGCTCAGCGGGCTGGTGCCTCGCGCGCTGGCGCTGCTGCGCTGGGGCGACGGCGTCGATGGCGAGGGCCGGCCGCGCTTCACTTCCGTGCTGCCCTGGCTGTATCGCACCGTGTTCGCCGACCTGGCGCCCGACCCACGCCTGGGCTCGCTGGCCTTCGCCGTGGCCCATCTTGGGGTCTACTGGGCGCTGGCCGCCTGGCTGCACCGCCGGCGCCTCTTCATCAAGGTCTAGATCTTTCCTGCCATGGCGCTTCCACGCAGCACCACCCTCGGCCTGGTCTTCTTCGCGTCCGGCTTCGCCGGGCTGATCTACGAGTCGATCTGGACGCACTACCTCAAGCTCTTCCTGGGCCACGCCGCCCATGCGCAGACGCTGGTGCTGGCCATCTTCATGGGCGGCATGGCCATCGGCGCGGCCCTGGCCGCGCGGCGCAGCGCCGGCATCCGCCACCCGTTGCGGGCCTATGCAGCCATCGAAGCGGCCATCGGCATGCTGGCCTGGGCCTTCCACGCCGTGTACACCTCGTCCACCGAGGGCTTCTACGCCGTGGCCCAGGCGCAGCAGCTGCAAGGGGGCACCTTCACCGCGCTCAAGTGGCTGCTCGCCACGCTGCTGATCCTGCCGCAGTCGGTGCTGCTGGGCGCCACCTTCCCGCTGTTCGCCGCGGCGGCCACGCGCGCCGACGAGGCCGCCACCGGCCGCTCGCTGGCCACGCTGTACTTCGCCAACAGCCTGGGCGGCGCCCTGGGCGTGCTGGCCTCGGGCTTCGTGCTGGTGCCACACCTGGGCCTGCCCGCCACGATGGCGGTGGCCGGCACGCTGAACCTGGCCATCGCCGCGGTGGTGTGGCGAGGCGCCGGCGCCGTGGCCGCCACGCAGGGCGGCGCGATGCCGCGCGCCCGCGCGCCGTTGGGTCGCCTCGAGCTGCTGCTGCTGCTGGTGTCGGCGCTCACCGGCGCGTCGTCCTTCGTCTACGAGGTGGCCTGGATCCGCATGCTGTCGCTGGTGCTGGGCAGCGCCACGCATTCGTTCGAGCTGATGCTGTCGTCCTTCATCCTGGGCCTGGCGCTGGGCGGCGCGTGGATTCGCAAGCGCATCGACGGCGCAGCCCACCCGGGCCGGATGCTCGGCCACATCCAGATCGTGATGGGCTGCGCCGCGCTGGCGACGGTGCCGCTGCACAGCGCCAGCTTCGACCTGGTGGCCTGGGCCGTGCAGGCCGCGCCCAAGACCGACACCGGCTATGCGCTGTTCAACGGGCTGCGCTACGGCATCGCGTCGCTGATCATGTTCCCGGCCGCGTTCTGTGCCGGCATGACGCTGCCGCTGGTCACCCGCATCCTGTTCGATAGGCCGGGCCAGGGCGAGCGCGCCATCGGCCTGGTGTACGGCGCCAACACGCTGGGGGCGATCTGCGGCCTGGCCTTCGCGGTGCACATCGGCATGCCCGTGTTCGGGCTGGAATACCTGGTGGCCAGCGGCGCGATGGTGGACGTGGCGCTGGGCGTGCTGCTGCTGGTGGTGTATGGCGGCCGGGCGCGCTTTCAGTTGGCCGGGGCGGCCCTGCTGGGCAGTGCCGCGGCCACGGTGGCGGTGGCCAGCACCTTCAACCCGCAAAAGCTGGCCTCGGGCGTGTTCCGCAGCGGCGAGGCGCGCATCGCCGGGCAGGTGCTCGCGCTGGCCCACGGCAAGACGGCCACCGTGTCGGTGGAGTTGAACGGCGCCACCATGGTGCTGCGCACCAACGGCAAGCCCGATGCGTCGGCCATGGTGGGCGGCATGAGCGCTACCGGCGGCCACTCGCTGGACGAGGTGACGATGGCGCTGATCGGCACGCTGCCGCTGATGTTGCACGACAGCCCCAGGCGCGTGGCCAACATCGGCTTCGGCGCCGGCATCACCGGCGACCTGATCCTGGGCGACCCGCGCGTCGAGCGCATGGACACGGTCGAGATCGAGCCGGTGATGGTCGAGATGGCGCGCCACTTCGGCGCCCTGAACCGCCGCAACTACGACGACCCGCGCAGTGTGGTGCACATCGACGACGCCAAGTCCTTCTTCGCGTCGCACGGCAAGACCTACGACCTCATCGTCTCGGAGCCCAGCAACCCCTGGGTCAGCGGCGTGGCCGGGCTGTTCTCGGTGGAGTTCTACCGCCACGTCAGCCGCTACCTGGCCGAGGGCGGGCTGTTCGCGCAGTGGCTGCAGGTGTACGAGACGCACCCCGACCGCGTGGTGTCGGTGCTGAAGGCGGTGGACCAGGTCTTCGGCGACTACCTCGTCGTCGCGCTCGACCGATCCGACATCCTGATCGTGGCCAGCCCGCGCGGCAAGGTGGCGCTGCAGCCCGACGCCTTCGACCGCCTGTCGCCGGCCATCCGTGGCCAGCTGCGCCGCATTGCGGTGGCCACGCCGTCGGACATCACCTACCGCGTGGTCGGCAACCGCGCGCTGCTCAAACCCTGGCTCGACGCGCAGCCCGTGCCCGCCAACTCCGACTTTGCGCCCTACCTGGACAGCCACGCCGACCACGACCGCTTCGTGGGCGCGCAGTGGCACGAACTGCCGGGCCTGGCCACGTCGGCCTACCCGCTGGTGGAGGTGCTGGGCGCGCGCCCGCCGCTGGCCACGCCGTCGGGGCTGAGCATCAACCAGCACCTGGGCCACGAGCCGCCCGCGCTGGCGGCGCGGCAGGTGGCCGACGCGCTGCTGGGCCCGGCCCCCCTGGCGCAGGTGCTGCCGGTGCCCGCCGGACTGCCACCCGATTTGGCGGCGCAGGGCCGGCAGGTGCTGGCCGCCTGCGCCGACCCGCCGCTGGGCGACCGCGGCTTTGCCGCCGCCGGGCTGGCGCTGAAGGTGCTGCCCTACCTGTCGGTGAGCGAGGGCGGGCGCGTGCTCGACGCGCTGGCCGGGGCCGCCTGTCTGCAGCCGCCGGCCGGTGCGGCGGCGGCCTGGCCGCAGTTGCTGCGGCAGGTGGCGGCGCGGGATGCGGCGGGCTTTGGCGCCACTGCCGAGGGCCTGCTGGCGGCGGGGCAGGGCGGTACTGAGACACGCTCTCGATATCTGTTGGGCATGGCCATGCTGGGCCACCTGGGCAGCGGCCACGCCGAGCGGGCGCGTGCGGTGTGGGATCGGTTCTCGGGCCCGCTGCTGGGCGGCAAGCCACCCAGCCTGGCGCTGGACGTGCTGAGGGCGCGGGCCGGCGGCGTGGCGATGCCCACGGTGCCGGCGCCGCGGTGAGCGGCCAGGGCCGCGGCGGCCTGGCCTGCTGCACGGCCTGGTCAGTTGGTGGGGGCCGCCCCGCGGTTCACAGCGTGCACGGCACCAGGCAGTGGCGCTCGCTGACGCTGCCGTCGGGCGCGATCACGGCGCGCAGCTTGTAGGCGGTGCCGGCCGGCAGCTTCGGCCCTTCCCACACCCGGGCGGCGCCGTCCAGCCGGAACATCAGCGTCAGCTGCCGGTCGTCCTGCGTCCCGGGGGCCAGGGTCACGCGCTGCGGCGCCTGGCGCGGCACGTCACCCCAGCGGAACTTGTCGCCGCCCACGATCACCGACACATCGGTCAGCGGCGGCTGCGCCGGCCCACCGGCGAACTCGATTTCGACCTGCACGCCGGCGCCGTCGCGCAGGCCGCAGGCCGCCAGGGCCAAGCACGCCAGCACCGCCACGGCGAAGCCGTCAGGGCGCATAGGGCTTGGTGGTGATGCGCGGGTTGTTCACCACCCACGACATCAGGTCACTGGCCTTGACCTGGCTGGGTCGTCGGCGCTGCAAGGCCATGCCGGCCTCGATGGCCACCCGGTCTTCGGGGTTGTCGTAGCGCCGCAGTCCGCCCACCCCGGACGAGCCTTGGGTGAGGTTGCCGCGCAGCAGGTTGGAGCCGATCTGCTCGAGCCCCGCGCCATCCAGCAACTGCGCATCGCTGAAGCCTGCGGCCCGGCCCACATAGCCGTAGTGCAGGTTCGACCAGACGTCGTAGAAGTACAGCGTGTCGCGGTACAGGTGCCAGTGCTGCACGGCCGGCGCGCGGGGGTGAAAGCGCCGGGCAATCAGCGGCTTGTGGTCCCAGGGCCCGTCCTGGCGGACCAGCACGGCCCAGTCCAGCAGCGCGGCCATGTGGCTGCTGATCTCGATCTGCTGGCATTGCTCGGGCGTGATGCCCAGGCCCAAGACCTGCCGCCACAGTGGCAGGCGCGTGAACTCGGCGATGCACTGCCGGCCGGAGGTGGCGTTCAGTTCCGCCATGCGCCGCACGTCGGCGCCGCCGGCATTGGTGTTCATCTCGCCGGCCATGTACCGGGCGATCGGTGTCAGCTCGTCGTGCAGCGCCTCGGTGCGCGAGGCGCACACGCTCGACGGCGCCGGGCAGGACATCAGCGAGCCGGTGCCGCGATCCAGCACCGGAAATCCCGAGTCGCTGCCGAAAGGCGTGGGAGGAAGGCCTGCCATGCGGTCCCTTCAGGCGAAGAGGTTGCGAAGGCACGGATGTTCGACAGCCGCCCGCGTCGTGTCAATCCTCGGACGGGGTCGGGTGAGGCACAGTGGTGTCGATCTGTGTGGAACAGCTCCGCCGCGACGGGCCGACGACGCAGCCTCGGCAGCGCCCAACCCAGCGGCGCACCGATGCGGGCGCAGCGCCGCCACACAGGAGATGCCCTGGCCGGAGCCGCTGATTTTCGCTGCTAGACTCTGCGCTGGTGTGCAAGGAGAACGCGACGTGAGCTACGGTGGTGATTTCTACGCGCTGTCCGACGACCAGTTGACGCGCATCCTGTCCGGCCAGCTCGACGGTGAGGCCTTCCTGCGCAACGGTTTGCCGGAGCGGCCTGCCGATTGCTTCACAGGCGGCGAGGCGGTGTGGCACGAGCTCACCAAGCTGCTCGGGCCCGAGAACGCCTGCGGCGTCGACATCACCGACGCCGTGCCCGTGGGCGGGGGCTGCTCCGCCTCGGCCGATGTCCAACGCACGGCCGAGGCGTTGACGGTGCTGACGAAGGACGAGCTCCGACACCGCTATGCCGTGCTGGACACGCGTGAATCGTTCGAGTCGTTGTATGCCGTCGTCCTGGGGCTGGTGTCCTTTTACCGCCGTGCCGGCAAGGCCGGCCACGCGGTGCTGTTCAACATCTGCTGAAGGCCGCCCTCGGTCGGCACACCCCGGCCGGGTCGGCGCGCCACGCCGGCAGGCCGTGCTCGACCGGGTCTCCGCGGTGTTGCGATAAGTCACGCCGACCGCGCCTGTCGCACCGAACCCCACCCGGGCTCGGGCACACTCCACCGCGCTGCCGAGCATCCGCCCACCGAGGCGGGCCGACGCGCCATCGAACCGACGGCGCCAAGACCGGCGGCATCAGGGAGAGGGTCACACCATGCGAAGCAAAGCGAGCCTGTGGGCGCTGCCGTTGGCGCTGCTGGCCGGGGCGGTCTGGCTGTATCGGGACGTGGCGCCGGTGCGCCAGGTGCTGGAATTCGTCCACCACACCGTGCGCCAGACGGCTGCCACCGTGCCGACACCGGCGTTGCCGTCGCTCGGCACCGCGGCCGACGGGCCAGCCGCCGCCCCAAGGGCGCCCGCCGGTGCGCGGCCGCCGGGCGGATTGCGCAAGTGCGTCGGCGGCGGCACGGTGGTCTACACCGACGGCAGCTGCCCGGCCGGCACCCAGGCGCAGGCCGTCACCGGCGGCACGGTCACGGTGATGCCGGCGCAGCCCGTGCCGGCGTCGGCCGATGCGCCGGCCTCGCGTGCATCGACGATCCGCGATCTGGTGATGAAGCCCGGCGAGAAGACCATCCAGGAGATGGCCGTCGAGCGGGCCACGGGTGAGGCCAAGTGACACCGGACGCCTCCGCCCGATCCATTGGCGCCCGCGATGACGAGGCCGACGGGCCGACCGGTGCACCCGGCCCCGCCTCGGCATCGCTCTGGCGCGGCGAGCGCCCCTTGGCGATCAGCTTCTGGGGCGCCTTCGCGCTGCCGGTGCTGCTGGCCAGCCTGGCCTTGTCCGCCTTGGCGGCCTGGGCCACGCAGGGTGGCACGGCCTTGCGTGTGGCCAGCGTGGCGCTGCTGCTGGGCTGGCCCCTGGCGCTGGCCCTGACGGCCTGGGGCGCGCTGGTCGCCTGGCGGTCGGCCGCTGGCCACGTGGGCCACGGCCAGAACCCGGTGTGGGTGCCGGTGTCGCGGCTCGCGGTGGCGCTGGCCGCGCTGGGCATGGCGGTGTCCTGCGCCATCCACTTCGTGCCGCAGGGGGTCGATCACCTGCGCCTGGCCTTCGGCGCCGACCCGCGCGGCCAGGTGCAGGCCACCCTGTCGGTCGACGGCAGGCGCCTGCGCCTGCAGGGCCACCTGGGGCAGGGCGATGCGGCCCGCGTGCGCCAGGCCATGGCCGCCGCGCCGCGCGTGCGCCTGCTCGAGCTGGACCTGCCCGGCGGCCGCTTTGCCGAGGCGGCCGAGATCGCCTCGGCGCTGCGCGGCCAGGGCTGGCAGACGCGCGTGGCCGGCGCCTGCACCAACGCCTGCGCGCTGGTGTTCATGGCCGGGGCCAGCCGGCAGGTGCTGCCGGGTGGGCGCCTGGGTTTCCACCGCGAGACGCCGGCCAGCTTCAACCCGCTGGCCCGGCGCTGGGCGCTGCGCGCGCAGGCCGATCGCTATCGCGCGGCGGGCCTGGCCGACGGCTTCGTTGCCAAGGCCATGGCCACGCCCCTGGCCCGGCTGTGGGTGCCCGAGGACGACGACCTGGTGGCCTCCGGGGCGCTCAGCGCGCTGCCGAACGCGCTGGACGTCGACCTGCCGCCGCTCGAGTCGATGCAGCCGCAGGATCTGGCCGAATCGCTGTCCACCCACTTCGTGTGGCAGGCGCTCGATCGCCGCCACCCCGGCAGCATCGCCGACGCGGCCGCGCGCATGCACGCCAGCCGCCAGGCCGGTGCGCCGCTCGACGACACGATGGTGGCCGGCCAGCGCGTGGTCGAGGTGCTGCTGCCGCACCTGCTGTTCGATGCCGGGGCCGAACTGCGCGAGCAGTTCGTCGCGCTGTGGGCCGAGCAGATGGCCGCGGCGCGGGCGCTGGGCCCCGGCAGCTGCCGCGGCGTGCTGCTGGGCGACGCCGCGGTGCGCCGCAGCCTGCCCACCGCGCTGGCGCAGCGCGAGGCCGCCTGGCTGCTGGACGCCGCCCGCGGGCCCCCGCACGATGGCCCGGCGCGCGCGCCCACGGCGCTGGAACTGGAGGTGGTGCGCCGCACGCTGGGCGATCAGGCGCCCGCGCAACTGCCGGCCTTGCGCCGCGGCTTTGGCGCCGATGCGCGCGAGTGCGGCGCGGCGCAGCGCCTGATCGACGACCTGCGCCAGTTGCCGACGGGCGAGCGGCGGCTGGCCATGCGCTTCATGTTCGAGCGGCCTTGAGCGGCATGTCGCACGAGGGCGTCGCGGACCCTTGTTCCCGGGCGGCGCAGTGGCCTGACCACCGCCTGCCGTATTAGAGTCTGCCGACACGCACTGGAAAGCATTCGACGGGAGGGTGGGGACCATGGGCAATGCAGTCTCACGGGGACACGGCTGGCGCGGCGTGGCCTGTTCGGCGCTGGCCGCGGTGCTGACCGCCTGCGGCGGTGGCGGCGGTTCGGGTGGTGACAGCGCGAGCCCGTCGCGCCCGCCGCTGGCGCGCGTGGTGCAGGACATCGCACCGCCCGGGCCGCGCATCGATGTGGCCGCCGACGACTTCTTCGTTGCCTCGACCGCCGACAAGGCGATCTATCGCAGCCGCACGGTCGGGCCACTCGGGGTCGATGTCGACGTGCATCGCGACGTCGTGTTCGGACCCGATGCGCAGGGTCGCTTCACCGTGGTGGAAAGCGTGCCCGGGCAGCTTGTCGTCGCGCCGGTCACCGAGCGATGGCAGCGTCGGGCGGACGGGCTGGTGGCGCTCGACTTCATGGGCGACGGCGCCCCGCCCGGGTTTCGCGCCATCGTCGGCGACACGCTGCTGTTCCCGACGCCGTTCCATCCTGTCGGCTCGGTTCGGACCATCGTCCGCCAGGGCAGCCTGGACAAAGATCTCGACGGCGATGGGTTCACCGAGAGCTTCCGTCTGGAACTGACCCAGACCTTCGTCGGGTTCGAGACCGCCACGCGCGCCGGTCGCGCCGAGCGCCGGGCCAGGTTCAGGCACCGCACGGTGATGGTGGTGCAGTCCTCACGCCTCGGCGTGCCCGACGTGCGCTCCGAGGCCGACGAGACGCTGACGTTTGCCGCGCACACCGGGCTGATCTCGGCGCAGCGGCAGGGCGTGCTGGCCGAAGCCAGCCTCGTCCAGCACGAGGGGCCGGTGCTGCTCGTCGGGGGCGTGCTCGCCGGCAGGCCCGCCGACACGGCCTGGAACGGCGGCACGGTGCGCCTAGTGGTGCTCGAACACCTCGACCTGGTGTTTGACCCGGCGGGTGGCCACTACTACGCCGGTGTCGGCCTGGGCGACGCGGCCCACCCCGGCACGGTCGCGCGCATCGATCCGGCCACCGGCGTGGCCGCGTTCTCCGAGCCGCTGGGTGCCGACGTGCCGTCGGTGGCGGTGTCGGCCGATGGCCGGTCGCTGTATGCGGCATTGCGCGACCGGGCTGAGATCGTGCGCCTGTCGCTGCCCGATCTGCAGGTGCGGCAGCGCATCGCGCTGCCGGTCGGCACCTGGGCCTTCAGTCTGGCGGTGTCGCCGGCGGATGCCGATGTCCTGGCCTACCACGGCGACAGCTTCGCCGGCCTGCGCCTGATACGGCAAGGGGTGCTCCAACCCCGCGCGCCGAACCCGGCCGACCTGCGAGCCGAGTCCATCGACAACCCGGCGATGTTCTCGCCCGACGGCGCACAACTGTTCATGTACGGTTCGCATGGGTCCGTCGGGCCCAGGCTGTTGGCGGTGCCCGTCCTGGCCGACGGGTTCGGCGATTCGGTCCGGGCCGCGTCGGCGATCTCGATCGGGCGCTCGCTGTCGCTGTCCGGCGGCGATCTGGTCTCCGGGACCGCGCTGCACCGCGCCAGCGACCTGGCGGTGCTGCGCGCGGCCGCGGACGGGCAGGCGATTCACAGCTGCAGCGCGCTGCCTGGCGCCCATCGCTGGGTCTGCCTGTCGGAGAGGGAGCGGTCCCGCGTGGGCGTGCTGGATGCGACGACGCTCTCGCTGATCGAGGATGGTCTGGTGCCGCTGCCGGGGGCGCCCGTGCCGTTCGGCGCCGTGGTCCGCGTGGTGCCCGGCCCGCGGGGCCAGGTGGCCATGATGCTGTCCAGCGGGGCCGCCGGGCAGGGCCGCGCCGTGGCGCTGTTCGACAACCCCGACTTTCGCTGAGCATCCGGCCGGCATCCCCGTCACAGGCCGTTCGCGCCGGTAGCGCTGCCATCTGCCTAGAATGGGTCGATGACCCAGGACGACGCGACCCCCCCCCGCCGCACCCGGCGCGGCAGCGGTGCGGTCACGCTGCACGACGTGGCCAAGCTGGCCGGCGTGGCGCCGATCACCGCGTCGCGCGCGCTCAACACGCCCGCGCAGGTGTCGGCCGACGTGCGCCAGAAGGTGGCCGACGCGGTGGCGCGCACCGGCTACGTGCCCAACCTGCTGGCCGGCGGCCTGGCCTCGCGACGCAGCCGGCTGGTGGCGGCGGTGGTGCCCACGATCTCGGGCCCGGTGTTCCTGGAGACCGTGCAGTCGCTCACCGAAGCGCTGGCGCATCGCGGCTACCAGCTGATGCTGGGGCAGGCCGGCTATGGCGGCACGAGGGAGGACGCGCTGCTCGAGGCCATCATCGGCCGCCGGCCGGACGGCATCGTGCTCACCGGCATCCTGCACTCGGCCGAGGGCCGGCGGCGCCTGCTGGGCTCGGGCATCCCGGTGGTCGAGACCTGGGACCTGACACCCACTCCGATCGACATGCTGGTGGGCTTCTCGCATGTGGAGGTCGGCCGCGCGGTGGCCGCGTTCCTGCAAAGCAAGGGCCGGCACCGCTTCGGCGTGGTGGCCGGTGACGACGAGCGCGCCAAGCGCCGCGTCGACGCCTTCGTGGCGGCCACGCGCGCGCTGGGGCTGCCCGAGGTGGCGGTGGTGCTGGTGCCCGCGCCGACGACGCTGAAGTCCGGGCGCCAGGCGCTGGCGCGGCTGATGGCTCGCCCGGGCGGGCGTGATGCGGTCGGGGGTGATGTGGCCGCGCCTGTTGCGGCCACCAGGACGCGTCGTTCGGCTGCCAGGCGCGGCGACCCCGCACCGGGCGAGCCGGCGCTGCCCCGCGACATCGACGCGGTGTTCTGCAGTTCCGACCTGCTGGCGCTGGGCGTGCTCACCGAGGCGCGGGTGATGGGCCTGCGCGTGCCGCAGGACCTGGCCGTGGTCGGCTTCGGCGACCTCGAGTTCGCGGCCGACCTGGCGCCGGCGCTGACCACCGTGCACATCAAGGGCGCCGAGATCGGCCGCCAGGCGGCGCAGTTCATCGTCGACCGCGCCGAAGGCCGCGCGGTGGACCCGCGGGTCATCGACATCGGCTTCTCGATCGTCGAGCGCGAGAGCACCTGAGACTTTCCCCCGCCACCCCCTGCGAGGCAGCCTCGCAGGGCCGTTGTGGGCGCACCGGGGTCCGCCCCGCTGAACGCCCCGGCGTGCCGGCGGACTGGCCACCGAATCCGGGAAAACCCGCAGACTCCGGCGGTTGATGGACTGAGCAGGTAGCGCTACCATCCGCATGGATTTGGTAGCGCTACCGCACTTCGCTCCCGTCCCCAGCCCGCGCCGACCCCGTCGCCGCCCACCCGAGACACCGCATGAACCCTCTGCTCGCGTCCCTCACCCTGGCCGCCGTGGCCGCGTCCGGCGCCATGCTGGGCCTGGCTGGCACCGCCCATGCGCAGGCCTGGCCGTCCAAGCCGGTGACGCTGCTGGTGCCGTTCCCGCCCGGTGGCTCCACCGACATGATCGCCCGCACACTGGCCCCCAAGCTGCAGGAGAAGCTGGGCGGCACCTTCATCATCGAGAACAAGGCCGGTGCCGGCGGCACGGTGGCCGCGGCGCAGGCCAAGCGCGCCCCGGCCGACGGCTACACGGTGTTCGTGTCGTCGCTGGGCCCCTACGTGATCGGGCCGCACCTGATCAAGGGCGTGGCCTACGACCCGCTGAAGGACTTCGACTACATCAGCGTGGCCGTGCAGGCGCCCAACGTGCTGGCGGTGCCCGCCGCGTCGCCGCACAAGACGCTGGCCGACGTGCTGGCCTACCACAGGGCCCACCCCGGCAAGATGAGCTTCGCGTCGGCCGGCAACGGCAGCAGCGACCACCTCACGGCCGAACTGTTCTGGCAGCAGACCGGCACCACCGGCCTGCACATCCCCTACAAGGGCGGCGCGCCGGCGATGTCCGACCTGCTGGGCGGGCAGGTCGATGCCACCTTCATGAACATCAACACCGGGCTGCCCAACATCAAGGCCGGCAAGCTGCGCGCGCTGGCCATCACCAGCACCAAGCGCTCGCCGCTGCTGCCCGACGTGCCCACGATGAAGGAGAGCGGCCTCGAGGGCGTCACCGTCACCTCGTGGCAGGCCTTCGCCGCGCCCAAGGGTCTGCCGGCGGACATCAAGGCCCGGCTGCACGAGGCCATCGTCGCCGGCCTGAACGACCCCGCCGTCAAGACCAAGCTGCTCGACCTGGGCTTCGAGATCGTCGCCAACACGCCCGAGCAGTTCACCGCTTTCCAGGCCGCCGAGTTTGCGCGTTGGAAGACGGTGATCGAGGTCGGCAAGATCACCGCAGATTGATGGGCCCACCCCCGGAGCGCCAGCGGCCCGGCGAAGCCGGTCCCGCGGCGTCCGCTGGGTGGCCACCGCCGAGCTCACGCCGACCCTGCCATTGATCGAAAGCTGCCATGAGTGTGTCGTCCACCCCGCGCATCACCTCGCTGCGTGCCATCCCGGTCGCCGGCCGCGACAGCATGCTGCTCAACCTGAGCGGCGCGCACGGCCCGTTCTTCACCCGCAACCTGCTGCTGCTCACCGACAGCGCCGGCCGCACCGGCGTGGGCGAGGTGCCCGGCGGCGAGACGATCCGCCAGACGCTGCAGGACGCCGCCACCCTGGTGGTCGGCCAGCCGCTCGGCGCGCACCAGCGCCTGCTGCAGCAGGTGCAGGCGGCCTTCGCCGACCGCGACAGCGGCGGCCGCGGGCTGCAGACCTTCGACCTGCGCACCACCATCCACGCCGTCACCGCCATCGAATCGGCGCTGCTCGACCTGCTGGGCCAGCACCTCGACGTGCCGGTGGCCGCGCTGCTGGGCGAGGGGCAGCAGCGCGACGCGGTCGAGATGCTGGGCTACCTGTTCTACGTCGGTGACCGCACGAAGACCGACCTGCCCTACGCCAGCGAGCCCGGCGCCACCGACGACTGGTGCCGCCTGCGCCACGAGGCCGCGATGACCCCCGAGGCCATCGTGCGCCTGGCCGAGGCGGCGCGCGAGCGCTACGGCTTCGACGACTTCAAGTTGAAGGGCGGCGTGCTGCGCGGCGAGGAGGAGATCGAGGCCGTCACCGCGCTGCATCAGCGCTTTCCGCAGGCCCGGGTGACGATCGACCCCAACGGCGGCTGGCTGCTGAAGGACGCCGTGCGCCTGATGCGCGACCTGCGCGGCGTGGTGGCCTATGCCGAAGACCCCTGCGGAGCCGAGGCCGGCTTCTCGGGCCGCGAGGTGATGGCCGAGTTCCGCCGCGCCACCGGCCTGCCCACGGCCACCAACATGGTGGCCACCGACTGGCGGCAGCTCAGCCATGCGCTGTCGCTGCAATCGGTGGACATTCCCCTGGCCGACCCGCACTTCTGGACCATGGCCGGCAGCGTGCGCGTGGCCCAGACCTGCCGCGACTGGGGCCTGACCTGGGGCTCGCATTCGAACAACCATTTCGACGTCTCGCTGGCCATGTTCACCCACGTCGGCGCGGCCGCGCCGGGCAAGGTCACGGCCATCGACACGCACTGGATCTGGCAGGACGGCCAGCGCCTGACGAAGGAGCCGCTGCAGATCGTCGGCGGCCACGTGCAGGTGCCGCAGCGGCCCGGCCTGGGCATCGAGCTCGACATGGCCGAGGTGGAGAAGGCTCACCAGCTCTACCTGCAGCACGGCCTGGGCTCGCGCAATGACGCCGTGGCCATGCAGTACCTCGTGCCCGGCTGGACCTTCGACCCCAAGCGCCCCGCGCTCGATCGCTGAAGCGCCCAGTGCTGGACCGCTGACCCCGCCCCGCGCTGGACCGTTGCCGCCATTGCCCCCGACT
>NZ_MWLO01000061.1 GCF_002198735.1 Ideonella sp. A 288
CTCCCCCTCCGGCCCCTGAACCAGACCCGGAACCCGGACCGTCACCGGCGCCGCCACTGACGTTGACAGGTGTGCGTTACCGCTACCAACACCCCCGACTGTTCCAGCCCGCGCCGGCCGACTACCCGTCCCGCGTGGCGGGCGGCCTGCCCTACAGCGAGGGGCGCCAGAACGGCCCTACGGCGCAGTTCGTCGACTCATTGGCCGGCTGGACTTGGACCCGACCGGGTGGCGACTGGATAGATGCCGATGGCGTACGACATGGCGCCAAGCCCTGGGCAACTTACACGCAGCCCGCCCTGACAGCCGCCGGCGCGGTGGTGCCGGTCACCATGGATGTGACCAAAATGGCCCAACGTAGCGGATGGATGGCCATGCTGTTGCGTTGTCCCCGAGGCCAACGCAAAGTGTTGACCAGTGGAACAGCCATGCCGCGGGTCCTGTACACCTACGCGGACGGAAGCTCCGAAGCCGCCACCGCATACCTTTGCGCAGCGTCGGCAGTGGGCTCGACCCTGCCACTTGTGAAGGCGACGCAGATGGCGCTGCCGATCTTTATTGAGTTCCCTCGACCCAAAGCGCCGCCCACGCGAGCCGTTCTGCACTTCTCGTACACCGACGGGCAATGGGCAACGTATGGCGGACCAGCGGTGTTCGAAGTGATGCATTTGGACCCGCCGGTGAATCGCGATCCGGCCACCGGAGGTTTAGCCACCGCCTTCCCATTGGACATTGGCATCGAACATCATCCAGCAGTGTTCGGCGCGCACCGATACGAGGACGGCAGTCGCTGGTCCGACTTCGTATCGTCCCTCTACGTCAACACCGACGACGAGCGTGCGTTCGACCCGAAGTTGTACGACCGGGGTCAAGAAGACCGGAGCCTGCTTCCGCACAAGGACTTGGGCAAATGGATCATGGCCGGTCCCGACTGGAAACTGGTGCCCAGCACCTGGAAGGAGGACAATTTCGAGCCGTTTGCACCGGGCTTGGGGGCGATGCGCATCCACATGAAGAGTTCCGGCGTGAAGAACGGCGACGTGGGTGGATATGGGGGATCGTTGGCCGCCAACGCCAAGCTGTACTTGCCCGCCGACCGCTTCGGAAGGCAACGTCGTGTGTTCGTGCGCTGCGGCATCCGGATCACCCGTGGCCCTGGCTATATCGAAGGTGCTGCGGGCCGGCCACATGTGTACACCGCCGCAAAACAGGCGCGGTGGACCGAGGACGCCGGCAAGTTCTTCCCGATGCCGAGCCACAACCGCACCACGGGAGGCGTTTCCGGCTCTGCCGGCGGTGGCATGGGTTGGCAGACGCGCTTCGGCTGGCAAGCCAACGACTCGGCCATGGGCGGTCCGGACGAGAACGGCTGGACCATCTACGGGCATTTCTATGATTTCGGCCCGAACAATCCGCCCGGACACAATTACGTCGCGGACACCCGCGACGAGACCAACTTCGGCCAACGCGGTGGCCTGGGCTCGATGCTGTACTTTGACCAGTGGTATGACATCGAAGCCGAGATCCTGCTCAACAGTGTCGACCGGCCTGCCGTGCTGGCCGATGGCTCGCCGCACATCAAGAACGGCGTGCAGCAATACTGGACGCCCGACGGCGCCTGGCGCGTGTGGATCGATGGGCGCCTGGCCTTCGAGCGCACCGGCCTCGTGTTCCGATCGCTGCCCTTGGCGAACCCGGGGTTCCGACCCGGTTACTGCCGACCCTGCCGCGAACTTGGCGCCGAAGGCATCTGGATGAACTGGTTCCACGGTGGCCTGACCCAGAACGCGCGCCCCCGCACCTTGTTCATGGCCGGACTGGTCTGGGCAGAGCAGCGAATCGGACCGATGGACCGCAGAGCGGCACGCTGATCGGACGGGCGCGCGCCACTTCGGCAGGGGGAGCCGGTGTGCAGTAGATCGCCAGTCCCCAAGGCGGACACCTGAAGTTGGCAAACCCCGATTGCCTGGGCCGCACGGCTGGGCGAAGCTGTGCCGATCCCCACTCTGGAGATCGCCATGCGACTGCAACGCCGCCGCGCGGTGGCCGCCGCCAGCCTGTGCGCTGCTGCCCTGTTGGCCGGCCTGCCCCTGCGGGCCTCCGCCCAATCGGACAAGCAGCTCCGCCTGCTCGTCGGCTATGCGGCTGGCGGCCCAGTCGACGCGATGGCGCGCATCGTTGCGCCCTTGCTGTCGCGCGAGCTGGGCCAGCCGGTCATCGTCGAGAACAAGCCTGGCGCCAGTGGCGCGCTGGCCGGCGAACTGACCGTGGGCTCGGCGCCCGACGGGCTGACGGTCTTCTTCGCGGCCAGCCCCACGATCACCATCGTGCCGCACATCCATAAGAAGCTGCGCTACGACCCGGCGAAAGACCTGACGCCGGTGGCGCCGCTGCTGAGCTACGCCAACGTGCTGGTGGTGGCCAAGGACCATCCGGCGCGCAGCCTCGACGAACTGCTGTCGCTGGCCCGGGCGCAGCCGGGCCAGGTGTTCTACGGCTCGGCCGGTGTCGGTGCCAGCAACCACCTCAGCGGCGAACTGCTGGCCGCGCAGGCGAAGGTGAAGCTGGTGCACGTGCCCTACAAGGGCAATGCACCGGCGATGAACGACGTGATCGGCGGGCAGATCTCGATGATGTTCGACATCGTCGGCGGCGCGCGCAAGTACATCAGCGCCGGCCAGGTGCGGGCCATCGCCGTGACCTCGCCGCAGCGCAACCCGATGCTGCCCGAGGTGCCGACGATGCGCGAGGCCGGGCTGCCCGGCTACGAAGTCGGGGGCTGGTACGGCCTGTACGGCCCACCCAAGCTGCCGGCGGCCACCGTGCAGCGCCTGGCCGAGGCCACGCGCAAGGTGCTGGCCACCGCCGAGATGCAGGCCCGCCTGGCCGACCTTGGCTACAACGCCTGGTCGGGCACCGGCGAGCAACTCGCCGCGCAGGCGGCCAAGGAACTGGCGCTGTGGGGACCAGTCACCAAGGGCATCGAGATCGAGTGAGCGCGGCTGGGCAATGAAGCTCAGATCGGGTCCCAGCAGAACACATCGGCCGAGCGGTCCAGCGGGTAGAAGGCCGACTTGAGCGCCGGCATCGCATGCGCGGCCACACTCTCGGGCGTCCAGCCCTCGCTGCGGTGCACGCTGCGTTCGGGCCGCGGCTGGCTCATCAGGAAGATCTCGTTGTTGCGCACCGCGAAGATCTGGCCGCTCACCTCACTGGCCGCGTCGCTGGCGAGGTAGACCGCCACTGGGGCGATCTTGGCCGGCGTCATTTGCTGGATGCGCGCCACGCGGGCCTGCTGCTCGGGCGTGTCGGTCGGGATCGAGCCGATCATGCGGCTCCAGGCGAAGGGCGCGATGCAGTTGCTGCGCACGTTGAACTTCTGCATGTCCAGCGCGATGGACTTGGACAGCGCCGCCACGCCCAGCTTGGCCGCCGCGTAGTTGGCCTGGCCGAAGTTGCCGATCAGGCCCGAGGTGGACGTCATGTGCACGTAGGCGCCGCTGCCCTGCTCCTTGAAATGGTTGGCCGCGGCGCGGCTGACGTGCCAGGCGCCGTACAGGTGCACCTTGATCACTGCGTCCCACTCGTCCTGGCCCATCTTGTGGAAGAAGCGGTCGCGCAGGATGCCGGCGTTGTTGACCACCACGTCGATGCGGCCGAAGCTGTCGAGCGCGGCCTGCACGATGCGGCCGGCGCTGACCGGCTCGGACACGCTGTCGGTGCTGGCCGCCGCGCGGCCACCGGCGGCGCGGATCTCGTCCACCACCTGCTGCGCCGGGCCGCTGTCCAGGCCCTCGCCGGCCACCGAGGCACCGATGTCGTTGACCACCACCGCGGCGCCCTGCGCCGCGCACTGCAGCGCGATGTCGCGGCCGATGCCGCCACCGGCCCCAGTGACCACCACCACCTTGTCGTCGAGCATGCCCATGGTCACTCCTTGTCCTTGCCAACCGCGGCCGGCCACTGGAACATCGCCGGCCGCTTGTTCAGGAAGCGCTGCACCGCCTCGGCCTGGTACGGCGTCTCGAAGCACATGGCCTGGTCGTTGGCCTCTGTCGACAGCAGCGTGGACAGGTCGCTCGCCAGCGACATGCCCACGCTGCGCTTGATCAGGCTGGTGGCCAGCGGCGAGGCGCCGACAAAGCTGCGCGCCAGCGCGCCGGCCCGGTCCATCAGCGATTCGGCCGGCACGATCTCCATCACCAGGCCCAGGCGCAGCGCCTCGTCGGCCGCCACCTCGCGCGCCGACAGCATCAACTCCTTCGCGCGCTGCACGCCCACCACCCGGGGCAGCGTGTACATCGCGGCGAAGTCGGGCACCAGCCCCACGCGCATGAACGACAGGCAGAAGCGCGCGCGCGGCGTGGCCACCACGAAGTCGGCCATCAGCGACAGGCTGAAGCCGGCGCCGAAGGCCGGGCCATCGACGGCGGCAATCAGCGGCTTGTCCAGTTCGACGAGTTGCCGCATCCACGGCTGCACGTCGCGCATGCGGTCGCGCCAGCTCTCGATGGTGGCGGTGGGGCGCGATTCGGCCATGCCGCGCAGGTCGCCGCCGGCGCAAAAGGCACCGCCCGCGCCAGTGAGGATCACCGCGCGCACCGACTTGTCGGCCGCCAGTTGCGGCACCAGCCGTGCAAAGGCCACCCGCATGTCGCCGCTCAGCGCATTGCGCGCCTCGGGCCGGTTCAGCGTGAGCGTGGCCACGCCTTCGTGCAGTGAGTACTCGAGATCGCTCATGTCGGGCTCCTTGGTCGGTCGGGTCAGTCCAGCTTGATGTTCAGGTCCTTGATGAGCTTCGCATACACCGGGCCATCGGTCTTGATGACCGCGGCAAAGGCCTCGGGCGTGCCGCCCACCGGCGTCTGGCCCAGGTCTTCGATGCGCGCCGTGACGTCGGGCAGGCGGATGGCCTTCTGCAGGTCGGCCGCCAGCTTGGCCACGATGGGCGCCGGCGTGCCCGCGGGCAGGAAGAAACCGAACCAGCCCTTGGGCTCGAAGTTGGCGTAGCCCAGTTCGGCGAAGGTGGGCGCATCGGGGGCCATCTTCAGCCGCTCGGTGCCGGTGACGGCGAGCGCCTTGACCGCACCCGACTTGACGTGCGCGCGGCCTGTGCCGGCATCGACGAAGGCCATGCTGAGCTGGCCGCCGAGCAGATCGGTCATCATCGGCGCGGCGCCCTTGTAGGGCACATGGGCCAGGTCGGTGCCGGTGTGCGACTTGAACAGCTCGCCCTGGATGTGCGCACTGGTGCCGGCACCGTACGAGCCGTAGCCATGCTTGCCCGGCTGCTGCTTCAGCAGCGCCACGTACTCGGCCACCGTGTTGTAGGGGGCCTTGGCCGGCACCACCAGCAGGCTGGTGCTGGTGGACAGCTGCGACACCGGGATGAAGTCCTTGTAGGGGTCGTAGGGCAGCTTCATCAGCGTCGCGCCCTGCACGATGGCGGTGATGCCCAGCAGCACGGTGTATCCGTCAGGTGGCGCCTTGGCCACCAGGTCGTTGCCGACCACGCCACTGGCGCCGGGCTTGTTCTCGACCGTGACGTTCTGGCCCCAGGCCTCCTGCAGCTTGGCCGCCACCATGCGGCCCAGGATGTCGGTGGCGCCACCGGGCGCATAGGGCACGACGATGCGCACCGGCCTGGTCGGGAAGGTCTGGGCCTGTGCCGGCACCAGGGCGCCGGCCAGGGCCAGGGCGGCGGCGGCGATGGCCGCGCGTCGGTTGAAGAGGGAACCGGTCATGGCGTGTCTCCTTGCTGTTCTTCGCATCGATGTGGTTCGCGTCGATGTGGTTCGCGGTCCTGCAGCTCGCGCCACAGGATCTTGCCGGTGCCCGACTTGGGCAGGTGGTCCAGGAAGGCCACCTCGCGCGGCGCCTTGAACACCGCCATGCGGTCGCGGCACCAGCCGATGACGTCCTCGGCAGTCACGCCAGCGCTCGCGCCGGGCTTGAGCACCAGCAGCGCCTTGACGCGCTCGCCCGAACGCGGATCGGGCACGCCGATCACGCAGGCCTCGTGCACGGCCGGGTGCGCGTAGATCTGGTTCTCCACCTCGGCCGGCCACACCTTGTAGCCAGACACGCTGATCATGCGCTTGAGCCGGTCGCGCATGAAGAAGTAGCCTTCATCGTCGGCGGCACACAGGTCGCCGGTGCGCAGGAAGCGCTGGCCGTCGATCGTCACGTAGGCCTCGGCATCGGCCTCGGGGCGGCCCCAGTAACCCAGCATGACCTGCGGCGCGCGCGTGACCAGCTCACCCACCTCGCCCGGTGGCAGTTCGGCCAGCGTCACTGGGTCGACCACGCGCGAATCGACGCCGAAGGTCGGCACGCCCAGACAGCACGGCTTCTCGCGGCCGACCGGGTTGCAGTGCAGGAACGACGCGGTCTCGGTCATGCCGTAGGCCTCGTTCAGTGCCAGGCCATAGCGGTCGCGCAGCAGCGCCGACACGGCGTCGGGCACCGCGGCGCCGCCGCCGACCAGCAGCTTCAGGCTCGACAGGTCGCGCTGCGCCAGCCCTGGCTGGGCGAAGAAGTCGACCACCATCGTCGGCGGCGCCGCCCAGTAGGTGACGCGGTGGCGCTCGATCAGCACGGCGGCGGCCTCGCGGTCCCAGCGCGGCAGCATCACAAGGGTGCCGCCCGCCAGCAGCGGCAGGTTCATGCCGTTCTGCATGCCCAGCAGGTGGAACATCGGCGCCACAGACAGCGCCACGGTGTCGTCGCCGAGGCCTCGCCAGGTGCGCGAGGCGTGCAACGAGCTCAGCATCGTGCGGTGCGTGTGGCGGCAGCCCTTGGGGTGGCCGGTGGTGCCCGACGTGTAGGGCAGCACGCACAGGTCGTCGTGGCTGGTGGTCATCGGCGTCGGCGCCAGGCAGGCCTGCAGCACCTCCGGCCAGTGGGCGAAGGCGGCGGGCGCACCGTCGTCCGTGGCGTGGTCGAGCACCACGCCGCACGCCAGCGTGGCCACCCCCGCCGCACGTCCGACCAGCTCGCCCGAGGCCAGCACCACCCGCGCGCCGCTGTCGCCGGCCAGGTAGGCCAGCTCGGACGGCGTGCTCATCGCGTTCACGGGCACCACCACCGCGTCGGCGCGCATCACCGCGTGGTAGGCGATGCAGAAGCGCGGGCTGTTCTGGCTGAACAGCAGCACACGGTCGCCACGCTGCACGCCGCAGCGCTGCTGCAGCCAACCGGCCAGGGCCTCCACCTGGGCGAGCAGCTCGGCATGGCTCAGCACCTCGTCGCCGAAGACGATGGCCGGCCGGTGCGGCGTACGCGCGGCGTTGGCGCGCAGGCTGTCGACCAGCGTGGCCTCGGGCACCACCAGCGTGCGGGGCAGGCCCCCGGGCCAGAAGCGCGGGCGGGCGGCGGTCGGGTGGCCGGTCGGGGCGGCGGCCACCGTCATCGCGACGCGCGCTCCATGGCCCGGGCGATCAGCTCCTTCATCACCTCGTTGCTGCCGCCATAGATGCGGCCCACGCGCGCGTCGGCGTACATGCGGGCGATCGGGTACTCGGTCATGTAGCCGTAGCCGCCGTGCAGTTGCAGGCATTCGTCGACCACCTTGCCCACCGCCTCGGTGACCCAACTCTTGGCCATGGCCGCGGTGGCCAGGTCGAGCTCGTCGCGCAGCGCGCGGCCGATGCAGTCGTCGACGAAGCTGCGCGCCACCGTGGCCAGGGTCTGGCATTCGGCGAGCTTGAAACGGGTGTTCTGCATCGCCATCAGCGGCTGGCCGAACGCCTGCCGCTGCTGCACGTAGGCCAGGGTCTCGTCTACGGCGCGCTGCAGGGTGGCCACGCCGCCCACGGCGATGATCAGCCGCTCGCGCGGCAATTGCTCCATCAGCTGCGCGAAGCCGCGGCCCTCGTCGGTGCCCAGCAGCTGGTGCGCCGGCACGCGCATCTCGTCGAAGAACAGCTCGCAGGTGTCGATGCTGTGCTGGCCGATCTTGTCGAGCAGGCGGCCGCGCCGGTAGCCTTCTTGCCCCGCCGTCTCGACCATGATCAGCGACAGGCCCTTGCCGCCCGATTCGGGCCCGGTGCGCGCCACCACGCACACCAGGTCGGCGTGCCAGCCGTTGGTGATGAAGGTCTTGGCGCCGTTGATCACGTAGTGGTCGCCGTCGCGGCGGGCCGAGGTGCGGATGGCCTGCAGGTCGGTGCCGGCACCGGGCTCAGTCATCGCGATGGCGGCCACCAGCTCGCCGGCGGCCATCTTCGGCAGCCAGCGCTGCTTCTGCGCCTCGGTGCCATAGCGCAGGATGTAGTGGGCCACGATGCCCGAGTGCACGCCGTTGGAGAAGCCGCCCACGCCGGCCCGTGCATGGGCCTGGGTGATCACCACCTCGTGGCCGAAGTGGCCGCCACCGCCGCCGTACTGCTCGGGGATGCTGACGCACAGCAGCCCGGCCGCACCGGCCTGGTTCCAGATGCCGCGGTCGCCGTGGCGCTGCTCGCGCCAGCGGGCGTCGTGCGGCACGCATTCGCGCTCGAAGAAGCGGTTGGCGGCGTCCTCGAGTTGCTCGAGGTCGTGGTCCATCCAGGTCGGCTTCGGCCAAGGAAGGCTCATGGCTTCCCCCCCGCACACACCAGCACCTGCCCGCTGACGTAGTTGCTCTCGGGGCAGCAGAACAGGTACACCGCCCCGGCGGCCTCCTCGGGTGTGCCGGCGCGGCCGATCGGGATGGTCTTCTCGGCGCTCTCCAGGATCTGCGGGTTCACGCCCACCTTGATCTGCCGGCCCTCGATGTCGATGCGCGCGTCACCCGCGGCCGAGGCCTCGGTGAGCCGCGTCTTGATCAGCCCGAAGGCGACGCTGTTGACGTTGACCTTGTAGCGGCCCCACTCCTTGGCCATCGCGCGCGTCAGGCCGTTGATGCCCGACTTGGCCGCCGCATAGTTGACCTGTCCGGCGTTGCCGAACACGCCCGAGGTGGACGAGATGTTGACCACCTTGCGGAACACCTCGTGCCCGGCCTCGGCCTCGCGGCGCGCGGCCTCGCGGATGAAGCCCGAGGCGGCGCGCAGGATGCGGAACGGCGCCTTCAGGTGCACGTCGAGGATGGCGTCCCACTGCGCGTCGTCCATCTTCTGGATCACGTTGTCCCAGGTGTAGCCGGCGTTGTTGACGATGATGTCCAGCCCGCCGTAGCTGTCGACCGCCGTGCGCACGAAGCGCTCGGCGAAGCCGTCGGCGGTGACGCTGCCGATGCAGGCCACCGCCTGGCCGCCGGCCGCCCGGATGGCCGCCACCGCGGCCTCGGCCGGTTCGGCATCGAGGTCGTTGACGACCACGCGCGCGCCCTCGCTCGCCAGCTTGGTGGCGATGGCCAGCCCGATGCCGCGCCCCGAGCCCGACACCAGGGCCACCTTGTCCTGCAATCTGCCCATCGCGGGTCTCCTGTGTGCGTTCAATCCAGGGCGACGACGGCGTCGCCAATCAGCTTCACCTGCCCGGCCTCGTTGGCCGTCTGCACGGCCAGCCGGGCGCGGCGCTCGCCGCCGGCCTCGAACAGCTCGGTGACGGTGCCGCTGCAGGTGATGCGCTCGCCCACCTGCGTGATGGCGACGAAGCGCACGCCGAACTCGCGCACCCGCGGCTGCGGCACCCAGTGCGTCAGCGCCCTGCCCAGCCAGGCCATCGACAGCATGCCGTGCGCGAACACGTCGGGCATGCCGGCTCGGCGCGCGAAATCGAGGTCGACGTGGATCGGGTTGTGGTCGCCCGAGGCGCCCAGGTACAGCGCCAGGTCGAAGCGCGACACCGGCGCCTGGGCGACGGCGGGCAGCACGTCGCCGACCTTCAGGTGTTGCAGCGCCGCCCTATCCATTGCGCACCACCGTCACGCAGTCGAGCTCAGCCACCGGCTCGCCGCGGTGGTTGGTGACCCGGGTCTCGCGCACCACGAACTCCAGCGCCCCGCCCTTCTTGTCGTAGATGTCGGCGATGCGCTGCTCGAAGGTGAGCGTGTCGCCGGCATGGGCCATCGCGTGGTAGCGGAAGCGCTGCTCGCCGTGCAGGATGCGCGCGATGTCGATGCCCAGCAGCGTGCGCAGGGCACCGGGGTCGGGCGCGTCCATCTCCAGGCAGAACAGGAAGGTGGGCGGCACCGGCAGGCCGGCAAAGCCGGCGGCGCGCGCCGCGGCCTCGTCCAGGTACTCGGGCCGCGTTTCGCCGATGGCCTTCGCGAACAAGCGCAGCCTGCTGGCCTCGACCGGCACCGTGAACGGCGCCAGGCGGTGCCCGATGAACCCCTTGTCCAGCATCAGGCGTCCACCCGCTGGTAGAGCGTGACGACGCAGGCGCCGCCCAGCCCCAGGTTGTGCTGCAGGGCCAGCCGCGCGCCCTCGACCTGGCGCTGCTCGGCCTGGCCGCGCAGTTGCCATGTCAGCTCGGCACACTGCGCCAGGCCGGTGGCGCCCAGCGGGTGGCCCTTGGACAGCAGGCCGCCGGAGGGGTTGGTGACGATGCGCCCGCCGTAGGTGTTGTCGCCGTCGACGATGAAGCGCTCGGCCGTGCCCTCGGCCGTGAGGCCCAGCGCCTCGTAGGTGATCAGCTCGTTGGCGGTGAAGCAGTCGTGCAGTTCAACCACGTCCAGGTCGTCGGGGCCGATGCCGGCGGCGTCGTACACCTTCTGCGCCGCGGTGCGGGCCATGTCGTAGCCGACCAGGCGGCGCATGTCGTGCGCCTCAAAGGTGCTGGCGGTGTCGGTGGTCATGGCCTGGGCGGCGATGCGCACGCGCGTGTCCAGGCCGTGGCGGCGGGCGAAGGCCTCGCTGCAGATCACCGCCGCGGCGGCGCCGCAGGTGGGCGGGCAGCACTGCAGGCGGGTGAGTGGGTCGAACACCTTGGGCGCGGCCATGACCTCGTCGAGCGTGACGGTCTGGCGGAACACCGCCAGCGGGTTGCGCGCCGCATGCTGCCGGGCCTTGACCGAGATGCGCGCGAAGGTGTCGGCGCGGATGCCGTGCTCGGCGATGTAGGCCCGCGCCGCGCCGCCGAAGAACTGCGCCGCGCGCGGTGCCGCTGGCTCGATGCCCTGGTCCTGCTGCATCGCGTCGACGAAGCGGGCCAGCGGCGACGGCCGGTCGTCGTAGGCGCCCTTCAGTGCGCCGGGCACCATCTGCTCGAAGCCCAGCGCCAGCACGCACTCGGCCGCACCCGAGGCCACCGCCTGCCGCGCCAGGAACAGCGCGGTCGAACCGGTGGAGCAGTTGTTGTTGACGTTGACCACCGGGATGCCGGTGAGGCCGACGCCGTAGACCGCCGCCTGGCCGGCGGTGGAGTCGCCGTAGACGTAGCCCACGTAGGCCTGCTCGATGTGCTCGTAGGGCACATGGGCATCGTCCAGCGCCAGCCGCGCGGCGCGTGCGCCCATCACGTGGTACGGGTCGCTGGCCCCGGGCTTGGTGAACGGGATCATGCCCACGCCCACCACATGAACCGCCTGCGTCATGCTCGTCTCCTGGTTGAGCCCCGGAGTGTGGGCAGCGCCGCGGCGCGCGGCAATGGCCGCAATGCTCAGCGGGATTGGCGGGAACGCTCGGCGCCGACCCCGCCGCACGGGGCGGTTGGGCAAGTGCAGCCCGCAGGCCGTTGCGCAGGCGTCAGCGGTCGGAGGGCCCGACCACGCCCACCGGCTGCTCGGCCGTCCAGGCCGTGGTGCGGCCGTCGGCAAAGACGGCCCTCACCCGCACCGACGATTGCGCCGACTGCATGGCCAGCATCAGGTCGCGCCGATACAGGCCCGCGGCCACCGCGTTCTCGCCGGCGGCCACTTCGACGCGGTGGCAACCGCGGTCGACGGGCGTGGGCCTGCGGGGTGCCCCCTCGCTGGTCGTCAACCGCGCCTCGTAGCGCACGGCGCCGGCGACCGGCTGCCAGCACAACGTCCAGAAGGTCTGCCAGGCGATGCGGCCACGGCCGGATCGACGCTGCACGTCCTCGAGCCGCCGCACCAGGCCATCCGGTGCGGCGGGCAGATCGGCCTGCGGCGCGGTCTCGTCGCCGTGCGCATGGGCGTGGCCATGGTCATGCGCGTGTCCGTGCATCGGCTCGGCGGCGCCGGCCGACGCGCCGATCGATGCCAGCGCCACGGTCAGCGCCATCACCGCGCCGGCCAGGGCCGGCGGCCTGGTGGCGACGCCGGTCACGGCGTGATGTCGCACCATTCGACCGGGCTGGTGACCCGGGCCGCACCGGCGCCGATGATCACCGTGCAATCGGGCACGACGGTGCCAGGCGGCAGGTCGGCCTGCTGCACCAGACTCTTGTAGCCGATGGTGGTGCCCGAACCCACCAGCGACCGGAACAGCACCGACCAGTCGCCGACCACGACGTTGTCTCCGGCGATCATGGCCCCCGCGGCGCCACCGCCGTGCACGACGCTGTGGAAGCCGTAGCGGCCGTTCAGCCCCACGCTCAGGTCGGTGGTCTCGAGCGCATGGAATGTGGTCTTGCTGGCCATCGAATCGATCGAGCCGATCCGGAACGGGTGGCCCTCGTCAGCCCGCAGCGACACCTGGCCGCCCATGCGCCGCTTCAACTCGGCCAGGGTGTTGCCGATGCGCACGTCGCCGATGATGCGGTTGCGGAAGCCCGGGTCGGCCGTGGGCAGGCCATTGAGGGTGGGCAGCACCTCGACGGGGTCGAACAGCGTGACCGGGTTCGGGCCGATGCCACGCACCTTGGACGGCTCGGCAGCTGCCATTTCGCTGTAGCCGACGGCAAACTCGCGGTTGACAGCGATCACGCCGTTCATGAAATCGAGGTCGGCCTGCACGACGGCCACACTCTTGGCCGTCACCTGCGCATTGCTGGTGACGTTGGCGCCCGACAGCACCTTGCGGCCCGACGGGATGGTGACCCCGGGCCCGACGCGGGCCAGCGCAGAAACCATCGCGTTCTTCTGCACGATGGCACCGTCGACCACGGCGTTGAAACTCACGAAGCTGGGGCACGTGGTCTGCGTCCTCACCGGGCAGGTGCCGGTCATGCCGATCTGCGCCGGGCCCTTGACAACCGCGCCGTGCGCCAGGATCACCTGTCGGCCCAGGCTGATGGCCCCGGTGGACGCGTTGACCTCGGCGTTGTCCTGCACGTTCGACTCGCTGCCAACGCGGATGTAGAGCGTGCTGGTCGGCGCCGTCAGGCGCGCGAACGGCCCGATGAAGACCAGTCCGCCGAGGCCGATGTTGGCGTTGCCGAGCAGCTGCACGGTGGGGTCGACGAAGCTCGGCGTGGGCGACACGGCGAGCTGGGACTGGGACAAGGCTGGCGTCACGACAGCGGCCAGGGCAATGCTGGCGGCCACGGCAACGGCGTGGCAGCGGAAGGGGGTGGTCATGGGGAGTCCCTGAAGTGGGTGGATTCGTCTCCCCGTGCCGGGGAGCGGCCACTGGCTCTGGGCCAGTGCTTCAAATACTAGGCACTGACGACTCGACACCCCTGTGACATGTCGTCGCAGGTACCCCCCACCGCATTGCGCGGGATCAAAGCCGGGGCGCTTCAGCGCCAGTCGGGCGTGCGAAACGCCTGCCTGAGCACGGCCTTCTGCACCTTGCCCGCCGCCGACAGCGGCAAGGCGTCGACGAAGAGGATGCCGCGCGGGCACTTGTAGCCGGCCAGGCGGGTGCGGCAATGGGCGCGCAGCGCGTCCTCGTCCACCGCCTGCCCCGCACGGCGCACCACCACGGCCTGCACGGCCTCGCCCCACTGCGCATCGGGCACGCCGACCACCGCCGCATCGGCCACCGCGGGGTGGCTGCGCAGCACGGTCTCGACCTCCACGCAATAGACGTTCTCGCCGCCGGTGATCACCATGTCCTTCAGCCGGTCGACCACCCACATGTGGCCGGCGGCGTCCATGCGGCCGGCGTCGCCGGTGTGCAGCCAGCCGTCGCGCAGCGCCTCGGCCGTGGCTTCGGGCTGGCGCCAGTAGCCGGCCATCACCATCGGGCCGCGCACCACGATCTCGCCGACGGTGCCGCGCGGCACTTCATCGCCGCGTTCGTCGACGATGCGGATCTCGGCGCCCAGGCCGGCGCGCCCCACCGAATCGAGCAAGCCCAGGCCACGCGCCTCGGGCCGGTGGTGCGCCGGCGGGTTGATGCACACCGCGGCGGCCGTCTCGGTCAGGCCGTAGGCCTGGAAGAACTCGGCCTCGGGCCAGGCCTGCAACGCGCGGTCGAGCAGGTCGGGCGGCATCGGCGCGGCCCCGAAGGCGATGCGGCGCAAGCTCTGCAGCGTGGCCGCGTCGAAGGCCGGGTGGTCAAGCAGCGCCTGCAGCATGCTGGGCACGACGATGAGGTCGGTGACCCGGTGCGCGGCGATGTCGGCCAGCACGGCATCGGGCCGGAACTGCGGCACCGTGAGGCAGGCGCCGCCGACGATCAGCTGCCCGATCAGCCGGCCCAGCCCGGCCACGTGGAACAGCGGCGCCACCAGCAGCGAGATCGAATCGGCCGGGTTGTTCAGCTCGGCCCCGCGCGCCATGGCTGCCGACCAGAAGTTGGCGTGCGTGAGCATCACGCCCTTGGCGCGGCCCGTGGTGCCGCCGGTGAACAGGATGGCCGCCAGCGCGTCGCCGCCCGTGCGGGCATCGCCCACCGGCCCATGGTGCGCCGACTCCACCGCCAGCACCTCGCCGCGCAGCGGCGCGCGGCCGCCCAGCGACCGTGCCGTGGCCAGCAGGCTGTCGTCGGCCACCAGCAGCGCCGGCTCGGCATCGGCCAGCGCGGCCGACAGTTCGGGCGCGCTCCAGCGCGTGTTCAGCGGCACGGCCACCGCGCCCAGCCACCACAGCGCCAGCAACTGGGTGACCAGGCGATCGGTGTTGGGCGACAGCAGCGCCACCCGGTCGCCGGCCGCGACACCGCGCCGGCGCAGCGTGGCCGCCAGCCGCGCCACCTGGTCGGCCAGTGCGGCAAAGCTGTGCACGCGGTCGCCGTAGCGCAGCGCCATCTTGTCGGGGTGGCGCTGCACGGCCCGGTGCAGGCCCTGGGTCAGGTACATCGGCGGGGTCGGTCGGATGTGACGAAGCGGCGCAGCTTGCGCCGAGGCCGGGGCCGCGCCAATGGCCAAAGCGGCCAGATCGATTGGCCAAAGCGCCCCGCCGCCGCGCTGTCGGCGCCGGCGTGCGTCCGGGGTGGCGCGGCACGGCAGCGGGACGACGCGGGTGCGAGCCGTCCGCGCGGCCTCACGGCCTGCGGACGGCCACCACGGTGGCGAGGGTCAGTCGTCGTCGCCGCTGACCGGGGCCGGGATGCCCGCGGCAAACCAGTTGCCCAGCACGCCAGTGGTCGGGTTGGCCGAGCGGATCAGCAGCACCGGCGTGTCGCAGGTGTCGGGCATCACCGCGGCATTGAGGCCGTCTTCGCTCAGCTTGCCGTTGATGCGGAAGTTGCCGTAGATGTCGAGCTCGAACGGGCCGCTGTTGAACTTGCGGGCGGTGGCGGCCGGCCCACAGGCCAGCGTGGCCGCCACGTGGGTGACCCCACCCCGGCCACCGATCAGGTCGCCACTGGTGAACACCAGGTTGGTGCCGCGGGCCGTGAGCGTGCCGTCCTTGGCCACCGACGCCTTCAGGGTGCGCAGCATCCAGGCCCGGCCGCCGGGGTTGATGCCGCGCACGACGTTGAGCGTGTCCACGCCACCGGCGGCGGTGAGCGGATCGACCCCGATGGTGCCGCTGAAGCGCACCAGCGGCGGCGGCGAGCGGTCGTGGGCGACCGCGGTGCCCATGGCGGTGATGGCGAGCAAGGCGATGAGCGATGACTTCAGTTGCACGTTGAACCTCCTGCGAAGACGGATGGGTGGTGGCCCGCGGCAGATGCGCCCACGGGCCCCTGTGGTGGGGCAGGCCGGCCACGCCGAGGCGCCGGGCCCGCGCTGTATACGGCCCAGGTGCTGGCGTATTCCCGACGAAGTTGCGCTGGTATGCCAAGCGGCGGCCCCGCGGCCAGGCGCCGCCGCGCGCCAGGCCCCGCCACGGCGCGCTCAGCCCTGTCGCGGCCGCCCCACCGCTGGCGCGATCACACCAGGCGGTAGTGCCAGACGCCGTCCGCGTCGCAGTCGCGCCGCACCTCGCCCAGGGCCATCAGGTGGTTCAGGTGGGCCAGGCTCTCGCCGGTGGCCATGCCGAGCAGGTCGCTGTCGGTGCCGATGGGCCGTGCGAACAGCGCACCGAAGACGTCGATGGCCCGGCGCGGCCCGCCCGCCAGGCTGCGGCGCAGCCGCTCCAGGCCCTTGGCGTGGCCGGAGGCCAGCCGGTCGAGCCGCGCATGCAGCCCGAGGAAGGGCTCGCCGTGGGCGGGCAGCACCAGCAGGCCGTCGGGCAGCCGGGCCCGCAGGTGCTCGATGGAGGCGATCCAGTCGCCCAGCGGATCGGCCTCGGGCTCGGTCGGGAACACCGACACGTTCGACGAGATGCGCGGCAGCACCTGGTCGCCGGAGATCAGCACCCCCGCCTCGTCGCAGACCAGGCAGGCGTGCTCGGGCGAATGGCCACGGCCGATGAGGATGCGCCAGTCGCGCGTACCGATGCGGATGGCCTGCCCGTCGTGCAGGCGGTGGAAGCTGTCGGGCAGCGGGTGCAGGTACTTGCCGAAGCCGCCGAAGCGCGCCCGGTACAGGTCGAGCGCCGACTCGGGCCAGCCGCAGGCGCGGTAGAAGCGGATCGCGTCGTCGGGGGCCTCGCGGCCGGTGTCGGCGGCCAGGGTGCGGCAGCTCAGGTACTCCAGCCGCGAGATCCACATCCGGGCGTCGAACTTGCGCGTCAGCCAGCCGGCCATGCCGACGTGGTCGGGGTGCATGTGGGTGACGAACACGCGGGTCACCCTCGCGCCCTGCGGCGTCGAGGCCAGAGGGCCGTCGGCGGCCAGCAGGTGGCCCCAGGCGGCCATCACGTCGGCGGTCTTGGTACCGGTGTCGACGATGGCCCAGCCGGCGCCACGCTCGTCCCAGTCGGCGATGGCCCAGAGGTTGATGTGGTTCAGCGCAAACGGCAAGGGCATGCGCAGCCACAGCACGCCGGGCGCCACCTCGCGCACCTGGCCGGCCGCCGGCGGCTCGCCGCAGGGGTAGCGCAGGCCATGGGCCTCGTCGGGGCGGCCGTCCGAGGTGGGTGGCAGGGCGGCGTCGGCCGGGG
>NZ_MWLO01000062.1 GCF_002198735.1 Ideonella sp. A 288
CCCGAAGGAGATCGCCCCATGAGCCGTCTGGATGTCACCGAGAAGATCATCGCCACCAAGGTGGCCAAGGGCCTCAAATGGTCCGACGTGGCCGCCCGCGTGGGCCTGAGCAAGGAATGGGTCACCGCCGCGTGCCTGGGCCAGATGACGCTGGACGCCGAGCAGGCCGGTGTCGTGGCCGAGATCTTCGGCCTCAGCGCCGACGAGACGAAGTGGCTGATGGTCGTGCCCTACAAGGGCAGCCTGCCCACCAGCGTGCCGACCGATCCGCTGATCTACCGCTTCTACGAGCTGGTCAGCGTCTACGGCACCACCTTCAAGGCACTGATCCACGAGGAGTTCGGCGACGGCATCATGAGCGCCATCGACTTCCGCATGGACCTGCAGCGCGAGCCCGACCCCAAGGGCGACCGCGTGTCGATCACGATGTCCGGCAAGTTCCTGCCGTACAAGACCTACTGACCGTGCCATCGGCCGAAACCCGCCCGCCGCTGCCGCCCTTCGACGCCGACAGCGCGGCGCGCAAGGTGCGCGGCGCCGAGGACGCCTGGAACACCCGTGACCCCGAGGTCTGCGCCCGCGTCTACACGGTCGACACGCGCTGGCGCAACCGCGTCGAGTTCCCGGTCGGCCGCGAGCAGGTGAAGGACTTCCTGCGGCGCAAGTGGTCGCGCGAGCTCGACTATCGGCTCATCAAGGAGCTGTGGGCCTTCGGTGGCCACCGCATCGCCGTGCGCTTCGCTTACGAGTGGCACGACGACTCGGGCCAGTGGTACCGCAGCCACGGCAACGAGAACTGGCAGTTCGACGACGCCGGCTTCATGACCTCGCGCCACGCCAGCATCAACGACCAGCCCATCGCCGCGGCGTCGCGCTTGTTCCACTGGCCACTGGGCCGCCGGCCCGACGGCCACCCGGGTCTGTCCGACCTGGGGCTCTGAAGCCCCGCGCGGCGGACGCTCAGCTGCTGTGCGAGGTCAGGCGCGCCAGCGGCGACGACGCGCTCACGCCCGGTGCCGCACGGCGGCGCGCCACCGGCGCCGCCACGCCCTCCGGCGCGGCCGCGGCGGCGGCAAGGCCATCGGCCGGCACCTCGGTGTCGTCGGCCACCACCACCGGCAGCGCGCTGCGCCGCATCGCCACGCCGACGGCCAGGATGTCGATGATCAGCAGGTGCAGGATGCGGCTGACCATCGGCAGCTGCGTGGCCACATCTTCCACGTGGTCGACGATCAGCGCCAGGTCGGCCTTGCGGGCCAGCGGCGACTGGCTGGCGGTGATGGCCACCACCACCGCGCCGCGCTGGCGGGCGCGGTCGGCCACCTCCAGCAGTTCGGGCACGCGGCCGTGGCCGCTGATGACCACGGCCACGTCCTTCGGGCCCAGCACATTGGCCGTCAGCACCTGCAGCCGCGGGTCGGTGCAGGCATTGCAGGCGATGCCGAAGCGCAGGAACTTGAACTGCGCGTCCTGCGCCACCACGCCGTAGTGGCCGACGGCGTGGAACTCGATGCGGGCGGCGCCGTTGAGCAGATCGATGGCACGGTCGATCGAGCCGCGGTTGAGCTGGTCGCGCACCTGCAGGATGGCCGCCGCGGTGTTGCCCAGCACCTTGTCGCCCAGCTCGGCCATCGAGTCGTCGCCGGTCACCTGGGTGTGCGTCACCGGCACCGTGCCGGTCAGGCCCGAGGCCAGCCGCAGCTTGAAATCCGACAGCCCCTCGCAACCCAGCGAGCGGCAGAAGCGGATCACCGTCGGCTGGCTCACGTGGGCGGCCCGGGCGATCTCGGCGATGGGGTCGTTGAGCGCGGCGCGCGGGTGCGCCAGCACCTGGTCGGCCACGCGGCGCTCGGCCGGCGACAGGCCGGCCAGGCCGCGCCGGATCTGTTCCAGCAGGGCCGAGTGGGGGGCGCCCTGCAGCGCGCGCAGCTGCGACTGCAGGATGGCCGAGGCGCCGGTGAAGGTCGCGTTCTCGGCCGTGATGACGAAGGTGGGGATGGCGCGGGCGTAGTCGGAGAAGCGCCCCTTGTCCTCGAAGCGCGCGCGGAAGCCCGAGCGGTCGAAGTGCGCGCCCAGCCGCGGCACGATGCCGCCGCCGATGTAGATGCCACCGGTGGCGCCCAGCGTCACGGCCAGGTTGCTGGCGGCGCTGCCGAGCATCAGGCAGAACACCTCCAGCGTCTCGGCGCACAGCGCGTCGCTGCCGTCCAGGCCGCGGCGGGTGATCTCGGGGGCGGCCAGCGCGGGCGCGTTGGCGTGGCCGGCGCGCTCGGCCAGCGCGCGGTGGATCAGCGCCAGCCCGGGGCCGGAGACCAGGCGCTCGAAGGACACGTGGTCGTGCTGGCGCAGCGCGACGCGCAGGATGGCCATCTCGCGCTCGTCGCGCGGCGCGAAGCTGGTGTGGCCGCCCTCGGCGCCCAGCGCCACCCAGCCGTCGCCGGCGGGGATCAGCCCCGACACGCCCAGGCCGGTGCCGGCGCCCAGCACGCCGACGACGCTGGGTTCGCGCACCGTGCCGCCCCCCACCTGCCGCCGCTCGTGCGCGGCCAGCCGCGGCACGGCCATCGCCAGCGCGGTGAAGTCGTTGACGACCACCAGCGTGTCCAGGCGCAGCCGCTCGCGCATCTGCTCGATCGAGAACTGCCAGTGGTAGTTGGTCATCCGCACCTGGTCGCCCTCCACCGGGTTGGCGATCGCGACGGCGGCGTGCTGCACCGGGGTCGGCGGCAGCGCGCCCAGGTAGGCACTGACGGCGGCGTGGAAGTCGGCGTGATCGGCGCAGCGCAGCGAGCGGATGTGCGCGAAGCGGCCCGGCGCCGTCTCCAGCGCGAAGCGGGCATAGGTGCCCCCGATGTCGGCGATCAGGCGGGGGGCGTCGAAGTCGGTCATGGCCATGGGCAGCCTGTGCGGGGGCGGGCCGTCGGCCCGGGTTGGAGAAGTAGCATGACTACATCAATGGCCTCGATCGGCGAGCCATACACTCAGCAGAAGGGAAGTATCGCGTATGTCCACCTTGCCGCAAGCCTGTAGTTTTGCTACCTTTGCGGCTGAGATGGCGGCGTCGACCGGTCGGCGCGCGAACGGTGAGACTCGGATGGCGATGCGTGGGTTCCAAGGGCAGGCGGCCGCCACAGGCCGCACGGATGGTAAGGGACCGCGCGGTCCGCTCGGGCCGCTCCGGCCGGTCGGTGTCGCCCACCGCGCGGTCGCGCCGATGGCCGTTGCCGCGGCGCGCCGGGCCAGGGGGCGCCGGTGACCGCCGCTGCCCGGGGCCTGCCGGCCGCCACGCCGCCGCCGGCGGCCGAACTGCCCTGGCTGGTGGGCGACATCGGCGGCACCAACGCCCGTTTCGGCTGGGTGCAGGCCGTCGGCGGCAGCGCGCTGCACGTGCGCACGCTGCCGGTGGCCGCGCACGACGGCCCGGCCTCGGCGGTGCGCGCCTACCTGGCCGGGCTGCAGGCCGAGCTCGGCGGGGCGATGCCGCGGCGCGCGGCGCTGGCGGTGGCCACGGCCATCGGCGGCGACCGGGTGGAACTGACCAACAGCCACTGGCGCTTCTCCATCGCCGGCCTGCAGACCGAGCTGGGCCTGCGCTCGCTGGCGGTGCTGAACGATTTCGAGGCGCTGGCGCTGTCGCTGCCGCGGCTGCAGCCGGCGCAGGTGCGCTGGCAGGGCCCGGCGCCGCAGGCGCACGGCACGATGGCCGTCATCGGCCCCGGCACCGGGTTGGGCGTGGGCGGCGTGGTGCACACGCGGGCCGGCTGGCAGGCGCTGCCCGGTGAGGGCGGGCACGCCACGCTGAGCGCGTCCGACGAGTTCGAGGCGCAGCTGCTGGCCCAGGTGCGGCGCACGCACGAGCATGTGTCCGCCGAGCGGCTGCTGTCGGGCATCGGCCTGCCGCTGCTGCACCAGTCGCTGGCGGCGGTGCGCGGCGTGGCGGCGCCGGTGCTGGCCGCGCAGGCCATCGTCGAGCGCGGCCTGGCGCCGCCCGGCGACGCCGCCGCCGACCCGCTGTGCAGCGACACGATCGAGGCGTTCTGCGCGTTGCTCGGCAGCTTTGCCGGCAACGTGGCGCTCACGCTGGGCGCTCGCGGCGGCGTGTACATCGGCGGCGGCATCGTGCCGCGGCTGGGCGACCGCTTCGTCGCGTCGCGCTTCCGCGAGCGCTTCGAGGCCAAGGGCCGCTTCCGCGGCTACCTCGCGGCCATCCCCACGCCGCTGATCACCGACACGCTGGTGGCGCTGTCCGGCGCCGCCGCGGCCATCGAGCAGTCGGTCGGCTGACCGGCGGCGGCCCTCAGGCCGCCCGGCCCTTGGCCACGCCGGCGCGGGCGCGATTCATGTCTTCACGGGCGCTGAGGGCCGCACGGCCCGGGGCCGCAGCCTGCGGTGCGCCGCGCGCGCATGCGGCACCCAGCCCAGCCGCGCCCAGCGGCGCCACATCAGCAGGCCGCGCAGCCATTCGTCGGCGGTGTAGGCGATCCAGATGCCGACCAGGCCCAGCCCCAGCACGTGGCCCAGCAGCCAGCTGCCGCCGGCCAGCACCACCACCAGCGAGGCGCTGCCGGCCACCACCGGATAACGCGCATCGCCGGCGGCACGCAACGCGTTGATGACCACCAGGTTGAAGGTGCGGCCGGGCTCCAGCAGCACCATCCACCACAGCAGCACGCTGCCGGTGGCCAGGATCTCGGCGTCCTGCGTGAACCAGCCCAGCAGCCAGCGCCCGCCCAGCGCCGCCGCGCCGGCCACCAGCACCGCCAGCCCCAGCCCCCAGGCCAGCGCGCGGCGCACCAGCCGGTGCGCCTCGTGCAGGCGGCCGGCACCGATGAGGTGGCCGACGACGATCTCCACCGACAGGCCGGTGGCCAGCGCCGTGAGCAGCGCCACGTGGGTGACCTGCAGCGCATAGGCCTGCGTGGCCAGCGCCTTGGCACCCAGCTGCCCGGCCACCGCCACGCTGACCATGAACGACAGGCGCCAGGCGATGTTCTCGGCCGCGCCGGGCAGGCCGATGCGCAGCACCGCGGCCAGCGCATCGGGCCGCAGCTGCCACCAGTCGCGCGGGTGCGGCACCAGGCCCAGGCGCCAGCGCCACAGCCCCAGGTGCAGCGCCAGGCCCAGCACGCGGCTGGCCGCCAGCGCCGCCGCGAAGCCCGCCAGGCCCAGCGAGGGCATCCACGCCAGCGCCAGCAGCAGGTGCGTCGCGTGCATGGCCAGGATCACCGCCAGCGTGTCGCGCACCCGCAGGTGGGCGCGCATCACGCTGGCCAGGGTGGCGTTCCAGGCGTCCAGCAGCAGGGCCGGCGCCATCATCTGCAGCAGCGGCGCGGCCAGCGCCAGCACCTCGGCCGGGGTGTTGAGCAGGCGCATCAGCGGCGCGGCACCGGCCAGCGCCAGCGCGGCGGTGGCCAGGCCCACCCAGGTGCTGGCGCCCAGCGTGGCGCGCGCCACGTCGTCGGCGGCCTCGCGGCGGCTGCCACCCAGGCTTTGCGCCACCACCACGCCGACCCCGGCACCGACGATTCGGAACAGGATGAACAGCACCGCCAGCACCTGGTGGGCCACCGCGAAGGCCGCCGCCGCCGCGTCGGACGTACGCGCCGCCAGTGCCGTGCCGATCACGCCCACCGCGATGCCCAGGCACAGCTCGAGGCACAGCGGCGCGGCGATCGGCAGCAGCCGGGGCGGCGGGGCCACGGACCGCACGCTCATCTCACGGGGCCTCGATGGCCGGCAGCGCGTGGGCAATGCGCCGGGCGTGGGGCGACGGGCATGGTTACTCAGGGCAGCGTGATCACCGCGCTGTCGTCCATCACCCGCGCGCCGGTGGCCGGGTCGCCGCCGCCGATGCTCCAGGCCTGAGGCGTGGCCGTCAGCGCGCGGTAGCCGCCGTCGTAGTCCCAGGTGGTGACGTACAGCCGCGCCCCCGACAGCGAGGCCGGCCGACCCAGCGCCGACGCCGGCAGCGTGAAGCGCACGACCCGGCGCGCCGCATCGACGCCGATGTGCGCGGCCGGCGACAGCGGCGTGCCCTCGTTCGTCGCGGAGGCGCCATCGGACGAGTGCAGCGCGTTCGACCAGCCGTGCGCCCGCAGCCGCACGTGCCAGCGCATGCCGGCCGGCAGTTCGGCGTTCTGCAGCGGCATCACGGTGGCGCCGCCGTCGCGGCCCGGCAGTTCGAGGTAGGCGGTGAAGGCGACGTGGTCGAAGCCGTTGGCCGGGTTCCAGACCCGGCTCAGCGCCGGCATCGTCAGGTCGATGCGCAGGGCGCCGCCGGCGCCCCACACCTCCACCCGCTGCAGGTCCATCAGGTGCCGATCGCCGTAGCTGGGGTCGGTGGGGTAGCCGTAGGTGCCGGCCGGGCCGTGGTCGTCGCCGGCCGGGTCGGCCACGTCGGCCAGCGCGGCCCAGCGGCGTTCGATGCGAAAGCCCTGGGCCGGGCTCGCCAGGCCGCCTGCCGCCGGCCCGTCGTCGGCCCAGGCCACCACGCGGTGCGTCACCGACGGGTCGACCATGCGCGAGGTGTCCACCACGGCCTGCCAGCGGCCGTCGGCGTCGGGCACCACGCGCGGCGCCGACGCCAGGTCGCCGTCGACCACCAGCCGCACCGAGGCCGCGCCCGGCGCGCGGCCGCCGACCGTGAAGTCGCCGGTGGCCGCCTCCGCCGACAGCGGGTCCAGCGTCGGTGAGGCGGTCGGCGCGCCCGGCGTCGTGGCGGGGGCGCGGCCCAGCCGCCACACCGCGCCGCCCCGCGCCGGCAGCACCAGGCTCAGCCGTCCGCCGTCGCCGGCCACGCGGTCGGCCGGCGTGCCGTCCAGGCCGAACAGGCCTTGCAGCCGCGTGCCGGCGGGCACGCCCAGCGGCAGGTTGTCGATCAGTGTGGTGTGCTCGGCGGTGTTGAACACCACCAGCGCTCGCTCGCCGCGATGCGCCATCGTGTAGGCCAGCGCGCCTGGCCCGGCGGCACTGGCCTGCAGCACCGTGGGCCAGCCGCGCGAGAACAGCCGGTGCGTGCGGCGCAGCGTGGCGGCTTTGGCGATGAAGCGGTACAGCGGGGCGCCGGTGTCGAAGCGGTCGCGCCCGCCCGAGCCGTGGCCGGCGGCGAACATCGACGCGCGCGGCTCGGTGAAGCCCTGCTCGGTGCCGTAGTAGAGGGTCGGGATGCCCGGCAGCGTCATCATCGCCAGCAGCGCCTGCTTCAGCGCCGGCACCGAGCCGCCGGCCAGGAAGCGGTCGACGTCGTGGTTGTCGACGAAGGTGGGCATCAGGTGCGGCCGCGCGTGCAGCCGCGCCAGGCTGGCGATGCGGTGGCCCAGATCGGCGGCGGGCCGCCCGCGCGCGAACACGTCGTTGAAGGCGCCGTAGAGCGGGAAGTTCAACATGCCCGGCAGCAGCGGCCGCCCGCCGGCGCCGGTCATGTAGCGCTCGATCTTGCGCGCCTGGTCGTCGGCCATCGGCTTGTCGGTGCCGAAGCCTTCGCCGAAGACGTGGAAGCGCCGCCGACCGGTCTGCCGGGCGACGAGCTCGATGCCGGGCGCGGCCGGGTCGCGCGCGCGCAGGAAATCCTCGAAGGTGGCGGGCGGCACGTAGAACGCGGTGTCGACGCGGAAGGCATCGACGCCGACCTGCCGGATCCAGTGGCCGTAGCTGCGCCGCAGCGCGCGCCGCACCGCCGGCCGCTCGGTGTCCAGGTCGTCCAGGCCCGACATCTGGAAGGTCTGCTCCTGCGTCGGGTCGGCGTAGTCGGTGACGTCGGGCGTCCAGTGGTAGATGCCGGCGCGGCGCTGCGCGGGGTCGCGCGCGTCGTTGAGGTGAAAGGGCGGCTGCGACGGCGCGGCCACCGGCGGCGTGCCGACATGGCGCTCGAAGTGAGCGGCCGGGTCGGTGGCGCTCCAGCCGCCGCGGTAGGCGAAGTAGTCGCCGGTGTGGTTGAGCACGATGTCCTGCACCAGGTACATCCCGCGGCGGTGCAGGCGGTCGGACAGGCGCCGGTAGTCGGCCAGCGTGCCCAGGTGGCGGTCCACCCGCATGAAGTGCTCGGCCCAGTAGCCGTGGTAGCCCGCGTGGCCCTGGCCCGGCGCCAGCCACTGGTTGGCCACCGGCGGTGTGAGCCACAGCGCCGTGGCGCCCAGGCCGCGCACATAGTCGATGCGGCGCGCCAGGCCGCGCAGGTCGCCACCCTGGTAGCGCGAGCCGTCGGCGCGATCGAACTCACCGGCGCCGAGGTCGTTGTTGGACGGGTCGCCGTCGTCGAAGCGGTCGGTCATCGCGAAGTAGACGACCTGATCGCGCCAGTCGGGCGAAGGCACGTGCAGCTTCAATCCGGCGGCCGACGCCGCCGTGGCGGCGAGCAGGCCCAGGCAGGCCAGGGCGGGGCGGAGCAGGCGGGGCATGGCGATGTCGGCGGCGTGGGCGGTGACCAGGACCTTGCCACGACGGCAGGCGATGTAATTCGACTACAGATTTGACCACGCCCAGGCGGCGTCATGCCGGGACGTGGGCGCTAACAGGGGCGGGGAACTGCCGATTACCAAGGGAAAACCCTTTGACAACCGGTCGCTGCCGCGCAACATCTAGGGTTTCCACACGCGGTGCCGACAATCTAGTTTTGGTACAAATTGTCAGATCGCACTGTGACTGCCTGCGCGCCGGCGTCGAACGCGCCCCGGCACCCAGGTGTGAATCCCACCACTTCAGGAGACATCGAGTGAACCGAACCACCCACCTGATCGGGGGCCCGCGGGCCTCTGTGCGCCGGGCCCTGCGGCCCAGCGCGTGCGCCATGGCCGTGGCGCTGCTGCTGGCCGGCATGGGCGACGCGATGGCGCAGGCTGCCGAGCAGACCGTCACCGTCACCGGCATCCGCCGCGGCATCGAGGGCGCGATCTCGGTGAAGAAGAGTTCGGACAGCATCGTCGAGGCGATCAGCGCCGAAGACATCGGCAAGCTGCCCGATTCGAGCATCGCCGAATCGATCGCCCGCCTGCCCGGCCTGGCCGCGCAGCGCGTGGCCGGCCGCGCGCAGGTGATCAGCGTGCGCGGCCTGTCGCCCGACTTCGCCACCACGCTGCTCAACGGCCGCGAGCAGGTGAGCACCGGCGACAACCGCAGCGTCGAGTTCGACCAGTACCCGTCCGAACTGCTCAGCGGCGTCACCATCTACAAGACGCCCGATGCCGCGCTGGTGGGCCAGGGCCTGTCGGGCACGCTGGACATGCAGACGGTGCGTCCGCTGTCCTTCGGCAGCCGCACGGTGTCGATGAACGCGCGCTACGAGCGCAACTCGCTGGGCTCGACGGCCAATGCCTCGGCCAACGGCAACCGTTTCAGCGTCAGCTACATCGACCAGTTCGCCAACCGCACCGTCGGCGTCGCGCTGGGCTTCGCGCACCTCGAGTCGCCCGTGCTGGAGCAGCAGGTGGGCGTGTACGAGCCCTGGAAGGCCGACTCGCGCCCCGGCGTGCCGGCCGGCACGCTGATCACCGACGGCATCAAGTCGCTGGCACGCAGCGGCGTCAACAAGCGCGACGGCCTGATGGCGGTGGTCGAATGGCGCCCGTCGAAGGAGTGGACGAGCCTGCTCGACCTCTACACCTCGAAGTTCAGCCGCGAGGACACGGCCAACCAGTTCGAGGTGAACATCGGCGGCTACAACGGCGGCTACGAGCCCGGGCTCCGGTTCACGTCCGCCACGGTCAGCCCCACCGGCGTGCTGTCGGGCGGCGTGGCCACCGGCGTGTACCCGCTGGTGCGCGGCATGTACAACGACCGCCAGGACAAGATCAACGCGATTGGCTGGAACAACAAGTTCAAGATCGGCGGCATCTCGGTGGTGGCCGACCTGAACTACTCGAAGGCCAAGCGCGACGAGGTGAGCCTGGAGAACAACCTCCAGCTGGCCAAGGTCGGTGGCGTTGCGCCGCTGGACGCGCTGACGCTGAACTGGGCCACCGGCGGCTTCCCCACGCTGGCCGGCACGAAGGACTACAGCGACGCGTCGAAGCTGTTCATCGACAACACCATCTACGGCTCAGGCTACGGCAAGGTGCCGCGCGTCGAGGACGAGCTCAAGGGCTTCAAGCTGGTGGCCAGCCTGCCGGTGCCGGGTGGCCTGTCGGGCTTCTTCTCCGAGGCCGACATCGGCATCAACTACGCCGAGCGCTCGAAGATGAAGCGCCAGCCCGAGGCGTCGATCAACCTCGGCTCGCAGGGCCCGACCACCATCTCCAGCGACCTGCAGTACTCGCCGGTCGACCTGGGCTTCTCCGGCACCGGCATCATCCCCGCGTGGAACGTGCCGGCGGTGGTGGCGAAGTACATGACCTTCTCGCCCGACAGCAAGGCCAACTACCTGATCGGCAAGGCCTGGGACGTGCAGGAGAAGATCACCACCAGCTTCCTGAAGGCCAACATCGATTCGAAGATCGGCGGCATGAGCGTGCGCGGCAACGTGGGCGTGCAGATCGTCCACACCGACCAGTCGTCGGCAGCCAACTATTGGGACGGCTCGGCCCCGGCGGGCCAGGAGGTCAAGCCGGTGAGCGACGGCAAGACCTACACCGACGTGCTGCCCAGCCTGAACCTGGCCTTCGACCTGGGCGCCGACCAGACCGTGCGCGTGGCCCTGGCCAAGCAGATGGCCCGGCCGCGTGTCGACCAGCTGCGGTCGGCGCTGGAGTTCGGTGTCAGCACCACGCCCAACGCGCAGGGCCAGCTGGAGCCCGGCGCCAGCGGCGGCAACACGCGGCTCGACCCGTGGCGCGCCAACGCCTTCGACATCTCCTACGAGAAGTACTTCGGCACCAGGGCCTATGTGGCCGCGGCCGGCTTCTACAAGGACCTGACGAGCTACATCTACGAGCAGACCAAGACCTTCGATTTCTCGAAGTTCACGCCCGGCACGCCGGCCACCACCAACCTGGGCAGCTACAAGGCGCCCTACAACGGCCAGGGCGGCAAGCTCAAGGGCATCGAGCTCACCGCATCGCTGCCGCTGAACATGGTGTCGCGCAGCCTGGACGGCTTCGGCGTCGTGGCCAGCTACAGCTACAACGACAGCAACATCACGATCAAGGATCCGGACAGCAACACCGGCAGCGAGAACATCCCGCTGCCCGGCCTGTCCAAGCGCGTGAGCAACCTGACCGCGTACTACGAGAAGGCCGGCTTCTCGGCGCGCATCAGCCAGCGCAAGCGCTCTGATTTCGTCGGCGAGATCGGCAACTTCGCCAACAACCGCACCCTGCGCTACGTGGTCGGCGAAAGCGTCGTCGACGCGCAGATCGGCTACACCTTCGAGAGCGGCAGCATGAAGGGCCTGGGCCTGCTGCTGCAGGTGAACAACCTGACCGACGAGGCCTACCAGACCTACGCGGCCAGCAAGGACAAGCCCTACGAGTACATCAAGTACGGGCGCACGGTGCTGTTCGGGGCGAACTACAAGTTCTGATCCGGTCACACGGCCACCTCGAATCCCCCCGGCGTTCGCGTCGGGGGGATTTTTTCGTCCTGGCGCGCACAGGGCCTTGCGCGGATCAACCACTATGGCCGTGCCGCACCGATCTCCCTATCCTGCGGAGACTTCACCCCCAATCCCACGTCACGGAGACACGATGCAACGACGCCCCCTGCTGGCCGCCACCGCCGCCGCGCTGCTGGCCCTGGCCACCACCGGTGCCCAGGCGCAGGCCACCGCCTTCCCCAGCAAGCCGATCCGACTGATCGTGACCTTCCCGCCCGGCGGCGCGCCCGACATCCTGGCGCGGCTGTTCGCCGACAAGGCGCAGCTGGGCCAGAACATCATGGTCGACAACAAGCCCGGCGCCGGCGGCAACATTGGCGCCGACATGGCCGCCAAGGCGCCGGCCGACGGCCACACGCTGGTGATGGGCACCGTGGGCACGCACTCGATCAACGGCTCGCTGTACTCGAAGATGCCCTACGACATGGTGAAGGACTTCACCCCCATCGCGCACGTGGCCTCGGCGCCCAACCTGCTGGTGGTCACCAACGACCTGCCCGTCAAGACCGTGGCCGAGCTGATCACCTGGCTGAAGGCCAACCCCGGCAAGGCCAGCTTCGGCTCGCCGGGCATCGGCTCGTCGGTGCACGTGTCGGGCGAGCTGTTCAAGTCGATGACCGGCACCACGATGACCCACGTGCCCTACAAGGGCCGGCAGTTCGCGATCCCCGACCTGGTGGGCGGGCAGATCCAGCTGATGTTCGACAACATGCCCTCGGCGCTGCCGATGGCCAAGGAAGGCAAGATCCGCGCGGTGGCGCAGACCACCGCCAAGCGCTCGGCCGCCGCCCCCGACGTGCCCACCGTGGCCGAGACCGTGCCCGGCTTCGAGGCCACCACGTGGTTCGCCATGTTCGGCCCCGCCAACCTGCCGCGCGAAGTGGTGGCCAAGGTCAACGCCGAACTCAAGCGCGTCTTCGCGCTGCCCGACGTGCAGGACAAGCTGAAGACCCTGGGCCTGGAACCCTGGATCTCAACGCCCGACGAACTGGCCAGGTACCAGGCCACCGAGATCGTGAAGTGGGCGAAGGTGGTGAAGGAGTCGGGGGCGAAGGCGGAGTAACGCTCTCGCTCGGTGGGTGACGCGACAGGCGAGAGAAGGGGGTGCGGCCAGGCCTCGCCGCAGCGGGCCGATGTGCTGAACACCGTCATCAAGGCGACGGAACCGCTGCGGTTTGTGGGATGGCCCGCGCCACGGGGCGCGCCCCACAATCCGGCCGCTTCGATCGGTGCCTGTCGGCGATGTCCGCCGCCCACCGGTCCAGGGAGTCGCCATGCTGTCATCGACCCTGTTCCGCACCGACGCCAGGCTGCAGGCCGCGGCCACCAGCCCGTCGTTCCATGTCACCCGCGGCGACGCCGGGCCGCATGTCAGCCGACTGCAGCTGGCGCTGCTGCTGCTGGGGCACAACTCGATCGACGGCAACGAATGGCGCTGCGGTGCCTATGGCGACAGCACCGCGGCCACGGTGCTGGCCTACAAGCGGGCACGCGACATCGTCAATCGGTCGTACCAGAAGCAGGCCGACGACATCGTCGGCGTGATGACCCTCGCCCGGCTCGACGCGGAGCTGTGCGGCCTCGAGCGGCTGCTGCCACCGCGGGCGGCACGTTATCCGCAGGATCGGCTGCGCGACAGCGCGGCGATGTTCGAGCTGCGCCGCAGCGTGGCGCACCTCAGGCACACGGTCGCCGGCGAGGCCGGGTGGAGTGTTGGCGGCCCGCCCGGGGCTGTGCCCACCCCCGAACTTCCGATCGACCCGGCCACCGTGGGCACGGTGGTCTCGGCCTCCCAGGACATGGCCGTCGAGTTCGTCTCCATCCTGAGCAGCAGCGACCAGAGCATGGTGGGCCCGCGGCCCGGCGGGCAGCGCGAGCGCATCTGCAACTACGCCCTCGGTCGCCGACAGGACGTGGGCCAGCCGTTCGATTCGAACGAGGTGAGGGGCTGCTGGGACGTGGTCGAACCTAAACCCGAGCCGCCGAAGCTGTCGGTTCCGCCGAAGCCGATGGACATTCAGTGGTGCGGCATCTATGCCTCCTACTTGTGGCGCGAAAGCGGTCTCTCGGACATCCGATGGATCTGGAAGAGCCCATGGGGCATCCACAAGGGCAAAGCGAAACTTGGCCTTTCGAACAACATGTACATGCTGGCACCCGGGGACATCCTGATCAACAACCAGGACCCCAACCACCACATCCTGATCCTGAAGATCGCCCGCGACCGGAAGACCGCCGACATCCTGCAGGGCAACTCGGGCAACTACTCGGTGGCCAAGAGCTTGGTCACCCGGGATCAAAATCACGCCCTGCCCGCGTTGACCCGGACGGGTCGCAGCGGCACGCACACGTTCGTTTCGGTCGACACCGCCTTGAATCCGGGGCTGCGCTACGCCTGACCTTGATGCCGCTCGCGCCGCGCAGCGATGCGCGCCACCCGTTGCCGCCCGGGCAACGGCCTCGACCGCAGGGCCTCACTGCACACGCTTGTAGGTCGTGTACCCACCCACCGGCGCCACCTGCGGCGCCAGCACCATCAGGCCATGGGCCGGCAACTGCACCGACAGCAGGCCGGCGGCGAAGGGCTCGGGCCGGTGGGTGGGCTGCAGCAGGTTGCGCAGCGGCGAGGCGGTCATCAGCTTGGAGTTGGCCACCATCACGCTCTCGTGCACCGGCTCGTCGCCGGGGTTGACGATGACGATCACGGTGTCTTCCACGCGGTCGGTGCAGCGCTCGAAGGCCAGCAGCCGGGTCGCATCCACGCGGCGGAAGTTGCCGACGCGCAGCGCGCGGTGCTCGCGGCGCAGCGCGATCAGCTGGCGCGTCCACGCCAGCGCGGGGTTGTCGTCGCGCACCAGGTCCCAGCGCATCGGGGCACGCATCTCGGGGTCGTCGCCGCCGGTCATGCCCACTTCGCTGCCGTAGTACAGGTTGGGCGCGCCGGGCAGCGTGAACTGCAGCAGCTGCGCCAGGTGCCGCATGCGCTCGCCGGGCAGCCGGTGGGTGAGGCGGGGGGTGTCGTGGTTGTCCAGCAGCAGCCAGCTCTTGAGCAGCGGCTCGATGCCGCAGTCGTCGACCAGGCGCTCGATCATCCGGCCGGCGGTGGCCGCCGGGATCTGGCCGCGCGCGGTGCGCAGCACGATCTCGCACAGCGTGAAGTTCATGACGCCGTCCACCGAGGCCAGCCACTCCTTCGGGTAGGTGCACAGCTCGCCCACCACCAGCGAGCCGGGCTTCTCGGCGTGCGCGGCCTGGGTGAGCTGCTCCAGCACCACGAAGCCCAGGTCGTGCGCCACGTCGAGCCGCCAGCCGTCCACGCCGTCGCGCAGCCAGCGCCGCACCACCGAGTCGGCGTGGCCGTAGAGGAAGTCGCGCACCGCGCGGTGCTCGAGGTTCAGCTCGGGCAGGTTCAGCGCGCCGGCCCAGGCGCGGGCGCCGCCGGGGTAGCCGTCGCCGAAGGCGAACCAGTCGCGCCACGGGCTGGCCGCATCGGCCGCGGCGTGCCGGAAGATCGGCGCGTTGCGGCCCATGTGGTTGAACACGCCGTCCAGCACCAGGCGCATGCCGCGCCGGTGCAGCTCGTCGGCCAGCGCCACCACGTCGTCGCGGGTGCCGTACTCGGGCGACACGGCCTCGAAGTCGGTCGCGTCGTACTTGTGGTTGGTGAAGGCCTCGTGGATCGGGTTGAGGTACAGCACGTCGGCGCCCAGGTGCTGCACATGGTCGAGCCGCGACATCAAGCTCGCCAGGTCGCCGCCCCAGAACTCGAGCTCGTGGCTCCACAGCCGGTGGGCCTCGAGGTAGCGGCCCTGCCGCGGCAGGTCGGTCCACTCGCACAACAGCTTGGGCGCGGGGTAGCGGTCGACCTTGGCAGCCAGGTCGGCCGCCGGTGCGAAGCGGTCGACCAGCACCTGGTAGACGATGGCGCCGTTGCGCCAGTCGGCCTCGCGGGCCTCGAAGGTGCCGGCCAGCGCACGGTCGAACCGGTTGGCCCTGGGCAGGTCGCTCATGTTGGAGGTCACTCCTTCGGCGCGACGCGCCGGCTCAGCCCTTGACGCCCCCCGACGTGAGGCCGGAGACGATCCAGCGCTGCGCCGCCAGGAACACCGCCGTGATCGGCAGGCCGCTCAGCACCGCCGCCGCGGCAAAGTCGCCCCACAGGTACTTCTGCTCGTAGAGGTAGTACTTGCTGCCCACCGCCAGCGTCAGGTTGGGCTCCTCGCGCAGCAGGATCGACGCCACCGGGTACTCGATGATGGTGCCGATGAAGGCCAGCACGAAGACCACCATCAGGATGGGCACGGCCATCGGCAGCAGCACGCGCCGGAAGGCCTGCCACGAGGTGGCACCGTCGACCTTGGCGCATTCCTCGATCTCAGCGGGGATGGTGTCGAAGTAGCCCTTGATCGTCCAGATGTGCATCGCCACGCCGCCGATGTAGGCCACCACCAGGCCACCGTGGCTCTCGATGCCCAGCCAGGGCACGATCGAGCCGATGCCGTCGAAGATGGCATAGATGGCCACCAGCGCCACCGCCACCGGGAACATCTGCAGCAGCAGCATGCTGTTGAGGAGGCCCCGCTTGAAGCGGAACTTCAGGCGCGAGAAACCGTACGCCGCGGTGGTGGACACGGCCACGATCAGCAGCGACGCCAGCGTGGCCACCTTGACCGAGTTCCACAGCCAGCGCAGCACCGGGAACGGCGGCTGCATCACCGTGCCGTCGGCCAGCGTGTGCGGGATGCCGAGCGCCAGCTTCCAGTGCTCGAGGCTGATCTCGGTGGGGATCAGCGAGCCGGTGGCGAAGTTGCCCGGCCGCAGCGAGATCGACACCACCGCCAGCAGCGGGAACAGCGTCACCGCGATCAGCAGCCACAACCCCAGGTGGGCGGCGGCGATGCGCCAGCGCTGGCCCTTGCCCGTCACGATGGCCATGGCGTGCTCCTGTGCGTGGTGTCCCCGTGCCGGGTGAGCGGTCTCATCGCGCGCCCTCCTGGCCCTGCGTGAACCTCAGGTTGATCATCGACAGCACCGCCACCAGCCCGAAGATCACCGTGGAGATGGCGGCGGCCAGCCCGAAGTTGGCGCCGGCGTCGGTGAAGGCGATGCGGTAGGTGTACGACACCAGGATGTCGGTGGTGCCCGCCGGCAGCTTGGTGTTCAGGTAGTCGGGCCGCCCGTCGGTGAGCAGCGAGATCAGCACGAAGTTGTTGAAGTTGAAGGCGAAGGCCGAGATCAGCAGCGGCGTCAGCGGCTTCACGATCAGCGGCGCGGTGATGCGGAAGAAGTTGGTCAGCGGCCTGGCCCCGGCGATGGCCGAGGCCTCGTACAGGTCGGCCGGGATGGCCTTGATGAGGCCGGTGCACAGCACCATGATGTACGGGTAGCCGAGCCAGGTGTTGACGATCAGCAGCATCACCTTGGCCAGCGTGGGGTCGGCGAACCAGGCCGGCTTGACGCCGAACACCGCGTCGAGGATGGCGTTGATCTCGCCGAAGTTCTGGTTGAACAGGCCCTTGAACACCAGGATCGAGATGAAGCCCGGCACCGCATACGGCAGGAACAGCAGCGTGCGGTAGAGCGTGCGGTACTTCAACGCCTCCCAGTTCAGCAGCACCGCCAGGGTCATGCCCAGCGCGGTGGAGAACAGCACCGTCAGCGCCGAGAACAGCACCGTCCAGATGAAGATCGAGACGAACGGGCCGCGCATGTCGGTGTCGCCGAACAGCCGCGCGTAGTTGGCCAGGCCGACGCCGACCTTGAAGCCCGGCTGCAGCCGCTCGCCCTGCGCGCTCTGGAAGTAGCCGCTGTCGCGGTCGGGCGTGTAGACGGTGCCGGTGGCGGCCTCCACCACCGCGCCGCCCTCGCCCGCGCGCCACAGCGGCACGCGCGGCGCGAACTCGCGCAGGCCGGCATAGCGCAACACGCGGCCGTCGGGCAGGGCCAGCGCCAGCGAGGCCAGGCCCGGTCGCAGTTCGATCACCTGCCTCAGGCCCAGCGGTGCGGCCAGCGGTGGCGCGCCGTCGGGCGGCACCTGCATCGCGACGGGCGCCGCGTCGCGCGCGGCCTCGCGCAGCGACAGCGGCGGCGACAGGTAGCGTGCCCCCGGCGCCTCGTCGGCAGGGGCCAGCAGCAGGCGCACGCGGTCGGCGCCGTCGGCGTGCAGCGTGAAGGCCATCGCGCGGTCTTCGTCCACCTGCGCCTGCTCCAGCAGGTAGGCCCGCGCCTGCGCTTCGCCCAGCAGGTGCGTGGCCGAGTAGTTGGTGAAGCCGATCTGCACCGTGTAGACCAGCGGGAAGGCGACGAACAGCAGCATCGCCGCCACCCCCGGGAACAGGTAGCGCCAGGCCAGCGACGGCGAGCCGGCGTAGACGTAGAGCGCCGCGCCGCCCAGGGCCAGCGACGCCACCGCCCACAACGGCTGGCCCTGCGCATACAGGCCGAACACCGCCCACAGCAGCGCCAGAGTGGCCAGCGCGGTGAGCGGCCACTGGAACCAGGGGCGGGCGGCGAGGCGAGCGGAGGTCATTCGCTCACTTCACCAGCATGCGCGCGGCGGCGCCGTCGAGCGCGGCCTTCGGGCCCTGGCGGCCCTGGCTGATGGCCTCGAGCGCGGCATCCATCGCCGGCCAGAAGCGGCCGGTCTCGGGGATGTTGGGCAGTGGCTCGCCCAGGCGCGCATTGGCCATCGTGGCGCGGATGTTGGCGTCGGCCGACAGCCTGGCGTAGTAGGCCTTGTTGGCCGGCGTGCCCAGCGGCACGTCGGCGGAGATGAGCTCGAGGCTCTCCACCTTCAGCAGGTGGTGCTCGATGAACTCGCGCGCGATGTCCTTCACCGCGCTGGGCGCGGCGATCATGCAGCCCAGCACGCCGACGAAGGGGCGCGACGGCCGCCCGGGCACCACGGCCGGGATCGGCGCCACGACGAAATCGATCTTCGCCTTGCGCGCGTTGTCCCAGGCCCAGGGGCCGGAGATCATCATCGCCACCTCGCCGCGGGCGAAGCCGGCCTCCATCTCGGCGTAGCGTGCGCCGCGCGGCATGGTGCCGCCGTCGATCAGCCGCGCCAGCATCTGTGCGCCGGCCAGCGCGCCCGGGTTGTTCACGCCCACCTTGGCCGGGTCCAGTTCGCCGGCGGCATTGCGGCCGAACACCTCGCCACCGGCGCCGGCCAGCAGCGGCCAGGTGAAGAAGGTCTTGTTGTAGTCCCACAGGATGGCCTTCTTGCCGCGGGCCTGCAGCGCCCGGTCGATGGCGATCACCTCGTCGAAGGTGGCGGGCGGCACCGGCACCAGCGCGCGGTTGACCATCAGCCCGATGGCCTCGATGGCCAGCGGGTAGCCCCAGGTCTTGCCGCGGTAGCCGAAGGCCTTCCAGGCCGAGTCGTCGATGGCCTCGCGCACGCGCCGGCCCGGGGTCACCGGCACGATCAGGCCCGAGCGCGCCCATTCGCCCACGCGGTCGTGCGGCCAGCAGAAGATGTCCGGCCCCTTGCCGGCGCCCGCGGCGGCCTGGAACTTGTCGGGGGCGCCCTCGGGGTGCTGCACCACCACCCTCACGCCCGAGGCCGCGGTGAAGGCGTCGCCCACCTTCTGCAGCCCGTTGTAGCCCTTGTCGCCGTTGATCCAGACCAGCAGCTGCGGCGGCGCGGCGGCGCTGGCCGGCGGGCCCGCCCACGCCGCCAGCAGGGCGCTGGCGGCGGCCAGCAGCGTCGACGTGCGCCGCCGGATCACGCCAGCGCCTCGTCCTCGGCCGGCACCGCCAGGCGCCGGCAGGCCCGGCCCGTGGCGTCGAAGAGGTAGGCCTTCGCGGCCGGCACCACCAGGCCCAGCCGGGTGCCGCCGCGCACGCGGCTGCCGCCGTCGAGCTGGCAGGTCATCTGCTCGTCGGCGCCGGGGAAGTCGCCGTAGGCGTGGGTTGTGCTGCCCAGCGATTCGACGAAGGTGACGTCCAGCTCGATGCGGTTGGCCTCGTCGCCCTGCGGCGGGCGCAGGTGCTCGGGCCGCACGCCCAGGGTCATGCGGTCGCCGGGCCGGGCGCCGCCAGCGTTCACCTCGCAGCGCAGCAGCGCGCCGGTCTGCAGCCGCACCACGGCGTGGCGGGCATCGCCCTGCACCAGCTCGGTGGCGATGAAGTTCATCTTCGGCGAGCCGATGAAGCCGGCCACGAACAGGTTGTCCGGGTGCTCGTACAGCTCGAGCGGCGAGCCCACCTGTTCCACCCGCCCGGCCGACAGCACCACGATGCGGTCGGCCAGCGTCATCGCCTCGACCTGGTCGTGGGTGACGTAGATCATCGTCGTCTTCAGGTCCTCGTGCAGCTTGGCGAACTCGTAGCGCATGCGCACGCGCAGCGCGGCGTCGAGGTTGGACAGCGGCTCGTCGAACAGGAACACCTCGGGCTTGCGCACGATGGCCCGGCCGATGGCCACGCGCTGCCGCTGGCCGCCCGACAGGTCCTTCGGCTTGCGCTGCAGCAGGTGGTCGATGTGCAGCACCTGGGCGGCGTGCCGCACCAGGCGCTCGATCTCGGCCTTCGGCACCTTGGCCAGCTCCAGGCCGAAGGCCATGTTGTCGTACAGGTTCATGTGCGGGTACAGCGCGTAGCTCTGGAACACCATCGCGATGCCGCGCTCGGCCGGGGGCACGTCGTTGACCACGCGGCCGCCGATGGACAGCGTGCCGCCGGTGATCTCTTCCAGGCCGGCGATGCTGCGCAGCAGGGTGGACTTGCCGCAGCCCGACGGCCCGACGAAGACCATGAACTCGCCGTCGCGCACGTGCAGGTCGATGTCGCGCAGCACCTGCACGTCACCAAAGGCCTTCTGCACCTTCACCAGCCGGACATCCGCCACGTCAGTTCCTCCGGGCCGCGGCGCCGCGCGCCGTCCAGCCCTCCAGTCGCCCAGCCCGCCGGGCTTGGAATGTAGGCAATATACAGGCCCTGCTCAGCCGGTCTCCATACGGTCAGACCCGTGGTCGGGCGGTGGTTTCCCTCTGTGTCAGGACAAAGTCCGCACGCTCGTTCGCATGTGCATGTAGCATTACTACATCGATCCAGCGCGGTTCGGTCGATGTGGTGCAACGCCGTGGCGGCCCCGCCCGGCCCGATCGAGGAGCTTCGTCCATGGACCCCCTGCCTTCCGAGTCTGCCACCGCGGTGGCCCGCCCCGCGGCGGACGCCACCGGCGCCGCGGCCCGCTTCGCCGCCACGCTGGCGCACGAACTGGCCCAGCGGGTCGACCCCGCCAGCGCCGAATCGCGGCTGCACGCCGCCGCCATCGCCAGCCGGCAGCTGCTGGCCGGCCGCTGGATCGCCACCCAGGCCGCCGACGCGCAGCGCGTGGGCCAGCGCCGGGTGCACTACCTGTCGATGGAGTTCCTGATCGGCCGCGCCATGGGCAATGCGCTGGCCGCGCTGGGGCTGGCCGGCCCGCTGCAGGCGCAGCTGGGCGAGAGTGCCCCGCCGCTGGCCGAGCTGCTGGAGCACGAGCCCGATGCGGCGCTGGGCAACGGCGGCCTGGGCCGGCTGGCGGCCTGCTTCCTCGACGCCTTCGCCACGCTCGGCCTGCCGTCGTTCGGCTATGGCCTGTTCTACAAGCACGGCATGTTCGCACAGGGCATCCAGGACGGCCGGCAGGTCGAGCGGCCCGACGAGTGGATGAAGCACGGCAACCCCTGGGAGCTGGTGCGCGACGACGTGCGCCACCCGGTGGGCTTCGGCGGCCGGGTCGACAGCGCCGGCGGCCAGCGCCGCTGGGTGCCGGCCGAGACGCTGCAGGCCCTGGCGCACGACTTCATCGTGCCGGGCCACGGCACCGAGCGCGTGTCCACGCTGCGCAAGTGGCAGGCGCTGGCCGACCGGCCGATCGACTTCGCCGCCTTCTGCCGCGGCGAGCACGCGGCCGCCTCGCAGCACCTGCTGTCCGCCGAGGCGCTGAACTGGGTGCTCTACCCCGACGACTCCACGCCCGCCGGCCGCGAGCTGCGGCTGCGCCAGGAGTACTTCCTGGTCAGCGCGTCGCTGCAGGACATGCTGGCGCGGCACCTGCGCGAATGGGCGCAGGACCACGAGGCCCTGCGCACCGGCCCCCGCCCCGACGCGGCCGGCGGCCCGCCGCGCCCGGCGGGCGAGCGGCTGGGCGGCAGCGCGTCGCCGTTCGAAAGCTTCGGCCGCCACAACGCCGTGCACCTCAACGACACGCACCCGGCGCTGGCCCCGGCCGAACTGATGCGGCTGCTGATCGACGAGCACGGTCTCGAGTGGGACGCCGCCTGGCAGGTCACCACCCAGGCGGTGAGCTACACCAACCACACGCTGATGCCCGAGGCGCTGGAGACCTGGAGCGTGCGCCTGTTCGAGGCGCTGCTGCCGCGGCACCTGGAGATCGTCTACGAGATCAACCGCCGCTTCCTCGAGCAGGTGCGCCAGCGCTTCCCGGGTGACGAGGCCATGGCCTCGCGCATGTCGCTGATCGACGAATCGGGCGAACGCCGCGTGCGCATGGCGGCACTGGCCATCGTGGCCTCGCACAAGGTCAACGGCGTCTCGGCGCTGCACTCCGACCTGATGGTGCGCACCATCTTCGCCGACTACGCGGCGCTGTGGCCCGAGCGCTTCATCAACGTCACCAACGGCGTCACGCCGCGGCGCTGGCTGGCGCAGGCCAACCCGGGCCTGGCCGCGCTGCTCGACCGCCACATCGGCGCCGGCTGGCGCACCGACCTGGGCGAGCTGACGCGGCTCGCGCCCATGGCCGCCGGCGCCACGCTGGGCAAGGACTTCCTGGCGGTGAAGCGCGCCAACAAGCTGCGGCTGGCCGAGCACATCCGCGCCGAGCTGGGCCTGGCGGTCGACCCGGACAGCCTGTTCGACGTGCAGATCAAGCGCATCCACGAGTACAAGCGCCAGTTGCTCAACGTGCTGCACGTGGTGGCGCGCCACCAGGCCATCCTGGCCCAGCCCCACGCCGGCTGGACGCCGCGCACGGTCATCTTCGCCGGCAAGGCCGCGTCGGCCTACCACGCGGCCAAGCTGGTGGTGCAGCTCATCCACGACGTGGCCCGGGTCGTCAACAGCGACGTGCGCACCCAGCACCTGCTGCAGGTGGTGTTCCTGCCCAACTACGGCGTCAGCCTGGCCGAGATGATCCTGCCGGCGGCCGACCTGTCCGAGCAGATCTCCACCGCCGGCACCGAGGCCTCGGGCACCGGCAACATGAAGTTCGCGCTCAACGGCGCCTGCACCATCGGCACCTGGGACGGCGCCAACATCGAGATGGCCCAGACGATGGGCCCGGAGCAGATGTTCGTCTTCGGGCTGCGCGCCGATGCTGTCACGCGCATGAAGGCTCTCGGCTACGATCCTCGGCTCCATGTCGAAGAAAACAAGGTCCTGCGCAGCGTGCTCGACGCCATCGGCGGCGGCGCCTTCTCGCGCGGCGAACCCGACCGCTACCGCGCCCTGGTGCAGCCGCTGCTGCACCACGACCCCTACATGCTGATGGCCGATTTCGCCGACTACGTGCGCACCCAGGGTCGCGTCGACGCGGTGTACGACGACCGCGCGGCCTGGGCCGAGCGCGCCCTGCGCAACCTGGCCGGCATGGGCCCGTTCAGCGTCGACCGCACCATCGGCGAGTACCAGCGCCTGGTGTGGGCCGCACCCACCTGAGGCACCCGCCCCCCGCCATGCTCTCCGACGCCGACCTCCACGCCCTCCTCGACGCCCGCCACGGCGACCCCTTCTCGGTGCTCGGCCTGCACGCCGATGTCGACGGCGCGCTGTGGGTGCGTGCGCTGCTGCCCGGCGCCACCGCGGTGGTGGTGCACGACGCGGCCACCGGCCGGCGCATTGCGCCGCTGGCCCTGCGCGACGGGCGCGGCCTGTTCGAGGGCAAGCTGCCGCGGCGCCGCCAGCGCTTCGACTACCGGCTGCAGGTGGCCTGGGCCGACGGCCACGAAGGCCGTTATGCCGACGCCTACGCCTTCGGCCCGCTGATCGCCGACGCCGACCTGCACTACCTGGGCGAAGGCACGCACCTGCGCCCGTTCGAGGTGATGGGCGCGTTGCCCTGCACGCTGGGCGAGGGCGTGCACGCGGTGGCCGGCGTGCGCTTCGCGGTGTGGGCACCCAACGCCCGTCGCGTCAGCGTGGTCGGCGGCTTCAACGGCTGGGACGGCCGGCGCCACCCGATGCGCTCGCGCGGCGGCTCGGGCGTGTGGGAGCTGTTCGTGCCGCACGCGGCCCTCGGCGACGCCTACCAGTTCGAGATCGTCGCCGCCGACGGCCGCCTGCTGCCGCTGAAGGCGGATCCCTACGCCCGCGCCAGCCAGCACCCGCCGGCGCAGGCCAGCGTGGTCGCCGAGCTGCCGCCGCCCAAGCCGCTGCCGGCCGGGCGGGCCGCCGCCAACGCGCGCACCGCGCCGATGACCATCTACGAGCTGCACGCCGGCTCGTGGCGCCGCCACCCCGACGGCAGCCCGCACGACTGGGACACCCTGGCCGCCGCGCTGCCGGCCTACGTGGCCGACCTGGGCTTCACCCACATCGAGCTGATGCCCATCACCGAGCACCCGTTCTCGGGCTCCTGGGGCTACCAGACGCTGGGCCTGTACGCCGTCACCGCGCGCTTCGGCCCGCCCGAGGCCTTCTCGCGCTTCGTCGACGCCTGCCATGCGCACGGCCTGGGCGTGCTGCTCGACTGGGTGCCGGCGCATTTCCCGTCCGACGCCTTCGGCCTGGCGCAGTTCGACGGCAGCGCGCTGTACGAGTACGCCGACCCGCGCGAAGGCTTCCACAAGGACTGGAACACGCTGATCTACAACTTCGCCCGGCTCGAGGTGCGCGGCTTCCTCGCCGGCAGCGCGCTGTACTGGGTCGAGCGCTTCGGTGTCGACGGCCTGCGGGTGGACGCCGTGGCCTCCATGCTGTACCGCGACTACAGCCGCAACGCCGGCGAATGGGTGCCCAACGTGCACGGCGGGCGCGAGAACCTCGAGGCCATCTCGCTGCTGCAGCGCGTGAACGAGGTGCTGGGCGCCGAATGCCCCGGCGCCATCACCGTGGCCGAGGAATCCACCGCCTACGCCGGCGTCTCGTCGCCCACCTGGGCCGGCGGCCTGGGCTTCCACTACAAGTGGAACATGGGCTGGATGCACGACACCCTGGCCTACATGGCGCAAGACCCGGTGCACCGCCGCTGGCACCACGACAAGATGAGCTTCGGCCTGGTCTATGCGTGGAGCGAGAAGTTCGTGCTGCCCATCTCGCACGACGAGGTGGTGCACGGCAAGGGCTCGCTGCTGGGCAAGATGCCAGGTGATCCGGCCGACCCGGCGCAGTGGCAGCGCTTCGCCAACCTGCGCGCCTACCTCGGCTTCATGTGGGGCCACCCGGGCAAGAAGCTGCTGTTCATGGGCCAGGAATTCGCCCAGCCCACCGAGTGGGACGACAACGCCGAGCTGCCCTGGGCCCTGCTCGGCGATGCGCGCCACGCCGGCGTGCAGGGCCTGGTGCGCGACCTCAATCGCCTGCACCGCGAGCGGCCCGCGCTGCACCGGCTGGACGCCGAGCCGGCCGGCTTCGAATGGATCGACGCGCAGGACGCCGAGCATTCGGTTTATGCCTGGCTGCGCCACGACGGCGAGGGCGGCCGCGTGCTGGTGGTCTGCAACTTCACCCCGGTGCCGCGCCACGGCTGGCGGCTGGGCGTGCCCGAGGGCGCCGGCGCGTGGCGCGAGCGGCTCAACACCGATTCCGTGCACTACGGCGGCGGCAACCTCGGCAACGGCCTCGGGCCGATCGGTGTCGAGCCGGTGCCGGCGCAGGGCCGCGCGCAGTCCATCGTGCTGACGCTGCCGCCGCTGGCCGCGGTCTACCTGGAACCCGATCGATGATCGGCAGCCTGCCGGCCGCCGTGCTCGAGGGCCGCACCGCGCCGATGGGCGCGCTGGCGCGCGACGGCGGCGTCAACTTCGTCGTCTTCTCCGACCATGCGCAGGCCATCGAGCTGTGCGTGTTCGACGGCTCCGGCGCGCGCGAGCTGCGGCGCTACAGCCTGCACGGCCCGCACGACGGCCTGTTCCACGGCTTCCTGCCCGGCGTCGGGCCCGGGCTGGTGTACGGCCTGCGCGCGCACGGCCCCTACGCCCCCGAGGCGGGCCACCGCTTCAACGCCAACAAGCTGCTGCTCGACCCCTGGGCGCGCGAGATCGTCGGCCACTTCGCCTGGCGGCCCGAGCACCACGGCCACACCGTCGGCCACCCCGACGGCCACCGCTCGTTCGACCCCCGCGACAACGCCGGACAGGCGCTGAAGGCGCGTGTGCCCGAGCCGCCCACGGTGGCGCCGGGCTGGCTCAACGCGCCGCGCGTCGCCCCGGGCGACCTGGTGCTGTACGAGGTGCACGTCAAGGGCTTCAGCGCGCTGCACCCCGGGATCCCGCCGGCGCTGCGCGGCACCTACGCCGGCCTGGCGCACCCGGCGTCCATCGCTCATTTCAAGTCGCTGGGCGTCACCACGCTGTCGCTGCTGCCGGTGCACTACCACCTCGACGAGCCAGGCGCCGTCGAGCGTGGGCAGGTCAACTACTGGGGCTACAACACGCTGGGCTTCTTCTGCCCCGACCCCCGCCTGGCCAGCCGCCGGGCCGACCCGTCCGACGTGATCGACGAGTTCCGGCAGATGGTGGCCACGCTGCACGCGCACGGCCTCGAGGTGGTGCTCGACGTGGTCTACAACCACACGCCCGAAGGCAGCGAGACCGGTGCCACCCTCAGCTGGCGCGGCCTGGACCACGCCAGCTGGTACATGCTGGCGCCCGACGACCCGAGCCGCTGCCAGAATCTCACCGGCTGCGGCAACACGCTGCGCGTGGCGCACCCGCGGGTGACGCAGTTCGTGCTCGATTCGCTGCGCTACTGGGCGCACGAGATGGGCGTCGACGGCTTCCGCTTCGACCTGGCGCCGGTGCTGGGCCGCACCCACCAGGGCTACGACGCGCAGGCGGCCTTCTTCACCGCGCTGCGGCAGGACCCGGTGCTGTCGCAGGTGCACCTCATCGCCGAGCCCTGGGACGCCGGCCACGGCGGCTACCAGGTGGGGCGCTTTCCCGGCCGCTTCCTCGAATGGAACGACAAGTTCCGCGACAGCGTGCGCCTGTACTGGCTCAACCGGCCCGAGGGCCCGCGGGTGGGCCGCGGGGAGTTCGCCCGCCGCTTCACCGCGTCCAGCGACCTGTTCCACCACGGCCAGCGCCGGCCCAGCGCGTCGGTCAACTTCGTGGCCGTGCACGACGGCTTCACGCTCGCTGATCTGGTGCGTTATCAGGGCAAGCACAACCTGGCCAACGGCGAGAACAACCGCGATGGCCGCGACGGCGAGCCCTGCGCCAACTTCGGCGTCGAAGGCCCCAGCGACGACCCCGCCCGCGAGGCCACCCGCCTGCGTGTGCAGCGCGCGATGCTGGCCACGCTGGGCCTGGCCCAGGGCACGCCGATGCTCGGCGCCGGCGACGAGATCGGCCGCACCCAGGGCGGCAACAACAACGCCTGGTGCCAGGACAGCGCCATCGGCTGGATCGACTGGTCGCGCGCCGACACCGCCCTGGCCGGCTTCGTGGCCGAGGTGCTGGCGCTGCGCCGCGCCGAACCCGCGCTGCGCCTGGACGACTGGTTCCAGCCCGGCCGTGGCGCGTGGGCGCTGCGCTGGCTCAGCCCCGGCGGCCACGACATGCAGGTGAACGACTGGCACCATGGCCACAGCCTGGGTTTCGCCTGCCTGATCACCGGCCAGGGCCCGCTGTACGGCGATCGCGCGCCGTTGCTGCTGGCCTTCAACCCCGAGCCGCTGGATTTCCCCTTCACCCTGCCGCCCGGCCGCTGGGCGGTGGCGCTCGATTCCAGCGGCACCCTGCCGCGCGACCCCGACACGCTGGCCAGCCGCGCCCTCACCGTGCCGCAGCGCACGCTGCTGGTGTTGCGGCGGGCACCCGAGGCGGCCCCGGACCGCACCGTTGCGGCGGCCCCCGCCGCTGCCCCCGAAGCGGTCGCCGCGGCGGCGCCTGAAGCTGCGCCCGGCCCGGCCTCCGAGACTGCCCCCGAAACAGCCCCTGTAGCAGCGCCCGAAGCTGCGTCCGTCACGGCCCCCGATACAGCCCCCGAAGCTGCCGCCGAAAAAGCCCCCGAGCGCGCGTCCACC
>NZ_MWLO01000063.1 GCF_002198735.1 Ideonella sp. A 288
CCCCCGGGTGCCGCGCCCGGCGAACCCGATCCCGCCCATCACCTACCCCGAGTCGCTGCCGGTCTCTGGCCGGCGCGACGAGATCGCGCGCGCGATGCGCGACCACCAGGTGATCATCGTCTGTGGCGAGACCGGGTCGGGCAAGACCACGCAGTTGCCCAAGATCGCGCTCGAGCTGGGCCGAGGCCTGGGGGCCGGCGGCCGCGGGCTCATCGGCCACACGCAGCCGCGGCGCATCGCGGCCAGCAGCGTGGCCAAGCGCATCGCCGACGAACTGCAGTCGCCGCTGGGCGAGGTCGTGGGCTACAAGGTGCGCTTCCAGGATCGCCTGCAGCCCGGTGCCAGCGTCAAGCTGATGACCGACGGCATCCTGCTGGCCGAAACGCAGGGCGACCACGACCTGCGCGCCTACGACACGCTGATCATCGACGAGGCCCACGAGCGCAGCCTCAACATCGACTTCCTGCTCGGCTACCTGCGGCAGTTGCTGCCGCGCCGGCCCGACCTGAAGGTGATCGTCACCTCGGCCACCATCGATGCCGACCGGTTTGCGAGGCACTTCGAATCGAAGGCTGGCCCGGCGCCGGTGATCCAGGTTTCCGGCCGGCTGTTCCCGGTGGAGCAGCGTTGGCGGCCGTTCGAGGAATCGCGCGAGATCGATCTGGACACCGCCATCGCCGACGCCGTCGACGAACTGTGGCGCGGCGCCGGCCGCGGAGACATCCTCGTCTTCCTGCCCGGCGAGCGCGAGATCCGCGACGCGGCCGACCACCTGCGCAAGCACCTCGCCCAACAGCACCGCGGCGGGCCACAGCCCGAGATCCTGCCCCTCTTCGCGCGCCTGTCGCAGGCCGAGCAGGACCGCGTGTTCGAGCCCGGCAACGGCCACCGCATCGTGCTGGCCACGAACGTGGCCGAGACCTCACTCACCGTGCCCGGCATCCGCTACGTCATCGACAGTGGCCTGGCGCGTGTCAAGCGCTACAGCTACCGCACGAAGGTGGAGCAGCTGCAGGTCGAGCCGATCAGCCAGGCGGCGGCCAACCAGCGCGCCGGCCGTTGCGGCCGCGTGGCCAACGGCATCTGCATCCGCCTATACGACGAGAAGGATTTCGCCGGCCGGCCGCGCTTCACCGACCCCGAGATCCTGCGCTCGTCGCTGGCCGGGGTGATCCTTCGCATGAAGAGCCTGCGGCTCGGGCCGGTGGACGAGTTCCCGTTCCTCGAGCCGCCGCGTGCCAAGGCCATCGCCGACGGCTACGCGCTGCTGGGCGAGCTCAACGCGGTGGACGACGACAACGAGCTCACGCCGATCGGTGTGGAGCTGTCGCGCCTGCCGCTCGACCCGCGCGTCGGCCGCATGATCCTGGAGGCGCGCGACCGCCAGGCGCTGCACGAGGTGCTGATCATCGCCTCGGCGCTGACGGTGCAGGACGTGCGCGACCGCCCGCTCGAGCACCAGCAGGCCGCCGACGAGAAGCACCGCAAGTTCGACGACGAGAAGTCCGAGTTCATGGGCTACCTCAAGCTGTGGTCGTGGATCGAAGAAGGGCGGAGCGGAAAGGAGCCGGCTGTCCCTGCGGACAGCCGGACCCGCGCAGCCGGCCCGGCCTGCGAGCCGGGCCGTGGTGGTGAAGGTGCACCGCCCCGTCATGCTGTCCACAAGCTCAGCAATCGCCAGCAGGAGCAGCGCCTGCGCGAGAGCTTCGTCAACCCGCGCCGCGTGCGCGAATGGCGCGACATCCACACCCAGCTGCACACCGTGGTCGCCGAGCACGGCTGGCGCCTGAACGGCAGCCCGGCCACCTACGAGCAGATCCACCTGGCCATGCTGGCCGGCCTGCTGGGCAACATCGGCTGCAAGAGCGATGATGAAGACTGGTATCTCGGCGCCCGCGGCATCAAGTTCTGGCGCCACCCGGGCGCGCACCTCAGCAAGAAGCCCGGCCGCTGGCTGATCGCCGCCGAACTGGTCGAGACCACGCGCCTGTTCGGCCGCGGCCTGGCCAACATCGAGCCCACCTGGATCCCCGGCATCGCCGGCCACCTGCTCAAGACCCAGCTGCTCGACCCGCACTGGGAGAAGAAGGCCGCCGAGGTGGTGGCGCTGCAGCGCGCCACGCTGTACGGCATCGTGCTGTACGCCAACCGCCGCGTGAACTTCGGCAAGGTCGACCCGAAGGCCGCGCGCGAGATCTTCATCCGCAGCGCGCTGGTCGAGGGCGACTGGGAGACCAAGCTGCCCTTCGTCGCGCACAACCACAGGCTGCTGGCGCAGGTGGAAGAGCTCGAGCACAAGTCGCGCCGGCAGGACGTGCTGGTCGACGACGAGCTCATCTTCGCCTTCTACGACCAGCACCTGCCGGTCGACGTGCACTCGGGTGCCAGCCTCGAACGCTGGTACCGCGACGAGGTGCGCCGAAACCCCAAGGCGCTGCAGCTCACCCGCGACGAGCTGATGCGCCACGAGGCCGCCGGCATCACCACCGCGGCCTACCCCAAGACCCTTCGCCTGGGCGGTGTCGACTGCCCGGCCAGCTACCTGCACGACCCCGGCGACCCGAAAGACGGCGTCACCGTCACCGTGCCGATCTACGCGCTGAACCAGGTCAGCGAGGAGCGCTGCGAATGGCTGGTGCCGGGCATGCTGCCAGGCAAGGTGACCGCGCTGCTGAAGAGCCTGCACCAGCGCCCTCGCTCGCGGCTGGTGCCCTTGCCCGAGTACGTGGCCGAATTCGTCGAGCTGACACCTTTTGCGCAGGGTGCATTGATGGACGTGCTGCTGAAGGCCGTGCGCGACCGCACCCAGCTGGCGGTGCAGCGCAACGACTTCAAGCTGGACATGCTGCAGCCGCACCTGTTCATGAACTTCCGCGTCGTCGACGAGCACGGCCGGCAGCTCGGCATGGGCCGCCACCTGCCGACGCTGAAGGCCGAGCTCGGCGGGCAGGCGCGCTCGGCCTTCCAGGCGCTGGCGGCGTTGAAGCTGGCGGAGACGGTGACGGCGCCGGGCCCGGCGACCGTTGCCGCGCCCGCGTCGGGGTCCGCTGGTGCGCGTGCTGCGAGCGTTGCGCGGCCCGAGCGCGCGGCCGACGAGCCCGCCGTACCGGTGGCCGCGGCCACCTACACCGCCTGGACCTTCGGCGAACTGCCCGAGCTGATGGAGATCCGCAAGGCCGGGCAGACGCTGGTGGGCTTTCCGGCCCTGGTCGACAAGGCCACGCACGTCGAGATCGAGGTCTTCGACGAACCCGAGGTGGCCGCCGCACGGCACCGCGCCGGCCTGCGCCGGCTGGTGGCGCTGACCATCAAGGAGCCGCTGAAGTACCTCGAGAAGAACATCCCCGATCTGGTCAAGATGGCCGCCGCCTACATGCCGCTGGGCAGCGCCGACGAGTTGCGCCAGCAGATCGTCGACGTGGCGCTCGACCGCGCCTTCCTGGCCGACCCGCTGCCCGCCGATGCGGCCGCCTTCAAGGCCCGTGTCGACGAGGGCCGGGCGCGCCTGAACCTGATCGCGCAGGAGGTGGCTCGCCTGGCCGGCGTGGTGCTGGCCGAGTACGCCGTGGCCGCGCGCAAGCTCAAGGACAGCCGTCCGTCGAAGGAGGTGGCCGACGATGTCGCCGGCCAGCTGCAGCGGCTGCTGCCCAAGCGCTTCATGGCCACCACGCCCTATCCGCAGCTGCAACACTTCGCGCGTTATCTGAAGGCCATCACGCTGCGCCTGGACAAGCTGCGCGCCGACCCAGCCCGCGATACCCAGCGACTGGCCGAGTTGCGCCCGCTGGAGCAGCGCTACCTGCGCCGCCTGGCCGACCTGAAGGGCAGCGGCGACGCGCGGCTCGACGAGTACCGCTGGCTGATCGAGGAACTGCGCGTCAGCTTCTTTGCGCAAGAGCTGCGCACGCCGCAGCCGGTGAGCGTCAAGCGGCTGGACAAGGCCTGGCAGCAACTGTCGAGCTGACGTCCCTTGGCCCCGTCGCCCCGCGATCGGGGGGAACCAGACCGCGGACGGGGGCGCGACCATGGCGGCGCCGGTAAAGTCCGGGCCGATCGGCCGCATCGTGCGGCCGGCACGATGGAGTGGAACGCATGCAATACGTGTGGATGGCCCTGGTGGGCTTCGTCGTCGGGTTGATCGCGCGTGCGATCCTGCCCGGCACCCAGAGCATCGGCCTCATCCTGACGGCGGTGCTGGGCATTGCCGGGTCGTTCGTGGCCGGCTTCATCGGCCAGGCGGTCGGCTGGTACCACGCCGGGCAGGGCGCGGGCTTCATCGGCTCCGTGGTCGGGGCGATGCTGGTACTGTTCGTCTACAGCAAGGTCATGGCCGGCAAGGGCGAGGGCGGCTGAGGCCGGCCCCTCGCGCCAAACCAAAAAAGGGGCCCGTGGGCCCCTTTCTTGTGCCTGCGAGGCGGTGGCGTCAGGCCGGCACGGAGGGCAGGCCCGACAGCGCCATTGCCAGCTCGGCCTCGTCGTACTGCTGGTCGGTGAGCTTGCCGGCGAAGTAGGCCTGGTAGGCCGTCATGTCGAAGTGGCCGTGGCCGCAGAGGTTGAACAGGATCACCTCGCTCTTGCCCTCGGCCTTGCAGCGCAGGGCCTCGTTGATGGCACCGCGCACCGCGTGGTTGGCCTCGGGGGCCGGCACGATGCCCTCGGCGCGTGCGAACAGCACACCGGCCTCGAAGCAGGTGTTCTGGTGGTAGGCGGTGGCCTCGATCAGGTCCAGCTCCTTCAGGTGGCTCACCAGCGGGGCCATGCCGTGGTACCGCAGGCCGCCGGCATGGAAGCCCGGCGGCGTGAAGGTGCTGCCCAGCGTGTGCATCTTGGTCAGCGGCGTCAGGTGGGCGGTGTCACCGAAGTCGTAGGCGTACTTGCCGCGCGTCAGGCTGGGGCAGGCGGCCGGCTCGACGGCGACGATGCGGCGCTTCTTGCCGCCGCGCAATTGCTGGCCCAGGAAGGGGAAGGCGATGCCGGCGAAATTGCTGCCGCCGCCGGTGCAGCCGACGATCACATCGGGGTCGTCACCAGCCATCTCCATCTGCAGCATGGCCTCCTGGCCGACGATGGTCTGGTGCAGCAGCACGTGGTTCAGCACCGAGCCGAGCGCGTACTTGGTGTCGTCGTGGGTGGCGGCGATCTCCACCGCCTCGCTGATGGCGATGCCCAGCGAGCCGGGGTGGTGGGGGTCCTTGGCCAGGATCGCGCGGCCGGAGTTGGTGAGGTTCGACGGCGAGGCCACGCAGGTGGCGCCGTAGGTTTCCATCAGCGCGCGGCGGTAGGGCTTCTGGTCGTAGGACACCCGCACCTGGAACACCTGCACGCTGATGTCGAACAGCGAGCCGGCGAACGACAGCGACGAGCCCCACTGGCCGGCGCCGGTCTCGGTGGTGAGCTTCTTGATGCCGGCCTGGGCGTTGTACCAGGCCTGCGGGATGGCGGTGTTGGGCTTGTGGCTGCCCGCGGGCGAGACGCCCTCGTACTTGTAGTAGATCTTGGCTGGCGTGCCCAGCGCCTTCTCGAGGCGGTGGGCGCGGAACAGCGGCGCCGGACGCCACAGCTTGAAGACCTCGCGCACCGGCTCGGGGATCGGGATCTCGCGCTCGGTGGACACCTCCTGCAGGATCAGCTCCATCGGGAACAGCGGCGCCAGGTCGTCGGGCCCCACCGGTTGCATCGTGCCGGGGTGCAGCACCGCCGGCAGCGCCACCGGCAGGTCGGCGGCAATGTTGTACCAATGGGTGGGCATCTTGCTCTCGTCGAGCAGGAACTTCGTCTGGCTCATGCAATGCGCTCCGGGCAGCAGGGGGATCGAGCATCCTAAGTGCTGCCCGCGAGCCACCACTATCGGACTTGCCCGAGGATCGGCCTGCGGCGCCGCAGGGCACCGGCTCGCGCCCCAGGCAGCGCCGCCGTGCGGGCGTCAGCGCTTGCCGGTCGGGCGCATGGCGTCGCGACAGACCGCCAGCGCGCGCAGCATGTGCCGATCGACCGTCCGTTCGGTCATGCCCAGGCGCATGGCGATGACGCGGCGGCTCACGCCCTCCAGCCGGTTGAGCAGGAACACCTGCCGGCACGCACTGGGCAGCGCCTGCAAGGCCTCGGACAGGCGCTCGGCCTGCTGCTGCGCGTCGAGGATCAGCGCCGGATCGGCATGTCGGTCGGCCACCGAATCGGTGCGGGCATCCGGCGCGTCGACCTCGTCGCGCTCGCGCTGCCGATCGGTCGAGTCGGCGACCAGACGCACGCCGGCCTGATGCAGCCAGGCCTGCGGGTTGTCGATGTCCTGCCAGCGGCCGGCTTCCAGCAACTGCACGAACGAATCCTGCACCAGGTCTTCGGCGTCGTCGGCAGCCCGCCTCGCTGCCAGAGAGCGCTTCAAGGCGCTTGAATGGCGGGCCAGCAAATCGGCAATCGACTCCTCGGCGGCGATGCTCGCCAGTGCGCTGCGATCGTGACGGTGGCTGCTCACCGAGGCGGCCTGTCGGTCGAAGCGACCCATGGCGCGGCCTGGCCGAGCTGAACGATGTTCATCGGTACTACCAGAACGTTGGAAGGTGATGCAAGGCTTGCCGACGCGGCCGGGCGGCGGCGAGCGTCGGGCCCATGACAAGCTCAATTCAACGCCGGTGGGGCCCTGGACTGAGCCGATGTCGGGTCGGCCCGCTCGCCGTGTCGGTGACCGGGCGTGTGAGCCGAGATCGCCAGGGCGCTCGACATCACGGTCAGGTCCACCAAGACGATCCAGCGGACGGCGCGTGGTGGGACGAGGGTCTGTAACATTCAGCAATTATCATTAATCAACCGGTCGGCGCATCCACCTGAGGTCGGGGGGGACATGTCGCCAATGCCGCAGTTCTGCCGCCGGGCCACCCGCGCGGGCCCCCGGCCAGGAGCCTGATGGTGTCGCCGCGCTGGTAAGCTCGTGTGCCGTCGCGGCTGGGTGTCCCTCGAAGCGATCCTGGCACGACCCATGAGCAACGATCCCCTGCAGCCGCTGGCCGACCTCGTCGTCAAGGATGGGGTGGGGCTGGGCGGCCTGACCCCCGCGCTGCGAGGCAAGGCGCTGGCCCTGGTGTGGGCGGGTATGCCACCCACGGTGATGGACGAGCGCGCCGTCAACGTGGCGCTGAAGCACCTGCTCGCCGGTGCCGCCTCGTTCATCGACACCGACCACGTCGAACTGCGCCGTTGGCTGGTGGACGCCGGCTGGCTGTGGCGCGACGGCTTCGGGCGCGAGTACCGGCGGGTCGACCCGGGCGGCGTGCCCGAGGCCGACCGATCCCTGGCCCAGGCGCTGGCCGCCATCGATGTCGGCGCGTGGGCGGCCTCTCAGCGCCAGGCGCGAGAGGCCGAACGCCTGGCGCGCCGTGCGGCCTGGCAGGCCCGCCAAGGGGGGCCGGCATGACGGACGGGGCCGACCCGCAGGCCGAGGCCGCCGACGAACAGGCCATGCGCCTGGCGCTGGACCAGGCCCTGAACGCGCAACTGGCCGGCGAGGTGCCGGTGGGCGCGGTGATCGTGCGCGATGGCCAGGTCATCGCCACCGGCTACAACCGCCCCATCACCACGCACGACCCCACCGCGCACGCCGAGATCGTTGCCCTGCGCCACGCGGCGCAACTGCTCGGCAACTACCGCCTGCCCGAGTGCGAGCTGTACGTGACGCTGGAGCCCTGCGCAATGTGCGCGATGGCGCTGATGCACGCCCGCTTCAAGCGGGTGGTGTTCGCTGCCACCGACCCCAAGACCGGCGCGGCCGGCTCGGTGCTCGACCTCTTCGCCGAGGCCCGGCTCAACCACCACACCGCCTTGCGCGGCGGCGTGCTGGCCGAGGCCTCGTCGCGTCTGCTGCGCCAGTTCTTTGCCGACCGGCGGGCGCAGCAGCGGCTGGAGCGAGCCGCGTTGTCGCTGTCGGCCGCGGATCTCGGCGATCCCTCGCCCGAAAGCTCAGAGCCCATTCCCACCGGTGACGCCACCGAACTTCCTCTCCTCGATCCCGAATGAGCTCCATGACACTGCTGCACATCCTGTCGCCCGCCGGCGTCGAACTTCGCTCCGCGGCCGTGACGCTGGCGCGCAAGCGCCTCGGGGCGATGGGCTTCGCGGTGACGCTGGACCCCAGCGTGCGGGCCCGCCACCAGCGCTTCGCCGGCACCGACGACCAGCGGCTGGAGGCCCTGCACCGGGTGGCCGATGCGGCGCCGTCCGTCGCCATGGCCAGCCGCGGCGGTTATGGCATGACGCGCCTGCTCGACCGCATCGACTGGCCGCGCCTGGCGCGCAGCGTCGAGCGCGGCACGCGCTGGGTCGGCTTCAGCGACCTGACGGCGCTGCAGCTCGGCATGCTCGCCCACACCGGCGCCGAGAGCTGGATGGGGCCGATGGCCTGTGACGACTTCGGCCGCAGCGACGAGCAGGGCGGCGTCGACGAGATCACCCGCGACTGCTTCGTCGAGGCGATGGGCGGCGAGCTCGAAGCGGTGGGCTTCCGCACCGAGGCCGGCTTCGACGGCCTCGAGGCGCGCGGACGCCTGTGGGGCGGCAACCTGGCGATGGTGCAGTCGCTGATCGGCACGCCGCACTGGCCCAGGGTGAAGGGCGGCATCCTGGTGCTCGAGGAGGTGAACGAGCACCCCTACCGTGTCGAGCGGGCGCTGCTGCAGTTGCACCAGGCCGGCGTGCTGTCGGCGCAGAAGGCCGTGGTGCTGGGGGCCGTCAGCGACTGGCGCGCGTCGCCGCTGGACCGCGGCTACACGCTGAAGACCGCCATCGCGCACGTGCGCAGCGTGTGCGACACGCCCATCCTCACCGGGTTGCCCTTCGGCCACGTGCCCACCAAGGTGAGCCTGCCGATCGGCCGGCGCGTGCAGCTGGTGGTGGCGGGCCGCGACGTACTGATCGGGTGGTAGGCGCTGCCATGACGGCCATGTCCGACCGCCCCGAGCGGTGGCAGGTGGATGCAGGGGCCGCCGACATCGCCACGCTCGACATCCCGGCCAGCGCGCGCAGCGCCCGCGTCTTCGAGATCGACGTGCGCTTCGTCGTACGAGCGCCGCAGGCCGGCGAGGGTGCCTGGTTCGCCCTGGCCGTCGAGCTGAACGGCGTGCGCCAGTGGCAGCGGCGCCACGACGCCCACGGGCCGGGGCAGACCGATTCGCTGGATTACCACTGCCGCCGCGAGGTGCCGGTGGGGCAGGCGCTGCGGGTGCGTGCGGTGACGCAGGTGGGTGTCGCCGCCCGCGTGCGCCTGCTGATCGAAGCCGAGGAGGCGTGAGTCCCTTGTCCCCCGCCGACCTGCCGTTCAGCCCCGCGGCCGACCGCAACAAGGACCCGATCCTGGCGGTGCTGCGCCAGGTGATCCCGGCCCAGGCCCAGGTGCTCGAGATCGCCAGTGGCACCGGGCAGCATGCAGCCCACTTTGCGGGCGAATGCCCCGGCTGGACCTGGCAGCCCACCGATGCGCAAGCCGAGGCCCTGCCCGCCATCGCCGCGCGATGCAGCCCGTGGCCACGGGTGCTGGCCCCGGTGTTGCTGGACGTGATGGGGCCGTCGTGGCCGCTGCCAGAGGACGCGTACGATGCGATCTACTGTGCCAACCTGCTGCACATCTCGCCCTGGCCCACCTGTGCGGCCCTGATGCAGGGCGCGGCGCGGCATCTCGTGGCCGGCGGCGCCCTGGTGCTGTACGGTCCGTACCGGGTGGACGGCGAGCCACTGGCGCCGGGCAACCTGGCGTTCGATGCAGACCTGCGCTCGCGCGACGCGCGGTGGGGCCTGCGATCCTTGGCGGCGGTGGTCGAGGCGGCCTCCGACGCCGGCCTGGGTTTCGAGCAGCGCATCGCCATGCCCGCCAACAACCTGGTGCTGGTGTTTCGCCGCGACGCCTCGGCACCGCGGTGAACCGGCCTCAGGCGGCCTCGACCGCCCGGCTCACGAACAGCGGGCTGGGCCGGTTCACGCCGTAGCCCTGCGCATAGTCGACGCCGATGCGGCACAGGTGGCCGATGATGGCCTCGTTCTCGGCGTACTCGGCCACCGTGCGGATGCCCAGGATGTGGCCGACATGGTTGATGGTCTCGGTCATCGCGCGGTCGATGCGGTCGTGCTCGATGTTCTTCACGAAGCCGCCGTCGATCTTCAGGTAGTCCACCGGCAGGCTCTTCAGGTAGCCGAACGAACTGGTGCCGGTGCCGAAGTCGTCCAGCGCGAACTGGAAGCCCATCGCCTTGCACTGCCGGATGAACGCTGCCGCCGCCTTCAGGTTGTGGATGGCTGCCGTCTCGGTCAGCTCGAAGCAGATGGCCTGGGGTGGCAGCGCGTTGGCCTGGGCCTGCTCGCGGATGAAGTCGATCAGCCCGTCCGCGTTGAGCGAGGTGCCCGACAGGTTGATGGCGCAGGTGAGCCCGTCGCCGCCGTGCTGTTCGACCAGTTCGCGGTATCCGGCGAACACCTTGCGGATGACCCAGCGGTCGATGGTGGGCATCAGGTTGTAGCGCTCGGCCGCCGGCAGGAAACTGCCGGGCTGCACCAGCCCGCCTTCCTCGTCCACCATGCGCAGCAGCACCTCGATGTGCGTGCGGCTGCCCAGCGACGGTTTCAGCGCACGGTAGCTCTGGTGGTACAGCACGAAGCGGTCGTCGGCCAGCGCCGATTCGATGCGCGTGACCCAGCCCGTCTCGCGCCGCCGCGCCGCCATGTCGCCGTCGCCGTCGTTGAACACACAGGCGCGGTCGCGGCCCTGTTCCTTGGCCCAGTAGCAGGCCGTGTCGGCCTTGCTGAGCACCTCGGCGGGATTCGACTGCGCATGCAGGACCGCCAGGCCGATGCTGATGCCCACGCTGTGCGTCCTGCCCTTGTGTTCGAAGCGGTAGTCGCGCACGGCGGCCAGCAGGTCGGCCGCGATGAGCTTGGCGCGGTCGAGGCTGCATCCGTCCAGCAGCAGCGCGAACTCGTCACCGCCCAGCCGGGCCAGGGTGTCGGTCTGGCGCACCTTGTCGCGCAGCAGCGCCGTCAGGCCCTTCAGCAGTTCGTCGCCGGCGGCGTGTCCGCAGGTGTCGTTGATCAGCTTGAAGCGGTCCAGGTCCATGAAGCACACGGTGTGCATCGTGTCGCTGTGTCGGGAGTTGCCGAGGGCCGCCTCCAGCCGGCGGTTGAACTCGCGACGGTTGGCCAGGCCGGTGAGCACGTCGTGCGAGGCCTCCCACGACCGGCGCTGCGCATCGTCGCGGGCGGCGCTCACGTCGCGGAAGGTCAGCACGATGCCCGACAGGCCGCCCTCGGGGTCGTGCATCGGGGCGGCCCGGTGGTCCACGCCGATGCGCTGGCCGTCGCGGCGGATCAAGTCGAGGTCGGCGCTCGGCGCGTGGGCGTCGCCTGCGGGGGTGCCCAGGCCCACCGCCTGCGGCTTGTCGGTGGCTGCATCGACGAGCTTCAGCACCTCGGTCACGGGCTGCCCGGCGGCCTCGTCGAGGCACCAGCCGGTGAGCTGTTCGGCGACCGGGTTCAGGTAGCGCACACGGTCGAGCGCGTCGGTGGTGATCACCGCATCGGCGATCGAGTTGAGCGTGACCTCGGCGCGTTCCTTCTGCTCGAACAGCGCGTCGGACGTGGTCCGCAGCTGCGCCATGGCCCCCTGCAACTCGCTCCTCGACACGGTGGTCTGCTGCAGGTCGTGCATCAGTTCGTTGAAGGCGTGGCCCAGTTGCCCCAGTTCGTCGTGCGTGGTCACCGGCGCACGACGCCCCAGGTCGGTGGGCGACTGGCGCAGGTCGACGATGGTGCCGATCAGCCCGGCCAGCGGCCGGGTGACGAAGGCCGTCAGCGTGGCGTACAGCAGCAGCACGCCGCCGGTCAGCACCAGCAGGCCCATGCCCAGCGCCGAGCGCAGCATCAGCAACAGCTTGGTGGCGATCTCGCCCCCGTCGATGGTGACGACGACGCTGCCTTGCCGCTCGGATTGCCCGTCGCGCACCGGCACGGTGGCGAAGTGGCGCATGGCATCGGCGGCGCGGGTGGTGACCACCCGTTCCTGGCCGGCCGCCACGGCTGCCACCAGTGCGGGGTCGCCCACGCTGTCCAGCGGCGCACGGCGGCTGTGGAAGAGCACCCGGCCGTCGCGCACCACCACCATGGCCGACTCGATGCCAGGGTAGGTGTCGATGACTTGCTGGCACTGCTCGTCGAAGCCGCTCAGGTCGTCGATCGCGATGCCGAACTGCAGCAGCCGCTCGAGCTGCGTCTGCAGCCCCTTGCCGATGGCCAGCGCGCGCGACTGCAACGCCGATTCGTAGGCCTGCGTGAACTCGCGCGTGGTGCTGGTGATGACCGCGCCGATGGCGCACAGCATCACCACCGTGGCGATGACGAGGATGCGGCCCTTGAGGTTGAGGTTCACTGGTCCCACTCGAACTTCGGCACCACCTCCGCCGACAGGAGCAGCCCCGTCTTCACCGTCAAGCCGAGCTTCTGCGCGCGCGCCAGGCTGATCACCGGCGCGCCCTTGCGGGTGGGTTCCATCTTGAACGACGACGGCGCGCGGCCCTCGACCAGGATGCCCCGGGCGATGCGCCCGGCGGCCAGGCCCTGTTCGCGCTCGGACACGGTGACGGCCGCCAGCGAGCCGTGGTGCACGCGGTCGACCCAGAAGCCGAAGTCGGGCAGCTTGCTGTGCTCGGCCGTCCACCGCATCACCTGCTGGTAGGGCACGTTCCGGCCCTGGTCGTCCTTGAAGTTGAAGACGCCGATCAGCGCCATCGCATCGGCGCTGGTCTGGTAGTGCTGCAGCTTGCGCTTGTAGTCGTCGAAGGTGCGGATCGTGTCCCAGGCGACGAACTCCACGCCCGGCATGCCGGCCAGCCGCTCCTTCATCCGTGCCTGCACCGACGGCCACAGCGCGGCCTCGTCGAACACGGCGACGAAGCGCCGGGCGCCGGGCGCCAGCGCCTGCAGCAGCTTGACGGATTCGACCGAGTGCTCGTGCTCCAGCACGCCAGCGACGTTGCTGCTGCCTTCGAAGCCATAGGTCTGCGGTGCCTTGTTGACGCCACTGAAGACGATGGGCAGCGACTGGTTGACGTACCGGCTGGCCACGAGTTCCTGGGCCTCGTCGTCGCTGGTGTAAAGCAGGTCGGGTTGCCAGCGGTCGATCAGCGCGCGGGCCTCCTCGCCCTTGGCCGCCTTCTGTTCGGGGGTGCTGAACTTCTTGGCGTCCATCTGGAACACCCGCACCTCGGCCGACGGCACGGCCAACGCGTCCTTGAACCCCTGCAACTGCCCGTCCGTCCAGCGCCAGGGCGAGTGGTAGCTCATCACGTGGACGATCTTTAGCGGCCGGTCGGCAGGCTGCCCCTTGGCGGTGGCGGCCGCCACGGCGGCCGATCCGAGCAGTCCCCAGGACAAGGTGGCGGCGCACAGCGTTCGACGGGTCGGGCGGGCCGCTGTTTCGTGGGACATGGGGGGTTCCTGGGGGCGATGGAGGCACGACGGCCGTGTGGCCTCGTCTTCGGCGACGGGCGCACGAACTTGAGGCGCTGGCTCGGCGGTGGCCACGTCTTGGCAGGTCCGCCGGTTCGCTCGTCGGGCAGGCCGCCACCGGCACCGCCGGCCTGGAAGCGTGGCTTGCAGTGGGCCGCCCAGCCTGGAAGGCCGGCTTGCAGGCATGCGCGCGACGTCCCCGAGAGGCGCCACGGCGCGTGAATTTTTCCGTGCGATTTCAAGCACTTGGCGCCGCGGCTCGGTGTTTTCCCGCGAAGGCCCGGATTGGGTACGCAACTTGAGACATGGCAAGGCAGCGCGGGCCGAGGGGGCTTGCGAAAGTGCCCACGGAGACACGCACCATGGAAACCTTCTACGACGTCATGCGCCGCCAGGGCATCTCGCGCCGCAGCCTGATGAAGTACTGCTCGCTGACGGCCACCTCGCTGGGCCTGTCGCCGGCCTTCGTGCCGCAGATCGTGCACGCGATGGAGACCAAGCCGCGCACGCCGGTGCTGTGGCTGCACGGGCTGGAGTGCACCTGCTGCAGCGAGAGCTTCATCCGCAGCGCGCACCCGCTGGCCAAGGACGTGGTGCTGTCGATGATCTCGCTCGACTACGACGACACGCTGATGGCCGCCGCCGGCCACCAGGCCGAGGCCATCCTCGACGAGATCATGAAGAAGTACAAGGGCCAGTACATCCTGGCCGTCGAGGGCAACCCGCCGCTCAACGAGGACGGCATGTTCTGCATCCAGTCGGGCAAGCCCTTCATCGAGAAGTTGAAGCGCGTGGCCAAGGACGCCAAGGCCGTCATCGCCTGGGGCTCGTGCGCCTCTTGGGGCTGCGTGCAGGCCGCCAAGCCCAACCCGACGCAGGCCACGCCGATCCACAAGGTGATCACCGACAAGCCCATCATCAAGGTGCCCGGCTGCCCGCCGATCGCCGAGGTGATGACCGGCGTCATCACCTACATGCTCACCTTCGACCGCATTCCCGAGCTCGACCGCCAGGGCCGGCCGAAGATGTTCTACAGCCAGCGCATCCACGACAAGTGCTACCGCCGCCCGCACTTCGATGCCGGCCAGTTCGTCGAGGCCTTCGACGACGAGAGCGCCCGCCGCGGCTACTGCCTCTACAAGGTGGGCTGCAAGGGCCCGACCACCTACAACGCCTGCTCCACGGTGATGTGGAACGAGGGCACCAGCTTCCCGATCAAGGCCGGTCACGGCTGCATCGGTTGCAGCGAGGACGGCTTCTGGGACAAGGGCTCGTTCTATGACCGCCTGACCAACATCCACCAGTTCGGCATCGAGGCCAATGCCGACCAGGTGGGCGGCGCGGCGGCCGGCATCGTCGGCGCGGCCGTGGCCGCGCACGCGGCGGTCAGCGTGATCAAGCGCGTGGCCACCGCCAAGACCGACAACACCCCTTCGACCTGACCGCCGTCACCCCAACCCATAAGAGGACTCCCATGGGCGCTTACGAAACCCAAGGCTTCAAGCTCGATGACAGCGGCAAGCGCATCGTCGTCGACCCCGTCACGCGCATCGAGGGCCACATGCGCTGCGAGGTGAACGTCGACAGCAACAACATCATCCGCAATGCCGTCTCCACCGGCACGATGTGGCGCGGCCTCGAGGTCATCCTGAAGGGCCGCGACCCGCGCGACGCCTGGGCCTTCGTCGAGCGCATCTGCGGTGTCTGCACCGGCACCCACGCGCTGACCTCGGTGCGGGCGGTGGAAGATGCGCTGGGCATCAAGATCCCGAAGAACGCGCACCTGCTGCGCGAGCTGTTCGACAAGACGCTGCAGGTGCACGACCACGTCGTCCACTTCTACCACCTGCACGCGCTCGACTGGGTCGACGTGGTGTCGGCCCTGAAGGCCGACCCGAAGAAGACCTCCGAGCTGCAGCAACTGGTGTCGCCCTCGCACCCGATGTCCTCGCCGGGCTACTTCCGCGACATCCAGAACCGGCTGAAGAAGTTCGTCGAGAGCGGCCAGCTGGGCCCCTTCATGAACGGCTACTGGGGCAGCAAGGCCTATGTGCTGCCGGCCGAGGCCAACCTGATGGCGGTGACGCATTACCTCGAGGCGCTGGACCTGCAGAAGGACTGGGTCAAGGTGCACACCATCATCGGCGGCAAGAACCCGCACCCCAACTTCCTGGTCGGCGGCATGCCCTGCGCCATCAACCTGGACAAGGACGGGGCCGCGGGCGCGCCGATCAACATGGAGCGGCTCAACTTCATCAAGGCGCGCATCGACGAGATGAACGAGTTCGTCAAGAACGTCTACCTGCCCGACGTGCTGGCCATCGGCACGCTCTACAAGCACGCCGGCTGGCTGCACGGCGGCGGCCTGTCGGCCACCAACGTGATGGACTACGGCGAGTTCCCGAAGGTCAACTACGACAAGAAGACCGATCAGCTGCCCGGCGGCGTGATCCTGGGCGGCAACTGGGACGAGATCCTGCCGGTCGACCCGCGCGACCCCGAGCAGGTGCAGGAGTTCGTCACCCACAGCTGGTACAAGTACGGCGACGACACCAAGGGTCTGCACCCCTGGGACGGCGTCACCGAGCCCAACTACGCGCTCGGCGCCAAGACCAAGGGCACCAAGACCAACATCGAGCAGATCGACGAGAGCGCCAAGTACTCGTGGATCAAGGCGCCGCGCTGGCGCGGCCACGCGGTGGAGGTGGGCCCGCTGTCGCGCTACATCCTGGCCTATGCGCATGCGAAGAAGGGCAACACCTTCGCCAAGCGCGTGCAGGAGCAGGTCGACTTCTCGGCCATGATGATCAACAGCGGCATCCCCAAGGCCCTGGGCCTGCCCGAGACGCAGTTCAGCGCCAAGCAGTTGCTGCCCACCACCATCGGCCGCACGCTGGCGCGCTGCCTGGAGGGGCAGTACTGCGCCGAGATGATGGTCGACGACTTCAACGAGCTCGTCGCCAACATCAAGGCCGGCGACACCGCCACCGCCAACGTCGAGAAGTGGGACCCGTCCACCTGGCCCAAGGAGGCCAAGGGCGTGGGCACCTGCGCTGCGCCGCGCGGCGCGCTGGCGCACTGGATCCGCATCAAGGACGGCAAGATCGACAACTACCAGTGCGTGGTGCCCACCACCTGGAACGGCAGCCCGCGCGACCACAAGGGCCAGATCGGCGCCTTCGAGGCCAGCCTGATGAACACGCCGATGGTCAACCCCGAGCAGCCGCTCGAGATCCTGCGCACGCTGCACAGCTTCGACCCCTGCCTGGCCTGCTCGACACACGTGATGAGCGAGGACGGCCGCGAGCTCACCACCGTCACCGTCCGCTGAATGCCCATCCCTTCGGAGAACGCTGAGATGAAACGCACCCTTTCCCTCGCGGCGCTGCTGGGCGCCGCCACCGCCGCCTCGGCCCACACCGGCCATGGCACGCATGGGCTGTTGGAGGGCCTGGCCCATCCGCTGGCCATGGACCACCTGCTGGCGATGGTGGCCGTGGGCCTGTGGTCGGCGCTGGCGCTGCCGGCGGGCCGTCGCCTGGCCGGCCCGGCCACCTTCCTGGCGGCGATGGCCGCCGGCGCAGCGCTCGGCGCGCTGGGTGTCGGGCTTCCGCTGGTCGAACAGGGCATCGCCCTGTCGGTGGGGCTGTTTGGCGCCATGCTGATGGCGGGCCGCCTGCTGCCCGCCGGCGCGGGCCTGGTGGCGGTGGCCGTCGCCGCGGTGCTGCACGGCCTGGCGCACGGTGCCGAGCTGCCGGCTGGCGCGTCCTTTGCAGGCTATGCCGCAGGCTTCCTGGCCACCAGCGCACTGCTCCATGGCGCCGGTCTGGGCTTGGCCACGCGCCTGCAGGGGCTGACGCTGCGGGTCTGGCAGATCGTTGGCGGCGCGCTCGGCCTGGCCGGGCTGACGCTGCTGGCGCGCCTCTGATCCACGGCCCTCACGCCCCCCACGCCACCCACGACAAGGAGACGCGCATGTCCCCAGCATCCGGCCAGGAACTGGCCACCGGCCTGGACCCCGGCGCCATCGCCAAGGGCCAGAGCATCAAGTCGGTCTATGTCTACGAAGCGCCCGTGCGCGTGTGGCACTGGATCAACGCGCTGGCCATCACCGTGCTGGCCATCACCGGCTACTTCATCGGCTCGCCGCTGCCCACGCAGCCGGGCGAGGCCAGCGCCAATTACCTGATGGGCTACATCCGCTTCGCGCACTTCGCGGCTGGCTATGTGCTGGCCATCGGCCTGATCGGGCGCATCTACTGGGCGGTGGTGGGCAACTACCACGCCCGCGAGCTGTTCACGCTGCCGATCACCCAGCGGGCCTACTGGCACGAGGTGGGCATCATGCTCAAGTGGTACAGCTTCCTGATCCCGCAGCCCAGCCGCTACGTCGGGCACAACCCGCTGGCCCGCCTGGGCATGTTCGTCGGCTACTTCCTGGTTGTGTTGTTCATGATCGCCACCGGCTTTGCGCTGTATGGCGAGGGCACGCAGGCCGGCAGCTGGGCCGACCGGATGTTCGGCTGGGTGATCCCGCTGTTCGGCCAGAGCCAGGACGTGCACACCTGGCACCACCTGGGCCTGTGGGCGATGGTGATCTTCGTGGTGCTGCACGTCTATGCCGCGATCCGCGAGGACATCATGGGCCGCCAGAGCGTCATCAGCACCATGGTGTCGGGTCAACGCACCTTCAAAGACTGACATGGAACCCCCACGCTCACTTTGTTCGCTGCCCCCCGAGGGGGCGCCGGCCGCCTTGGGGCGGCCCGGCGGCGACCGGGCCTCGCTCGACGACAAGGATGACAGCATCGTCGTGCTCGGCATCGGCAACGTGCTGTGGGCCGACGAGGGCTTCGGCGTGCGCTGCGTCGAGGCGCTGGACCAGCGCTTCAGCTTCGCGCCGCACGTGCAGCTGATCGACGGCGGTACGCAGGGCCTGTACCTGATCCACCATGTGCAGGCGGCGCGGCAACTGCTGATCTTCGACGCCATCGATTACGGCCTGGAGCCCGGCACGCTCAAGCTCATCGAGGACGACGAGGTGCCGCGCTTCATGGGCGCCAAGAAGATGAGCCTGCACCAGACCGGCTTCCAGGAGGTGCTGGCGCTGGCGCAGCTCACCGAATCCTTCCCCGAGAAAGTGCTGCTGATCGGCTGCCAACCCGAAGAGCTGGAAGACTACGGCGGCAGCCTGCGGCCGCGCATCAAGCTGGCGCTCGAGGACGCCCTGGCGCTCGGCGTCGACGCACTGCGCCGCTGGGGCGCCGAGCCGAGTCCGCGTCTGGCCGCACCGGTGGGCGACGAGGCTGTCACTGTGCCGACGCTGTCGCTGGGCGCCTACGAGGCCGGCCGGCCCGCCGAAGACCAGGCCTGTCGCATCGGCGACGAGCGCTTCATGCCGCCGCGCGCCGCCGCGGCCGTTACCGACACCAGCGGAGCCACGCCATGTGCATCGGTATCCCGATGACCGTGCTGCGCACGCGGCCGGGCTTCGCGCTCGTCCGTGGCCGCGGCGAGGAGCGCGAGGTCGACACCGCGCTGGTTGGCGAGGTGCGGTCCGGCGACTGGCTGCTGGTGTTCATCGATGCCGCGCGCGAGCGCATCGACGCCGCGCGGGCCGCCGAGGTCGATGCCGTGCTCGACATGGTGGCCGCTGCGATGGCGGGTGCCCCCGTCGGCGACGAACCCGGATTCGCCTTGCCGTCGGCGATGAGCCCCGAACAATTGGCCGCCCTGGCCGGCCAGCCCGTTCCAACTTCGCCCCCCATTTCCCTGGAGTCCCCCACATGAGCCTCGACATCCCCTGCGACGTGCAGGCCCCGCCCCTGGTGGCCCGCCTGGTCGAGCGCCACGGCGCCCGCTGGGTCGACGCGGCCAACGTGGCCGCCGTCACCGCCGAGCCCGGCGATCTGGTGCTGTTTTTCAGCGGCGACCCGGTGCGCTTTCCCGAATGCCTGGACGTGGCGGTGGTGCTGCCCGAACTGCAGGCCGCCTTTCCGGGGCGCTTCGCCGTCGGCGTGGTGGTGCCGACCGACGAAGATGCCGTGGCCCGCCGCTACGGCATGCAGCGCTGGCCGTCGCTGGTGTTCCTGCGCGATGGCCGCTATGTCACGGCCATCGCCGGCATGCTCGACTGGACCGACTACGTGGCCCGCGTCGCCGAGGCGCTGGACCTGCCCGCCACGCGCGCGCCGACCATCGGCATCGCCGTGGTCTCGGCCGACGCCGCGCCGTCCTGCCATTGAATCGAGACCGCCATGACCGCCTTTGCCTCCGCCAAGCCCTTCCCGATTCCCGTGGTCGCCGCCTACGTGCCCGAACTGGCGCATGAGGACGATGGCCTCGACTACCTGCCGATGCCCAGCGGCATGGACACCTACCGCGCGCCGCCGCTGCCCGAGCCCGAGGAACTGGCAGGCCATGCCGGCGCGGTGCGGGTGCTGCGCGAGGCCCTGGCGCAGCTCGACAAGGCCACGCGCGGCGAACCCGCCGCCGCGGTGTCGCTGGCCGGCCTGTCGCCCGACGACCTGGCCCTGGTCAACCAGGTGCTGGGCGAGGGCGAGGTGAGTGCGCAGGTGCTGGCCGCTCCAGATGGAGGCCAGCACGCGGCTCAGGCGCAGGGCCATGCCCAGGTTCAGGAGTCGGTGTTCGCCGGCGTCTGGCGCGTCGTCGAGGTGCGGCCCGACGGCCAGGTGCACGATCGCATCGAGGTGGGCGACGTGCCCGCGCTGCTGCGCCAGGCCGCGCGCGACGACGCCGCCGCGCCACGCGCCGCGGTGCTGGCACCGCCGCCCGGCATGGTCAACGTGCCGTCGATCCTGGCCGAACTGGAAGACCAGCGCGCCCGCTGGCAGCCGGGTGATGCCACGCACGTCGTCAACCTGACGCTGCTGCCGCTGGCCCCGGCCGACATCGGCTACCTCGACCATGTGCTGGGCACCGGCCGCGTGTTGATCCTGTCGCGCGGCTACGGCAACTGCCGCATCACCGACACCCAGGTGCCGAACACCTGGCGCGTCGTCTACTACAACTCGCAGGACACGGTGATCCTCAACAGCGTCGAAGTCACCGCCATGCCTGAGGTGGCCTGCGCTGCGCTGGAAGACCTGATCGATTCGCACGAGCGCCTGGCCGAGGTGCTGGCTTGGGTCGAGCAGGGCTGAGGGTTCGATCGACCATGTTCGAGGGCAGCTACCTGGGTGACCGCTCGCGCCTGCCGGCGGGGGCGCGGCTCGAATGCAAGATCTGCTGGTGGGTCTACGATCCGGGGCTGGGCGACGAGGTGTGGCAGATCCCGGCCGGCACGCCGTTCGCCGAACTGCCCGAACGCTGGCGCTGCCCGCAGTGCGACGGCGACGCCGACCAGTTCATGGTCTTGAACGACGACTGATGCGCCACTGCCCGTGACCTCCTCCGTCCCCCCGCTGGCGCAACACGTGCAGCGGCTCGAAGCCGTCTACCGCGACATCGCCGCCACGTCGATGCGCGGCCTGCCGGTGTTGCACCCGGGCCTGTCGGTGCTGGCGATCGGCTTCGAACCGGTGCCGACGGAGCCGGGCGTGGCCCTCGGCGTGCTGGTGACGCCCTGGTTCATGAACCTGCTGCGCCTGCCGCTGGACGAGGCGGCCACCCAGGCGGTGTTGCCGGTCGGCGTCAAGGCCGAGCGCGATGGTGGCACGCACCGCTTCGAGTTCATCGGCGCACAGGTGCCGGCCTTCGGCGCCTTCGAGATGGCCTCGCTGTTCTCGCCGATGGCCGAGTTCGCCGACCAGGCTGCCGCGGTGGCCACGGCGCGCGAGGTGCTGGCGCTGCTGCGGCCGGTGGACGCGGTCGCGGCGCCTGCGCCCACCGCGGCAGCGCCGGTGCCGTCGCGCCGCGGCTTCCTCTTCGGCCGCGCGGCCGCCGGGGACCGCCGGTGAGCGGCCTGGGCTCGATCGCCGGCCAGGTGCAGTTGATGCCGGGTCGGCCCCTGCCGACCGTCTCGAGCAGCCGGCCCCAGCTGGCCGAACGCGTGGCCCTGGGGGTGGCGGCCGATGCGCTGCCGCAGCGCCTGGGCGCCGTGTTCACGCTGTGCTCGGCGGCGCACCAGATCGCGGCGCGACGGGCCGTGGCGGCGGCGCAGGGCGCGGCCCTCGAGTCGTCGATCGCCGACGCACAGCGGCTGCGCGCCACCCAGGCGCGCGAACAGGTGCTGCGCATCACCCACGACTGGCCGCGCCTGTGGGCACTGCACCCGGTGGCCGCGCAGGCCGAAGCCGCCGCCGCGGCGCTGCTGCGCAGTTGCCCGCTCTTCGACGCGTCGCTCGACCCCGCGGCGCAGGTGGCCTCGCTGCCCGGCTGGATCGGCGCCCATTGGCTCGGCATGGCGCCCGAGGCCTGGCTGGCCGGCCACGACGCCGACCCCGCGGGCTGGGCCGCGCGCTGGTGCGAGGCCGGGCAGGGCACTGTCGCGGCCGCGCTGCGAGCCCGCCGCGAGGCCGCGATGGCCCTGCACACGCCCTCGCGCCCGCTGCGCCTGCTGGACGACGCACCGCGTCACCTGCCCGAGCTGGCCCGCCGCATGGCCGGCGATGCCGACTTCTGTGCCCGGCCCGACTGGGCCGGCAGCCCCGCCGACACCGGCCCCTGGACGCGCCACCACGATCCCCACCGCCTGCCCGCCACCAGCGCCTGGCCGCGCCTGGTGGCGCGTGTCGTCGACGTCCTGCGCCTGGCCACCGCGGGCGGCGACCAGTGGCTGGCCCAGGGCGCGCTGCCGCTGGCGCCGGGCGAGGGAGTGGCCTGGGTCGAGATGGCGCGCGGCCTGCTGGTGCACTGGGTGAGGCTGGAGCGCGGCAGCTCCGGTGACCGTGTTGTCGGCTGCCGAGTGCTCGCACCCACGGAGTGGAACTTCCATCCGCGCGGCGTGCTGGCCGAAGCCCTGTCGGGCCTGCACGGCGAGGCCGCCGCGACCGGCGCACGACACCTGGCCACGGCCTTCGATCCCTGTGTGGAGTTCGTCGTGCACCCGCCGATGGTGCCGCACGGTGAGGGTGAAGCATGCACGAGATGAGCCTGGCCGGCGGTATCATGCGCGTGGTGGAAGAGGCCGCTGCCCGAGAGCATTTCACCCGCGTCAAGCGCCTGGCGATCGAGGCCGGCGCGCTGTCGGGCGTCGAGGTACGGGCACTGCGCTTCGCCCTAGAGTCGATGGCGCACGGCACCTGCCTCGAAGGCGCCCAGGTCGACATCGACGAACCCCCCGGCACCGCCTGGTGCATGGCCTGCAGCGAGAGCGTGCCCATCCGCTCGCGCACCGACGATTGCCCGAAATGCGGCGGCCACCGGCTGCAGCCCACCGGTGGCACCGAGCTGAAAGTGCGCGAGCTGATCGTGCACGACGATTGAAGGAGACGAACCCATGTGCGTGGTCTGCGGTTGCGCGAACACAGCGGCGGCGATGGAGGGCGATCACGGGCACGACCATGCCCACGACCATGCCCACGACCATGCCCACGACCATGTGCATGACCACGTGCATGACCACGTGCATGACCACGTGCATGACCACGGGCACGGCCATGTCCATGGGCCGGGCTGCGGTCACCATCACCCCCACGGCGATGGCGTCGCAGTGGTCGCCGCCAACGGCGACCTGCACTTCGGCGCCGGCAGCGCCCGCGTCTCGGTGCCGGGCATGAGCGCCGAGCGGGCGATCAAGCTCGAAGCCGACGTGCTGGGCGCCAACGACCGCATCGCGCGTCGCAACCGGCTGCACTTCGACAGCCACGGCATCGCCGCCTACAACCTGGTGTCCAGCCCCGGCTCGGGCAAGACCACGCTGCTGTGCGCCACCATCGAGGCGCTGCGCCGCCGCGCGCCGGCGCTGCCCGTGGCGGTGATCGAGGGCGACCAGCAGACCAGCCACGACGCCGACCGCATCCGCGCCACCGGCGCACCGGCCATCCAGGTGAACACCGGCAAGGGCTGCCACCTCGATGCGCCGATGGTGGCCGAGGCCTTCGAGCGGCTGCCGCTGCACGGCGATGCGCACCATGGCCAGGTGGCCAACGGCGCCGGGCCTGGCGCCTTGCTGTTCATCGAGAACGTCGGCAACCTGGTCTGCCCGGCGATGTGGGACCTGGGCGAGCGTGCCAAGGTGGCCATCCTTTCCGTCACCGAGGGCGAGGACAAGCCGCTCAAGTACCCCGACATGTTTGCCGCGGCCCATGTGATGGTGCTGAACAAGACCGACCTGCTGCCGCACCTGGACTTCGACGTGCAGCGCTGCATCGCGTTCGCCCGCCGCGTGAACCCGGGCATCGAGGTGCTGCAGGTCTCGGCCCGCACCGGGCAGGGCATGGACGCCTGGCTCGACTGGCTGCTCGAAGTGCCGGCCGGCGCGGCGGTGCCCGCGGCCCAGGCGGCCCACTCGGCCGAAAGTCAGGCCGAAAACCAGGCCGAAAGCGAAGCAGACGTGCTGCGCCATCGCATCGCCGCGCTCGAGGCCCGCCTGGCCGCCGTCGGCCTGCAGGCCTGACGCCGCACTGCATGCCCGCGCTCGCCGCCATCGGCCTGCCGCGCCGCGCTCCGGCGCGGGTGCTGGCCTGCGGCGCATTCCTGAAGAACACCGCCGGCCTGCTGATCGACGACCAGTTGTGGCTGTCGCCGCTGCACGACGACCTGTCCGACCCCTCGGCCTGCGCCGCGCTGGAGCGCTCGATCGACGCGCTGCTGGCACAGGCCAACGGCCGCATCGACGCGGTGGCGCACGACCTGCACCCCGACTTTCACAGCAGCCGCGTGGCCGTGCGCACGGCGGCCGCGCTCGGCGTGCCCGCGATCGCGGTGCAGCACCACCACGCCCACATCGCCGCAGTGCAGGCCGAGCAGGGCTGGACCGGCGAGCCGGTGGTCGGCCTCGCACTCGACGGCGTCGGCCTGGGCACCGACGGCACGGCCTGGGGTGGCGAGGTGCTGGCCGTGCGCGGCGGACAGGTCGAGCGCACCGGCCACCTGCCGGCGCTGGCCATGCCCGGCGGCGACGTGGCGGCGCGCGAGCCCTGGCGCATGGCCGCGTCGGCGCTGCACGCGCTGGGCCGCGGCGACGAGATCGTGCCGCGCTTCACCGCGTCGGTGGGCGAGCCGCGGTCGCGTGGTGTGCAGATCATGCTGTCGCGCCGCTTGAACTGCCCCCTGTCCAGTGGCGCCGGCCGCTGGTTCGACGCCGCCGCCGGGGCGCTGGGGCTGTCGGTGCGGCAGTCGCAGGAGGCCGAGGCGGCCATCGCGCTGGAGGCCTGCGCCACCGAATGGCTGGCCCGCCATCCGGCGCCGGAACTGACGCAGACCACGCTCGACCTGCTGCCCGTGCTCGACCTGCTGTTCGACACCGCCCACGACGATCACGCGCGCGGCGAAGCCGCCGCGCGATTCCACGTCGCGCTGGCCGCCGGTCTCGTGGCCGAGGCGCGACGCGCCGCGCAGCGCAGCGGCACGGCGCTGGTCGCGCTGGGCGGCGGCTGCTTCTTCAACCGCCTGCTGTCGTCGCTGGTGCAGGCCGGGCTCGAGGCCGCGGGCCTGCGCGCGCATCGGCCGCAGCGGGTGAGCTGTGGCGATGCCGGCCTGGCGCTGGGCCAGGCCTGGGCTGCCGCGCTGCAACTCGATGCGACGACGGGCGACGGGGCCACGCGGGCCGCGGCCACGGCGGCATCGCCCGACCCTTCAACCCTGAACCCGGAGAGCTGAGCCATGTGCCTGGCCTTGCCCGCGCTGGTGGTGGCGCTCAAATCCGACGAGGAAGCCGTGGTCGACCTCGGCGGCGTGCGCAAGACGGTGTCCATCGCCTTGGTGCCGCAGGCCCGCGAGGGCGACTACGTCATCGTCCACGTCGGCCACGCCATCGGCCTGATCGACCCGGTCGAGGCCCAGGCCACGCTGGCGCTGTTCGCCGAGCTGCAGGCCACGCAGGGCGAGGCGGCGCGGTGAAGTACATCGACGAGTTCCGCGACGGCGACCTGGCCCGTCGCATCGGCGAGAAGATCGCTGCCGAGGCAGACCCCTCGCGCCGCTACAGCTTCATGGAATTCTGCGGCGGCCACACCCATGCCATCGCGCGTTATGGCATCGCCGAACTGCTGCCGCCCAACCTGCGCATGATCCACGGCCCGGGCTGCCCGGTGTGCGTGCTGCCGATCGGCCGCATCGACCAGGCCATCGGCCTGGCACTCGGCCGCGGCGCCATCGTCTGCACCTACGGCGACACCATGCGCGTGCCGGCCTCGGCCGCTGCCGCGCCGGGCGGCGGGCGGCCCTCGCCGGAGAGTCTGTCTCTGATGAAGGCCAAGGCCCGCGGCGGCGACATCCGCATGGTCTATTCGGCCACCGATGCGCTGAAGATCGCCCGCGCCCACCCAGACCGCGAGGTGGTGTTCTTCGCGATCGGCTTCGAGACCACCACGCCGCCCACCGCGCTGGCCATCCGCCAGGCCGCCAAGGAGGACCTGGCCAACTTCAGCGTGCTGTGCTGCCACGTGCTCACGCCCAGCGCCATCACCCACATCCTCGAGTCGGCCGAGGTGCGCGACTACGGCACGGTGCCGATCGACGGCTTCGTCGGCCCGGCGCACGTCAGCATCGTCATCGGCTCGCAGCCCTACGAGCACTTTGCCGAGGAATACCGCAAGCCGGTGGTCATTGCCGGCTTCGAGCCGCTCGACGTGATGCAGGCCATCCTGATGTTGGTGCGCCAGGTCAACGACGGCCGCTGTGAGGTCGAGAACGAGTTCACCCGCGCCGTCACCCGCGAAGGCAACCTTGCCGCACAGGCGGTGGTGGGCGAGGTGTTCGAGTTGCGCGAGCGCTTCGAGTGGCGCGGCCTGGGCGAGGTGCCCTACAGCGCGCTGAAGATCCGCCCGGCCTATGCCCGATTCGATGCCGAGCGCCGCTTCGAACTGAACTACCAGCCGGTGCCCGACCACAAGCAGTGCGAATGCGGCGCCATCCTGCGCGGCGTGAAGCGGCCCACCGACTGCAAGCTGTTCGGCAACGTCTGCACGCCCGAGAGCCCGATGGGCTCCTGCATGGTCTCGTCCGAAGGCGCCTGCGCGGCGCATTACTCGTACGGGCGCTTCCGCGACATCCCGGTGGTGGCGGGATGAGCCCCGCCCGGCCGCCCGAAGGGGCTCATTCCCGCCTGGCGGGACGGGCCGAAGGCCCAAGGGTGCCCTGATGAGCAAAGGAAAGCCCGACTACGTTCGTCCGCTCGACCTGAAGCACGGCCGTGTCGACATGAACCACGGCGCCGGCGGCCGCGCCGGCCTGCAGTTGATCGACGAGGTCTTCGCCCGCGCCTTCGACAATGAGTTCCTGCGCCAGGGCGACGACGGCGCGCTGCTGGACATCCCGCCAGAGCACCGGCTGGTGATGGCCACCGATGGCCACGTCATTTCGCCGTTGTTCTTTCCCGGTGGCGACATCGGCTGCCTGGCGGTGCACGGCACCGTCAACGACGTGGCGATGCTGGGTGCGAAGCCGCTGTACCTGGCCGCCAGCTTCATCCTGGAGGAAGGCTTTCCGCTGGCCGACCTGAAGCGCATCGTCGATTCGATGGCCGCGGCCTCGCGTGAGGCCGGTGTGCCGGTGGTCACCGGCGACACCAAGGTGGTGGAGCAGGGCAAGGGCGACGGCGTGTTCATCGCCACCACCGGCCTCGGCGTGGTGCCCTTCGGCCGGCGCATCGGCGGCGCCCTGGCGCGACCGGGCGACGCGATCCTGGTGTCGGGCCCGATCGGCGACCACGGCGTGGCGGTGATGTCGCTGCGCGAGTCGCTCGAGTTCGAGACCGCCATCGTCAGCGACACCGCGGCACTGCACGGCCTGGTCGCGCAGTTGCTGGCCGCGCTGCCCGAGGGCGCGGTGCACACGCTGCGCGACCCCACCCGGGGCGGGCTGGCCACCACGCTGAACGAGATCGCCCGGCAGTCATCGGCCGGCATGCTGCTGGACGAGGCGTCGATCCCGATCCGGCCGCAGGTCGAGGCGGCCTGCGAGTTGCTGGGGCTCGACCCCCTGTACATCGCCAACGAGGGCAAGCTGGTGGCCATCATCGCACCCGAATCGGCCGATGCGGCCCTGGCTGCGCTGCGCGCGCACCCCTTGGGCGCCGGCGCCGCGCGGATCGGCAGCGTCACCGACGACCCGCACCGCTTCGTGCAGATGGCCACCCGCTTCGGCGGCCGGCGCGTGGTGGACTGGCTCTCCGGCGAGCCGCTGCCACGCATCTGTTGATCGCGATGGCGCCCGGCAGTGACTGCTCCGCTGTATCGCAAGACCGACGCCGGACGCACCGAGGTGCGCGAACGGCGGGCCGGGCTGGACAGCCGCTCGCGCTCGCTGCTGATCCTGTGCAACGGCCAACTGGACGAGGCCGCATTGGAAGATCAGCTGCGCGGCCCGGTGACCGGGCTGCTGCAGGACCTGGTCGCGCGCGGCCTTCTGGAGCCTGCACCCACGGCTGCGAAGCCGGCGGTGCGGCCGTCGATCGCTGCACCACCACCGCGGCCAGCGCTGACGGCGGCGCCGATCGCCACGCTGCTGCGCATGACCGCACCGTTGCGGCAGAGGGTGGCGCCGAAGTCGGCGACTGCGACACCTGCGGCGGTCGCCACCCCGATGACGGCTGGCGGCGTGCCCGAGGCATTGCCGGACATCGTCCGACGTGGCTGGCAGCTGCTGGAGCCCTTGTTCGGCCCGGGCACCGCCGAGCGCATGGCGCCCATCCATCGCGCAGGCAGTGCGGCCGACCTGCGGCAGGCGCTCGATGAACTGCGCGACACCCTGGCCATCTACCGCGGCCGCAAGTCGGCGGCCGAGCTGGTGCGGCGCATCGAACTCGGTTGATCGGCCCGCAGGCGCATGCGCATCCTGCTGCTGACGCAGGCCTTCAACGGCCTGGCGCAACGCCTGTTCGTCGACCTGCGTTCGCGTGGCCATACGGTGTCGGTGGAACTCGACATCTCGGACACCGTCACCGAGGAGGCCGTGGCGCGCTTCGCGCCCGACCTGGTGCTGGCGCCGTTCCTCAAGCGGCGCATCCCCGAATCGGTGTGGTCGCGTTGCCTGTGCCTGGTGGTGCACCCGGGGCCGCCGGGTGACCGTGGGCCGTCGGCGCTGGACTGGACGGTGTGGCGCGGCGAGCGCGACTGGGGCGTCACCGTGCTGCAGGCCGCGGCCGAGTTCGACGCCGGCCCGGTGTGGGCCTGGCGCGCCTTCGCCGTGCGGCCCGGGGCCAGCAAGGCCAGCCTCTATCGCCACGAGGTGAGCCAGGCGGCGGCCGAGGCGGTGCTCGACGCGCTGGACCGCGTGGTGCCGGGCTCGTCGGTGCCCCGCAGCGTGCCCGCGTTGCCGGCGACGCCGGGGACCTGGCAGCCGCTGGTCACCGCGGCGCAGCGCGCGGTCGACTGGACCACCTGCCCCAGCGACGAGGTGCTGCGCCGCGTGCGCAGCGCCGACGGCTCGCCCGGCGTGCAGGCGCCGCTGTACGGCGAGACCTGCCGGCTGCACGATGCCCATGCCGCCACGGCCGACACCCTGGCACGGGCGCCGACGGGCCCGCCCGGCACGGCCGTGGCCACGCGGGGCCCGGCGCTGCTGCTGCGCACGGTCGACGGCGCAGTGTGGATCGGCCATGTGCGGCGCGCCGCCGCCCAGGGCCAGCCGCTGGCGCTGAAGCTGGCCGCCACGCAGGCCTTTGCCGCCCAGGCGGCGGCGCTGCCGGAACTGGCCGTGCCGCTGCAACGCGACGAAGCCGAGTGGGACGAGTTGCGCTACCGCGAGCACGGCCCGGTGGGCGCGCGCGTGGGCTGGTTGGAGTTCGATTTCCACAACGGCGCGCTCAGCGAGCGGCAGGCCGCCCGCCTGGTCGACGCCTTGCGCCAGGCACGGGCCCGCGACACCCGGGTGCTGGTGCTGGCCGGCGGGCGCGACTTCTTCAGCAACGGCATCCACCTGCATGCCATTGAGGCGGCCTCGTTCGTGGCCGGCGACAGCGCCGCCGACGCCTCGTGGCGGCACATCAACGCCATCGACGACGTGGCGCTGGAGATCCTGCAGACCACCGACCGGCTCACCGTGGCCGCGATGCGCGGCAATGCCGGCGCGGGCGGCTGCTTCCTGGCGCTGGCCGCCGACCAGGTGTGGGCCCACGACGGCGTGCTGCTGAACCCGCACTACAAGAACATGGGCAACCTGTACGGCAGCGAGTACTGGACCTACCTGCTGCCGCGCCGCGTCGGCGCAGAGGGGGCGAAGGCCATCATGCGCCAGCGCCTGCCGCAGGGCGCGCGCGAGGCCGCGGCCACCGGCCTGATCGACGCCACCTTTGCCGACGGAGTGGCGGCCTTCGAGCCACAGGCCTTGCAACGCGCGCTGGCGCTGGCTGCCGACGCGGGCTGGGCCGACGCCGTCGCCGCCAAGGCGGCTCGCCGCGCCGACGACGAGGCGGCCAAGCCGCTGGCCGCGTACCGTGCGGAGGAACTGGCGCAGATGCGCCGAAACTTCTACGGCTTCGATCCCAGCTACCATGTGGCGAGGCACCACTTCGTGCACCGCAAGCCCCACGCGTGGACGCCACGCCACCTCGCCTTGCATCGATGAGCACCCCGCAAGTTTGCAGGCCGTCCCGATGAACGCCCCCGACGCGCTGCCCGGCCCCGGCGATCTGCCATCCTCCGACGACCTGCCGATCGTGCTGGTGGTCGACGACGAGGTGCGCTCGCAAGAGGCCATGCGCCGCACGCTGGACGAGGACTTCCGCATCCTCACCGCCAGCGACAGCGCCTCGGCCCGCGCGCTGCTCGAGCGCCACCCGGTGGCCGTGATCCTGTGCGACCAGCGCATGCCGGGCCAGAGCGGCGTCGACTTCCTCAAGGACGTGCGTGAGCGCTGGCCCGAGGTGGTGCGCATCGTCATCTCCGGCTACGCCGACAGCGAGGACATCATCGCCGGCGTCAACGAGGCCGGCATCTACCAGTACGTGCTCAAGCCCTGGGTGCCCGACCACCTGCTGGGCACCGTGCGCAGCGCGGTGGAGGCCAGCATGCTGCAGCAGGGCCTGCACCGCCTGGAGATCGACCTGCGCGCCGGCACCTCGGCGCTGCGCGCGCGCAAGTCCGAGAAGCTGCGCGTGGTGCGCAGCGTGTTCGGCTTCGAGCGCATCGTGCGCTCGGCCGGCAGCCCGCTCGACGAGGTGTGCGCGGTGGCCGAGCGCGTGGCGCGGCACGACCTGTCGGTGCTGATCCTCGGCGAATCGGGCACCGGCAAGGAACTGATGGCCCGCGCCATCCACTACGCGTCGCCGCGGCTGGCCGGGCCCTTCGTCGTCGAGAACTGCGCCGCCATCCCCGACACGCTGCTCGAGAGCGAGCTCTTCGGCCACAAGCGCGGCGCCTTCACCGGCGCGGTGGAAGACCACATCGGGCTGTTCCAGCGCGCCGACGGCGGCACGGTGTTCCTCGACGAGATCGGCGAGACCTCGCCGTCGTTCCAGGTCAAGCTGCTGCGCGTGCTGCAGGAGGGCGAACTGCGGCCGGTGGGCGCGGCGCGCCCGGTGCCGGTGGATGTGCGCGTGCTGTCGGCCACGCACCGCGACCTGGAAGCGGACGTGCGCGCCGGCCGCTTCCGCGAAGACCTGTACTACCGCCTGGCCGGCGTGTCCCTGGTGATGCCGCCGCTGCGCGAGCGCCCAGGCGACGTGCTGCCGATCGCCGAGCATGTGCTGGCCGACGTCTGCCGCGAACTGGGCGTGCTGCCGGCGCGCTTCGACGACGACGCCCGCGCGGTGCTGCTGGGCTACCCGTGGCCGGGCAACGTGCGCGAGTTGCGCAACGAGATCGCCCGCGCGGTGGCGCTGGGCGACGGCGGCGTGGTGGGGGCCACGGGTTTCTCGTCGCGCCTGCTGCAGGGCCGCACCGGGCTGGCGCCGGTGGCCGCGGGCGCGGCCGCGTTGCCGGCCAGTGGCACGCTGCAGGAGCGGCTCGACGCCATCGAGGCCATGCTGCTGCGCGAGGTGATGCTGCGCCAGCGCTGGAACAAGACTCGCGCCGCGCAAGAGCTGGGCCTGTCGCGCGTGGGCCTGCGCGCCAAGCTGCTGCGCTTCGGGCTGGAAGACAAAGCGCCTGGCAAGGCGGAGGGCCGGGGCTGATGTTCAAGGTGCTGTGGCTGCAATCGGGCGGCTGTGGCGGCTGCAGCATGTCGCTGCTGTGCGCCGACACCGCCGACTTTGCGGCGATGTGGCGCCACGCCGGCATCGAGCTGCTGTGGCACCCATCGTTGTCGCTCGAAAGCGGCGCCGAACTGCTGGCCTTGCTGGGCGACGTGCTGCAGGGCCGCCGGCAGGTGGATGCGCTGTGCATCGAAGGCGCGCTGCTGCGCGGCCCGCACGGCACCGGCCGCTTCCACGTGCTGGCCGGCACCGACACGCCGATGGTCGACTGGGTGCGCCGCCTGGCCGCGGTGGCCACGCACGTGGTGGCGGTGGGCAGCTGCGCCGCCTGGGGCGGCATCACCGCCACCGGTCCCAACCCCACCGACGCCTGCGGACTGCAGTTCGAGGGCGACCGCCCCGGCGGCCTGCTCGGCGCCGGCTTCGTGGCCCGCGGCGGGCTGCCGGTGGTCAACGTGGCGGGTTGCCCCACGCACCCGGGCTGGGTCACCGACACGCTGATGGCGCTGGCCTCCGGCGGCTTCGACGCCACCGCGCTCGACGCGCTGCAGCGCCCGCGCTTCTACGCCGACCAGCTGGTGCACCACGGCTGCGCGCGCAACGAGTTCTACGAGTTCAAGGCCAGCGCCGAGAAGCCGTCCGACCTGGGCTGCATGATGGAGCACATGGGCTGCAAGGGCACGCAGGCCCACGCCGACTGCAACACGCGGCTGTGGAACGGCGAAGGCTCGTGCACCCGCGGCGGCTACGCCTGCATCAGCTGCACCGAGCCCGGCTTCCAGGACCCCGGCCACCCCTTCCACCTGACACCCAAACTGGCTGGCATCCCGATCGGCCTGCCCACCGACATGCCCAAGGCCTGGTTCGTGGCCCTGGCCTCGCTGTCCAAGAGCGCCACGCCGCGCCGGGTGAAGCAGAACGCCACCGCCGACCACCTGGTCGTCACGCCGGCCATCCGCCGCACGAGGCTGAAATGACCGCGCCGGCGTCGGGCGGGCGCCTGGTCGTCGGCCCCTTCAACCGCGTCGAGGGCGACCTGGAAGTGCGGCTCACGGTGTCCGACGGGCACGTGGCGCAGGCCCATGTCAACGCGCCGATGTACCGCGGCTTCGAGCAGATGCTGGTGGGCCGCGCCCCGCTCGACCTGCTGGTGATCGTGCCGCGCTTGTGCGGCATCTGCTCGGTGTCACAGTCGGTGGCCGCCGCGCGCGCGCTGGCCGATCTGGCCGGCGCGGGGCCACCGCCCAACGGCGCGCTGACGATCAACCTGATGCTGGCCTGCGAGAACCTGGCCGATCACCTGACGCACTTCTACCTCTTCTTCATGCCCGACTTCACCCGCGCCGAGTACGCTGGGCGGCCCTGGCATGCCGAGGCGGTGCGGCGCTTCGCACCGCTGGCCGGCGTGCACGCGCGCGCGGCGGTGGCGGCGCGGCAGCGCTGGTTCACCCTGCTGGGCACGCTGGGCGGCAAATGGCCGCACACGCAGAGCGTGCAGCCGGGCGGCAGCTCGCGCGCCATCGATGCGTCCGAACGCATCCGCCTGCTGGCCAAGCTGCGCGAGTTCCGCGCCTTTCTCGAGGACACGCTGTTCGGCGCCCCGCTCGAGCAAGTGGCCGCGCTCGACACGGCCGCCGCGCTCGCGGCCTGGTGCGACCGCGAGCCGGGGCGCGGCGACCTGCGGCTGTTCCTGGCCATCAGCGCCGACCTGGGCCTGCCGTCGCTCGGCCCCGGCCCCGGCCGCTGCCTCAGCTACGGCGCCTACCGCGATGCCGATGGCGCGCACGCGATGGCGCCGGGTGTGTGGCATGCGCAGGGCGCGCGGCTGGAAGCTGTCGACACCGACCGCATCACCGAGGACGCCACCCACGCCTGGCTGGATGATGGCGGCGGCCCGCGCCACCCGCGCCAGGGGGTCACCGAGCCGCAGGCCGACAAGCCCGGCGGCTACACCTGGAACAAGGCGCCGCGCCTGGGCGGACAGGTGGTCGAGACCGGCGCGCTGGCGCGGCAGCTGGTGGACGGCCAGCCGCTGCTGGCCGAACTGGTGGCGGCGCAGGGCACCAGCGTGCACACGCGGGTGCTGGGCCGGCTGATCGAGCTGGCCCGGGTGCTGCCCTGGATGGAGCACTGGCTCGGGGCCATCCGCCCCGGCGAGGCCTTCCACACCCCCGTGACGCTGCCCGCCGACGGCCATGGCATGGGCCTCGCCGAGGCTGCGCGCGGCGCCCTGGGCCACTGGCTCACCGTGCGCGACGGCCGCATCGCCAACCACCAGATCGTCGCGCCGACAGGCTGGAACTTCTCCCCCCGCGACGCCGACGGCACGCCCGGCGCGCTGGAGGCCGCGCTGGCAGGCCTGCCGCTGGCGCCCGACGGCAGCGCGCCGGTGGCGGTGCAGCACATCGTGCGCTCGTTCGACCCGTGCATGGTGTGCACGGTGCACTGAGGCCCCTGCGCCGCCGCCTGCCGCGATGACCTCTGCCCAACGCCCATCGTCAGCGTCCGGACTCGGCGAGGCCGCGGCTGGTGCGGCCCGGCTGGAGGGGGTGGACGAATCCACCTGGCTCGACGTGATTCACAAGATGGACGAGGTGTACTCGCAGCTCGTCGCCGACGAGGTGGCGCTGGAGGAAAAGAACGCCGAGCTCGAGCAGCAGCAGCAGTTCATCTTCAGCCTGCTCACCGCGATGAGCGACGTGCTGGTGGCCTGCAACGAGCAGGGCCTGATCGAGGAGACCAACGCCGCGCTGTGCGAGCTGGTGGGCCGCAGCGACGCCCAGCTGCGCGGCATGCCGGTGGCGTCGCTGATGGCCGACGACATCGGCGTGGAGCGGCTGAAGAGCGTGATGGAGACCGTGGCCGCCCGGCGCGGTGCCGTCATCGAGGCCGACCTGCGCGACGCCCAGGGGCAGCCGGTGCCGGTGGATTTCAACTGCACGCCGCGGCTGAACAGCGGCGGCCAGCGGGTGGGCCATGTCTTCGTCGGCCGGCCGATGGGCGAGATCAAGCGCGCCTACCACCAGTTGCGCGAGGCCCACGAGGCGCTCAAGCGCACCCAGCAGCAGCTGCTGCATTCCGAGAAGATGGCCTCGCTGGGCCGGCTGGTGGCCGGCGTGGCCCACGAGCTGAACAACCCGATCAGCTTCGTGCTGGGCAACGTGCATGCGCTGCAGCGCTACACCGAGCGCCTGCGCAGCTACCTCGACGGCGTGCACGCCGCGCTGCCGGCGCCCGAGCAGGCGCGGCTGCGCGCGAAGCTGCGCATCGACCACCTGCTGGCCGACCTGCCGTCGTTGATGGAAGGCACGCTGGAAGGCGCGCAGCGCACCGCCGACATCGTGCAGGGCCTGAAGCGCTTCTCGGCCATCGACCGCGAGGAGCGCGAACGGGTCGACCTGAACGCCGTCGTCGAGCGCGCCATCCACTGGGTGAGCAAGGGCACGGCGCCACGCTTCGACGTGCACTGGCAGGCCGGCCCGCCGTGCACGGTGCTCGGCAGTGCAGGGCAGTTGCTGCAGGTGTTGATGAACCTGATCCAGAACGCCTACGACGCGGCGGTGGGCGACAAGGCGGGCGATCGGTCGGCTGTGAAGGCCGAGCGGCCGGCGCTGTGGATCGACCTCACTGCCGGCGAGCACCAGGTCACCCTGCACCTGCGCGACAACGGTCCCGGCATCGCGCCAGAGCACCTCTCGCGCATCTTCGACCCCTTCTTCACCACCAAGCCGGTGGGCACCGGCACCGGCCTGGGCCTGTCGATCAGCTACGGCATCGTCGAGCAGCACGGCGGCCAGCTCACGGTGGAAAACGCCCCATCGGGTGGCGCGCAGTTCCACCTTCAGTTGCCGCGCGCCGCTTGAAGCTGGCCGAGCGCCGCACACCGCGCCGTGTGCCGCAATGCGCGGGCGCGGGCGCTGCCGGCCGTGCCGCCCGGTTGTGCCGGCCGGGGGTGCCGGGCCAGAATGCGCAGGCCGTGCGGAACGCCGTTCGGCGCCCACCGGAGACTGCCGCCATGATGTCGACCCGCTCGATCCTCGCCGGCCTGTGGGTGGCGGCCTGGCTGCCGCTGGCACAGGCCCAGCCTGCCCCCGCGCCGCCGGTGCGCATCGGCCTGATCCTGCCGCTGTCGGGCGGATCGTCCGATTTCGGCACCAGCGCGCGACACGGCGCCGAGATGGCGGTGGCCGAGATCAACGCGGTGGGTGGCTTCCTCGGTCGTCCGCTGCAGTTGGTGGTGCGCGACGACAAGGGCACGCCCGACGTCGGCCGGGCGGCGGCGGTCGACCTGGTCGCCAAGGAGCGGGTGGACTACACCGTCGGCTTCTGCAACACCGGCGTCGCACTGGCCGCGCTGGACGTGTTCGAGAGCCACAAGCACCTGCTGATGGTGCCGTGCTCCACCGGCACGGCGGTGACCCACAAGACCCCGGCGGCGCAGAGCCATGTCTTCCGTGTGGCACCGCCCGACGACATGACCGCGCGCTTCCTGGCCCGCGAGATCGTCGACCGCCGCAAGTTGGGCAAGGTGGCGATCCTGGCCGACCGCACCGGCTATGGCGATGGCGGCGTGCGCGACCTGGGGGCCGAACTGGCCAGGCGCGGCCTGCAACCCCTGGTGGTGCTGCGTTTCGACCTGGGGGTGCAGTCGCTGCGCGACGAGTTGCAGGCCGCCCGTGCGGCCGGGGCCGACGTGGTGGTGAACTACACCGTCGGGCCCGAGCATGCGGTGGCGCTGAAGGCCCGCGCGGCGATGGGCTGGCGCGTGCCCTACCTGGCGGCCTGGCCGCTGTCGTTCCGCAGCGTGCTGCAGAACGCCGGGCCCGCGGCGATCGAAGGCGCGCTGATGGCGCAGACCATCATCCAGGACAACGCCAACGAGCGCCGGGCGTCGTTCCTGGCGCGCTACTTCAAGCACAGCAACGACCGGCCGATCGGCTCGCTGATGTCCGCCGCGCAGACCTACGATGCGGTGCACCTGATGTTGCGCGCGCTGTTCCAGAGCAAGGGCGACACCTCGGGCCCGGCCCTGAAGACCGCGCTCGAAGACTTGCGCGAGCCCTATCGCGGCGTGGTGACCACTTTCGACAAGCCCTTCACGCGCGACGACCACGAGGCCTTCTCCGACCGCATGATCTGGCTGGGCGAGTGGCGCAACGGCAGCATCGAATACCACCACGCCAGCGACGCCCGGCTGTCGTCGGTGATGCGGCGCAAGAACGAGCCCTGAGGCACCACCGCCTCCGGCCCCGGGCCTACCCGCGGCGCGGCGCGGCCGGGGCCGCGCAGGATTGCGACTGGCCCAGGCCCTTCAGGTAAGCGCGGCGCACCGCGCCCGCGGCGATGGAGGCGGCCACCTCGCGCGAGTAGCGTTCGGCGCCCGAGAGCTTGCGCACCCAGCCGCGGAAGGGCACCACGCCCTCGGCCGCGCCGCGCAGCGCGCCAACCGCGGCGTTGCCCACCTGGCCGCCGGTGCGGTCGACGAGGCCCGGGTCGTCGGCCGCGGGCGGGGTGTCGAGGTCGGCGCCGAGCACCGCGTCCAGTGCCTGCACCTCGGCCGCCAGCGCCGCGCAGCCCGTGGCCGCCGGCGGGGCATAGGGGGCCTTCAGCGCGGCCTGCAGCGGGGCCGGGATGTCGGCTTTCACCAGGTTGAGGTCGCCCAGCGGGGCCGTCACCGCGCCGGCAACGCTGCCGTTGCCGGGCTTGTCGGGGCTGCTGGCGCAGGCCGACAACAGTGCCGCGCAACACCACATGGTGAGTGACTTGGAGAGGTTCATCGAACCAATTTACCACCGGCCGGATCGGCACCGGTCGGTGCGATGCCGGACAGACCCCGCCGGCCTCGACGGCGCACGATGGGCCGCCCGTCCAGGGCGAACAGGACGTTGCCCATGCCCCGCTCCGATGATGCTGCCGCCCGGCTCCTGGGCGTGCCCTTCGACCAGATGGACGCGTCGGCGCGCAAGGTGGCGCGGCACATTGCCGCGCGGCGCCACATCGCGCGCAACCTGGCGCTGGAGGGCGATTCACCGCCCAGCCGTGGCGAGCGGGCCGCCGACGCGGTGGCGTCGTTCGGCGGCTCGTGGCCCTTTGTCGCGCTGTTCGCCAGCGTCATGCTGGTCTGGGTGGTGGCCAACGGAGCGCTGCTGTCGCTGCGCGGCAGCACCTTCGACCCGTACCCGTACATCCTGCTGAACCTGTTCCTGTCGATGCTGGCGGCGATCCAGGCGCCGGTGATCCTGATGTCGCAGAACCGCCAGTCCAAGAAGGATCGGCTCAGCGCAGCACACGACTACGAAGTCAACCTGAAGGCCGAGCTCGAGATCATGCTGCTGCACGACAAGATCGACGCGCTGCGGCACACGCAGTGGACGGAGTTGATGGCGCTGCAGACGCGCCAGCTCGAACTGCTGGCCGCCTTGGCCGCCGGTACCCGCCCAGCGCCGGGTGATGCACCGGGTGACGCACCGGTGGCGCCGCCGGGCGCCACCGCATGAATCACAGGCTCCAGACGATCGGCACGCCTTCGGCCAGCGAATGCCGCAACATCTCCATCAGCGGCCAGGCGCGCTGGCGCAGCGAGACGATATCGGTGTGCGCCGGTTGGCCGTCGTCGTCGGCGGTGTCGTCGCCGGCCTGGGCCATCCGGGGGATCAATTCGTCGCGCGCGATGGCCGCGTCGAGTGCGGCCATCGCGGTCGGCAGGGCGGCCACCTCGATGATGCCCTCGTCCGCCGGTTCGCGGCCCAGGGCCTGCAGCACCTCGTCGCCACGCGCCGACATCATGATCACGTCGCCGCTGGCGCTGGACTTGAAGCGGTATTTCATGGACTTCTCCGGGGTACTGCGTTGCACGGCGGGTGGACGAAGGGGCGCGGGCCCAGGCTCATCCGCGCGGCTCGCCCTGGCGGTTCACCGTCACCGTGCTGCCCGGCGGGCGGCTCATCTGAACCCGGTGCGGCTGGCCCCGGAAGGTGTACGAGACGTCCCAGTAGTCGGGCCGATCGTTGCTGCTCACGTTCTCGCAGCGCTGCACGTTCTGCGTCACCGTGCCGCCGCCGCCGTCGCGCCCGGCTCTCGAGCCCACGGCCGCGCCGGCGACCACGCCGCCCACGGTCGCCACGTCCCGCCCGGTGCCGCCCCCGACCTGGTGGCCGAGGATGCCGCCGAGCAGGGCGCCGGCGATGGCGCCCGGAACATTGTTCGATTCGCGGCCCTGGCTGACCTGCTCGCGCTCGACCCAGCAGCGGCGCTCCGGCGTGCCCAGCACGGCACGCACCGAGGTCACCGGGGCCTCGAACAGCCGCTCGTTGCCGCGGCGGCCGAAGTCGGGCGCCGCCACCGGGGCGTAGCGGTCGTCGTCCACCACCGCACTCGCCGCCAGGATGCGCACCGACGACACGCGGTCGTTCAGCCCCATCGCCGACAGCGACGGGTAGCGGCCCGGCCGCAGCACGACGCAGCGACCGCTGAAGCGGACGTCGTCGCAGACTTCCCAGCGGTTGCGCGTCACGTCGACCGACGACGCCCGGTCGTTGAAGCCGAAGTTGTTGAAGTTGGCCACCTGCCGCTGGGTGGTGAACGATCGGCCCGAGAAGTCGTCGTTCTCGTAGAAGGTGACCTGAGCGCCGGCTTGGGCGGCCAGGGCCAGCGTGGCGGCGGCCACGGCGCTTCGCATCAGTGTGTTCATGAGGTGCTCCGGTGTGTGTTGGGGCCCATTCCGCGGCGTTGGGGCACGGCGGTCCGGGACTGGCTTCAGTCTGGGCTGCGGGGTCGCGGGCCGACAGCGGACAGCGCCGCCCGTGGGTGCAGGTGGTGTCCTACAAGGTGCGGCGGGGCAAGGCCGGAGGACGGCGCCGTGTCAGCGCTGTCCTACACGGGGCCGCAACACCGGCCGATGGCGGTGGCGGCCGTTCCGGTGCACCCTGCGGCGTCGCGGGCACCAGTCGACGCCACCGCGGGCTCCGCCGATACTCCGCCATCCGCCAAGGAAGCACCGCAGTCCCATGTCCCGGCTCACGATCTACCTCGTCGAAGACAGCCCGGTCATCCGGGAGAACCTGATCGGCACGCTCGAAGAGCTGGCGCCGGTCGAGGTCGTCGGCATGGCCGAGGACGAGGCCACGGCCGTGGCCTGGATGTCGCAGCCCGGCCGGCAGGTCGACATGCTCATCGTCGACATCTTCCTGAAGGGCGGCTCCGGCCTGGGCGTTCTGCGCGAGGCGGCGCGCCTGTTGCCCAACAGCACTCGCCTGGTGCTGACCAACTTCGCCACCCGCGACATGCGCATGAAGTGCCTGGCGCTGGGGGCCTTCCGCGTGTTCGACAAGTCGAACGAGATCGACGCCCTGATCGAATGCTGCACCGAGCTGTCCCGCGGCGCTTCGGTGTCGGCGCCCGCTTGACCGGACTGCGTCACCGCGCCCCGCGGCCCGTGGCCGGAGGGGCGTTGCGATGGTGACGCTCGGCCCCGGTGGCGTGGCGGCGCTGGTGCTCGTCGGTGCAGTGGCTGTCGGCCTGCTGCTGTGGCAGGCGCGGGAGTTGCGGGCCCAGCAGCGGCGCCAGCGGCAATGGCTGCAGGCGGAAGATGAGCGGCTCGAGCGTGAGGTGGCCCAGCGCACGGCCCGCCTGACCGACCTGGCGCGGCACCTGCAGGATGCCCGCGAGGAAGAGCGCAGCCGGCTGGCCCGCGACCTGCATGACGAGCTCGGCGCCTTCCTCACCTCGGCCAAGCTCGACGCCGCGCGCATCCGCTCGCGCTTGGCCGGCACCGCGCCCGAGGCGCTGGAACGGCTGACGCACCTGGTCGCCACGCTGGACAGCGTCATCGGCATCAAGCGCCGCATCACCGAAGACCTGCGCCCCTCGGCGCTGGGGCACCTGGGCCTGGTGGCCACACTGGAGATCCTGGCCGGCGAGTTCGGCGAGCGCTCGGGCCTGGACGTGCACTGCGCGCTGGAACCGGTGGCGCTGTCGCCGGCCGCCGAACTGGTGGTCTACCGCGTGGTGCAGGAGGCGGTGAACAACCTGGCCAAGCACGCCCGGGCGCACCAGGTGTGGCTGGGCCTGTCGCAGCGCGACGGCCGGGTGGAGGTGAGCGTGCGCGACGATGGCATCGGCTTCGACCCACAGCACCTTCCGGGGCGGTCGTTCGGCCTGGAGGGCATGCGCTTCCGGGTCGAGGCCGAAGGTGGCGCGCTGGCCGTCGAGTCCGGTCCGGGCGGCACCCGGGTGGTGGCGAGCTTGCCGGTGTCCTGGATGGTGGCCCCACCGGCCTGAAGCCGACGGCCGCTGTCGGCGCCGTCCTACGAGCCTGCCCGGGTCTGCCCGACGCGGCTCCGGCCGACTGGCCGATGTCCGGCGCCCGGCTGCGCGCCCACACTGGGTCGATCCATCCACCCACCAAGGACACGACATGTTCTCCAGGAACTCCTCTGACCACACGAACCAGCACGCCACCTCGTCGATCGACCAGGCGGTGCAGTCGGCAGAGCAGGCGCTGCACGCCACGCAGCGCGCGGCGCACGATGCGCTGGAAGGCTTCGGCGACGGTGTGCAGCAGGTGCGCCGCGACGCCGCTCCGGTGCTGACGCATGCGGTCGACAACGCCAGCGCGTTGGCCCAGCGCGGGCTGAATGCCGTGAAGGACGGGACGCATCGGCTGCAAGACCAGGCGCGCCACGCGTCCGACAGCACCGCGCGCTACATCCGGGACGAGCCGGTGAAGGCGATGCTGATCGCGGCTGCCTCAGGGGCGGCGCTGATGGTGCTGATGGGCTGGGTCACCCGGTCCCGCGATCGGCGCTGAGCCCAGCGGGCTCGAAAGGGCCCGCGCCAGCGCGTCGGTGACCTCTTGCAGCGACTGCTCCAGTTGCGCCCGGCGCCGCGCCTCGCGCGACAGCGCCGAGTGCAGTTGCTCGAGGGCGGCGATGCACTCCACCACCGTCGACTGAATGCGGCAATGGGGCGCCGGGTGGCTGCCGGAGAGCAGGCGGCCCGGATCGTCGTCGACCGTGAGTTGCAGGCGAACCAGCACCGCGCCGAACAGCAGTTCCCAGTCTTCGGCGGGGATGTCCGCCCGAAATCCGGTGGGCAACGGGGGCGACTGGCGCGACATGGCGGCGGGCTCCGGGGGCATGGCGAGGCGGTGAATGCGGCCCACCGCGGCGCCCTGCCCGCGGTGAGCTGCAGTGCCGTAAAGGCTCACAGCTTGCCCATCAACACCAGCACCAGCAGCACGATGACCACGAGGCCCAGTCCGCCGCTCGGGCCGTAGCCCCAGGAGCGGCTGTGCGGCCAGGTGGGCATCGCCCCCACCAGCAGCAGGATCAGGACGATCAGAAGGATGGTTCCGATGCTCATGACGGTACTCCCAGGTCAGGGTTGGAGAGGTCAGTTCGTTGGCGCCGAGGCGGCGGGTGGGACGACGATCACGGTCGTCCCGCTGCCGGAATCGCCCGTGCTGCCGGTGGCTCCGGTGCGGCCGGTGCTGCCCTGGCCGCCTTCGGCGCCCGTGGCTCCGGTGCTGCCCGTGCTGCCGGTGCTGCCGGTGGCCCCGGTCGGTCCGGCGGGGCCGGGCACCGGGACCATCACCGGTGCGGGTGCCGGCGTCACCACGGTGGATTTCTCGCAGGCGGCCAGGCCCAGCAGGGCGGCGCACAGGGCGGCCATCGTCATCGAACGGTCCATGGGGATACCTCAGGTGGTGGTAGTGGTTGGGACCTCTGGGCCGGTCCACGATGGACCGGCCCTGGGCACCTTTGCAGCGTAGGCCTGTGGCGCTGCGTTTTCAGTGCGCTGCCGAACACCCAGGGCCAGGCGCCGACGACGGCCGATCAGCTCTCCCAGCGCCACTGCCGGATTTCCGGCAGGTCGTCGCCGTGCTCGGCGATGTGGCGCTGGTGGCGCTCGATCGACGTCCAGTAGCGCGCGGTGGCCGCCTGCACCTGGTCGGCCAGGCGCGGGATGCAGCGCACCGCGTCCAGCGCCAGGCGCCAGCGGTCCAGGCCGTTCATCACGACCATGTCGAACGGGGTGGTGGTGGTGCCACGTTCCTGGAAGCCGTGCACGTGCAGGCGATCGTGGTCGTGGCGGCCATGGGTGAGCTGGTGGATGAGCGCCGGGTGGCCATGGAAGGCGAAGACCACCGGCCGATCGGCCGTGAACAGCGCCTCGTACGTGTGCGGGTCCAGGCCGTGGGGGTGCGCCGTCGCGGGGCACAGGCACATCAGGTCGACGACGTTGACCACGCGCACCCGGATGTCGGGCACCTCGGCTCGCAGCAGCATCACCGCGGCCAGTGTCTCCAGCGTGGGCACGTCACCCGCGCAGGCCATCACCACGTCGGGGTCGGCGACGTCGGTGCCGGCCCAGTGCCAGCGGCCGGCCCCGGCCTGGCAATGCAGCGCGGCCGCGGAGGCGTCCAGCCACTGCCACTGCGGCTGCTTGCCGGCAACGATGACGTTGACGCGGTGACGGCTGCGCAGGCAATGATCGGCCACCCACAGCAGGCAGTTGGCGTCGGGCGGCAGGTAGATGCGCGCCACCTCGGCGGGCTTGTTGGCGACGTGGTCGATGAAGGCCGGGTCCTGGTGCGACAGGCCGTTGTGGTCCTGCCGCCAGACGTGCGAGGTGAGCAGGATGTTGAGCGACGCGATCGGTGCCCGCCACGGGATGCGGCGGCTCGTGGCCAGCCACTTGGCGTGCTGGTTGAGCATCGAGTCGATGATCTGGATGAAGGCCTCGTAGCACGAAAACAGACCATGCCGGCCGGTGAGCAGGTAGCCTTCGAGCCAGCCCTGGCACAGGTGCTCGCTCAGCACCTCCATCACCCGGCCGTCGGCAGACAGGTCGGTGTCGCCGTCCAGGCGCTCGGCCATCCAGGCCTTGCCGCTGACGGCGTAGACGGCGTCGAGCCGGTTCGACGCCGTCTCGTCGGGCCCGAAGAGGCGGAAGCAGCGATGGTCGAGGTCGAGCCGCATCAGTTCGCGCAGCCACCCGCCGAGCACCCGGGTGGCCTCGGCCTGCACCGCGCCGGGCGACGGCACGGCCACGGCATGGTCGGCGGTCGACGGCAGCGCCAGCGGGCGCAGCAGCGTGCCGCCGTTCGCGTGCGGATTGGCACCCAGGCGCCGCTGCCCGGTGGGGGCCAGCGCGGCCAGGTCGGCGCGCAGGGCACCGTCGGGGTCGAACAGCTCGTGCGCACGGTAGCTGCGCAGCCAGGCTTCCAGCTGCGCCAGCGCGCCGGGCGCCTCGGGGTGGGCGATCGGCACCTGGTGCGAGCGCCACGTGCCTTCGACCGGCAGGCCGTTCACCTCCTTCGGGCCGGTCCAGCCCTTGGGTGTGCACAGCACGATCATTGGCCAGCGCGGGCGCGGCGGCGCGCTGCCGGGTGCGGCGGCGCGCGCCTCGTGCTGGATCTGCCGGATGCGGGCCAGCACCGTGTCCAGTGCGGCGGCCAGCGCCTGGTGCACCAGCGGCGGGTCGTCGCCGTCGACGAAGTGCGGCTCGTGGCCGTAGCCGTGCAGCAGTTCGGTGAGCTCTGCGCGGTCGATGCGCGCCAGCACCGTCGGGTTGGCGATCTTGTAGCCGTTGAGGTGCAGGATCGGCAGCACCGCACCATCGTGGGCCGGGTTGAGAAACTTGTTGGAATGCCAGCTCGCGGCCAGCGGGCCGGTCTCGGCCTCGCCGTCGCCGACGATGCAGGCCACCACCAGGCCCGGGTTGTCGAAGGCGGCGCCATAGGCATGCGCCAGCGAATAGCCCAGCTCGCCGCCTTCGTGGATCGAGCCCGGGGTTTCGGGCGCCACGTGGCTGGGCACGCCGCCGGGCCACGAGAACTGGCGAAACAAGCGCCGCATGCCGCTGCGGTTGCGTTCGATGGCCGGGTAGCGCTCGGTGTAGGTGCCTTCGAGCCAGCTGCAGGCCACGATGCCCGGGCCGCCGTGGCCGGGGCCGACGACCAGCAGCATGTCGAGGTCCTGCTCGCGGATCACCCGGTTGAGGTGGACGACCAGCAGGTTCAGGCCCGGTGTGGTGCCCCAGTGGCCCAGCAGCCGCGGCTTGACGTGGGCCAACTCCAGCGGCACCTCGAGCAGTGGGTTGTCCTGCAGGTAGATCTGGCCCACCGACAGGTAGTTCGCGGCACGCCACCAGGCGTGCATGCGGTCGAGCAACTCGGGTGACAGGGGATCGGGCATCGAATTTCCGGGGGGTCGCCGCAGGGGCCGGGCATAACAGGCCACTGCGGCGACGCCGCGGCCGATGCCGGTGCGTGTCGCCGCGCCGGCCGGGCGTGCGCGACGCCCGGGCCGGCGCGGCTCGGCGTCAAAGCTGCGACTTGAAGTAGCTGAACGAATGCTTGAAGGCGTCGCGCACCTTTTCCATCTCGGTGACCATGTTTTCCCAGGTGTCCTCGCCGGCCGTGCGCATCTCGTCGAGCTTGGCAACCGCGAGCTTCGACTGGTCGCGCAGCTTGTCCATCTCGGCCTTGTAGGACTCGCGGGCCTCGGCACGGGCGTCGCGCGCCTTGGCCGAGAGCTCGTCCATCTTGGTGTTCAGCTCGTCGAGCTGGAGCTTCATCTTGCTGACATATTCGTCGCGTTTCGACATGACGGATCCTTTGAGTTTGGGGGTGGGAGGGGACGGACCGTTGCGGTCCGCATCGACACCACTCTGGCCCTGTGTGCCGGGCCAGGTCTGTGCGGTGCCGTACGCGCTGCGCGGCACCGCATGGGCGCTTTCAGCCCACCCAGGTCTGCGTGGCAGCGCACAGACCGGCGGGCCGTCGCGGCCTACGGTCGAGCACGTTCCAGCCCATCGGCGCGGAGCGCCCAGCGGCATTGGCGCCGATCGACACCCACGCCGGGATGCACCGGCCACGCGAGGGATGGCATGGCAGGTCTCTGGTTGCAGCACTACCCGCCCGGCGTGCCGGCACAGATCGACACCGACACGGTCGATTCGCTGCCCGAGGTGCTGGACCGCAGTTGCCGACGCTTCGGCAGCCACACCGCGTACAGCCACATGGGCACGTCGATGAGCTTCGACGAACTCGACCGCCAGAGCCGGGCGTTTGCGGCGTGGCTGCAGGCCACGCTGGGCCTGCGCCGCGGCGACCGTGTGGCGCTGATGATGCCCAACCTGCTGCAGATGCCGGTGGCCACCTTCGGCGTGCTGCGCGCAGGCGGGGTGGTGGTCAACGTCAACCCGCTCTACACCGCCACCGAGGTGTCGCAGGCGCTCGAGGACTCGGGCGCCGTGGCCATCGTCGTGCTGGAGAACTTTGCCCACACGGTGCAGGCCGCACTGGCCAGCCGCCCGGGCGCGACGCTGGCCGTCGTCACCACGGAGGTGGGAGACCTGTTCTCGTCGGTCCGCGGCTGGATCACCAACCTGGCCGTGCGCTACGTCAAGCGCCTGGTGCCCGACTGGACGCTGCCCGGCGCCACCGGCTTCAATGCCGCGCTGCGGGCCGGGCATGCGTTGACGCTCGAGGAGGTGCCGCTCGGCCACGCCGACATCGCATTCCTGCAGTACACCGGCGGCACCACCGGCGTGGCCAAGGGCGCCGTGCTGACCCACGGCAACATGGTGGCCAACCTGCTGCAGCTGTCGGCCTGGATCGGCCGCGACCTGTGCGACGGGCAGGAAGTGTTCGTCTGCCCGCTGCCGCTGTACCACGTCTACGCGCTCAGTTCGAGCCTGGTCTTCCTGGCGATCGGCGCCCACACGGTGCTGGTGGCCAACCCGCGGGACCTGCCCGACCTGGTCGAGGTGCTCAAGGCGCACCGGGTCACCGCCTTGATCGGTGTCAACACGCTGTACCGGTCGCTGCTCGACGCGCCCGGCTTCGCCGAGGTGGACTGGGGCGCGCTGAAGCTGGCCCATGCCGGCGGCATGGCCGTGCAACGCTCGGTGGCGGAACGGTGGAAGCGCGCCACCGGCAGGCCGCTGGTGGAGTCCTACGGCCTCACCGAGGCCTCGCCCGGCGTCTGCTCCAACCCGCTGGGCATCGCCCAATGGAACGGCAGCATCGGCCAGCCGCTGCCGTCGACCGAGGTGGTGGTGCTGGACGCGCTGGACACCGAGGTACCGGCGGGCGAGGTCGGCGAACTGTGCGTGCGGGGCCCGCAGGTCATGGCCGGCTACTGGCGGCGGCCCGAGGAGACCGCGCGGGCCTTCACCGCGACCGGGTTCCTGCGCACCGGCGACATGGGCTTCATGGACGGGCAGGGGGCCTTCACGATCACCGACCGCAAGAAGGACATGATCGTGGTGTCCGGCTTCAAGGTGTTCCCGTCGCAAGTGGAGGACATGGTGGCCTTGCACCCGGGGGTGGCCGAGGTGGGCGCCTTCGGGGTGGCCGACGTGCGGTCCGGCGAGGCCGTCAAGATCGTCGTCGTGCGCCGCGACCCGGGGCTGACCGAGCAGGACCTGCGCGACCACTGCCGGCAGCACCTGACCGGTTACAAGCGGCCGCGCGACATCGAGTTCCGCACCGAGCCCTTGCCCCGCACGAACCTCGGCAAGGTGCTGCGCCGCCAGTTGCGCGACGCCCAGGCCGCCCGGCCTGGCGTGGCCACCCTGCCGGCGCCGGCGGCCGGGCTGCGGGCCGCCTGACACGCGGTCTCTGGCATAACATTTGATATGGTCAGGAATGCATGAAGCAGGCGCACCAGATCGATCGATGGGTGGATGTCGGACCCGCGGTGGAACTTCCGCGGCGCCGTGGAGTCGCATTGATCATCCGCAATGTGCGGTGTCGGGATGGTGGGACGCTGTGGCCCGCGCCCGACGACCGGATGCCTCGTGGCGCGCTGCACGCGAAGTTCGTGCCATGTGCACTGCCGCACCGACGCCGGCCTTGTCAACGCCTAGCCTGTGCCCAGGGGCGCCGTTCCAGGCCTCGTCAACGATGAAAACACCTTGAAACGACACGACTCCTCCCCGTCCCCACGATTGGCCCCAGTGCTGAAGATCGATGGGTCGATCGGTGCCTTCGGCGATGCCGTCGAGGGCACGTACCGCGTCACCTGTCAGGTGGTCACCGACACCCAGGGCCGCGAGTCGATGCACGTGCGTGGATCGCTGTTCCGCGACGGGCATGTCACGCCTGTCGAAGTGCTCGGCCATGTCGACACCACAGGCAGCTTCGCTGGCCGCGAGGCGGCGGCCGCTGCGGCCTGCGTGGCACGGTTCACCGAGGCGTCGCGCGGGCCGGGCGGTCGACAGGACGTCGCGCCGGCACCACTGTCCCACCGTGAGGTGATGACACCCGTCCCGGACGGCCTCAGGATCGCCGCGTGAACGATACCTACTATCAGTCGAAGCGAAGGCGCCTGGCGAGGCGCAACTCCAGGTATGGCTGGAAGGTTGCCTTGACCGTTGTCACGATGGTGCTGTTGGCCTTCATTGCGCTGGCCATTCCGCTCATCCTGCGCGCCAACTGACGGCGTGCCGGGTCCGCGCCCCCGGAGCACGGACGTTCCCCTGCCGCGGCGACCGGATGTCGTCGTGGCCCCCCGTCGGACTGTCGGGCCCACGCCACGGCCGAGCGCGCACGGCGCCCCATGTTCGGTGGCGCACAGATGCGGCGGGCACTTGGGCCTAACGTCCATCCGGTGTCCCCCAACCTCCGGAGAAGCTCCATGAACTACCGCACCCCCCTCGTCGCCGCCGCCATCGCGTTGTCCCTGCTCACCGTGTCGGGATGTGCCGTCACGCGCGGTCAGGAAACCGTGGGCGCCTACATCGACGACAGCACGATCACGACGCAGATCAAGGGCCGCTTCATCGACAACAAGCAGGTCGACGCCGCGGCCATCAGCGTCGAGACGCTCAATGGCACGGTGATGCTGTCCGGCTTTGCCAAGAACAGCGCCGAGCGCGCCACCGCCGAGACCATCGCGCGTGGCGTCAATGGCGTGAAGTCGGTGCGCAACGAGATCGCCATCCGTCCGTGATGCGCCGGGCCGCCCTTGGCGGCTCAGCGCCCGAGAGGCCGTCCCATGCCTTGGCAGGGGACGGCCTCTCGTCCGTTCAGCGCTTGATGCGCGCGGCCGCCGACTCGCCGATCGACTGCAGCGGCCCCAGCGGGTTGCGCACCTGCTCGAGCTGGTCGATGCGCGGCTCGCCGCCAGCACTGCGGAACAGCACGATTCCGTCGCGCACCACCACCAGGGCCTCGAAGCGCCAGCCGCTCACGGCGGTGTGCCGCTGGAAGTTCAGGAAGTCGAGCAGGAAGTTGCCCTCGCGCGTGCGCGTCTCGCGCGTCAGCTTGAACTCGAAGGCCTGGCAGCCCAGGCGCGCCAGGATGCAGTCGCGCAGGCCGGGGTCGATGTCGGCCAGGGCCACGCCCGCATGCGGGGCCAGACGGGCCACCAGGTCGGGGTAGGGAATGATGCGCACGTTGCGCGCATCGGCCAGGTCGAAGCCCAGCGCCACCAGGTCGCTGGCGGGCGTCTTGTACGGCTCGATCCGCTCCAGCGCCCGTTGGGCGGCCTCGTAGCTGTCGAAGGGCGATCGGGCCTCGACGCTGCTGCGCGGCAGCAGGCTGCCGCAGCCACTGAGCTGTGCGCAGACCAGCAACGCGGCCGTCGCCAGCGCCGTCGGCGACCGCGGTCGACGCGTCGCCTGGAGGGTGGATGTGTCATTCATGGCGCAAGGCCTCGATGGGGTCCATCTGCGCGGCACGCCGCGCCGGGAAGTAGCCGAACAGCACGCCGATCGCGGCCGAGAAGGCGAGCGACAGCAGGTTGATCGAGGGGTCGAAGGCATAGGGCACGCCCATGGCCAGCGCCAGCCCCCACGAGGCCGCGGTGGCGATGACGATGCCCACCACGCCGCCCAGGGCCGACAGCACCACCGCCTCGATCAGGAACTGCAGCAGCACCTCGCTCTCCAGCGCGCCCACGGCCAGGCGCAGGCCGATCTCGCGGGTGCGCTCGGTCACGCTCACCAGCATGATGTTCATGATGCCGATGCCGCCCACCAGCAGGCTCACCGCGGCCACTGCGCCGAGCAGGGTGGTCAGCACCTGCGTCGTGCTGGACAGCGTCTCGGCCAGCTGCTGCGTGTCGAAGATGTTGAAGTTGTCGTCGTCGCCCTCGGCCAGCTTGCGGCGCTCGCGCAGCAGTTGGCGCAGGCTGGCCTTCAGCGGCGCGCTGTCGCTGCCTTCTTCCATCGACACCGACAGCGTGCTCACCTTCTGATTGCCGGTGACCCGGCGCTGCAGCGTGCGCAAGGGCACCAGCACGCTGTCGTCCTGGTCGCCCATGCCGCCCTGGCCCTTGGCGGCCAGGATGCCGATCACGTTGCACGAGAACTGCTTGACGCGCAATTGCTCGCCCAGCCCGGTCTGCCCCGCCGTGCCGCCGTAGATCTCGCGCCGCACGGTCTCGCCGATCAGGCACACGGCGGCGCCGGCGCGCTGCTCGTCGGGCTCGAAGGCGCGGCCGCTGGCGAGCTTCCAGTTGCCGGTCTCGAACCACTCGTTGGTGCTGCCGGTGACGCTGGTGGCCCAGTTGCGGCCATTGGCCACCACGGTGACGCTGGCCCGGCTTTCCGGGGCCACGGCGGCCACACCGCCGATCTGTGCGGCGATGGCCTCGGCATCGGCCTGGGTGAACTGCGCCACGCCGCCGCCACCGCCGCCGAAGCCCTGGCGCTGGCCCGGCCTCACCATCAGCAGGTTGGTGCCCAGGCTGGTGATCTGCGACTTGATGGCCTGCGTGGCGCCATTGCCCAGCGTGACCATCGTGATCACCGCGCTGACGCCGATGACGATGCCCAGGATGGTGAGGAACGAGCGCAGCAGGTTGCGGCGGATCGACCGCAGCGCGAGCATGAAGACGCTGAACAGCATCACGCACCCCCTGGGGTGGCGGCCGGGGCCGTGGCCGGCGCGGCGGCGGCCACGGCC
>NZ_MWLO01000064.1 GCF_002198735.1 Ideonella sp. A 288
GTGCGGCCACGGGGGGGCTGGCGGCACCGGCCTTCGGGGTGACCTGCGCCACCACCGAGATCAGCGCGCCGCAGCACAGCGCCAGCGCGGCCGCCACGAATGCAAACCTCTTGTTCCTGTTCATGATCGCCCCCTCACTTCGCCGCGACGGCCGGGCTGGCGCCGGCCTTGATGTCGCCCACCAGGATGCCGATGGCGCCCTTGAGCAGGATGGTCAGGATGAAGAAGCCGAAGGCCCAGATGCCCAGCGTCATCAGCCATTCGACGAAGGTGGGGTAGTACTCGGTCACCTCGCCGATGGGCGACGGGATGAAGCCGGGCACGACCAGGCCCATGCCCTTCTCGATCCAGATGCCGGCAAACGCCATCGCGCAGACGATGGGCAGCTTGGACATGTCCTTGCGCACCGAGGGGATCAGGAACAGCACGAAGGACACCAGCATCAGCGCCACGGCGCTCCAGAACCAGGCCACCAGGCCGGTGAGGCCGTGCAGGCCGAACATCAGGTAGTACAGGCCGTTGGCGTGCTCGGTGCGGGCGTACAGCTCGATCACCACCTCGGACAGCGTGAGGAAGATCGCGATGCCCAGGCACCAGGTGACGATGGTGGTGAGCAGGTGGATCGCGCTGTCGTCGATCCAGAACTTGGTGTTCTTGCGGATGATCAGGAAGGCGATGATGATCAGCGCCGGGCCGGCCGCGAACGCGGTGGCGATGAAGCGGATGGGCATCATGCTGTGGAACCACATCGGCCGCGACGGGTTGGTGGCCAGCAGGAAGGCCGTGACGGTGTGGATGGACAGCGCCCAGACGATGGACACGTACACCAGCGGCATGAAGATCTTCTTGTTCACCGGCTTGCCCGTGTACTTGGAGTACAGGTACCAGAAGCCGACGATGGCGTTCAGGATCAGGTAGCCGTTGAGCACCAGCACGTCCCAGCCCAGCATCGACGAGAAGCTGTAGATGCCGAACGGCGGGATCATGTGCCACAGCCGGTCGGGCCGGCCCATGTGGGCGAAGACGAACATCATCACCATGATCACCGCCGAGATGGCCAGCATCTCGCCCAGCACGGTCACCTTGTGCATGCCCTCGTGGTGGTACACGTAGGCCGGGAAGACGATGGTCACCGCCCCCGCCGCCACGCCCACCAGGAACACCAGGTTGGCCAGGTACAGGCCGTCGTGGATCTGGCTGGTCAGGCCGGTGACGATCAGGCCCTCGGTGTTCTGCAGGTAGTACACGTACAGCATGCCGGCGATGAGCAGCGACAGCAGGCCCATCCAGGCGTAGAACTTGGCGCCACCCTTGAGCACGTAGCGCACGTAGTCGGAAACGAATCTGAGCAGCACGGTCCGTCTCCGGTCAGTCGTAGAAGTAGAAGAACTTCGGGAAGGTGTTCAGCTCGGCCTTCAGGCGGAACACGTTCTTGCGCTCCAGCACCTTGCTGACCTCGCTCTCGGGGTCGAGCAGGTTGCCGAACTTGCGCGCACCCACCGGGCACACTTCCACGCAGGCCGGGTAGCGGCCGTGGCGGGTGCGCTGCAGGCACCAGTGGCACTTCTCGACCACGCCGCGCATGCGCGGGCGGTTGCCCAGGTAGTGCGTCACCGGGTTCATCGCCTCCTTGGGCAGCACCGGCGTGGTCAGGTTGAAGCGCCGCGCCCAGTAGGGGCAGGCGTTCATGCACATCTTGCAGCCGATGCACCAGTTGTAGTCGATGACCACCGGGCCGTCGGCCTCGCGGTAGGTGGTGCGCACCGGGCACACCTTCACGCAGGGCGGCTTCTCGCACTGCATGCAGGCGATGGGCATGTAGTTGGCTTCCTTCTCGGGCACCTTCTCGGGCTCGTAGAAGTACTGGCCCTCGAGCACCTGGCCGGCCGGGCTGTAGGCGTTGCCGCCCACCTGGATGCCCAGGCCTTCGGGGTAGCCCTGGTTCATCTTCTCTTTCGTGAACTCGCCGCGCTCCATGCGCAGCACCTGGATCCACTCGATGCGCTCGCCGGGGCGGGCACCGCGCGACTGGTTGTTCTCTTCGACGCAGGCCTTCACGCAGCGCCGGCAGCCGATGCACTTGCGGATGTTCAGGGCATAGCCCATCAGCATGCCGGGCTGGGCTTCCGTGATGTCCACGGACACCTTCTTGCCGTATTCGCCCGAATAGCGCTTCTCGAGGCGGGCGCGGGATTCGACCTTCTCTTCCGGCGTCATCAGACGATAGTTCTTCTGGAAGTGCTCGGCCCACTCGACCGCCGCCTTGGCATCGCCGGGCGCCGCCATCAAGGCCGCCGTGCCCATCAACGACGACAGGCTCACCTGGCCGCTCGACCGCAGGAAGTCTCGGCGCGAGCGCTTCACGACGGCCTTGGACGGGTCTGCGGAAGCCGGCGGCTCCACGCAGACGGGGGCGGGCTCCCTGGCCTCGGCGGCGGGGAGGGACGCTCGGGTGGTGGTCACGGTTCGGCTCCAGTTCGGGAAATACTTCACCCCGAAGTCCTCGGACTTCGACGAATCTGGCACGCATTGTGGAAAACCCTCACCCGCTGGCCATTGATCGAGGTCAAATCAACCGGGCACGCGTTCTTTTCATGCGTTAGCGGCGCGCAGCCCATCCGTCGCCGGCCGCCGCGCCATCGACCGCGGGGCCTCCCTGGCGCGCGACGGCACGCCCGTGTGGCGTCAATCCAGGGGCAAGGCGCTCGTGCACTTCAACTCGTCCAGGCACACGCTCGAGCGCACGGTGTTGACGCCCGGCGTGCGCATCAGCGTGTCCATCAGGAAGTCCGACAGCGACTTCAGGTCGCGCGCCACCACCTTGAGCACGTAGTCCGAATCGCCGGTGACGGCGTAGCACTCCTGGATCTGCGCCATGCCGGCGATCAGGTCCTTGAACTTGGGCAGTTCGCGCAGGTGCCCGCGCTCCATCGTCACGTGGATGAAGGCCACCACGCCCAGGCCGATGCGCCCGGCATCGACGCGGGTTTCGTAGCCCACGATGAGGCCGCGCTCCTCGAGCCGCCGGTGGCGTCGATGGCACTGCGCCGGCGACAGGTGCACGGCCTCGGCCAGTTCCAGGTTGGACGCACGCCCATGGGCCTGCAAGTGGCCCAGGATGCGGCGATCGATGGGGTCGAGATCGGCTTCCTGCAAGATCGTCTCCTGATTCAATGAAATCAGGAGAGATTATTTCTCCGCCCAGGGTCGATCCCGAGGCCCTTTGCAATGCAATTGCGCGCCACCTTGCCTACAGTGCCGCCACGTGCCCGCCACGGTGGACGGGCGCCCCCTTTCGACGCTTCGTGGAGCAACCGACATGGCCGACCTCTTCGACAACCCCATGGGCCTGTGCGGCTTCGAGTTCGTCGAATTCGCTTCGCCCACACCCGGCGTGCTGGAGCCGCTGTTCGAGCAGCTGGGCTTCAGCCTGGTGGCCCGCCACCGCTCGAAGGACGTGCTGCTGTACCGCCAGGGCGGCGCCAACTTCATCGTCAACCGCGAGCCGCGCAGCCCGGCCGCTTACTTTGCCGCCGAGCACGGCCCCTGCGCCTGCGGTCTGGCCTTCCGGGTGAAGGACTCGCACCACGCCTACAACCGCGCGCTCGAGCTCGGCGCCCAGCCGGTGGACATCCAGACGGGGCCGATGGAGCTGAAGCTGCCGGCCATCAAGGGCATCGGTGGTGCGCCGCTGTACCTGATCGATCGATTCGAAGATGGCTTGTCCATCTACGACATCGACTTCAACTTCCTGCCCGGCGTGGGCCGCCGGCCCCAGGGCCACGGCTTCTACGAGATCGACCACCTCACGCACAACGTCTACCGCGGCCGCATGGAGTATTGGGGCCGGTTCTACGAGCGGCTGTTCAACTTCCGCCAGATCCGCTACTTCGACATCCAGGGCGAGTACACCGGCCTGACCAGCAAGGCCATGACGGCGCCGGACGGCCTGATCCGCATCCCGCTGAACGAGGAATCGGGCAAGGGCAGCGGGCAGATCGAGGAGTTCCTGATGCAGTTCAACGGCGAGGGCATCCAGCACATCGCGCTGCGCTGCGACGACCTGGTGGCCGCCGTCGACCGCCTGCAGCTGGCCGGCGTGCCGCTGATGACGGCGCCCAACGACGTGTACTACGAGATGCTCGACGAGCGCCTGCCCGGCCACGGCGAGCCGGTGGCCGCGCTGAAGACGCGCGGCATCCTGCTCGACGGCTCCACCGCCGGCGGCGAGAAGCGCCTGCTGCTGCAGATCTTCTCGGGCACGCTGCTGGGGCCGGTGTTCTTCGAGTTCATCCAGCGCAAGAACGACGACGGCTTCGGCGAGGGCAACTTCAAGGCGCTGTTCGAGTCGCTGGAGCGCGACCAGCTGCGCCGCGGCGCGATCACGTCGGGGGCCTGAGCGTCGCGCCACGGCGCGGCAGCGTCACAGCGCCAGGTCGACCGCCTCCGGGCGAACGGCGTCGGCCGCGTCGGCCTCGGCCGGCACCGCCTCGCCGTCGTCCACCGGCCGCGCCGCCGGCAGGCGGATGCGCATCACCGCGCCGCCACCGGCCGCGTTCTCGGCGGCGATGCTGCCGCCGTGCGCGCTCATGATCTTGCGGCAGATGGTCAGGCCCAGGCCGGTGCCGCCGGCGCCGTCGGCGGTGCGGCTGGACTGCACGAAGGCGTCGAAGATCGACTCCAGCTCGTCGGCCGGGATGCCCGGCCCATGGTCGCGCACCACGATCTCGGTGCCGCCGTCGGGCGTGGGCAGGCAGTCCAGCTCGATGGCGCTGCCGATCGGCGCGAAGCGCAGCGCATTGGCCAGCACATTGCGGATGACCTGCTGCATGCGGAAGGCGTCGACGTCGGCGCCCAGCGGTTGCTGCGGCGGGCGCAGCACGAGCTCGATGTCGCGCTGCCCGGCCAGCGGCCGCAGCTCGCGCGCCACCTCGGACACCAGCGTGGCCAGGTCGCGACGGTGCAACGCCAGCGAGCCCACCGTGCTCTCGAGCTTGGACAGGTCGAGCAGCGCGTTCACCAGCGTCAGCATGCGCCGGCCGCCGGCATGCACCTCGCAGAACATGTCGAGGAAGTCCTCGTGCGCGGCCGCCAGCTTGGTGCCCAGCTCGGAGAAGCCGATGATGGCCTGCAGCGGCGTGCGCAACTCGTGGCTCATGTTGGCGATGAACTCCGACTTGGCGCGGTTGGAGCGCTCGGCGGCGTCGCGCGCCTCGCGGGTGGTGCGCTCGGCCTCGCGGAACTCGGTCACGTCGATGATGCTGCCGATGATGCCCGCCGGGCTGCCGTCGGCGTCGGTGAAGCGCAGCTTGGTGACCACCGTGTCGCGCCACTCGCCATCGGGGCGCTGCAGGCGGTTGTCGTAGCTGATGCGCTCTTCCGACTGCATCAGCCGCTCGTCGTGGGTGATGTGGAACGGTGCCGCCGCGCCGTACAGGTCGGCCGAGGTGCGGCCGATCACCTGCGCGGCCGTGAGCTGCATCAGCTCGAGCCAAGCGCGGTTGACGTTGACGAAACGGCCCTGCCTGTCCTTGACGAACAGCGGCGTCGGGCTGATCTCGATGAGCCGGGCGGTGAAGTCCAGTTGCGCCTGCAGCCGCTCCCGGGCCTGCTGCCGCTCGGAGACGTCGACGGCGAAGCCGGCATGGCCGATCAGCACGCCATCGCCATCGCGCACCGCGCTCAGCGACACCTCGAGCGTGCGCTGCACCTGCCGGGCGTCCAGCACGCGCACCATGCGCTTGGTGGCACCGCCAGCGGCGGCCTGCGCCACCAGGGCCTCGACCTGCGGCCGGTCCTCGGGCAGGCAGAGCCTGGCCAGTTCCCGTCCCATCGCGTTGCCGACGGCGGTACCGCTGATTTCTTCCCAACGCCCATTGACGTAGGTGATCCGGCCGGCCGCATCGGTGCGGAAGATCAGCTCGTGCACGCTGTCGACCAGGGTGCGCAGGTCGCGCTCGCTGGAGGCCACCTGCTCGCGGCTGGATTCCAGCGCGCTGCGCACGGCCTCGTGGCTGCGCAGGCTGCGCCAGGCCATGCCGGCCATGGCGCCGATGACCAGCAGCGCGGCAGCGCACATGGCCGCCACCCAGACCCGCACATGGTCGAACTCGGCCATCACTCGCGCGTGGTCGTGCTCCACCAGCACGGCCAGCGGCCGCTGCCGCAGCAGGCGGAAGGCGGTGACCACCCGGCCGCCGTCGAGGCCGGGCCCGACGTAGCTGCCCTGCTCGTGGGCCGGCAGGAACTGGGTGAAGAAGCGGTGCTCCGACGCCTTGTGGCCCGGCGCCAGCGCGATGCCCTCGGTGGCGCTGAGCAGCGTGCCGTCGACGGACAGCAGGCCGGCCGAGCGGCCGGCATCGGCCAGGAGCAGCTGGTGCTCGTTGGCGAAGTAGTCGGTGTTGATCGCGGCCACCACGTAGCGAGGCGGCTCGCCCCGGTCGAACGCTGCCCGCACCAGCGGCACGAAGCTGCGCGGGCTGGCGGCCGAGGCCGCGCCTCCGGCCGTCGCGGCGGCATCGGCCAGGTCTCGGCCAGCCACCAGCGGGCCCAGCCGATCGACCACGCCGGGCAAGGGCAACGGCACGCGTTTCGGGTCGAGCACCATGCCCACGTTGGCCGCGCTGGAGCTGGCCAGCACGCGACCGCGATCGTCGATGAGCGACAGGCTGCGCAGGAACGGCAGGCCCTGCTGCGCATTGGCCAGCAGCGCCGCCAGGCGCTCGGGGTCGGGCTCGGCGCGCAGGTCGTTGAGCGAGCGCGACAGCGTGGCCAGCGACACATCCAGCGTGTTGAAGGTGCGATCGGCGTGGTCGGCCAGCACGCGGGCCAGGGTCTCGCTGCCGTGCAGCTCGTGCTGCTCGACGTCGTTCGACTCGTGCCACGCGAACCCGGCGGCCAGGGCCACGGCCAGCGCGGCCAGCAGCGCCCCCATCCAGGCCACCGAGGCGCTGCTCAGCCAGCGGGGCAGTTCCGTGCGCCGGGTGCGGTCCATGGTCGGTGCGGTGTCGGCCAACGCTTACCTGGCGACCACGATCTCGTGCAGGCCGTGGCGACGGGCGGCGGCCTCGAGCCGGCCGTCGTGCTTGATGCGCTTGACGAACTCGTCCACCTGGCGCAGCCAGTCGTCGTCGCCGGGTTTCACCGCGTAGGCATAGGGCAGCACGTGGTACGGCGCGGGCGGCGACACCAGCCGGGCCCAGTCGGCGTTGTCGAGCAGGCGCCGGCTGTACGGGTAGTCGGTCATGAAGACGTCGACGCGGCCGGCCTCCAGCTCCTGCTCGCGCGTCTGCGGCGGCTTGACGACCACCATCTTGGCCTGCTTCAGCCCGGCGGCCATCACCGGCTCCATGAAGGTGCCGGCCTGCACACCCACCTGCACCCCGGGCTTGTCGATGTCGGCCCAGGTCTTGACGACGCGGCTGCTGCGGGTGGTGACGCCGTAGATGTCGCTCTGCAGGTAGGGCTGCGAGAACTTCAGGTGCTGCTGCCGCTGCGGCAGCACGCCCACGGCGAACATCGCGATGTCGCAGCGCTCGCCGGTCACGTCCTCGACGAGCTTCGGGAACGAGGTGTCGACGTGCACCACGGCGGCCCCCAGGTCCTTGGCCAGGGCCTGCGACAGCTCGATGTCGATGCCGGTGAGCTGCTGCGTGCGCGGGCTGCGGTAGGTGATGCCGTAGTAGTCGGGCCAGATGCACACGCGCAGCTGGCCCGACGCCTTGATGCGGTCGAGCACGGGCCCGGCCGCGGCCGGGCCGGCAGCGGTCATCGACAGCAGCACGGCCAGGGCCAGGGCGGCCGGGCGGCAGAGCAAACGGGATGTCACGACGGAGTCTCCAGACAGCAAAAGGGGGAGGGCCGGTCAGTGCACATCGGCCAGCAGCCTGACCGCGTTGTGCTCGGGTTCGGCAAAGCGGTGGCGGATCTGCTCGAGCTCGGGCACCAGGGTGACGAAGCAGTGCAGCATGGTCGGGTCGAAGTGCTTGCCGGCGTTGTCCAGCATGTAGCGCACCGCGTCGTCCACGGCCCAGGCCTTCTTGTACGGCCGCTCCGAGGTGAGCGCGTCGAACACGTCGGTGATGGCGACGATGCGCGCCGCCGCCGGGATGGCCTCGCCGGCCAGGCCGTGCGGGTAGCCGGTGCCGTCCCAGCGCTCGTGGTGCGACAGCGCGATCTCGCGGGCCATGTCGAGCAGTTCGTTGCCGGCGCCATGCAGGATCTGCGCGCCGATCAGCGTGTGCGTCTGCATCACCTCGCGCTCGTCGGCCGTCAGCGGGCCGGGCTTGAGCAGGATGCCGTCGGGGATGCCGATCTTGCCCACGTCGTGCATCGGGCTGGCATTGAGCACCAGCTCGCAGGCCTCCGGTGGCCAGCCCAGCCGCGCGGCCAGCAGCGCCGAGGCGTGGCTCATCCGCATGATGTGCTGGCCGGTCTCGTTGTCGCGGAACTCCGAGGCCCGGCCGAGCCGCTGCACGATGTCCAGCTGCGACTGGCGCAGCTGCTGCGTGCGCTGCTGCACCAGGGTCTCGAGCAGGCTGTTCTGGTCGTGCAGCAGGCGCCGGCCCCGGTGGGCCATCAGCGTGTTGCAGACGCGGGCCAGCAGCTCGCGCCGGTTGTAGGGCTTGGTCAGGAAGTCGGTGGCGCCGCCCTGCAGCGCGCGCACCAGCACCTCCTCGCCCGACTGCGCGGTCAGCACCACCACCGGCGGGGCCAGCGGGTCGGCCAGCGCCGCCAGCTGGGCCAGCACGTCATGGCCGTCAAGGTGCGGCATGTTCAGGTCGAGCAGGATCAGGTCGGGCCGGGCGGCGCGGTAGCGGCCCAGCACCTCGCGCGGGTCCTGCACCAGCTCGATGTGCCGGTAGCCTTCGGAGCGCAGGATCAGGCTCAGCAGCTTGAGGTTGGCGGGCTCGTCGTCCACCACCATGATGCGCGCCGCCTGGACGTCATCGTGGCCGACAGGGTGGCCGTCATGGCAGCTGGCGGCTTCGCTCATGGGCGCGGGCTCCGTGCAAGGGGATGGACGCGGCACGGCCGGCCCGAAGGGCCGACTCCACCGCACGATGTCCCGGTCTTCGGCACGCCGTGCCCACAACTTGAATCGGCCCTCGGGCTCAAGGCCTCGGCACCGCGGCCGATATCCCCCTCAGCACTCGCTGGCTGCCGGGTCGGGACAGGTCTGTCCGGGCCGGTCTGGCCGTCCCGCGAGCGCACAGCACGGAGAAGCACCCCATGAGCCTGCGTTCGTTCCCGACCCTGCCTTCGATCCTGTCGCCGGCGCGCCGGCACCTCGTCCTGGCGCTGGCCGCGCTGGCCACGGCCACCTTGCCCGCCGTCGCCAGCGACGAGCCGATCTACCGCTTTTCGCCGGTCAACCAGACCGGCATCAACCTGACCGCCGCCTACTGGAACCCGATCATCGGCTACGTGTCCGAGAAGAGCGGCGTCAAGCTGCAGCTCAAGATCGGCCGCACCTCGGCCGACACCACCGCCTTCGTGCTGGCCCAGGAGATCGAGTTCGTCTTCACCAACCACCTGTTCAGCCCCGAGCGCGAGCAACTGGGCTGGAAGGTCTTCGGCCGTCGCCTGACGCCGCCGGTGCACGGCCAGATCGTGGTGCCGGCCGATTCGCCGATCACCAGCGTGGCGCAGCTGGAGGGCAAGGAGGTGGCCTTCCCCGGCCCGGAGGCGCTGGTGGCCTACAAGTTCCCGACCGCGCACCTGCTGTCGAAGAAGATCGAGGTGAAGACCGTCTTCGGCGGCAACATGGACGGCGCGCTGGCGCAGTTGTTCAGCGGCAAGGTCGCCGCCGTGGGTGCCAACTCGCAGCTGGTCGAGGGTTACGCCCGGCGCGAGGGCAAGCAGTACCGCGTGCTGTGGAGTTCGCCGCCGGTGCACGACCTGGCGCTGATGGTGTCGTCCAAGGTGCCCGAGAAGGCCCAGAAGGCAGTGGCCAAGGCCTTCGTCGACATGGCCGCCGACCCCAAGGGCCGCGAGATCCTGCACCAGGCCTCGGCCCAGGTGGGGCTGGGCGCCGACGCCCACTTCATCGCCTCGGACGGCAGCGAATACGCCACCTACCGCGAGTTCTACCGCACCGCCCCGGCGTCGCTGCGTTGACCGCGCACCCCGCGCCCGGCGCGCCGATGCACCCCGCCCACTGCCACTGATCCATGGCCAAGACCTTCAGCCTGCTGCCGCGCTCGCTCGTCGGCCGGGTGTACGCGCTGTACACCGTCACCCTGCTGGCCTTCGTGGCCGCCGGGCTGGGCCTGTTCTACCGCCACCAGTTCACCGTGGAGATGGACGAGGCCCAGGAGCGCGCTGCGACGCTGAGCGCGGTGATCGTGCCCAGCGTCACCGACAGCGCGGTGATCGGCGACTACGACACCATCCGCCGCACGCTCGAGCAGGCCGTCTACCACTCGTCGTTCGCGAGCGCGAGCTTCATCGACATCCGCGGTGGCGCCGTCAGCGCAAAGCAGGCCGAGCGCCCGCGCACCCAGCCGCCAGCCTGGCTGGCCAACCTGGTGGCCGCGCGCCTTTACGACACCAACCAGACCATCGCCGTGGGCGGCCGCGACTACGGCGTGCTGCGCCTGAGCTTCGCCACCGAGCGCATCGCCGGCCTGCTGTGGGAACAGGTGCGCATCGCCCTGCTGATGGCCGTGGCCAGCCTGGTCGGCGGCCTGGTGCTGATCCGCTTTCCGCTGGTGCATTGGCTGGGCAAGCTGGGCCGCCTGCAGGCCTTCGAGGAGGCCATGCATGGGGGCCACGCTGCACCGTCGATGCTGGCCGCCGAGGAGGCGCCGACCGAGTTCCAGGAAACCTTCGCCGTGCTCGGCCGCGCCGCCGAGCGGCTGCAGTCGCACCGCGTGCAGGCCACGGTGACGCTGGGGGCGATCGCCGACGGCGTGTTCACGCTCGACCCGACGGGCCGCGTGCTGCTGGCCAACCCCGCGGCCTGCGCGATGACCGGCCGCGACGCCGAGGCCGCCGCCGGTCAGCCGATCGGCCAACTGCTGCCCGGGCTGGTCTTCGGCGAAGAGGGCCTGGTCGCCTGGAGCGGCCGCCGCACCACGCTGCACCAGGCCGAGCGCGGCGAGGTGGTCGTCGACACCACGCTGTCGCCCATCCTGGCCCCCGACGGCAACACCTCGGGCTACGTGCTGGCCTGCCGCGACGTCAGCGAGCAGCACCGGCTCGACCAGCGCCTGCGCGCCGAACTGGAGGCGCGCGAGCAGGCCCTGGTGGCCCTGCGCCGCGTGCTCGAAGGCCTGACGCCCGACCTGCCGGCCCCGGCCACCGGCCCCGACGACCTGGCGGCGATCTCGTCCATGATCTCGGGCCTGGTGCACCGCCTGCAGATGCGCGGCGAGCAGCTCGACGCGATCTTCGCGCTCAGCCCCGACGGCTTCGTCTCGTTCGACGCGCGCCGCCGCGTCAACTACGTCAGCCCGGCCTTCACCCGGCTCACCGGCATCGCCGCCGAGCGCGTGCTGGGCGCACCCGAGGGCCAGGTCGAATCGCTGCTGCGCGCGCAGGGCGACGACACCCGCGGTTGGTGCGGCTTCGAGGCCATGCGCCGGGCCTCGACCGCCACGAGCACGCGAGGGCGCCCGCCGCGCGAACTGATCGAGCTGGTGCGGCCGGCCGACCGCGTGCTGGAAGCGCGGCTGCGCCAGGGCACCACCGAGGCCATCTCGCAGGTGCTGTCGCTGCGCGACGTGACGCACGAGACCGTGGTCGACCGCATGAAGAGCGAGTTCCTGTCCACTGCCGCGCACGAGCTGCGCACGCCGATGGCCAGCATCTACGGCTTCGCCGAGCTGATGGCACGGCGGCGCATGACCACCGACCAGCAGCACGAGATCGCGGAGACCATCCACCGCCAGAGCGAGCTGATGATCACCATCCTCAACGAACTGCTCGACCTGGCGCGCATCGAGTCGCGCAGCGGCCGCGATTTCGAGATCGAGACGCTCGACCTGTCCGAGCTGGCGGCGCAGGTGCTGCGCGACTTCAAGCCGCCGCAGGACCGCGCCTTGCCGGTGCTCGACGGCGACGAGGCGCCGGCCACGGTGCGCGCCGACCGCAACAAGCTGCGGCAGGCGCTGGGCAACGTGCTGTCCAACGCCTTCAAGTACTCGCCCGACGGGCAGCCGGTGAGCGTGACCGTGGTGCACCGCGACGGCCCCGACGGCGCGGCCATCGGCGTGCAGGTGCGCGACCGCGGCATCGGCATGACGCCGGCCCAGCTGTCGCGCGTGTGCGAACGCTTCTACCGCGCCGACGCCTCCGGCAACATCCCCGGCACCGGCCTGGGCATGAGCATCGTGAAGGAGATCGTCGAACTGCTCGACGGCCAGCTGGCCATCGACAGCACGGCCGGCGTCGGCACCACCGTGACCCTGTGGCTGCCGGCGGTGCCGGAGGCCGTGGTGCCTCGGCACCCGCGGGCCGACGCGCACCGCCATCTGCCCGAGGGCATTCCGAACACATTGGAGCTGACATGAGCCGCATCCTCGTCATCGAAGACCAGGCCGACATCCGCCGACTCATCCGCTGGACGATCGACACCGAACGCCACGAGATCCACGAAGCCGCCAATGGCCCGCAGGGGCTGGAGAGCGCGCAACGCCTGGTGCCCGACCTGGTGCTGCTCGACGTGATGATGCCCGGCGGGATGGACGGCTTCGAGGTCTGCGCCCGGATCAAGGCCGACCCGAAGCTGGCGCATGCCCCGGTCGTGATGCTGACCGCCCGCGCCCAGGAGAAGGACCACCGGGCCGGCGAGCAGGCCGGCGCCGAAGCCTTCCTGGCCAAGCCCTTCAGCCCGAGCGACCTGGTGGACACCATCGAGCGCCTGCTCGAGCAGGCCCGCGCACCGCAGCAATCGCCGCAATGACCCTGCGTCACGCTGGGGAATGCCCGGCGCGACGTTCGGCCCGCGGCGGCCCCGGACGTATGCTCCGCACCTTGTCCACCCGCCCGGAGTCGCCTATGAAATTCCTGTTGCTGCCCCTTGCCTTCGTTGCCGGCACTGCGCTGGCCTGCCCCGGTGATGGCGCCAAGGACGCCATGGCACCGGCCACCAGCAAGCACGCGGCGTCCACCAAGACCGCCCCGTCGGCTCAAACGACCGTCTCCACGGCCGCCGTGCAGAAGACCAGCACCAAGGTCGCTGCCAAGCCTGCCGCCGACACGCGCAAGGCCGCGCCGCTCTGACCGCGGCGCACGGGCGCGTTCGCCGCCCACGACATCGAAACGGCCCTTCGGGGCCGTTTTTCTTGGCTGAACGAACCGTGGCCCCCCGTCTGCTAGAGTGTTTTCTCACCGGCCACCGTCGCGACGATGCGGGCCGTGGCGACACCCCGCGGCGGAGGCAGTCCATGGCGCCCAGATCCCCCTTCCTTCACGCGGCATCGGCCGTCACGCTGTGGCTGTCGATGCCGGGCGCGCCGGCCCTGGCCGCGCCGCTGCCCGACGCCCCCACCACCGTGGCAGTCTGGAACCAGGCCGCCCTCGACGAAGTGCGCGCCTCGCGCATGGGCCCGCCGGTGGTGGCGCGCGCGCTGGCCATCGCGCACACCTGCATGTACGACGCGTGGGTGCCCTACGACGCCCGGGCGGCCGGCGCCGTGGCCACGCTGCCGCGCCGGCCGCTGGCCGAGCGCACCGAGGCCAACAAGGCCAAGGCCATCGGCCACGCGGCCCACCGCTGCCTGCTCAACCTGTTCCCTGCCGGTGCCGCGAGGCTGGCCGCGGTGATGCGTGCCCAGGGCCACGACCCGGCCGATGCCTCGCTGCAGGTGTCCACGCCCCAGGGCATCGGCAACGCCGCGGCCGCCGCGGTGATCGCCAGCCGCCGCCACGACGGCTCCAACCAGTATGGCGACCTGGGCACCGGCCCCTACGCCGACACCACCGGCTACGCGCCGGTCAATGCGCCGATGCCCTTCTGCCTGCCGACGACGCCGGGCCCCTGCCCGTTGAACGTGTCCGACCCCTTCCGCTGGCAGCCCCTGGTCAACGACGTGGGCGCGGTGCAGACCTTCATCGCGCCGCACTGGGGCCTGGTGCGGCCGTTCGCGCTGAGCTCGGGCAATGTCTACGACCAGCGCCCCGACATCGCGCCAGTCCCCAACTACCTGCAAAGCCCGGCACGCCTGCAGGCCGACATCGACGAGATGCTGCGCCTCAGTGCCAGGCTGACGCCGCACCAGAAGCTCATCGTCGAATACTGGGCCGACGGCCCCGATTCGGAACTGCCCCCCGGCCACTGGGGCCTGTTCGCCCAGCACGTGTCGCGGCGCGACCGGCACACGATCGACGACGACGTGAAGATGTTCTTCGCGATGCACAACGCGTCCTTCGACGCCGGCATCGTGGCCTGGCATCTCAAGCGCAAGCACGAGGGCGTGCGGCCGATCACCCTGGTGCGCCACTTCAGGCGGGGCACGCTCGAGTTCGCCTGGGGCGGCCCCGGCCGGCCCCAGCAGCTGATCGACGCCGGCAAGTGGACACCGTACAACCCCGGCAGCAACCTCTCGCCGGCCTTCCCGGGCTACATCTCCGGCCACTCCACCTTCTCGTCGGCCAGCGCCGAGGTGCTGCGGGCCTTCACCGGCAGCGACCACTTCGGCTTCTCCGTCCTGGTGCCGCGCAATTTCGGCCGCGTGGAGCCCGGCGTGCCGGCGGTGGACACCGTGCTCACCTACCCGACATTCAGCGCGGCCGCCGACGAGGCGGGCCAGTCGCGGCTGTTTGCCGGCATCCACTCTTCCGACGACAACACCATCGGCCAGGCCGTCGGCCGGCTGGTGGCGCAGCAGGTGCTGGCCAAGGCACGCGCCCTGTTCGACGGCGGCCTGGCGGCCGGCGCGTCCAGCCGGGCGTCCACGCCCGAAGCCCGGTCGCTGAGCTGGCATCACACCGTCGGGCCGTCGAGCGACCGGCTGCTCGTCGTCGGCGTGGCCACCACCACCAAGGACAACCCGGTGCGCAGCGTCGCCTACGGCACCGCAGCCCTCGCCCGGCTGGCCTCGCAGAACGGGCCGGGTGGCGACAACCGCGTGGAGCTGTGGGTGCTGGTCGACCCACCGGTCGGCACCGCCACCGTGCAGGTGCAGATGACGGCCAGGGACGACCTGGTCGCGGGCGCGACCAACTTCAGCGGGGTGCACCAGACCACGCCGTTCGGCACCCTGCGCGCGGCCGCCGGCACCGGCCGTGCGGCGTGCCTGACGCTGGCCAACGCCCCGGCGCCGCTGGTGGCCACGGTGCTGGCGGCCAATTCCGACGCCGGCGGGGTGATGCCCGGTGCCGGCCAGGCCCTGGACTGGGCCGCGGTCAGCAAGCCCGGTGGCTCGGAGCCCTCGTCGGACGTCATCGGCGCCGGCTTCAGCGGCCCCGGGGGCCCGGTGGCCACGGTCTGCCAGACGCTGGCCAAGGCCCGGCCCTGGTCGATGCTGGCGGTGCCGCTGCTGCCGGCGCAGTAGCCGCCACCGGGCCGGGCGGTCCGGCGCGGGTCAGGCGCGGTCACCGGCCCGGCGATGGGCCTGGCGGCCCACGGACATCGCGCAGCCGTCACACTCCCCCACGCGGCGCCGCGCAGTGGGCGCCAACCTCGCCATCTCACGCTGGCGCCCGGGCCAGGCCGCCGTCGCGCGGCCCGGCCGCCCCACCCGCCTGAAGCGATGCACGATTCCATGCCCCTCATCGTCACGATGGCCGCCGCGCTGGGGCTGTCCCTGGTGCTGGGCTTCGCCGCCGCGCGGCTGAAGCTGCCGGCCCTGGTGGGCTACCTGCTGGCCGGCGTGCTGATCGGGCCCTTCACGCCGGGCTTCGTGGCCGACGTGGGGCTGGCCACGCAGCTGGCCGAGATCGGCGTGATGCTGCTGATGTTCGGCGTCGGCCTGCACTTCTCCATCGACGACCTGATGGCCGTGCGCAAGATCGCCATCCCGGGCGCGATGGTGCAGATGGCGGTGGCCACGGCGCTGGGCACCGTCGTGGCGCTGGGCTGGGGCTGGTCCATGGCCGGGGCGCTGGTCTTCGGTCTCTCGCTGTCGGTGGCCAGCACGGTGGTGCTGCTGCGCGCGCTCGAATCGCGCGGCGTGCTCGAATCGCAGAACGGCCGCATCGCCGTGGGCTGGCTGGTGGTGGAAGACCTGGCCATGGTGCTGGTGCTGGTGCTGCTGCCGGCGCTGGTGACCCTGGGCGACGCCGCCGGCGCATCGGCCACCGACCTGGCGCTCACCCTGGCGCGCACGCTGCTGGCGGTGATCGCCTTCGTCGCGCTGATGCTGGTGGTGGGGCGGCGCGTGCTGCCCTGGGTGCTGTGGCAGATCAGCGCCACGGGCTCGCGCGAGCTGTTCACGCTGTGCGTGGTGGCGGTGGCGTTGGGCATCGCCTACGGTGCCTACGCGCTGTTCGGCGTGTCGGTGGCGCTGGGCGCGTTCTTTGCCGGCCTGGTGCTGCGCGAATCGGAGTTCAGCCACCGCGCGGCCGAGGAATCGCTGCCCTTCCGCGACGCCTTCGCGGTGCTGTTCTTCGTCTCGGTGGGCATGCTGTTCGACCCGCGGGTGCTGCTCGATCGCCCGCTGCAGGTGCTGGCCGTGGCCGCGATCATCATGGTCGGCAAGTCGGTGGCGGCCGCCGCGCTGGTGCTGGCGCTGCGCTACCCGTTGAACACCGCGCTCACGGTGTCGGTGAGCCTGGCGCAGATCGGCGAGTTCTCGTTCATCCTGGCCGCGCTGGGCGGCAGCCTGGGCGTGCTGCCGCCCGAGGCCAAGAGCCTGATCGTGGCCGGCGCCATCCTGTCGATCGCGCTGAACCCGCTGCTGTTCTCGCTGATCGAGCCAATGCGCCGCTGGGTGGTGGGCCGCTCGGCGCTGGCGCGGCGGCTCGAGGCGCGCGACGACCCGCTGGCCGAACTGCCGACGAGCACCAGCCGCCAGGTGCTGTCGCGGCAGGTGGTGCTGGTGGGCCATGGCGTGGTGGGGCGGGCGGTGGCCCGCTCGCTCACCGAGCGCGGCATCCCGTTCGTGGTGGTGGACCAGAACCGCGAGCGCGTCGAGTCGCTGCGCGAGGCGGGCCTGGCCGCGGTGGTGGGCGACGCGGGCGAGCCGTCGGTGCTGGTGCAGGCGCACATCGCCGAGGCCGCCCTGCTGGTGGTGGCCGCATCCGACAGCACCGACGTGCGGCCGATGATCGAAACCGCCCACGCGCTGAACCCGGGCCTGCCGATCCTGGTGCGCGCCGCCAATGCCGAGGAGGCGCGCCTGCTGCTGGGCGCCGGCGCGCAGCGCGCGGTGCACGCCCAGGGCGCCGTGGCCGACGCACTGGTGCGCGACGTGGCCGAGGCCTGGGCCGCGCGGCGCTGAGCGGCGTCGTTCAGGCCGGCGGCAGCCGCGCCCGCTCGTCGTGCCGGGCCAGGCGGCCCAGCAGGTGCTCGACCTCGGCGCGGGCGGTGGCGCTCATCGCGGCCGCGGGCTGGCGCATCGCCGCGCTGGCGAGCAGGCCGCGGCGCATCAGCAGGTATTTGCGCACGGCCAGGCCCACGCCGGGCTGCTGCTCGTAGCGCAGCAGCGGCAGGTGGGCATCGAACAGGTCGTGCGCGGCCTCGCGCTGGCCGCTGGTGGACAGGCGCACCACGTCGCACAGCATGTCGGGGAAGGCATAGCCGGTGTTGGCGCCATCGGCACCGCGCGCCATCTCGTAGTCGAGGAACAGGCCGTTGTTGCCGCACAGGATGGCGATGTGGCGCATGCTGCCGTCGCGCTCGAAGCCGCGCAGCGCCGAGATCTTCTCCAGGCCCGGCCAGTCCTCGTGCTTGAGCATCGCGCACGAGGGCAGCTCGTCGACGATGCGGCGGATCACCGCCGGCGTCATCTGCACCGAGAAGGTCAGCGGGTAGTCCTGGATCACGAAGGGCACGTCGGCGCCCAGCGCCTGCACCGCCTGGCGGTAGTAGCCGACGATCTGGTCGTCGGTGCGCAGCGTGTTGGGCGGCGCGATCATCACGCCGGCGGCGCCGGCGGCCATCACGTCCTGCGTCAGCTCGCGCATCGCCGCGAAGCCGGGGGCCGACACACCGACGATCACCGGCAGTCCGGGTGCGCGACGGATCATCTGCGTGGCCACCGCCACGCCCTCGGCATGGGTGAGCTTGGGCGCCTCGCCCAGCTGGCCCAGCACGGTCAGGCCGGTCGCTCCGATATCGAGGTAGAAATCGACCAGGCGGTCGATCGACGCGGTGTCGATGCGGCCATCGTCGAGGAAGGGGGTCGGGGCGATCGGGTAGACGCCTCGGGCGTCGGCGGTCAGTCTCATCGGGGGCTCCAGGCGGGCAGGCACACAGGCAGGTCCAGGCCCGCATTCTGGCCGGCGCGGCGGACGGCCGCTGCGGCTCACTGGAGTACCTTCGGACTGCGCCCTCCGGTGTTCGCCCTTGGGGCGGCCCGGCGGGCTCACTGCCCGGCCGACCGGGCATGCCATCATCGCGCCATGCTCCAGACCCTGAAGGACCTGTTCGACAGCCTGCTGCCGCCCGCCCCCGGCAGCGACACGCGCCAGGCCGAGCACCTGCTGCAGCTGGCCACCGCGGTGATGCTGGTGGAGGTGATGCGCGCCGATGCCAGCTTCCACGCCGGCGAGCGCGAGGCCGTGCTGGCCGCGCTGCGCGACAAGTTCGCGCTGTCCGACGACGAGGCCGGGCGCCTGGCCGAACTGGCCGAGACCACCGCGAAGGGCGCGACCGACCTGTTCTCCTTCACCTCGCGCATCAACGACCGCTTCGACATGGCGCAGAAGCTGCGCATGATCGAGCACATGTGGCGCGTGGCCTATGCCGACGGCCACCTCAGCGAGCACGAGCGCCATGTGCTGTGGCGCGTGGCCGACCTGCTGCACGTGCCGCAAGGCGCCTACGTCAACGCACGGCTGCGCGCCGAGCAGGCGGCCGGCGCGGGCGGGGCTTGACCGCCGCGGCCGGACGGTCCATACGCGACAAGGCGCCGCCGCCAGGGTCGTTGAGCACGCGCAACGAGGCCTGCGGGCCTCGGGCTGAGGTCCTCGGCGTCGTGGCACTGGCGGGCTCTGATGCACCGCACCAGCCCGGCGTACCTGTACCCGCTGATGCGGGTCAAGGGCACGACGTCCAGCGGCGAGAAGACCGACAGCGTCGGGGCCCATCTGGGCGACACGATGCTGCGGCTGAACGGTTGGGGCGTCGGCAACTGGCAGATGAAGCCCTGCGAACCCTGGCGCTGCGAGCCCCTGGCCTGCGAATGGCCAACCGGGACACACCGGGTCGAGGCGCTGTCGCGCCGCAGCGTGCAGTCCTTCGGCTTCCAGTTGGGCGACGACGCCCCGTTCGAAGCCCTCAAGGTCCACCGGGCCCATGGCAAGCTCGCGGTCGGTGGGTTCACGGCCTGCACCAACGTTCAGTTGTGGGACTGAGACCGCAGTTGCCAGGCGCGGCCCGGCGCCTGTCCCGGCGTCGACAACTGTGCTGCGGCGACCAGCCAAACAGCCGGCCAAGCGCCCGCACCAGCGCAGGGCGCAAAATGGGGGCTGGCGCACGACCGACCCCCCGGGGAAAGCGGCGCACCCCTGGTGCAGCACGCCCGATCTGGCCGCATCGCCTTCCTGTCTATTTGAAAGAGTGGTTGACCCGCATGGACGTCCTTTGCTACTGGAAGAACCACGACGCCGACATGAAGGCGGGCCGCATCGGCCACTTCAAGTCGACCCCCGACAAGCTGAAGGAATTCGCCGATGGCTATCCGGACTTCCTGTGGGTGTTCAACACCCCCAAGGGGCGCAAGGGCGAGGTGCAACTGCTGGCCCGCCTGAAATGGACCGACCGGCCGACGGTCCGCCACAAGCCGGAGCCGGGCACGGTGGCCATCCACTACGACCCGCATGACCTGATGTCGGTGTCCTTCGGCAGCGGCGGCAGCGATGCGGCCATCGCCGCCACCAGCCGGTGGATGGGCGGGCACTTCCCGAAGATGGCGGCCGCACACTTCATCGGCGCCTCTGGCCAGGAGGCCGTGCGCGGCTCGGTGCTGAAGGAACTGCAGCAACTGGCTGCGTCGATGGACGCGCAGCCCTTCATGACCTCGGAGGAGCCGGGCGCCTGAGCCCTTTCGGGGCGGTGAGCCTCACGACAGCGTGAGCTTGCGGCCGAAGGGCTGCACCGCCGCCCCCTTGGCTCCGGTCACGGCCCACAGCACCGGCGCGCGCCGCCGGTAACGCGCCGGCCCCTCGAGGTCGGTGAGCACCACGGTGAGATCGGGGTCGTGCCGGTCGGCCTCCTCCAGCATCGGCGTGAAGTCGGTGCCGCCGCCACTGTGGAACTCGATCGCGCGCAGGTCGCACCGGCCGGGCTCGAAGCGCTGCACGCGGCGCACCTGCTGGTCGCCGATGACCAGCGTGACGCCGGCCTCGAGCCGGCGCGTGATGGCCTCGATCTCGGCCGGGCAGCGGTCCATCAGCGCGTCGTCGATCGAGCCCGACCATCCACCACCAGCGGCGGCGCCGCCCGGGCCGGGCTGAGCCCGGGCTCGAAGGGCATGCGCCGGGGTGGTCGATCGGCTTGAAGGCCAGCCTGGACCTCGGCGGCGGTTGCCGCCGGGTCGGGGGTTCGGAGGTGCTTCAGCGGCGGGGCGACCCCGCCGCCGGCGCGACGCGCCTGCGCGCGGCCTTCGTCGGCGCGGCTTTCCTGGTCGCGGCCTTCCCTGTCGCGGCGCTCGGTGCCGGCGCCGGCTGCGCCCCGCTCGCCACCGGCGGCCTGGCCGGCTGGGGCTCGGTCAGCGCCGCGCGCAACCGGTCGCTGGCACTGCCGGCACCGGCCAGTGTCTCGTCCAGGCGCGCGGCCAGGCCGTCGATGTGGTCGCGCATCAGCGCTTCGGCGCGGGCGTTGTCGCCGACGGCCAGCGCCTCGACGATGGCGGCGTGGTCGTCGTTGCTGCCCTGCGCCTCGGTCTGCGACTGGTACAGCGCCGACACCAGCGTGGTGCGCGCCGACAGATCGACCATCATCGCGGTGAGGATGCGGTTGCCCAGACACTCGGCCAGGCAGACGTGGAAATCGGCCAGCTCGACGCTGCGTGCGCCGGCATCGCCGTGCTGGATGACCTCGCGCTCGCGGGCCACGTGCTGGCGCAGCGTGCGCAGCGCCGCCTGCAGCGGCCGGCCGGCGTCGCGCAGCATGCCGGTCTCGACGACGCGGCGCGCGGCATAGGTTTCGCGTGCCTCCTCGAACGAGGGCTCCACCACGTACCAGCCGACGCGCGAGCGCACCGCCACGAAGCCGCGCGCCTGCAACTGCATCAGCGCCTCGCGCACCAGGGTGCGGCTGACGCCGAACAGGTCGGCCAGTTCCTGCTCGCCAAGCCGCTCGCCGGGGCGGATCTTGCGGGCCAGGATCGACTGGACGATGCGTTCGGCAATCTCGGCCTTGGTGACCATCGCGGCGCCTGACTCTCGAAAGGAGGGGGATGGTGCGATTGTCGGCGAGCGCGGCCGGGGCGCCCTTGACCTGGCTCCGCCCGGCCCACCGGTCAGGCCCGCTGCAGCGTGGCCACGGTGCGCGGCCGCAGCGTGGCCATCACCAGGTACACGCCGCCGCCGATGGCCACGCCAAAGAACCAGCCGTAGGTGTTCCACCAGGCCGGCAGCAGGCTGGTGAAGTTGGGCAGGATCGTCGAGAACACCGAGCCGATGCCGGTGGCCACCAGCGCATTGACGTTCCAGCCGCCTTCGTAGCGGTATTCGCCGTGCTCCTGGTACAGCGCCTGCACGTTGATCTGGCCCTTGGCGACCAGGTAGTAGTCGACCAGGATGATGCCCAGCAGCGGGCCCATCGTCGCACCGATGGCGTTGACGAAGTGCGCGGCGTTGCCCTCCCACGGCGCGAAGGGGTAGAGCACCAGCGCGATGGCCGCGGCGATGTAGCCGCCCTTCTTGAAGTCGATCGCCTTCGGGAAGACGTTGGAGATGTCGAACGCGGCCGACACGAAGTTCGCCACCACGTTGATGCCCAGCGTGGCCACCGCAAAGGTCAGCGCGGCGATCAGCGCCAGCACCCAGCTGTCGAACTTGGCCGAGATCTGCTCGGGGTGCAGCAGCACCTCGCCGTACACCTTGAAGGCGGCGATGGTGGTGACGCCGGCCACCAGCGAGAACGCGATCAGGTTCACCGGCAGGCCCCACAGGTTGCCCTTGCGCACCGCGTCCTTGTCCTTGGCGTAGCGCGAGAAATCGCAGAAGTTGAGGTACAGCGCCGCGAAGTAGGTGACCCAGGTGGCCCCCACCGCCATCAGCGCCCAGAACGAGCCGGGCTCGCCGCTGACCCCGGCGTCCTTGGTCTTGGCCAGCAGCACGTCCATCGGGATGCCGTGGTCGAACGAGAAGCCACCGGCCTTGACGCACAGCCCGATGGCCAGCACCAGCATCGCCACCCACACCGCCGGCCCGGCCCAGTCCTGGAACTTGCGCACCGTCTCCATGCCCTTCTGGATGATCAGCAACTGCAGCGCCCAGATGACCACGTAGCACACCACCTCGAGCCCCGAGTGGCCGAGGAAGTGCACGTTCTTGTGGAAGTCGAGCATGGCCGGGCTGCGCACCAGCAGCGCCACCATCGCCCCTGACGCGGCGGCCGTCTGTGCGCCGTACCAGAAGCAGGCCACCACCGCGCGCACCAGCGCCGCCAGGTTGGCACCCCAGACGCCGAACGAGGCGCGGGCCAGCACCGGGTAGGGCACGCCGGTCTTCTCGCCGGCGTAGCCGATCAGGTTCATCAGCACGAAGATCACCAGCGAGCCCAGGCCGATGGCGATCACGAAGTTGGTGAAGCTGCCGCACAGCAGGAAAAGGCTGGCCGCGAGGTAGTAGCCCCACAGGCTGTGCACGTCCGAGGTCCAGACGTTGAAGATGCTGAAGGCACCCCAGTTGCGCTCCTTGGCAGGGGCGAGGTCCTCGTTGTAGAGGCCGGGTGAAGGGTTGCGGATGTCCATGCGGCGACTCCTGTGATGGGTGCGGGGGGCCTGCACCGGCCGTGGTCGGTGGACAGTTCACGGCTGTTGGCACGCAAACTGATATACAAGATTGTGCGCAAATAGACCTGATGGGCTGCGCGGGTTAACCCGCAGCGATTGGTGGTGGTTTCGGCAAAGCTGTTGCACCCGGGCGGCGGGTGCCCGGGTGCCCTCCGGGGGGGGCCGCTCCGGTTCGAGCGCGGGGCGCGAGGTGCCATTCATCGAGCGGGCCCGGTGGCCCGCTCGGCATCGGCACGCCCGTCAGTCGCGCAGGCCGCGCACGTCCCTGCCGCCCTTGCTGGACACCACCGTCACCGACGGCGGCGGGGCGGCCACCTTGGACAGCGTGGCGAGGTACTCGCCGGTGGTGGCCTGGCGCACCATCGCCAGCGGCGGCGCATCGCCGACCTGGGCGGTGAGCGTCGGCGGCACGCCCTTGTCGCTCGAGGTGGCGCGCACCTCCAGCGCGCGCAGCGTCGGGTTGTAGATCGCCGACACCACGTTCACCTGGTCCGTCACCGGCACCGTCAACGACGCCGATGGCAGCGCCGGGTTGGTGGTCAGCGTCAGGCTCTGCGGTGGCGACGTGGCCGCCGACAGTTGCACGAAGAAGTTGCCCGCGCCATCCGGCGTCAGCGTCGCGGCCGGCGTCAGGCCGGTCACCGGCTGCATCGTCACCGTGGCCGACGCATCGGCGCGTGCGAAGACGTTGAGCCGCGTGATGTTGCCGGTGCGGTCGTAGGTGGCGCGGTCGACCGCCAGCACCGGCGCGGTGGCTGCCGCGGTGTAGAGCTTGCCGGAGACGCTGAACTGCGCCGTCGAGGCCACCGACAGGCCCGGACCGGCGATGTTCGGGCCCTCGATCCGGAAGGCGTGGACGTTGCACGCGCTGCCGGTGATCGTGTGGGTGACCTGCGGATCGCCCACGTAGCCCGCCGGGGCCAGCGGCGGCACGGCCGGATCCCAGCGCAGCACGTTGCCCGTGGCGCCCGCCACCAGCGCCCTGAAGGGCGAGCCGCCGCCGACCTCGGCGCGGTGGTTGATCACGGGCAGCCCCCCCACCGGCACGAGGTGGACATCGGGCAGGCAGGCGGGGAAAGCCATGTACGGATGGAACACCTTGTACACGCCCGGCCCCGGCACCTGGATCCGGTACGCCAGGCGGCTGAAGACCTGCTGGTTGCCGTCGGCCACCACGTTCGGGCGATAGCCGGCCATCAGGCCGAGCGTCAATTCGGCCCGGCGGCCGCTGGGCATCACCAGGGTCGCCTGCGCCAGGCTGTAGGCCGCCTCGGCGCCGAAGCCCACGGTCGCGGCCCACAGGTTGCCGGGCAAGGCGCCGGCGGGTTCGAAGCGGCAGGGGCCGGTGGTCCCGTCGCCATCCAGGCAGGGCTGCACGGCAACGCGGCCGACGTCGGCCACATAGGCCGGGAAATGGCTGACCGGATCGACCGGACCGAGTTTCAACGCGATGTCCGCGGTGGCGGCACCGGACATGAGAACCAGGGCACCGGCGAGCGATGCGTGGGGGTACTGCTTCATTGACTGCTCCTGCATGGGGTGGTTGGGCGCATCGCGCGGCCATGCACACGCCGATGCGCCCGAGGGGCGGCGGCGTCCCTCCCAGGGGATGCCTCCTTGGCCACCCTCTGGCGGGGCGGCTCAGCGTCGACAGAGCACGCCGGTTCGGGCTTGATACGAGTCAACCGCCATGGCGGCGGCCAGGTCGGCCGAGCGCCACCGCGACCAATACGTATCACCATTCGATACCTCGGGTTCAGCCGGCGGGAACAATGCGAGGATGGGTCGCGTCATTCGATACCTTCTGCCAAGCTGGCGTCCATCGCCACCCCACTGCAGGAGAACCCCACGATGACCCGCCACCCCCACCGCTCCGCCGCGCGGCTTCGCGTGCTGACCGCCACGCTGGCCGCGCTCGCCGTGCTGCAGATGCCGGCCGGCGCGACCGGCGCCGAGCCCGCGGCCAGCGGCGCCGCGGCGGCCTCGGCCACGCTGGCCGAGCTCACGCCCCGCCTGGCGGTGGGCGACCTCGTGTTCATCCGCGTCGGGGCGCGGCCGTTCGTGGAGGTGGCTGCAGCCACCGGGTCATGGACCAACCATGTCGGCGTCGTGGTGGACACCACGGGCGCCGAACCGGTGATCGCCGAGAGCACGGTGCCGTGGTCGCGGCTGACGCCGCTGTCACGCTTTGCGGGTCGATCTCAGGACGGGCGCGTGGCGGTGGCGCCCTCGGCGGCGCCATTGTCGACCGACCAGCAGCGGCGGGTGGCCGAGGCGGCGCAGCGCCGCCTGGGCACATGGTACGACACCGGCTTCGACCTGCACTCGCGCCGGCAGTTCTGTTCGCGCTTCGTGCGCGAGGTGCTGGCCGAGGCCACCGGCGTGCAGGTCGGCGAGGTCGAGACCTTCGGCCAGTTGCTCGAGCGCCATCCCGAGGCCGACCAGCGCTTCTGGACGCTCTGGTACCTTGGCAGCATCCCGTGGCAACGCGAGACGGTGACGCCGGCCAGCGTGCTGCACAGCCCTCGGCTGGTGGCGGTGTTCGACGGCCGGGTGGCCGCCCGCCGCGCAGGGCGGTCGGACTGAGCGGCGCAAGCCCTCAGGCCGCGCCGACCTTCAGGGGATGACCATGTAGGCGATGGCCTCGCGCAGCCGCCGCGCCCGTGCCGGGTCGGTGGATTCGCAGTTCTGGGCCAGCACCTGCAATTCGCGCGCGGCGTGCAGGCGGCCGTGCCGTTCCAGGCCATTCCACAGCGACCGGCCCATGCGCCGAAGCCCGTCGCCCGGGGCGATGCGGCGCCACAGGCCTTGCCAGGACTGCAGGGCCATGAAGGTGACCATCGACGCCGCCCTGGTGTGAGAGGGTGCGTGCTTCGCGGGGACCATCAACCGTGGGCGCGTGTCGACGGCGCCGACGGCGCCGTGACCACGTGTGCGTGCCGGCGCACCCAGCGCAAGCCTTCGACAACCGACACCGCGATGGCGGCCGCCCAGAGGGCGCCGCGCGGCGCTGCCACGGTCGGCGGCACGATGAACATCGGATTCGATGCAGGCATTGGGAACTCCCGGATTCGGATGAACGAGGCCCCACGGCCTCTCGCCAGCGAATACTAGGGTAAACCCGATGTCCGTGGAAATTGCGACGCTGAATGCGGCCATCAAGCCGGCGAATGCCCCGCGTTGCCTGCCCGCGCCGGGCAGGGGTGCTGCCGCGGCGGCGCCACCGCGGCGCTACTGTGCCCGCACCACGTCGGCCGCGACCTCGGCGGCCACGCGCGCGAGCATGTCGCGCAACCAGCGCTGCGCCGGGTCGCGCTCGTGCCGCCGGTGCCACAGCATCCCGACGTCGATGGGCAGCAGATCGAACGGCAGTGGCCGAACCGCCAGCCGCGACGCGAAGCCGATGGCCGGCACGAAGCTGAGCGGCAGCACCGTCAGCAGGTCGGACCGCTGCACCGTGGCCCCGGCGGTGGAGAACTGGCCCACCGTGATCGCCACGCGCCGCTCTCGGCCCAGCCGCGCCAGGGCCTCGTCGACGAAGCCCCGCGGCCGGCCGGCAAAGCTCACGCGCAGGTGCTGCGCGCCACAGAACCCGTCCAGGCTCAGCGCGCCCTCCGCCGCCAGCGGGTGGTCGTGGCGCATCACGCACACGTAGCGGCAGGTGTAGAGCGACTCCAGGCACACCAGCCCGGCGTCGCCCTCGGCCGCCAGCGCCGCGCGCACATCGGGAAAGAAGCCGACCGCGACGTCGGCCTCGCCATGCTCGAGCATCGGCCGCGGGTCGCGCGTGCTCAGGCCCGCGATGCGCAGCCTCACCTGCGCCTGCTCGCGCTGCAGCGCAGCCGCCAGCGCCGGCACGAACAACGCCGCCGTGGCGTCGGCCATCGCCAGCGTGAAGCTGCGCTCGTCGTGGCCGGCGTCGAAGCCCTGCGGCGCGAAGGCCTCCTGCAACTGCTGCAGCGCGCCGCGGACGGTGGGCCACAGCGCCTGCGCATGGGCGGTGGGCACCACGCCGGTCGAGGTCGGCACGAACAGATCCTCGTGCGTGGCCTCGCGCAGCCGGCGCAGCGCATTGCTCACCGCCGGTTGCGTCATCGCCAGGTGATCGGCGGCGCGGGTGACGTTGCGTTCGACCATCACCGCATCGAAGACCTTGAGCAGGTTCAGGTCGAGCGTGCGGAAGTTGGTCGGGCGAGCGATCATGGCGCCGACCGGCCGAGCCCTAGCGCCCGAAGGCGCTGGCCATGGCCTGGCGCAGCTCGTCGGTGGTCTGCGGCTGGTCGAGCGCGCCCACGCGCTTGCCCTGGCCGTCGAACAGCAGCACGATGCCGTCGCGGGCGCCGTGGCGGCTGGCAAACGCCTTGCCTTCCGCCAGGCCCAGGTGGGCCACCAGGAACTCCACCTGCCCGTCATGGTCGCCGCGGACGGCGTTCATCAATTCCATCACCGCAAAGCCGCCGGTGTGGTTGGAATCGTGGGCCAGCACCACGGCCGGGCGACCCTGGCCGATGCGCGTCAGGTCGGTCGGGTAGGCGCCGCTGGGCAACTGCCGCCAGATCAGCGCCACGATGGCACCGAGGGCGATGAGGGTGAACAAGGTGCGGCGCCAGCGGGGCGAGGGGCCGGACGTGCCAGAGGGACCTGCGGGGCTGGAGGCGGGGTGGGTCATGCGTGTGGGCGAGGTTGGGGCGACCAGGGGCGGAGTCGGCAGGATACACAACGCGCCGCGCGACCAGTCGCCGCCAAGACCCTGCGGCCGGCCATGCCGCCCGGCGACCGATGCCGCCGCCGCGCCCGTCGCCGACCGCTCGGTGCACCACGCCCTGCGCACCACGCCCAGTGCGCCGTGCTCAGTGCACCGCGCTCAGCACCGACGATTCGTGCTGCCAACCGCGCTGCAGGCGCAGGAACTCGGGCAGCGGCACCGCCGGCGACACCAGGTAGCCCTGCATCTCGTGGCAGCCGGCCCGGGCCACGGCCTCGAGTTGCAGCGCCGATTCAACGCCCTCGCACACCGTGCGCATGCCCAGGGTTGTGGCCAGGTGCGAGATCATCTGCACGATGGCGCGGGCATCGGGCTGCACCAGCACCTCGCTGACGAAGGCGCGGTCGATCTTCAACGTGTCGAACGGGAAACGGCGCAGGTAGGCCAGCGACGAGTAGCCGGTGCCGAAATCGTCGAGCGCCACGCGCACGCCCAGGCCGCGCAGCGTGTGCAGTTTCTCGAGCGCGCCGTCGGCGTCGTCGATGAACACCGATTCGGTGATCTCCAGTTCCAGCCGCGACGGCGGCAGGCGACATTCGCGCAGGGTGTCGCGCACCTGGGCGACGAACTGAGATTCGCGCAACTGCAGCGGCGACACGTTGACCGACACCGTCAGGCCCGCCAAGGGGCCGGCCGCGGCGCGGCAGGCCTCGCGCAGGGCCCAACGGCCGAGTTCGTCGATCAGGCCGCACTGCTCGGCCACGCCGATGAACTCGCCAGGGGGCACGCGCCCCAGCACGGGATGCTCCCAGCGCATCAGCGCCTCGGCGCCGGCGATGCGCCAGTCGGCGATGTCGACCTTGGGCTGCCAGTGCAGCGCCAACTGGCCGCGCTCGAGGGCCTGCCGCAGGCCCTGCTCGATCGCCAGGCGGCGACGGCTGCGTTCGCCCAGGTGGGGCGCATACACCGCGAAGCGGCCGCGGCCCGACTCCTTCGCCGCGTAGAGCGCGGTGTCCGATCGCGCCAGCCACTCGTCGACGCCCAGCGTTGCGTCGTCGCTGGCGGCCACGCCCACGCTGGCCCCGACGCGCAGCCGCCGCGACGACAGCTCCACCGGCAGTGACAGCGCGTCGACCAGGCGCTGGGCCATCGTGGCGGCGTCGGGCGCCTCGCCCACGTGGCGCATCAGCACCGCGAACTCGTCTCCACCCAGCCGGGCCACCAGGTCGTCGGGGCGCACACAGGCGCGCAGGCGCTGCGCGACGGCCTTCAGCACATCGTCGCCGGCGCTGTGGCCCATGCTGTCGTTCACCGTCTTGAAGTGGTCCAGGTCGATCAACAGCAGCGCCGCGCTGCGGTCGCCGTGCACCACCTCGGCCAGCGCATCGCGCAGCATGAAGCGATTGGCCAGACCGGTGAGCGAATCGGTGTGCGCCAGTCGGCGCAGCTGGCGCTCGCCCTCGAGCTTTTCGGTGACATCGGCCAGCACGCCGCGCCAGCCCAGCGTCTGCCCCTCGTCGTCGACCAGGCGCTTGCCATTGATGGCCAGGTGCCGCGGCGCGGCATCGGTGCGCAGGGTGAGCTGCAGGTTGCGGAACGGTCGCCCGGCATCGAACGCCAGGCGCAGCGCGGCCAGGCCGTCGTGGGCCCTGGGCTCCAGCAGGGCCAGCAGGGTGCCGGCGCGGATGTCGTCCTCGCCGACGCCCAGCAGCTCGGCCAGACGCGGCGACAGGTGCCGCAGCCGGCCATCGACGCCAACCTCCCACAGGGCCTCGTCGGCATGCTGCTCGAAGTCGTGCAGCAGCACCGCCAGCGTGCGCTCCTGCTGGGCCGAGCGCGCCTGGGCCCGGATCAGCGCAGTGGCCTTGCCCCAGGCCGACAGCGAGCCGATCACGACCATCGGAGAGTAGAGCCCGATCAGCGCGGCCAACGCGGCCAGGTCCGGATCGCCGGCCCGCCACAGCGCGCCCAGCGCCGACAGCGAGAACACACCGACGTAGGCCATGCTGGCCAGCGGCAGCGTGCTGAGCATGAAGCTGCCGGCACCGATCATGCCGGTGACCAGCGTGGCCACCACCATCTGCTGCGCCGGCGCGGCCGTCGGGAACCACAGCAGCAGCGGCACGGTCCAGAGCCCCGCCAGGAAGGCGGCATGCAGGGTGGCGCGGTGCACCGCGCGCACCGACACCGTGTCGCGCGGCCGCCGTGCCTGCCGCCACCAGGCCCGCAGGCCCAGGCCGGACAGCACCAGCAGCACCGCCAGCCACAGCCACAGCCCGGGCGGTGCCCCCGGGGTGAAGGACCAGACCACGAGCACGGCGCTGCCCATGTGGCAGGCCAGTGCATAGGGTGTGAGGCGCACCACCTCGCGCAGGTGGGCACCGCGCAGCAGCGCGGCATCGCGGTCGCCATTGCCGTACATGTCGGCCACGGCGCTGCGCAGGCTTCGAAACTGTGCTGCGTCGACGAACGTCATCGTGCCCGGCGCCGCCACGATCGCGTCGCCCCTTCCCTCTGGCTCAGTCTATGGGCGCAGAGCGTGCCGTGGCACACCCGCACTGGACCCCGAACCCGCCAGATTGCACGCCGACCCGCCGTTCGTGCCGGCGGCGGCGCAGCGGGCCGCGGGGCCGCTGCGGATCAGGCCGAGGCCATGGTCGGCACCACGTCCGGCACGATCAGCCGGGTGCCCGTGGCCGCCTGCACCTGCGCCACCGTGACGCCGGGGGCCAGTTCCTGCAGCACCATGCCGTCGGACGTGGGCCGCAGCACCGCCAGTTCGGTGACGACGAGGTCGACGCAGCGCATCGACGTGAGCGGCAGCGTGCACTCGTCGACGATCTTGTGCTCGCCCTTGGCGGTGTGCGTCATGGCCACGATGACGCGCCGCGCGCCAGTCACCAGGTCCATCGCGCCGCCCATGCCGGGCACCATCTTGCCGGGCACCATCCAGTTGGCCAGGCGGCCGTTGCGGTCGACCTGCAGGCCGCCCAGCACGGTGACGTCGAGGTGGCCGCCGCGCACCAGTCCGAAGGACATGGCGCTGTCGAAGGTGGCCGCGCCCGGCAGCGCGCTGATGGGCCGGCCGCCGGCGTCGGTGAGGTCGTCGTCCTCCAGCCCGTGCTCGGGCACCGACTGCATGCCGATGATGCCGTTCTCGGACTGGAAAAAGATGTGCGCGTCGCGCGGCACCAGGCCGGCCACCAGCGTGGGCAGGCCGATGCCCAGGTTGACCAGCGTGCCGGGGCGCAGTTCCTGGGCCACGCGCGAGGCGATCAGCAGCTTGTCATCCATGAGCGGACTCCTTGGCGATGATGTGGGTGACGACGACCGAGGGGGTCATCACCGCGTCGGGCGGGATCACGCCCACCGGCACGATCTCCTGGGGCTCGGCCAGCACCACGTCGGCCGCCATCGCGATCAGCGGGTTGAAGTTGCGCGCGGTCAGGGCGTAGGCCAGGTTGCCGATGTGGTCGGACTGGCGCGCATTGACGAGCGCGAAGTCGGCCCGCAGCGGCAGTTCGATCAGGAAGGTGCGGCCGTCGATCTCGACGGTGCGCTTGCCCTCGGCCACGATGGTGCCCACGCCGGTGGCGGTGAGCACGCCGCCGAGGCCGAAGCCCCCGGCCCGCACGCGCTCGGCGAGCGTGCCCTGGGGCACCAGTTCCACCTCGATGTCGCCGGAAATCATCCGGGCCTGGGTCACGGGGTTGGTGCCGATGTGGCTGACGATCACGCGCCGCACCAGGCCGGCGTCGATCAGCTTGCCGATGCCCACGCCGGGGCGCGCGGTGTCGTTGGCGATCACGGTGAGGCGGCGCTTGCCCTGCTTCACCAGTTCGTCGATCAGACGGGGCGGCGTGCCCACGCCCATGAATCCGCCGATCATCAGCACCGCCCCGTCGGGGATGCGCGCGACCGCGTCTGCTGCCTTGATGGTCTTGCTCACCTTGGATGTCCTCGCCTTCCTGAAGCTGATGCCCCGGATTCAACGTCCGAATCGGGGTGGGCTTAAGGCTGAGAAGCCACAGGTTTGCGGCAGGTCAACCCTGATGTGCGGTACTTGCCCCCTGCAACGTTGCCAATGGCACCACCCATCGCCGGCCCACTGCTCGCCCGCGATAATGTCGCCTCCCACCATGACCGCCGCCACACGCCAGGCCTCCGACTACCAGCGGCTGCTGCTGGACCGGGTGCCGTCGATGCTGTCGTACTGGGGCACCGACCTGCGTTGCCGCTTCGGCAACCGGGCCTACGCCGACTGGTTCGGCATCGCTCCCGAGACGCTGGTCGGCGCCTCGCTGCGCGACGTGCTGGGGCCCGAGTTGTATGCACTCAACGAACCGCAGTTCCGGGCCGCCTTCCGCGGCCAGGGGCAGACCTTCGAGCGCGGCGTCCGCGACGCGCACGGCCAGCCACGGCAGGCCCTGATCACCTACATCCCGGATGTCGTCGACGGCCAGGTGGTCGGCGTGCTGGTGCAGGTGACCGATGTCAGCCCGCTGAAGGTGGCGCAGGACGCAGTGAAGCGCAACGAGGAGTACCTGCGCGAGCTGTTCATGCAGTCGTCCGAGGGCATCCTGGTCGCCGACGCCGACGGCCGCTTCTGCGACGTCAACGAAGCCTGCTGCACGATGCTGGGGTGCACCGCAGGCGACATCCTGGGCAAGACCTTCGAAGACCTGGTGTGGCCCACCGAGGTGGCGCGCATTCCCCTGGCGCGCGCCCGGCTGCAGACCGGCGTCCGCCACGTCGAGGAATGGCTCTTCCGGCACCCCGATGGCACCGCGGTGCCGGTCGAGGTCCGGTCCAGGTTCCTGACCGACGGCCGGCGCGTCGGGTTCATGCGCGACATCACCCGCCACAAGCAGGCTCTGGCGGCCGGACATCAGCTCGCCCAGGAACTGGGCCGGCAGGTGCAGCACCGCACCGACGAACTGGCGCTCACCGCCCAGGAGCTGAAGCTCAGCGAAGCGCGCCTGCGCGGCATCTTCGAGTCGGCCATCGACGCCATCGTCACCCTCGACGAGCGGCAGATCATCGTCGAGGCCAACCCGGCCGCTGCGACGATGTTCGGCTGCCCGCTGAACGAACTGATCGGGGCGCCAGTGGAGCGCTTCATCCCCACACGTTTCAGGCCCGGGCACCGCGACAAGGTCGAAGCGTTCGGCAACAGACCCGATGTGGGCCACCAGATGGGCGCGCAACGCCATGTCTCGGCCGTGCGCGCCGACGGCGTGGAGTTCTCGGTCGAGGCCGCGATCTCGCACGTGCAGGTCGGCGGCCACCACCTGTACACGGTGATCCACCGCGACATCACCGAGCGCCAGCGCTCCGAGGCCGAGCGCCACGCCGCGCATGCCGCGCTGCAGCGGCTCATCGCGGCGCAGGATGCCGTGCAGGAGAACGAGCGCCGGCGCATCGCACTCGAGTTGCACGACGACCTGCAGCAGAAGCTGGCCGCCATCCAACTCAACCTCGGCGCGGTAGGCGGGCGCCTGCCCCCCGAACGCGGCCCGGTGGCGGACATGCTGGCCGAGGCCATGGACCTGGCCTCGGCGGCGATCGAGTCCACCCGCCGCATCGTCAACGACCTGCGCCCGCAGATCCTCGAAGACCTGGGCCTGGTGGCGGCGCTGAACGCCCTCGTCAGGCAGTTCTCGCAACGCAGTGGCATCGCCTGCCGGCTGGTGGCGCCCACCGACGACGCCGACGCCGCGCTGGCCGCGCCGGCGATCGCCACGGGCCTGTTCCGTATCACCCAGGAAGCCCTCAACAATGTGCTGAAGCACTCTCGCGCCAGTGCCGTCGAGGTGCGCATCGCCAAGCTGCCAGATGGCCGGTGCACGCTGACCATCCACGACAACGGGCACGGCATGGCGCCCGGCGACCGCCACAAGGCGCAGTCCTTCGGCCTGCTGGGCATGCAGGAGCGCGTGCGCGCCATTGGCGGCCACCTGCACATCGACACGCACGCCGGCCGGGGCACCACGGTGGCGGTGACGGTGCCGGCGCCGCCGCCGGCCGATTGACGGGGCCGACTCAACCCCGGGGCCGCCGCAGCGGCGACGGCCGGGCGATGGCCAGCAGCGTCAGCGCGGCGAATCCTGCGCCAACGTAGAAAGTGAGCGACGAGCCGAAGCGGTGCCACAGCAAGCCCGCGATGGCGCTGGACGCCAGCATGGCCACGCCGCTGACCAGGTTGAACACGCCGTAGGCGGTGCCACGCAGATCGGGCGGCGCGGTATCGGCCACCATGGCCGCCAGCAGGCCCTGGGTCATGCCCATGTGCACACCCCAGAGGGCCACGCCCAGGCCCAGGCCGGCCCAGCCGGAGGCCCGCGCCAGCACCAGATCCGAGGCGATCAGCACCACCAGCCCGCCGGCCAGCAGCGCGCGGTGGCTGACCGAATCGGACCACTTGCCGAACGGATAGGCCGACGCCGCATACACCAGGTTCATCGCCACCATGACCAGCGGCACCCAGGCCACGGGCACGCCGATTTCCGCGGCCCGCAGCACCAGGAAGGCCTCGCTGAAGCGCGCCAGCGTGAACACCGCACCCACCGCCACCACCCACCAGTAGGCGCCGCCCAGCCGGGACAGCGCCTCGCGGCGGATCGGGTTCACCGGCGGGCCCGTGCGCTCGCGCACCGGCTCGCGGACGCCGACCATCAGCAGCACCACCGCCAGCAGCCCCGGCACCACCGCCACCCAGAACACCGCCCGGAAGTCGTTGGCCCACAGCAGCATCAGGCCGGTGGCCAGCAGCGGGCCGACGAAGGCCCCCACCGTGTCGAGCGACTGGCGCAGCCCGAACGCCGCGCCGCGGATGGCCGGCGGCGTGATGTCGGCGATCAACGCATCGCGCGGCGCGCCGCGCAGGCCCTTGCCGACGCGGTCGATGAAGCGCGCCGCGACCACGGCGCCCACCCCGGTGGCCAGGGCGAACACCGGCTTGGTGAACGCCCCCATCGCGTAGCCCAGCACGGCCAGGCCCTTGCGCCGGCCCAGGTAGTCGCTGAGCGTGCCCGAGAACACCTTCGAGATCAGTGCGATCGACTCGGCCAGGCCCTCGATCAGGCCCACCGCCAGCACGCTGACGCCGAGCGTGCCGACCAGGAACAGCGGCAGCAGGCTGTGCACCATCTCGGACGAGATGTCCATCAGCAGGCTCACGAAGCCCAGCACCCACACCCCGCGGGGGATGCGCGGGCGGTCGACGGTCGATGGCGGCATGGCCGATTGTGATCGGCGCGCCGGCGCACCGGCCCTGGCATCCGCCGATCGCTGGCGACGGTCGCGCTGTCCTCCGGCCTCGACATGCGGCGTGGTCCTACACGCCGGGCGGGCGGCATTGCCGACACTGGTCGGGCACCGCCGCGCGGGGCTGCCGCGACACGCATGCGCACGCTCGGGCCGATGTGGCCTTGCCACATGGGTCGATCAGCCGAGGATGGCCCGCTCTGGCCGGCCTCGGTGCGCTCAGAACAAAGGCCACGCCATGGACCTCTCCTTCGCCCGTCGCACACTTCGATGGATAGGCCTCGCCCTGTCGATCGCCTTCGCCGGGCCGGCCGCGGCCGAGCCGCCGCTGCGCGCCGGCCGCCTGGGCTACCTGCAGGGCACCGTGAGCTTCTCACCGGCCGGCCAATCCGACTGGGTGCAGGCCACGGTCAATCGGCCACTGACCACCGGCGACCGGCTGTGGACCGACGCTGCCTCGCGCGCCGAACTGCAGGTGGGCGGCACCGCGATCCGCCTGGGCGAGGACACCGACGCGACCCTGCTCAACCTCGATGACCGCATCGCGCAGGTGATGCTGTCGCAAGGCACGCTGATGCTGCGCGTGCGGCGCATGGGGGCGGGGCAGAGCATCGAGGTGGACACGCCCAACCTGGCGTTCACGGTGCGCCGTGCCGGCGAGTACCGCATCGAGGTCGATCCCAACGACGACGCGACGGTGGTGCTGGTGCGCAGCGGCGAGGCCGAGGTGTTCGGCGACGGCGCGTCGTATGCGATCAGGCCGGCGCGCGGCCATCGCTTCCACGGCACCGACTTGTCCGACCACGACGACGTGGCGGCCCGGCGCGTTGACGACCTGGACCGCTGGTCGCGCGAGCGCGACCGCCGCCTCGCCGCCTCGCCGTCCGCCCGCTATGTGTCGGCCGAGGTGGTCGGCTACGACGACCTGGACGCCTACGGCCACTGGCGCTCCGACCCGGACTACGGCAACGTCTGGACGCCCAGCCGCGTGTCGTCCGGCTGGACACCGTTCCGGGACGGCCACTGGACCTGGATCGACCCCTGGGGCTGGACCTGGGTCGACGACGCCCCCTGGGGCTTTGCCGTGTCGCACTACGGCCGCTGGGCCCACATCCGCGGCACCTGGGGCTGGGTGCCGGGTCCGCCGCGCGAGCGCGCGGTGTATGCGCCGGCGCTGGTGGCCTTCGTCGGCGGCAGCGGCTTCCAGGGCGCGGCCGCCACCGGCGGCGGCGCGGTCGGCTGGTTCCCGCTGGCACCGCGCGAGGTCTATCGGCCGGCCTACCCGGTGAGCCGCGGCTACTTCGACCATGTCAACCGCAGCAACGCGGTGATCGCCCCGACCATCATCACCAACGTCTACAACACCACTATCGTCCAGCAGACGACGATCGTGAACACCCGCCGCCCGGTCGCCCCCCTGCGCTACGCCAACCAGCAGGTGGCCGGCGCGGTGGTGGCCGTGCCGGTGCAGTCCTTCGTGCAGTCGCGGCCGGTGGCCCCGGCCACGATGAGGCTGTCCCGCGAGGATGCCCTGGCCGCACGCGTGGCACAGGTCGCGGCCATCGCACCCGAGCCGAAGAGCCTGCACGGCGGCGCCCGGGACGCCTCCGCCAGACCGCCGGCCCGCGCTCAGGCCGTGGTGGCCCGCACGGCCCCGCCGCCGCCGCCCGTGCCCTTCGCCGAGCAGCAGAAGCCGCTGGCGGCCCGGCCGGGCCGACCCGTCGACGACGCGGAGCGCAAGCGCCTGATGCCCACGGCCGCGGCCCCCTCGGCGCCGCGGGTGACCGTGGTGGCCGCGCCCCAGGGCCCGGCCCGCGCCGCCTTGCC
>NZ_MWLO01000065.1 GCF_002198735.1 Ideonella sp. A 288
TTCTGCGGCGCGACCCCGAGACGAGCATCGCAGCGCAGTCGGCGCAGCCGACCGCCACAGTCAGCGCCACCGCCGGCTGCCGCCTGCCGCGCCGCGCCGCGCAGATCGTCGGACGGAACAAACGGCTGCAATGAGCCCCGAAGCCAACCACCGCCTCGCGCGATCCCATGCAAGCACCTGTATCTGCCCCGGGGTGCGGCGGCGGTCTGGGCACACTCGGCCGCCCGCGTGACGAAAGTCCGCCATAGTAGACTTCGTCGCGTCGCATCGCTGCGCGCCCGAGACTTTCGACCTCCGATCCACGCACCGCGCCGGGCATTCGCTCCGGGCGCCCCACGAAACCCAGACTGCACCGGCGCGCCCGGCCGACGGGTTGGCACCCGTCGATTCGTCCCCCCATGTCACACGCCCCCACGGCCAAACCCCCGTTCGACCTCAAGAGCACCTCCTGGATCCTGACCGCCCTGCGGCTGCACAGCGCCGACCTCGGCGCGCTGGCTGCGGCGCTGGACGAGCGCTTCGCCGACAGCCCGGGGCTGTTCGACGACGATCCGCTGGTGATCGACCTCAGCCCGCTGCGCGAGGCCGATGCCGACCTGGATGTCGGCGGGCTGCTCACTCACCTGCGGCGACTGGGCATGACGGCCATCGCTGCGCAGGGCGGTTCGCCCGCACAGATGGCCGCCGCGCGCGCGGCCGGGCTGGTGCAGGCGATGGAGCCGGACACGCGGCATGAGCCGCGCCACGACCCGCGCGCCGAACCGCCGGCCGCCGTGCGCGACGAGCCACCCGCCGCCACCACAGCGGCTGCCGTGCCGATGGATGGGCTGCCGGTGATGATGGACGAAGTGAGCGTGGCGGCCCTCGAGGCCCTGCACACGGCACCACGCGACGAGGCGGCCGAGCCCGCGGCGGACGAGGTGGTCGAACTGGCGGCAGGCCAGCCACCAGAGACCGCCCCGCAGCCCGCCGCCGCAACCCGCACGCCGGCGCTGGTGGTCGACAAGCCGCTGCGATCGGGCCAGCGCGTGTATGCGCGGGGCCGCGACCTGGTGGTGCTGTCGGTGGTCAGCTTCGGCGCCGAGGTCATCGCCGACGGCAGCATCCACGTCTACGCGCCGCTGCGCGGCCGCGCGATGGCCGGCGCGCGCGGCGACACCGAGGCGCGCATCTTCAGCACCTGCATGGAGCCGCAGTTGATGTCGATCGCCGGCATCTACCGCACCACCGAGACCCCGCTCACCGCCGATGTGGCTGGCAAGCCCGCCCAGGTGCGGCTGGTGGGCGAGAAGATTCTCGTCGAGCCCCTGGGCGGCTGATGCGGCTGCCGAATTCACTCAGCAAAGGACACCCCTCCCAATGACCAGAATCATTGTCGTCACGTCCGGCAAGGGCGGCGTGGGCAAGACCACGACCAGTGCCAGCTTTTCGTCGGGCCTGGCCCTGCGCGGCCACAAGACCGCGGTGATCGACTTCGACGTCGGCCTGCGCAATCTCGACCTGATCATGGGCTGCGAGCGGCGCGTGGTGTACGACCTGATCAACGTGATCCAGGGCGAGGCCAACCTGAACCAGGCGCTCATCAAGGACAAGAACTGCGAGAACCTGTTCGTGCTGGCCGCCAGCCAGACGCGCGACAAGGATGCGCTCAGCCAGGAGGGCGTCAAGAAGGTGCTCGACGACCTGGCCGAGATGGGCTTCGAGTACATCGTCTGCGATTCACCGGCCGGCATCGAGACCGGCGCGCTGATGGCCATGCACTATGCCGACGAGGCGCTGGTCGTCACCAACCCCGAGGTCTCGTCGGTGCGCGACAGCGACCGCATCCTGGGCATGCTGTCGAGCAAGACCCGCCGCGCCATCGAGGGCAAGGAGCCGATCAAGGAGCACCTGCTGATCACGCGTTACAACCCCACGCGCGTGGAAGGCGGGCAGATGCTGTCGCTGCAGGACGTGCAGGAGATCTTGCGCATCCCGCTGATCGGCGTGATCCCCGAGAGCGAGAACGTGCTGCACGCCAGCAACCAGGGCGTGCCGGCCATCCACCTGAAGGGCGTGGACGTGAGCGAGGCCTACAGCGACGTGGTCGGCCGCTTCCTGGGCGAGACGGTGCCGATGCGCTTCACCAGCGCAGAGAAGGTCGGCCTGCTGCAGCGCCTGTTCGGCCGGAGGTGAGCGCGATGTCGTTCCTGTCGTTCTTTCTCGGCGAAAAGAAGAAGTCTGCCTCGGTCGCCAAGGAGCGGCTGCAGATCATCCTGGCGCACGAGCGCTCGGGCCGCGGCGTCTCGCGCGCCGACTACCTGCCCAAGCTGCAGGAAGAGCTGATCGCGGTGATCAGCAAGTACGTCAACATCTCGCCCAATGACGTGAAGGTGAGCCTGGAGCGCCAGGACGATTTCGAGGTGCTCGAGGTGAAGATCGAGCTGCCCGACCAGGCGAAGTAGGCGGGCGTCGCCGCAGGCGCAGGGCCAGCGCCAGCGCCACGACGCCTAGCGCAGCGGTGCCGGGCTCGGGCACCGTGAACACCCGCCCCGTGAACTCGAAGTGCGTGCGCGCCTCCGAGGCCGACACGAACTGACCCGTGGCCACGAACGACGCGGTGCCCACGGCGCCCACGAAGCCGCCGGTGCCGCCGTCGAACACCACCTCGCCGAACAGGTCGAACAGCGACGGGTCGGCGCCCGGCACCAGTTGCACGGTGAACCGGCCGAACAGTTCGTCGCCGTCGTCGGTGACGAAGCGGTTGGTGCCCGAGCCCAGCCCGGTGGCCAGGTCGATGACATCGCCGGAGTGGTAGCGCAGCGACCCGGGCGAGCCGGTGCCGAAGGCCAGCGTCTGCACGCGCACCACCGGGCCAGCGGGATCGACGACCTCGACGATCTGAGAGACGCCGTCGACCACCGCGTCGAAGGGCATGAGGGCCGCCTGTGCCAATCCGGCGGTGACCCACAGCAGGCCCACGGCAAGGATCCGCGAGACTTTTTCGCTGGCGCTGCGGGCCAGGTTGGGGAGGAAGGTCCGGTTCATCGCGACCCCTCAGGCGTGCACCAGCGGTGCCGCCGACAGGCCGCGCAAGGCCAGCGCGGTCCAGGCCGCCGCGGCGATGTCGACCGCGGCGAACAGCGTCACCGCCGGTGGCGCCAGGCCGATCGCCACCAACCCCAGCATCGCGGCGGCGGCAGCCAGCCGGCGCCACACCGACGCGCGCATCAAGGCCGCCACGCCCTGGCGCGCGATCAGCAGGTCGGTGAAGCCCAACGCCAGCGCCAGGACCCCGACAAGGCGGATCCACACGTCCTGCGGCACCTCGAGTTGTAGCGGCGCCAGCACCAGCGACGGCGCCAGCAGCAGCAGCGCGCCGGTGGTGCACAGGTACACGCCAAAGACATGGATCGATCGCGCGGCGGCGTTCGGGCTCGGGGGTGGTCGGCTCATCGTGGGCTCCTTCGTTGTGGACGGGCCCATTGCACGCCACGGTGCGCTGCGTGGCCACGGGACATCCGTCCTCGGGTCGCCCGGCAGCACCGGAGTCGCAGGACAGATGTCCCGCCGACGGCGCAGCGAAGGCGGGCCGGGGCAGGCGCTCAGCCCGCCCCGCGGGCCGCCATGATCAGGAGAAGCCCAGCTCGCGCGCCCGCACCACGGCATGGGTGCGGCCATCCACCCCCAGGCGCGTGTACAGGCTGGACAGCGCGTTGCGCACCGTCTTCTCGGCCAGGCCGAGCTGTGCGGCGATCTGCAGGTTGTCGCAGCCGCGGGCCACCAGCGTCAGCAGCTCGCGCTCGCGTGGCGTGAAGGCGCGCCCATCGACCTGCGCTGCACCCGGGCCGATGAACTCGGCCACAGCCTCGCAGAAGCGATCGAAGGCCGGCTCGCCGGCCAGCGGCACGTGGTTGCGGGTGCGCAGCGACTCGAAACGCGCGCCAGGGATGGCGGCCGCCAGTTCGCGGCCGGACTCGACGGCCACCGCGGCGTCGCCTTCGGCGTGCAGCACCAGCGTCGGGCAGCGCACCGCGGCGATCTCGTCCCGCACGTCCAGCGCAAGCCGAGAGCGGAACAGGGCAGCCGCGCGCCGGCCGTCGCACGAGCGCCGCTGCTGCTCGTTCAACGCCGCCGCCTGCTCGGGCGTGGCGTCGGGGATCATCGTCGCGGTGAAGAACTGCTGCACCGGCGCATCGCGCACGCCCCAGCCGAGTTCGATCAGGCGGGCCTGCGCCTCGAGGTAGGCGCGCTGCGCGTCGCCCAGCGCGCGGTGCAGCAGGCCATGCGAATAGCCCCCCAGCACCACCAGGTGGCTCACCCGCTCGGGGTGGCGCGCGGCATAGGCGATGGAGGGCGCCGCACCGCCCGAGATGCCCAGCAGGGCCACGCGGTCGAGCCCTGCCGCGTCGACCACGGCGCCGATCTCCTCCACCGACGAGGCCAGGCCCGGGGGCACGTCGTCCACCCCCGACAAGCCGCAGCCACGCTCGTCGTAGCGGTAGACCGTGACGCCACGGCCCAGCCGCTCGAGCCAGGGGCGGAACAGCGCCGACACGGCGTCGTGCTCGAGGTGGGTCATCCAATGCCCGGCGCGCAGCAGCGGCGGCCCGCGTCCGCTGCGCGCCCAGGCGATGCGCGCGCCCGACGCCACATGCGCGAATCGCAGTTCCTGGCGCAGCGCGGTCGGCGACGGCATGGCCTGCACTCTACGCGCTCGATGAGCAATCGGCGACCGCGCAAATCCACCCGGCCAGGCGCCGATGCGCGTTGGCGGCCGAACCCTGCCCGGCGCGGGGTGCTGTACTTCCGGCGGCCGAACGGCTACGGTACAGGCTGCGCGCGCAGGCACAGGCGTCAGACAGCCGATTCATCTTTCTTGCGCTGAACCGCACCCGTGTCGGGGTCGACCACGGGGGCGTCCAGCGGCAGGCACGCGGTGCGGTCGAGAATTCGCGGCGACGGCACCTGAGGGGACACCCCGCCGGAGCAACGCCATCATGGACCCCCGTCCGCACGACCCCCTCATCGACGCCCTGCGCGCCGAGAACGAGGCCATGCGCAGCGAACTGGAACTGCTGCGCGACGCGCTCGAGCGCATCCCGCACGGCATGTGCGCCTTCAGCGGCGACGACCGGCTGGTGCTGGCCAATGCGCGCTACCGCAAGATCTGGAACCTGCCGCCGGACGTGGTGCGCCCCGGGGCCACCTTCCGGCAGATCATGGACGCCACGCCGGGCAGCGAGACCGACGCCAGCCGCAGCCGACCGCAGCCCGCACCCGGCACCGAAGGCACGCGCTCGCGCGAATGGCAGCTGGACGACGGCCGCCTCATCGAGATCGTGGTCTCGCGCCGCGCCGACGGCAGTTGCGTGGCGCTGCACGAGGACGTGACCGAGCAGCGCGAGGCGCAGGCGCGCATCAGCTACCTGGCGCGGCACGACCTGCTCACCGGCCTGGCCAACCGGGCCGTGCTGCGCGAAGAGCTGGAGCGCGCCCTGGCCGGCAACCGGCGCGGCGAGACGCTGGCGCTGCTGTGCCTGGACCTGGACCGCTTCAAGCCGGTGAACGACACCTATGGCCATGCCGCCGGCGACGACCTGCTGCGGCAGGTGGCCGAGCGCCTGCGCGGTTGCGTGCGCGAGATCGACGTCGTGGGCCGCATGGGCGGCGACGAGTTCACCGTGGTGCAGCGCGGGGCCGCGCAGCCGGAGGGCTCGACGCGGCTGGGGCAGCGCATCATCGAGGCGCTATCCCACCCGTTCGACGTCGACGGCCATGTGGTGCACATCGGCACCAGCGTCGGCATCGCCCTGGCCCCCGTCGACGGCGACGACCCCGAGACGCTGCTGCACCACGGCGACCTGGCGCTGTACCGCGCCAAGTCGGACGGGCGCGCGCGCATCAGCTACTTCGAGCCGGCAATGAACGAGCGCATCGACGCCCGCCGCGGCGTGGAGAGCAGCCTGCGCGAGGCGATCGAGCTCGACCAGCTGCAGCTGCTATACCAGCCGCGGTTCGACCTGCGGGACGGCCGCATCGTGGGCGTCGAAGCCCTGCTGCGCTGGCGGCATCCGCAGCGCGGCATGGTGGTGCCGGACGAGTTCATCCCGCTGTCGAAGGAGACCGGGCTGATCGTGCCGATCGGCCGCTGGGTGCTCGAGCACGCCTGCCGCGACGCCCTGCCCTGGCCGCCGCACGTGACGGTGGCCGTCAACGTGTCGGCGGTGCAGTTTGCGCAGAGCGCCGTGGTCATCGACGTGCTGCACGCCCTGGCCGACAGCGGCCTGCCGGCCCGCCGGCTGGAACTGGAGATCACCGAGACGGCGATGGTCAGGGACCCGACCACGGTGCTGACCGCGCTGCACACGCTGCGCGAGAAGGGCGTGCGGATCGCGCTGGACGACTTCGGCTCGGGCGAATCGTCGCTGAGCCAGTTGCGCAGCTTTCCGTTCGACCAGCTCAAGATCGACCGCTCGTACGTGCACGACATGCCCGACCGCGCCGACCTGCGCGCCATCGTGCGCGGCGTGATCACCATCGCCGAGGGCATGGGCATGCAGACCACCGCCGAAGGCGTCGAGACCGAGGCCCAGCTGTCGGCGGTGCGCGACCTGGGCTGCACCGCGGCGCAGGGCTTCCTGCTGGGGCCGCCGATGGCGGCTGAGGCCATCGCGGCGTTGCTGGCAGGCGCTTGAACGGGGCCCCAGGCGCGCTTGCACGCGCCGGCGTCCGCCAGCCACCACGCGCAACTCAGGAGCATTTCCCGGGTCGCGGTCGCGGCCCGGCCCCTAGACTGGCCGCGGGCCTGCGCCCATGTTCTCTGCATCGATCCTGCAAGCCCGCCCTGCAGGTCTTGGCGGGATGGTCGGCTTGATCGGGCGACCGTCCCGCGCTTCTTCTTCGTCAGGCCTTCGGTCGGCATCCGGACGCTGGGCACCTTCAACGCCTCGACCTGTGCGCAGCCGCCGGCCTGCATCGCCGTGGCGAGGAAGCGCCGAGCGAGCCCATGACGATGGCAACGCAGGGGATCCCTGCTTTCGGGCCAAGGTCAATCGGCGGCAAAGCAGTAGAGCAGCCCCGCGCCGCCAGTGACGCGCAGTTGCGCCAGCCCGCAGCCGCGCGTCTGGTGCGAGCTGTTCCAGGATTGCGCCCAGGGCTCGGCCACCGGCCCGACGCGGTCGTGGTGGCCCGTCATCGCAGCGCCCTCCGGTCCGCTCTGGGTCCAGTTGCCGCAGGTCAGGTTGGGGGTGGGCGACAGCGAGGTGCCGTCCATGCGCGAACCGGTGAGGATGTCGTGGTCGTGCGGTGTGTCCCCGCGGCCCTTCACGATGGCGCCGGTTTCGGTCAATGCCGTGGCCTTGGTGATGTTGTTGCCGGGGCCGTGCAGCTGTTCCAGGTTGGCGGCGATCAGCACGCCCTGGGCGTTGAACCAGGGACCCTTGCCAATCCGGTCTCGGGCGTTGACGGCTTCATTGGCCACGGTGACCGCCGCAGGGCTGGTGCTGAGGTAGGCGCGCCACGTGCGGCTTCCAGCGCCAGCGGCCGCGGCCAAGCGCTGGCAGTGCGCGTCGGCGCCTGCCAGGCCGCCGAAGTCGGCGCCCTTGCCGGGGTTGGTGCTGGTGATGAAGAAGCCCATCGGCCCGGTGGCCGGCACGGTGGTACAGGCTGTCAGCCACAGGGCAGCCGACAAGAGAAGGAACCGGGCATCGAGAAGGTGGCGCATGGTCTGGGGTTGGGTTGAGGCGTGCACAGGATGACACCGCGCAGTGCTGGAGTCTGGCAGACCTTGCTCCTACGGAACACCGCGCCGCAAGCCCCTGCCCGTTATTCGACGGTCACGGACTTGGCAAGGTTTCTCGGTCTGTGTCTCCGGCCGGCCCTGCGGGCCATGACTTGGCTGCGCCAAGTCAGCCTGCGACGCAAGCCGCGCCATTTGCGCGCCGATGGCGCGGGCGCTTCGCTGTTCCGGCCAAATACAGTCGTAAACAGCGCCCCGCGGAAATCCTCGCGATCCGGCGTGGCGATTCGACCACACGGCACTGAGAAGTCGTAAACACGCACCCTCAGAACCGCCTGGAAGGTCCCGGATCCACAAACAAAGTCGTAAACGACCGTGTAGACCACGGCCTGCGCGGTTGGCAGAGGCCGTTTGCAGGCCACGGCGGCCTCGACGACAGGACTTGATCGTCACCTATCGGACCAAGAAGCAGAAGATCATTGGTCTCGAATAATTCACGATAACTTCGGGAGAACCAGCGAACGGACGGTGTTGCTACCGATGCCTCCCATCCGCAGTCACCCTCTGCTTTCAATCCTCTTGCGAGGAATGCGACCAACAGGCACGCGCTGCCAACTCACGACGAACCGAGGCTGATGGGCGGCAAAGGGCAGCAGTGCAGCGTAAGGAGCCGGTCGCTGGGTGAGACCGAACTCACGATCATCGTCATGGAGCCGACCTTCAACCAGCCGGCCCGCGACGCCATGAGAGTCGGCAATGCGCTGGACACCTGCCGTCCGTGTTGCCCCCTCGCTGCAGTGCTCCGCGAGCGACCGGTCCCCACCAGCGTCGCCGACTCGATCCGACCCAAAGCAGTCTTACCGATCGGCGATTTCGCCGCCGCCAAGCCGACGTTCAAGCTCCCGAACTGATCGAGCGGCTGGAGCTATCCGCAAGCAACTTCTCACCCGCCTGCCGCAGCGCAGTCAAGATCTCTCGCTGGAGCTTTCCATCGGGGATTGCACGGGCAAGCATCACGGCGCCGACGTTCTGCGCCATGAGCGCCCATGCGTCCTCCGCGGTGCCTGTCAGACGCCGCAACTTGGCGTGTATTTCCAGCAGTCCAGCTTGGTAGGCCGCCTTGGCGGCATCGTCAGCGCGCGTGATTTCGGGCGTGAGCGATGGCAATGGGCACCCCTGCTCCGGATGCCTGACGTGCTGGATGCTAAGGTAGCCCGCCAATGACTTGGCGGCACTGGCATCGTCGGCTGGGTCGAAGCCGTCGTACATCTTCGCCGTGCGCTCCAGCTCGGCAGTGATCACTGCAGCGAACAGATCGGCCTTGCCATCGAAGTGCTTGTACAGCGCGCCGGTGGTCACCCCGGCTGATGCGGCCAGCGATGCCATACCGCTCTCATTGAACCCATGCTTCTTCGCATGGCTTCCGCTCAGCTCGATGAGACGCTGACGAGAGGTGTCCTTGTGATCCTTGGAGTAGCGCATGGCCTGTCTGTGATGTCCCGAGGTTGACAGCGGGGGTGCGTGTTTATAGGATAACGTTCATTATCTCATGGCGCAACCCTGTGCCTGACAGAAGGAACGAGGCAACGGATGAGCGCACCGCTGGCGGCAGAGTGGAAGAAGACGGCCTGCATCATCTGCTCGCTGAACTGCGGCCTGGAGGTGCAGACCGAGGGCGGCCGCATCGTCAAGGCTCGGGGTGACAAGGACCATCCCACGTCACAGGGTTATGTCTGCGAGAAGTCGCAGCGGATGGACTTCTATCAGAACGGCGCCGACCGCATCACCAGCCCGAAGCGCCGGCGCGCCGACGGCAGCTACGAAGACATTGACTGGGCCACCGCCATCTCAGAGATCGCCGAAAAGCTGGCGGCCGTCAAAGCCCAGCACGGCGGCGCCAGCATCCTCCACTACGGTGGCGGCAGCCAGGGCAACCACCTCGGCGGCACCTATGCAGACAGCACCATCAAGGCCCTGGGCGTCGTCTACCGCTCCAACGCCCTGGCGCAGGAGAAGACCGGCGAAGCCTGGGTCCAGGGCAAGATGATGGGCGCCGGCGTGCACGGCGACTTCGAGCACGCCGAGGTCTCGGTCTTCCTGGGCAAGAACCCGTTCCAGTCGCACGGCTTCGCGCGCACACGGGTGATCCTGCGCGAGATCCAGAAGGACCCGAAGCGCTCGATGATCGTCATCGACCCGCGCCGCAGCGAAACCGCCGAGATGGCCGACTACCACCTCGCCGTGCGCCCGGGCACCGATGCGTGGTGCCTGGCGGCGTTGGGAGCGATCCTGGTCCAGGAAGGACTGGTCGCCAAGGATTGGCTGGCCGAGCACACGACTGGCTACTCGCGCGTGGCCGAGGTCCTGCAGCGTATTCCGGTGCCCGACTTCGCGAAGACGTGCGGCATCGACATCACGTTGCTGCGCCAGGTGGCCGAACGCATCGCCCGGGCCAAGAGCGTGTCGATGATCGAGGACCTGGGCGTGCAGATGAACTTGCACTCCACACTCAACAGCTACCTGAACCGTCTGGTGTGGTTGCTGACCGGGCACTACGCCCGGCCGGGGACCAACAACGCGTTCGTGCCGCTGCTCAACCTGTCGTCGTCGACGCGCGAAACCGCGGCAAAGTCAGGTGCGAGCCCCGGTGCAGGTGGCAAGCCGAGGCCCGGATCGCACAGCCCGGTCACAGGCGCTAAGGTGATCATGGGGCTGATCCCCTGCAACGTGATTCCCGAGGAGATCCTCACCGACCACCCCAAGCGCTTCCGGGCGATGTTCATCGAGAGCAGCAACCCGGTGCACTCGCTGGCCGACAGCCAGCGCATGCGGCAGGCCCTGAGGGCACTCGACGTCAGCGTCGTGATCGACGTGGCGATGACCGAGACCGCGAGGCAGGCCGACTATGTGTTGCCGGCCACCAGCCAGTTCGAGAAAGCCGAGGCCACGTTCTTCAACGTGGAGTTTCCGCGCAATGGCTTCCACCTCAGGCAGCCCTTGTTCGCACCGCGCCCGGGCACGCTGACCGAGGCCGAGATCCACGCTCGTTTGATCGAGGCATTGGGAGAAATCGGCGAGGGCCAGTACCGCTTGCTGCGCGGCGCCGCACGCTGGGGCCGTACGGCCTTCGGACTGGCGTTCGCCTGGAAGGCAGCGCGAGACACGAAGGTGGCGCGCTACGCGCCGGTCGTTCTGTACCGAACGTTGGGCGAGACCTTGCCCAAGGGCTTTGCGCCGGCTGCTTCGCTTTGGGGTCTCAGTCAAATGTTCGTTCGCAAGAACAGGAAGGCGGCCGTCCGGGCCGGCTTCGGCGGCGGCGTGCTGGCGGCTGGCAACAAGCTGTTTGATGCCATCCTCACCCGACCCTCCGGGGTGATCTATTCGGTCAGCGAGTACGCCGATAGCTGGCACGCGGTGCGCCTGCCCGACCACAAGATCAACCTGTGCATCGAAGAGATGCTGGCGGAGCTGGAAGCGCTGGGCAGCAAGCTGCCGCAACAGGACGCCGACTACCCCTTCGTCCTGTCCGCCGGCGAGCGCCGCAGCGATACCAGCAACACCTCGATCCGCGATGCCGGATGGCACCGCCGCGGCACTTTCGGCACGCTGCGCATGCACCCCACCGACGCCGAGAAGATTGGCTGCAAGGAGGGCGACTGGGTCCGCATGACGACGCGCCGCGGACATGCGCAAGCACCAGTCGAACTGGGTGAAGACCTGCAGCCCGGCCACGTGGCACTGCCCAATGGCCACGGGCTTGACTACACAACAGCGGACGGAACGCCGGTACACAAGGGCGTATCACTCAACGAACTCACCGACACAACAAGCCGCGACCCGTTCGCCGGCACACCGTGGCACAAGCACGTGCCTGTCCAGATCGTGCGGCTGGGCGCAACGCAGGAGACCACTGTATGACGCACGTCGTGACCGAAGCCTGCATCCGCTGCAAGTACACCGACTGCGTCGATGTCTGCCCCGTGGACTGCTTCCGCGAGGGCCCCAACTTCCTGACCATCGATCCGGATGAATGCATCGACTGCGCCGTGTGCATCCCGGAATGCCCGGTGAACGCCATCGTCCCCGAAGAGGATGTGCCGTCGGGCCAGCGGCACATGCTCGTACTGAACGCAGAACTCGCCCGCACTGCAGGCTGGCCGGTCATCACCAAACGCAAGGCGCCCTTGCCGGATGCGGACGAGTGGAAGGCCCGGACTGAAAAGCTGGTGCACCTTATCCGCTGAGGATCACCACGCTCAGCCACAGCAAACCGTCACCCCCTCCAGCGTGAGTCAATCCAAGAGAGCGTCCCCATGACCGACAAGAAAGCCATCCTCGTCATCGGTGCCGGCGACGCCACCGGTGGCGCCATCGCCCGGCGCTTCGCGCGCGAGGGCTACATCGCGTGCGTGACCCGACGCACTGCCGACAAGCTCGAGCCCCTGGTCAAGCAGATCACGGCCGACGGCGGACAAGCCCACGGATTCGGCAGCGATGCGCGCAAGGAGGAAGAAATGGTCGCACTGGTCGAGCGCATCGAGCGCGACATCGCGCCCATCGAGGTGGCCGTCTTCAACATCGGCGCCAACGTGCGCTTCGGCATCACGGAAACCACTGCGCGGGTCTACTACAAGGTGTGGGAGATGGCCTGCTTCGGCGGCTTCCTGATGGGACGTGAGGCAGCCAAGGTGATGCTTCCGCGTGGGCGCGGGACGATCATCTTCACTGGTGCCACTGCGAGCCTGCGCGGGCGCGAAGGCTTCGCTGCATTTGCCGGTGCCAAGCACGCCCTGCGCGCCCTGGCACAGAGCATGGCCCGCGAACTCTGGCCCAAGGGCATCCACGTGGCGCACCCGGTGATCGACGGCGCCATCGACACGGAGTTCATCCGATCGAATTTTCCCGAGCGCTACGCGATGAAGGACCAGCAAGGCATCCTGAGCCCGGACTCGATCGCCGAGGCGTATTGGCAGATTCACCGGCAGCCCCGCGACGCCTGGACCCACGAAACCGAACTGCGGCCCTGGATGGAATCATGGTGAATGCAGAACACGAGCGCATCGACACCTTGCACCCAAACGCCATGAAGCCACTTCTAGTTCAGTTCCTCTTCGACTTCGGCAGCCCGAATGCGTACCTGTGCCACAAGGTGCTGGCGGACATTGAGGCGCGCACCAGCGTGCGCTTCGAGTACCTGCCCATCCTGCTCGGCGGACTTTTCAAGCTCAGCAACAACCGCTCTCCGGCCGAGGCCTTCGCCGACATTCCCAACAAACGAGCCTATGCCAAGCTGGAGGTGCAGCGCTTCATTGCCAGGCACCAACTCACCCGCTTCAAGTTCAATCCGCACTTTCCGGTGAACACGCTGAAGATCATGCGGTTGGCGGTGGCGGCGCAGGTGTTGGGGTGCGGACCCCAAACCATCGATGCGATGTATTCGGCGATGTGGGAGCAGGCCCGCAACATGGACGACCCTGACGAGATCGCCGCCGTGTTGCGCGAAGCCAGTCTTGACGGCCCCGCTCTACTGGCGCGGGCGCAAGACCCAGAGGTCAAGGCGCGACTGGCGGCCAACACGCAGTCAGCATTCGAGCGTGGCGCCTTCGGATCACCTTCGTTCTTCGTACGCGACCAGTTGTTCTTTGGCAAGGATCGCTTGAGAGAAGTCGAGGAAGAGATCGTCAGGCAGAGGTCTGAGCCGTGAAGACGCGCAGTGCCTGACCCTTTGGCAGCATGACCTCAATGATCGGTGGCTGCAGCAGTCTCCAGCGGGTCTGGCCTGGGCATCACCACCGGTCTGGCGTAGCGCATGTCGCAACTCCGCGCGAGCGAGACTCGCCGTTGCCGCGCAACCGCGAACCAGCCTCCCGGGAACGACCCCTTGGGGCCGGCAACGTGAGTACGAGGCCGAGCCAAGAAGCCCACGTTCGACGGGCGCGCCTTGACCGACGAGGGGGTTTGACAGCGAATCTTGGGAATTCGCTCAGCCAGCCAGAACGAGACGTTCAAACCGTTGATCGGCAGTGCCCAGCCGGTCGAGCAAGGCGCGCATACTGAGCAAGGTCTTTCGGTGGCGGCCGCATAGCCGGTGAATGGGTCGGGCGGCTTCAGCGGCCGACTGTCCGTCTGCGAGCGATGGGGCAGCAGGGATCACAGGGGCAGTCTGTTGGAGGGGCAGATGATGGAAATGCAGTTGTGGCATCCGCTGAGCAGGGACGATCACCTCGCTGAAGCGCCGCTGGCGTTGACCCTGCTGGGTCGGTCCTTGGTGCTTTGGCGTGATGCAAGCGGGCAACCGGTTCTGATGAGGGACCAATGCCCGCACCGCGGTGCGCAACTGTCGATGGGCCGCGTGCAAGGCGACAGTATCGAGTGCCCCTACCACGGTTGGCGATTCGATCCGCAAGGGGCTTGTGTGGGCACACCTGCAGTGCCTGGATTCAAGCCTCCAGCGTCTCACCGGGCGTGCGCCTATCAGGTGATGGAGCGCCATGGGCTGCTCTGGGGCACTTTGGGTGACGCGGTCACTGAAGCGCCTGTCCTTCGGGGTTTGGCCGAGCGTCGCCTGGTCTACGGGCCGTTCGATGTCGCCGTCGCCGCTCCACGCGTGGTGGAGAACTTCCTGGACACCGCTCACTTCGCCTATGTGCACCGCGGCTGGCTGGGTGAAACCAGCCATGCCGAAGTGCCAGACCATGAAGTCACACACACCGCCGACGGCCGACCCCTGATTGAGCGATACAAGGCATGGCAGCCGCGCGCGACCGCCGCCGCCGCCGAGGGCGGCTGGGTGACCTACCGCTACGAGGTGCTCAGCCCTTACTGCGCTTTGCTGACCAAGCAGCCAGATGACGGCAGCCCGGGGGACAGCTTCACTATGTGGACCAGTCCGCTGGACGCCGAAAGCTGCCGCGTCTGGATGGGTCAATACACGGCTGATACCTCGACCACAGAAGAGCAACTCCGTGAATTCCAGCTCACCATCTTTGGGCAGGACAAGCCGGTTCTCGAATCACAAAGGCCCAAGCGCCTGCCCATCAGCGGCGGTGAAGTGCACTCTGCCGCCGACCGCCTGAGCGCTGCCTACCGTCGCTATCTGAAGAACTCGGGCGTGACTTGCGGCGTGTGTTGAACGCCATGGCGCCGCAGTTCAGGCAGCGCTTGGCGTCGAGATCAAGGACTTGATTGACGGCCGCGCAAAACCCATCAAGTAGGTCACCCTGAACCGGACCCTCGTCAGCACCCGCAACTGGCCGGGACCTGCCGCGAGCAGACGGTGCAGACAGCTGACCTTCAAATTAGGGGGGTCCCACTGCGAAGGCTGCGTAGCAGCCACCTTGCCGAGCGCTGAATGGCTGGTGTCGGCATCAACCGCGAACTGGTAGTCACGGCCACAAGCGGGCTTTCGTCTCCGGCTGCTTGCGGGTAGTCCCTGCGTGACGTTCCGAAGAATTATTCCCTCCTTCAGCAAGCGACCAACAGGGGACATCAATAGCGGTCTCAGTGATCGCATTGGGACGCGTACCGCTCCCTCCAACGTGTGAGACTGCATCCGGTCGCGATAAGCTCCGTCGAAAGGGGGTGAACATCGTGGCGACGGTCGAGTTCAGCGGGGATGAGGTCGAGGGAAGAGCTGCGGCAGACCGGTTGGCCAACGAATGGGCCGACCGTGGATGGGTGCCGCTCGATCCCTCGGTGGATTGGGCGCGGGCCGCGATCGGGCGGCTCGGCGAGATCATCGCCACGCAGCCGTCGATGCTCCGCGCAAGCATGCGGGGCGCCGGCAAGGGCGCTAGCACGTTGAGCCCGCGTCCGTTCCAGGGTCTGGTGGAGTGCCTCCAGAACGCAGACGACCTCGGTGCAGCTTCCATGCGGATCGCCTATCGAACGTCGCCCCGCCCCGAACTTCTGATTGCCCATGATGGGTCGCCGGTCACGTTGGCGAACGTCGGCGCGATGCTGCTTCCATGGCTGTCGACCAAGGAAGACGATCCCGAGGCATCCGGCCGTTTTGGTATCGGCCAGCGCACGCTCAGCTCGCTGGGCGGCCCCATCGAGATGCACGCTCCGCCGTTTCACTTCGTCATGGGGGACGATGGTCCGGAACCGTGCGAGCCGGAGGCAGACGTCGAGAACATCTATGTCTCGGCTCTGCGTCACACCATGCTCGTCATTCCCCTGCTCCCGATCGTTTCCGGCAGTGCGATCGCCGCAGCGGTGCTCGAGTTGAACGTCGACTCCCTGATCTTCCTGAAGAGCATCCGCGGGCTTCACTTCAGGAGCTTCGAAGATCCTTCCCAGGATCTGGATTTCGCCGTCGAGGTGACGTCTGCAGGCAGCGGAGCGATCGACTTTGGGGGCGAAGCAGCCGCGGTGGACGTGACGGAGGTTAGGGTTCTTGCGCCAGCCGAGGAGGCGGAGCGGACACGCTACCGCCGCTACACAACCCGACGTGCTGTCGGACCCGCTGAGAAGCGATCCAATAAAGCGACGGGATCCAGCACGCCCATCGGGATCTGCGTGCCGCTGGCGACGGCGCGACCGCTGCGGCTGTATGACCGAATGCCGCTGCCGGGCCGGACCGGTCTCCCCATTGGACTCAACGCTCAATTCGATCCGGACTCAGCCAGGTCCACGCTGCAGCCCAACGACTGGAACGTCGCACGCTTCGCCGATCTCCGACGTCTGGTCACCTGGGCTGCGCTGAAGAGTTTCACCGAGGGGCGAGACTCGTCATGGAGCCACGTCCCACTCCAGGCGGAGGCCAACGACGGAGAAGGCTGGACGGAGGAACGGGTCCGTACACTCATCACGAATTGCCAGAACGATCTCCGAGAACAGCTGCGTATCGGCACCGACGCGGGTCCGATAGCCCTCACGGACATAGCTTACGAGCACGAAGATCTCGAAGCGCTGCTAACGGAGGCCGACGTCGAGCGGCTCCGGCCGAATAGTGTGGCGATGCCTCGCGCCCGCCGAGATGCCGAAGGGCGGTGGCGACAGGTGCTCGACGAGCTCGACCGTTGCGAGGTTGTCCAGGTCATCAACGCGCTTGACGTGGTCGATGGGCAGGGTGAGCGCGGGCCGGAGTGGTACGTGTTGTTCGCGGAACTGGCGGAGCGCCATCAGTTGACTGACGAGTTCTCGGTTCGTCCCGGCATCTTGCTCGACGACGGCGTGGCGACAGCCCGGCCTAAGCAAGGCGATCCTTGGGTGCTCGTCAGGAGATCGTCGCCCGATGCCCTCTCGACACGGCTCGGTCTGGCCCGCCGCATCCATCCGGCTTACCTCGACTCCGCGGCGCCCACTACGGCGTTCCTCTCCAAACTAGAGAAGTTCGGCGTTCTGTTTGACGATCGTGACTCGGACGGCGACGTGTTAGCCGTGCTCGGCCGTGGTCCTGCGACCGGCGCCGGACTGGATGTGCCAGTGAGGCTGCAGGACGATGACCTCATCGCCCTGCGCGACGCATGGTCGCAGCTGTCCCGCGACCAGCATGCGATGCTAGGTCAGAGGATCGGCCGCAGCATCGTGCTCAAGGCCATGTGGTTTGGTGCCGACGGCAAGCGTATGACGGGCTGGGCGCGGCCCATCGAGACCTACCTTCCCGCCGCCATCGATCGCGAAGTCGACAGTTTCGCCAAGGCGGCCGGCCGTGCGTCGGGTCTCAAGTGGGTCGCCCCCGAATATGCTCGGCTCCTCAAACAGCAGTCCGGCCGCTCAGCCATCGGTGCCCAGCGGCTCCTAGCGGCCTGGGGCGTCGCGCGCGAACCGCGGCTCGTGAAGCCGGCCGACGAGGCGGCCCGCTGGGCGCGCGACAGGACTCCGGCGAGTTCGGTCGGACACATGCAGACTTCGGAGCAACTGCAGGTGATCCGGGCGGGTGGGAACAACCACCTGATCGACGACCACTGGTCGCCCGACGCAGACATCGTGGCCGCCGACATCGCGAAGGCGGCCGTGAAGTTGAGACGCACACGTGCGGGGGCGCTCCTCGCGACGCTGAGTCGCGGGTGGGAGCGGCGCTACTCCGAAGCCGCGACCGCGATCCCGGCCTATGCTTACAACGGCTACTGGCATCGCAGCACCGAGGTCCGCGCGACATGGCTGGCTCGATTGGCCATCGTGAAGTGGATGCCGGATGCCGCAAACGGCCTCCAGCGGCCCACGGACCTGCAACTCCAGGTGCCGGGCAGTCCGCCTAGCCCGTCGGAGCGATCGACAACGGTCGCCAAGTTCGACAGCCAGATACTGCGTTCGGGCGTCCTCGCCGCGCTGGGGGTGAAGGCCGGTCCGACGCAGCGGGATCTCGTCGCCAGACTCCAAGTGCTGCGCAAGCAGGTAGTCACGGCGTCCGTCAGCGAGGAGGCCTCCGCAACCTATCAGTTGCTAGCGGCGTCCCTGCGCGATCGGAGCGATGGGGTTCCGGAAGGGCGGATGACCCAGGCGCAGCTTAGGAACTCATTCCGCGCGGAGGTCGACGGCCGTGGCCTGCTGCTGGTCGGCGGTCAATGGAACTCGCCAGAGCAGGTGTTCCGGGGCCCCGGGGTGTTCGGCGCGCGACGCGCGTTTGCGCCGCACGTCGAGGGTCTAGAACCGCTATGGAAGGTGCTCGGAATCGGCCTGCCGACTGCTGCTGACGCGATCGCCGTCCTCAAGGATATTGCGGTGGGCCGGCCGTCCGTCGCCGACCTTGGCATCGCCATCCGCGCTTACACGCTGATCGCGGCCGAGTTGGGGGAGATGTCACCACAGTTGCGCACTACGCTGAAGCGACTGCCGCTCTGGACCGGGAGCGCGTGGGTGACCGCGCGGCCAGTTTACGCGCTCGAGGGTGAGGCGCTCATTGCGAGCGCTCCTCCGGAGATGCGCGTCTGGCGAGCTGGGATCACCTCCTTCTCGGCGGTGGAGGCGCTGCTGGAGCCGCTCGGAGTAGTGCGGCTCACGCCGGCGGACTTCCAGGCGGCATCGACGCCCGCTTACGGGCTGGCCGAAGGCGAGTCGCACCGCCCGGTCTTCGCCGGCGCCGTCTCTCTCCTGCGGCAGGAGCTAGTCAGGGCTGATCAGGTCCTGCTCGACTCGCTCGCCCTCGACTGGGACGAGTTGCTCGGCGCACCCGTCGTGATCGACCCCCAGCTGTCGATCGTCGCAAACCTATCCTCTGGACAGGTCGTCCTGCCGGCCCGTGCCCACATGGGTCGTGACCCGTTGCGCCTGATCGTGCGGGACGCGGGCGAGCTGGTGACGGCCGAAGGTGCGGGCGCAGCAGTCGCGTCCTTGTTTTCCGGCGACCGCCAGAAAGCGGCTTGGGCATGGGCTTCGATCTGGCCGCGCGCGGTCGCCGGTGAGCAGGCCGAGGGTGCGGTGATGCCGAAGACGCGCGCGGAGCGCGGCGATGGCAAGGCGCGTCTTGACAGGCTCGCTAAGCAGGCCGCGCAGCGCACCAAGCCAAAGAAGGGGGCGAAGAAAAGCGAAGCTCCGAAGCCGATAGGCAAGCAGCCGGTACAGGTGCGGAAGCTGCGGGAGCTGGAGGATCTGGAGCCATCGGCGGGCGTGATCGTGAACGAGGGTGCCAAGCCCTCGGGCGGGATGGTCTTCGCGAAGCGTCGGATGGCCAAGCCACGCGTTTTCACCGACGGCGAAAGGAAGGCGGAGCAGTCCGGCGGGCCCCAAGTACGGACAGTGCTGCCACCCAGCAGTGACCGTGAGCAGATGGCGCTCGATGCTGTCCGCAGTGCGCTGCGGTTGGACGTGAAGCAGCTCAACGACCTGCGCGCGACCAGGGGCGTTGGAGTCGACGCGATCGATGAGCTCAGGCAGTGCTACGAGATCAAAATGAGTTCGGGCACTGGCATGCCCAGCGATGTGACCCTGACCGCCAGCGAGGTGGAGGCTGCGCGGAACGATGAGGACTTTTTCCTAGCCATCGTCAGCGGCCTTGAGGACGGCGCGGGTCAGCTGCGCGTCCGCTTCATCTTCGACCCGCTGACCAACCTGGACGTGAGGGTCCGAGGGGATTTGACCCTCACCGGTGTCGACAAGGCAGAGGCCTTGGAGTTCCGCTTCGACAAGCGCCCGACGGTGTCAGAAGAGGGCCAGCCGTCCAACAAGGAGCTTCCCACCTTCCATAGCGGCCAACATACGTAGCGTCCCATTCAGGGCGGTCTTACGAATCCTCACCTCGCAAGTGTTTATGTCCACATCACGATGTCATTCGGCCTGTAATCGGCGGCACGCTGAACGTTCGGATCGTCCCAGTTGACGGCGCGAAGCCCGTAGCGGATGAGCGCCGGAACGAGTTCAGTGTCACCCACGGGGATAAACACATTCGGAAGCGCCCGTTCGTCGCCGAAGTCGAGCGCATGCGCTCGCTCTTCAAGCGGAACATCTCCTGCCGCCCTTGCAAAGTAAGTCAGATGCCTCACCAGCACTACCGCGTCTATGTTCGCGAACTGCACAGGCGCGCCCGCAGAATCCCTCAAATAGGAGTTGGCGGTGAGGAGCCCACACGCCTCATGCTTCAGCGCGGTTATGGGCTCGTAGATGAAGTCGTCCCACACAATGATGAGCACCGAGGTCTCGTGCTGAACCGCCCTAAAGGCGGCAAACTTGGCATCCGCATCTAGCAGGAAGTCCTTGACGGGGTTGTCGCGCGGAAGGGTGAGCCCCCTGTCTCCGACAAGTTGCTGGACCCGCTCCCTCGGCAGCGCTCGCCCCGGAACCTGGAAATCATTGGTTCGCCTGGCACCTGCGTGCTCGCGCAGGGCTGGCGCCTTGACCTCGAAGAGGTACGGGCGCTGGGGCGTGACAACGCGAAGCTCAGGACGCTTCCCGTCGGCCGTGAGCGCTGGCTCGTGTTGGAAAGTTGTGCCTTCGGGCCAGTCAAAGGTCAGCAGGCGCCGGACAACCGTAAGCGTGGCCTTAAGGCCCTATTGCCCGGCGCCCCGGTCGTGAGCACGATCAGGTGACGTCGCCACACTTGGGTGTGTGCACGTAACCCGACAAGTGCACACATGGACAAGCGAGTCACGAAGCCCCAGGACACCCGGCGTCGGCATGCCGAGGATTTCAAGCAGGCGCTGGTGCGCCGCACCTTGGAGCCCGGTGCGTCGGTGGCGGCCATTGCCCAGGAGGCTGGCGTCAACGCCAACCTGCTGTTCAACTGGCGGCGTCTGCACCTGCAGGCCCAGGGGCCTTCAACGTGCGGCAAGCCGGCTGCGGTGCTGCTGCCGGTCAAGGTGCTGGGCTCAGAGTCGGCGCCGGAGCCGGTGACACCACCACCAGCAGCAGCAGCAGCAGCGCTCCCACACCGCGCCGTCCCGGCCGGCACCATCGAGATCGATATCAACGGCGCCCGAGTCCGCTTGCGTGGCGCCGTCGATGAGACCAGCATCCACGCCGTGCTGCGTGCGCTGGCCCGTGTCACATGATTGGCCTCCCAGCAGGCACCCGCGTATGGATCGTGGCCGGCCACACCGACATGAGGAAGGGCTTCGACGGTCTGGCCGCGCTGGTGCAGACCGCGCTGGCCGAGAACCCGTTCAAGGGCCACGTCTTCGTCTTCCGAGGCCGGCGCGGCGACATCCTCAAGGTGCTGTGGTTCGACGGCCAGGGCCTGATGCTGCTGGCCAAGCGACTGGAGCGCGGGCGCTTCGTCTGGCCGCAGGCCACCTCCGGCAGCGTGTCGCTCACCCCCGCGCAGTTGTCCATGCTGCTGGAGGGCATCGACTGGCGCATGCCGGTGAGAACGCACCCTCCGGAACTGGCGGCATAGCGGTGTGATCAGCGTCGCCTGAGGGGCAGCACCAATGGTCATTGGTACGCGCATATCGGACACTAGGTTCCTGTGTCGACACCCACTCATCCGACCCCCACGATCGACTCGCTGCTGCGGGTCATCGAGGCACGCGACTCCGAGGTGGCGCTGCTCAAGCTGATGGTCGACAAGCTCAAGCTGCAACTGCTGCGGCGCGTGCGGGCCGAGTTCGGCAGTTCCAGCGAACAGCTCGACACCCAGATCAACCTGATCGACTTCACCGCGGTGCAGACACAGCCTGCGGCTGCCGCACCGGCAAGGACCCCGCCAGCCAACGCGCCCGAGATCGACCGCAGCCTGCCGTCACACCTGCCGCGCGTTGCTGAGGTCCATCGGCCCGACGCCACGGCTGCGCACCACGACACCGCGGGCCAGCGTTGCGGCTGCACGGCCTGCGGAGGCCGGCTGCGCCAGATCGGGCAGGATGTCTCCGAGCAGCTCGAGTACGTGCCCTCGCACTTCAAGGTGATCCGCCATGTGCGGCCGAAGCTGGCCTGCGTGACCTGCCAGACGATCTTCCAGGCCGCAGCGCCGAGCCGGCCGATCGCGCGCGGCGTTGCGGGGCCCGGGCTGATCGCCCATGTGATGGTCTCGAAGTATTGCGACCACATCCCGCTGTACCGGCAGAGCGGCATCTACGCCCGCGACGGCGTGGAGATCGATCGCTCCACCATGGCGGGCTGGGTCGACCGGGGCGATCGGCTGCTGGACCCCCTGGTGGCCGCGCTCGCTCGCTACACGCTGGCTGGGGCCAAGGTGCATGCCGATGACACGCCAGTGCCCGTGCTCAGCCCCGGCCTGGGCAAGACCAAGACCGGCCGGCTGTGGGTGTACGTGCGCGATGACCGGCCTGCCGGATCGAAGGATGCGCCCGCGGCCTGGTACCAGTACTCGCCCGACCGCAAGGGCGAACACCCGCAGCGCCACCTCGGGAGTTACAGCGGCATCCTGCAGGCCGACGCCTACGGCGGCTGGAACAAGCTGTACGACTCGGGCCACGTGACCGAAGCAGCGTGCTGGGCTCACGCGCGGCGACCCTGGTGGGATCTGTACCTGAGCACGGGCAAGGCGCAGGACTCGATCGCTGCCCAGGCGCTGCGGCGCATCGCGGCGCTGTATGCGGTGGAGAAGGAGATCCGCGGCCAGCCGCCCGACATCCGACGGGCGCACCGTCAGGCCCGGGCTGGCCCGCTGCTCGACGACCTGCACGCCTGGCTGAGCAGCTTGGTCGGACGCGTCTCGGCCAAGTCCGAGCTCGCCCAGGCGATCGGCTACAGCCTGGTGCGCTGGCAGGCGCTGACGCGCTACCGCGACGACGGCCGCATCGAGATCGACAACAACGCGGCCGAGCGTGCCCTGCGCGGCGTGGCCCTGGGCAGGGGCAACTTCCTGTTCATGGGGTCGGACGCCGGCGGGCAGCGGGCGGCGGCGATCTACAGTCTGGTGCAGACGGCCAAGCTCAACGGGCTGGATCCTGAGGGATACCTGCGCGAGGTGCTGGGTCGCATCGCAGACCATCCCATCAACCGCATCGACGAGTTGCTGCCGTGGAACATCGGGCGGCAGTGCGACGAGCAACGACAGACTGTTGGCAGCATGGCCGCTTGAGGACGGTGAGCCACGCCGGCAGGTCTAAAGGACCCAGGCGTGAACCTGCAAGCCATCGACCCGCGGATGATCGAAGCCCTGGAGGGCGCCAGCAGCCTGCAGCTGTACCAGCTCAAGGCGATCATCGAAGGCATGCTGGCCGACCCGCGTCGCGGCCTGGCCGCGCGCGCCAACCTGCATCTCGGCCAGCCCGTGCGCTTCGTCGACTTCCGCGACGGGCAGATGCGCAGCGGCAAGATCATCGCCTTCAAGGACACCCAGGCCACCGTGCTCGAACAAGGCACGAAGCGAACCTGGAAGATCCCCTGCGTGTCGATGCAGGGCTACACCGACGCCGAACGGCAGGACGAGCAAACGCAGTACATCCCACCGCCGGAGCCTGCCACCGCGGCAACCAAGGCGCGTGAGTTCCAGCGCGGCGACACCGTGACCTTCGACGATCGCGATGGACGCAGCATCAACGGCGTGATCGTGCGCATCAACCAGCGAACCGCCACGATCGGCACCGGTGACGGCGGCACCTGGCGGGTGCCCTTCCACATGCTGCGCCACGTGCTCGACATCTGACCGTCGCTGCCTTCAAGCCGCAGCGGAGGTCAAGAGGGCCTTGGGGCGACGCTTACGGACAACCAAGATTTCGGCTAGCTTCTGCAGCAACTGGTCGTAGTGAGGGAGGTGTCCCTCCCTCCCGCCAATAGCGGCCACTTCCGTGATGAACTGCGCCCCCAGGCCTGGCACCTTCATCTCACAGTCGGCGCAGGCATCGATGATGCTGCGCGCCATCGGGTGCGGCGGCAAATTGGCGAAGTGATAGCGGAACCAGTGCCAATCTTCAGCTCGCCCAACGCTTAGCACGGCGTCTCTGAGCAGGCGGGCCCAGGTCTGTCGGTAGGTTTCCGGCATAGGCAAGCCCCAATCTCACGGTTTTCTCAAGCCACCACTTTACTGGCGGCTCGGCCCGCGGCCCCGAGTTCGATAACGGCAAGTCGCTAGCATCTTCCGAACTTGGAACCTGCCAGCATGATCGCTTCCAACCAAGCGCCGTTCATCGCAAACGTGATTGTCCGCTTCTGGGCCACCCACCTGCGGTGGACCGAGTTCTGCTTCGGGTCGAGTCCGGGTCTTCCCAGACGTCGGCTGTGCTGCCGGCCAACGTGAACGGCAGCTTTGCGGTTGTGCGATCGGGGACGCATAAGGCAGCCCTCGACCCGCAGCGGTCGTACTTCACTAGCGAAAGCGGTCACTCAAAGCGCATACGGAGTTCAGTGCGCATACCTACATTCAACCCAAAGCAGCACGCCACGCATGGCCGATCCATTGGACCGCATAGCTTCCGTGCGGTCGTTCAACCGCGAGCAAGACCCGGTCTGGCCCCACGCGCATGACCACGGCGCTGACGTCCATGAACCTTGCGCGCGCGCCCTGACCCGCGTGCCGAGGGATGGCGTTGGCATCGAACAGACGCGGCAGTAAATCGTCCATGCCCGCGCCGAGCAATTCGAACGCCAGCCAACCGGCCGACTGATCCACCACGCAGGCCAGGCTGTTGCAACCCGGGTGCAGTGCCGCCAGAACGTCGTCGGCGGCCCTGCCGCTTGCCGTCAGCAGCAGGCTCTCTGCGGGGCCGATCCACACCTGCCACGGGTCGTCGCCGAGGCAAGTTCCCGGCGTGGGCATGGCAGTGAGATGGTTGGCCGCGAGAACTTCATGGACGGCCGCTGCTCCTCCCGCGAGATGGCGAAAGACCAGCACACGCAGGCCTTCAACCACGGACACTTTCAGTGCCTGCGTGGCGATTGGCAACGCTGCCTGCAACTCAGCTTCGAAATTGCTTGAAGCGACCAGACGCTCAACCATTCAAACGATCTCCGGCGACATCGAAGAATGGAGTCTTGACCACTTCGGCTGCAAACGGCCGCCCCAGGTGATAAGCCGTCACGTGCTCTCCGACGCGTTGGCCGCCACGCCTGAGCATGGCCAGCGCGACGGGGTGACCCAGCACCGGACTGAAGGCGCTGGAGGTGACGTAGCCTTCGATCGGAGCTGGTGGGGCGTCCACAGTGATGTGGGCGCCGACGGGCAGTCGGCTGCGGCGATCCAGCGTCAGCAATCCGACCAATTGCATGCGGTCGGCATCGGTCGCCACCGGCCGCAACAGCGAGCGCCGGCCGACGAAGTTGGCTGCCTTCCTGGAGATGCCGCGGTCCAGGCCGACGTCACCCGGGAAGGTCGTGCCATCGGTGTCGGCGCCCAGATGCAGGTAGCCCTTCTCGGTGCGCAGGATCATCAGCGCCTCCACGCCGTAGGGCATCACTGCAAAGGGCCGGCCGGCCTGCCAAAGTTGTTCGAGCAGCGCCTGCGTGTGCTGCGCAGGCACATTGATCTCATAGCCGAGCTCGCCACTGAAGCTGGCGCGCAAGACGCGCATCGTGACGCCGCCATGGTTCACCTCGCGGAAGGTCATGTGCCGCATCGCCGTGGGTGCCAGGGCGTCATCGAAACCGGCGGCCTGCAGCACGGCCCAGGCCTTGGGTCCCGCCACGGTGACGTTGCCCCACGCAGATGTGACGGGCGTGACCAGCACACGGCAGTTCACATGCTCGCACTGGAGCCATTCCTCGAAAGCCAGACCGACACGCTCTGCGCCACCCGACGTGGTGTTGACCCAGTAGTGCTGCTCACCCAGGCGTGCCACGATGCCGTCGTCGAAGATCACGCCGTCTTCGCGCAGCAGCAGGCCGTAGCGCGCCTGGCCGATGGCGAGTGTGGACATGGTGCCGACGTACATCAGATCGAGGAAGCTCGCTGAATCGGGCCCGTAGAGTTCGATCTTGCCCAGCGGTGAGGCCTCGAACAGACCGACGTGTGTGCGAACGTGGAGTGCTTCGCGCTCGGCGGCGTCGTTCAGCGACTCACCATCCCGAACGTATGCCGCAGGACGTTGCCAGCCGCCAAACTCTTCCCACACCGGTGCGTGCGCGTCGTGCCAGGCGTGCCCCGGCATGCGCTTGAGTGGTTTGTAGCGGGCGCCGCAGCGCCCCGCCGCGAGTGCGCCCAAGGTCACCGGCTTGAACGGCGGACGAAACTTGGTCGTGCCGACCTGCCCGGGGCTGCGGTCGGTCAGCTGGCCCATCAACACGAGCGCGTTGACATTGCTGGTCTTGCCCTGGTCGGTGGCCATGCCCATGGTCGTGTAGCGCTTGAGATGCTCGACCGAGCGGTAGTTTTCGCGCGCGGCCAAGGACACGTCGTCGGCTGTGACATCGTTCTGCAGGTCAACGAAGACCTTGCCGGGTTTGCGCCGCACAGCCGCCAGTGCTGCAGCCGAGGGGCTGCTGTTCGACGAGACCACGCCCAGGCCACCCACCGGTGCCGGCTGCGCGGTGCCGCGGCCCACCGCCGCGGGATGTGGGATGCCGCGGCCTACAGCCGCGGCGTGCGCCAGCGCTCGCGCTTCGTCGAACACGCCGGCACAGGCACCCACCGAATCGATGTCGGGCACCGCGCGATCCGGCACGAACATGGCGGCCTCGTCCACCCAGCGCAGCTTGCCGCCGGCCATCGAATACAGGTTGACGGCAGGCGACCAGCCGCCGGCACTGGCAATGCAGTCGGCGTCCAGGTGCTGCAGCGCACCGCCACCGTGGGCGGCCACCACAACGCCTTTCACCGCTCGCTGGCCCTGTACGGCCACGATGGCACTGCCCCGAAACACCGGCACGCCAGCGGGTGAATCGATGGCGGCGGCGCTGCGGTGGTCGACGATGGCAGCGACATGGATACCAGCGGCCACCAGTTCCCGCGCCGCCAGAAAGCCGCTGTCGCAAGCGGTGGCCACCACCACGCGGCGGCCGCAGGCCACGCCGTAGTGGGTGGCATAGCGCAGCACGGCACTGGCCAGCATCACACCGGGCCGGTCGTTGTCGGGGAAGAGCATGGGCCGCTCGAAGGCGCCGGTGGCCAGGATGATGCGACCGGCGCGGATCTGCCACAGCCGCTCGCGCACGGCACCCGCCACGGTCTGCACCGCCGCCGCCAGGCCGTGGTCGTACAGGCCAAACACGGTGCAAGCCGTGAGCACCTCGATACCCGCCAGCGCCAGGTCTGGCAGGCGCGCGGCAGCGGCCGGCTCCAACCGCGCCGCACCCTCGACCAGCAGCACCTGCTGACCGCCCTGCGCTGCCGCCAGCGCGGCCTGCACGCCCGCCGCACCGGCACCCACCACCAGCACCTGCGCCTGGCGCGAGACCTGGTCATAGCGGTCGGGGTCGGGCGCATCGGCGGCCACCCCCAGACCCGCGATGCGCCGGATCACGGGCTCGAACAGGTGCCAGTGCGGCCACATGAAGGTCTTGTAGTAGAAGCCCGCAGGCAGCAGCGCCGCAAATCGCGAGGTCAGCGCCGCCAGGTCGAAGCCCAGGCTGGGCCAGGCATTGCCGGTGAAGGCCTGCAGGCCCGCGCTGGCGGCAAGGTCGGTGGCCCGCGTGTTGGGCGTGCGCGCGCCACCCTGGCCGATGTCGACCAGACCGGTGGGCTCTTCCACGCCGCAGCTGAAGATGCCGCGTGGCCGGTGCAGCTTGAAGCTGCGGCCCACATGCACGATGCCCTGGGCCAGCAGGGCCGAGGCCACCGTGTCACCGGCAAAGCCCTGCACTTCGCGGCCGTTGAACTGAAAACGAAGCGCTTGGGTCCGGTCGATCCAGGCGCCATGGGGTGCCGGCAGTCGGAAGCCGCTCATGACGACCCTTCCGGGCGAGTGGCCGTGATCCCGTAGACGGCTTTCACCTCGTGAGTGACGGTGTCGCGCAAGAGGTTGAACCACAGGCCGCAGCCATAGGTATGGCGCCAGCGCTCGGCATGGTCACCCTTGGGGTTGTCGCGAAAGTAGAGGTAGGTGCCCCAGGTCTCGTCGCTGCAGTCGAGAGGCGGCCGCGCAATGCCGGTGGTGCCACCACAGTGGAACTCGTTCTCGGCGCGCGGGCCGCACAGGGGGCAGGTCAATTGCATCATCGCGCCAGGCTCCTCAATGCGCGATGCCCGCCGCGGCGGCTTCGTCGATCAGCCGGCCGGTGTGGAAGCGCTGCAGCTGGAAGGGTTCTGCCAGTTCATGGTTGTGTCCCGTGGCCAGCACATGGGCCAGCGTCCAACCGCCCACCGGGATGGCCTTGAAGCCACCGGTGCCCCAGCCGCAGTTGATGTAGAGGCCCGGCACCGGCGTGGCGCCGATGATGGGGCTGCTGTCCTGCACCACGTCGACGATGCCGGCCCATTGGCGCAGCAGGCGCAGTCGGCTGAAGCTCGGGAACATCTCCACGGTGGCGGCCACCACGTGCTGCATCACGTCGAAGCTGCCGCGCTGGGCGTAGGACGGAAAGTGGTCCAGCGCCCCGCCGATCACCACTTCGCCCTTGTCGCTCTGGCTCCAGTAAGCGCCCAGGGAAGGAGACAAGGTCACCGTGTTGAGCACGGGCTTGACGGGTTCGCTGACCATGGCCTGCAGCGCATAGCTGGTGACTGGCAATCGAAAGCCCGCCATGTCGGCCAGCACCGACGAATGCCCTGCCACCGCCATGGCCACCTTGTCGGCGCGGATCTCGCCGCGGTTGGTCGCCACCCCCACCACGGCCTTGCCTTGCTTGAGGAAACCCGTCACGGCACAGTTCTGCACGATGTCCACACCCATGGCCGACGCGCCACGGGCATAGCCCCAGGCCACGGCGTCGTGCCGCGCCGACCCGCCGCGGCGCTGGATGAAGCCGCCCAGGATCGGGAACCGCGCATCGGCGCTGGAGTTCAGGCGCGGCTCCAGTTCCTGCACCTGCCGGGCGTCGAGCAGTTCGGCATCGATGCCGTTGCACAGCATGGCGTTGGCCCAGCGTGACTGGGCGTCCAGGTCGTGCCGCGAATGGGCCAGCGTGACGATTCCACGCTGGCTGAACATGATGTTGAAGTTGAGCGCCTGCGCCAGGTGCTCGTACTGGCGCACCGAGAAGTCGTACAAGCGCGCACTCTCTGGATAGAGGTAGTTCGAGCGCACGATGGTGGTGTTGCGCCCGGTGTTGCCGCCACCGATCCAGCCGGCTTCCAGCACCGCGACATTGGTGACGCCGTGGTTCTTGGCCAGGTAGTAGGCAGTGGCCAGGCCGTGTCCACCGCCGCCGATGACGATGACGTCATAGCGCGGCTTGGGCTCGGCCTCGCGCCATGCAGGCGCCCAGTCGCTGTGGCCTGTGCGGGCAGCGGCGAACAGGTTCCAGGCAGAGTAGCGCTTGCGCGGCGGTGTCGGGTTGGGCATCAAGGTGATCCGAGCGTAGTGCGAGTGAGAGGCCAGGACTTGTGCCTGCCGCACGAATAGTTGGTCGTTTGCAATTTCCGTTCGGCCGCTATTGCGGGTGGCCTGCGGGTTCTCTCTGGCGCAACTCTGTCGAGACAAGTTGTCGAGCGTCCACCACGCCAACAAGTGGACAATATACTATCCATTTTTTGCAACGGTCCGTGCAACATTCGATAGGGGATCCCTGAATGACCAGTACCCAATCCCTGAACTTGGACGAAATATTGGCCGGAATCCGCGCCTGGATCGAAATCGAGAGCCCCACTGACGACCCCGAAGGCATGGCCCGTATGGCCTCCCGGGTGCAGGCCGACTACGAAGCCATCGGGGTGCGCGTTGAGCGCATTGCCGGCAGGGACGGGTTTGGCGACCATTTGCTGGCCATCGCCGACAAGCACTGCCCACCCGAGGCCGCCGGCGGACCGGGGCTGCTGATCCTGAGCCACATCGATACCGTGCACCCCATCGGCACCCTGGCCGGGCCTTTGCCTTTCCGCATTGAGGGCGACCGTGCCTATGGCCCAGGCGCCGAGGACATGAAGGGCGGCACTTACCTGGCGCTGGCCGCCGTGCGCCAGATCGGTCGGGCCGGCCTGCAGACGCACCTGCCGGTGCGGCATCTGATGGTCAGCGACGAGGAGATGGGCAGCGACACCTCGCGCGAGCACATCGTGCGCGAAGCACGACGGGCCAAGTTCGTGCTCGTCACCGAACCGGCCCGCTCGGGCGGCAAGATCGTCACGGCGCGCAAGGGGATCGCGGGTTTCACGGTCACGGCCCATGGCGTGGCGGCGCACGCCGGCGTCGAACACCACCTCGGTCGCAACGCCATCCACGAGATTGCGCACCAGGTGCTGGCACTGGAAGCGATGACCGACTACACGCGCGAGCTCACCGTCAGTGTGGGCCTGATCAAGGGCGGCACGCGGTCCAACGTGGTGCCAGACACAGCATCCGTGGAAGTGGATGTGCGCATGCCCAACCCCGAAATCGGCGAGGAAATCGTGCGTCGCATCCGAGGCCTCAAGCCCCACCTGGAAGGCGTCACGCTGACCGTCGAGGGCGGCATCAACCGCCCAGGGTACGAAAAGACGCCCGGGATCGCAGCGCTGTACGAGCATGCCAAAGGGCTGGCTGCCGAGATCGGCTTCGAGCTGATCGACCTGAAGACCGGCGGCGGCAGTGATGGCAACTTCACCGCCGCCATCGCTCCCACGCTCGATGGCCTTGGCGTCGATGGCGATGGAGGCCATACCCTGGACGAGAGGCTGTACATCAGCAGCATCATTCCGCGCACCCGGTTGTTGATGCGGTTGATGGAGACTCTGCGATAGCGGCGGCGGTTTCGCGTCGGTCAATCCCACCCGCAGCCCACCAGGCAGTGCCGCTCAGTTCGGCGGCACTGCACCTGGGCATTCAGCGATCCGGCTGCAGGCCTGGGGCTTGCAATGGGTCGCAGCCGCGATCGTGATGACGCGGCCCATCGCGTGCCGGCCGAGCTCTAGAACTGGGCCCGCGCCAGCACGCCGAGTGAGCGCGGTGCGACCCTGAAATCGGGCAAGCCGAAGATTCCCGGGAACGTCACGCCATTCGAATTGGTGAGGTTCTTGCCTTCCAGGTAGACCTGCCAGGTGGGCATTTCCACCCCGAGGCGTGCGTTCAGCGTGTCGATGTTGTTGCTGGCGGCATTCACACCTTGATTGCGGACGATGAACTTCACGGGATCGGAGTGCTGGTAGTCGAGCCGAGCCATGCCGGGCAAACCAGGCGCCCAGCTGAAACGATGGTTCAGTGACACCGAAGCCGTCTTCTTGGGCACGAAGTTCAACGGATCGCCCTGGTTGCGCTCCGCGGTCTTCACGTCGTACACAAGGTCAGAGTAGCCCAGCGCCACGTCGAGCGTCGTGGATTTGGTCAGCGCCGCCGACACAGTGATGTCCAGACCCGGCCCCGAGGCCTTGCCGGAGTTGACCGTGAGCGCCTGACAAGTTGCGGGCGTGCAACCAGGCGCCAGGTCTTGCGCCTGCACGTTGCTGTACTTGCTGCGGTACGCAGCCACTTCGTACTGCAGGGCGTCGGAAAACAAGGATCCTCGATTGCCGATCTCGACGCTGACGATGTCTTCGGGTCCGTAGTTGCGCGGCGTTGCCGTGGAATTGAAGCCACCGCTTCGGAAGCCCTTGGAGGCGGTGGCATAGAGCGCACCCTTGGCTGAATAGCGCCACAGCATGTTCAGCCGGGGCGTCGTGGCACTGAACTCCGCATGGTCGTTGTAGAGGGTCGAAGGCGTGCCTGGAGGCGCAAAGCCAGACGGCAGCTTGGAGCCGACGTTCTCCGCCTTCTCCTTGAACGAGCGCAGGCCACCGGTGAGCGACAACTGAGGCGACAGGGCGTAAGTCAGTTCGCCGAACAGGGCCGTCTGGGTGACGTTGGTGGGGCCGGTGCCATCGAAGCCACCCTGCAGCCGAAGCGTGGCATCGGTCCACACGTCCGAGGTGACGGAGTGCGTGTCGGTCTTGCGGTAGTAGGCTCCCGCCGTCCAGGTCAGAGGCCCCTTGTCATCCGACTCCAGGCGAAGCTCCTGGGTCGTGATCTTCTGCGACATGTCTTGCCGGTAGGCGCCGCCGGAGCTTGGTTTGGGCAGGACCAGCGCCTTGAAGGGCGCACCAGCATAGACGGCAGTCAGTTCAGAGGTGGTGTCGATCTTGCGATCGAGGTAGCCTGTGGAACTGACCAGTCGCACGCTGCCCAGGTCGACGTTCACCGCCAGGTTGAACAGGTCGGTCTTGTCCTTGGTCGGCGACGCGATGTACGAAGCGATGGCGCGCTCGGCGTTCGAGCCTGAACTGTTCTTGGTGTCGGTTTCGGTGTGGAAGAACATCGCCGTCACCTCGACATTCGCGCCTGGCTTCACCAGCAACTTGCCACGCAAGAAGTCGCGCTTGGCGCTGTTGATGTCCTTGGCACCGTTTGCGCTGTTGTCCACCCAGCCCGGCAGGTCTTCATGGCCGGCCACCAGCCGCATGCCCGCGACTCCCGTCGACAAGGGCACGTTCACCACGCCATTGGCGCGCCAGCCTGTCTGGCCGCCGCTCAGTTGGCTGAAGCCGGCTTCAACGCTGCCCTCGAACTTGTCCAACCGCGGCGCCCGGGTGATGAAGCGGATGGTGCCGCCCATCGAACCATCGCCGTACAGCGTGCCTTGTGGCCCCCGCAACACTTCGATGCGGGCCATGTCGACCAGGGGAACGTCGAGCGAGCGCTGCGCGTCCGGCATGTTCAGCGAGATCTCGTCGAGGTAGGTGCCGACCAGCGCGGCGCCGAAGCCCACGCCTTGCGAGAGGCCGCGCAGTTGGATACGGCTGGCGCCCGGTGCGTTCTGGTTGATGAACAGCGACGGCACCACCGATTGCATCTGCTGGATGTCGGTGACGCCGCGGTCGGCAATTTCGCTGCCACCAATGGCGGTGATCGAGTACGGCACATCGATCACCAACTGCTTGCGCTTGGACGCCGTGACCTCGACCAGCTGCTTGCCCGTTGACGCGTCGCCTGTGGTCTGGGCCATTGCCGGCCAAGACGCCAACACTGCGGCAATCGGGGTCAGCAAGATTTTGAGTGTGCGCGTGTCCATGCGGTCCGGTCCTTGGTGATGGGGTTGACTGCACCATGCTAGTGGTCAATATACTATCCGTCAACAGATCTGGTGCGGCTCGATGCAGGGTAAATCTGCCTATGCATGCGGCCTCTTGATCACTCGCCAGATGCTTCGGTGGTCTATTTAATAGACGACAGGTGGCCTCTCACATGACCGTACCGATCTCGGGTTCGCACACCGCACACGTCGATTCGCGCCCTCGATGATCGTGGCGCTGATGAAGCTCATGGGGCATCCGGGTCTGGTGTCGCTGGGCGGCGGCTTGCCATCGGATCGCCCAAGGTGTGGCCACACCGGCGCAGATCGTGCGTGGTGCGCTGGCCGCTCAGAGCGGCCAGGCCCAGTAGATCTTGTCCTGCGGCGTGGTACCCACCAGCAGGTGCTCGACACGCTCCAGGTAGCGGATGCGGTAGCGCCGCAGGCTGTGCGTGGCATGGCGCTGCTGCTCCACCAGGTCAAAGGCCAGTGGTTCGACGCCTGTCCACAGGTCGATGACGTTGCGCACTGCACTGCCATGAGCCACCACATGCAGCAGTTCGTCGGCAAAGCAGTCCTGATCGAGCGCGGTGCCGTTGCGAAACAGTTGCGTCTTGATCCTGGCGGTGAGGGCCGGCGAGTCATCCGGGATGGGGCGCAGCGACAGGGGCGTGCTGCCGGGCGCAAAGCTCTCCAGCGCGAATTGCGCCAGATACCGAACGGCACGGGTATTGCCCGGCGCCAGGTTGCACATGGCCACCACGCCACAGCCCTGGGCGGGCACCAGGACGGCCATTGCCGTCCAGCCGTCGTAGTGGCCTGCATGGTGACCGATGGCCGCTCCGCGGAGGGAATCGACAAACCAGCCGCATCCATAGGGCGATGGTCTCGACGTGCGCAGTGGCGCGGGCGAGAGCATCGTGGTCATGCTCGCCGTCGACAGCAGCCGAGGGCCCAACAGGGCCTGCAGCCAGACCAGCGCGCCTTGCGCCGTGAAGGAGATGTCGCCATCACCGATCACCTCACGCCGGGCACTGGCCCCATCGCGACCCGTGATGCCCAGGCCCTGCACGTTGGCATCCCGGGTCCATTGCGGGCTGGCCACCGTGGCGCCGACACAGCCCACCCGGTCGAACAGCGACTGCACTGCCGCTGCGTAGGGCCGCCCGGCCAACTCGGCGATCAGGAAGCCGAGCAGGATGTAGTTGGTGTTGGTGTAGATCCAGCCCTGGTCGGGCTCGAACGCCGTGGCCATGCTGCCGTAGGTGCGCATGAAGTCGCCGCGCCTTTCAGGCACCGTCTCGGACTCGGTATAGGCCAGGTACTCGGGCAGGCCGCTGGTGTGCCGCAGCAAGGACAGCACGGGGCGCTGCGACCATGCGGCCGGCAGATCGGCCAGGTAGCGGCCGATCGGTGCCTCGAGGTCCAATGCGCCGGCCTGGGCCAGGTCCAGCACCGCGCAAGCCGTGACATGCTTGCCCAAGGAAGCCACCGAGAACCAGGTGTCGGCGGTCACCGGCCGTTCGGAACCTGGGGCTTCGACGCCCGTGGTGAAGACACTGTGGCGCCCGGGCGCCACCAGGCCGATCGCCAGCCCCGGGATGCCGAATTCGCGCGCCTTGTCGGTCAGGGTGGCGGCCAGTGCGGCGGGCAGGGGTGATTGTTCGTGCATGGGCGGCCTTGGGTAGTGTTCAGTATCCTAGCCACTGACATGGGGCGCGGCAAGACCCGCAGGGTGGTCGCTAAACTCGCCATGCCACTTCGAAGTGCCATTGCCCCATGAAGACCAAGACGACGCAAGACGCCCGGCCCCGCAGGAAGTCGGCCGCCCCCAAGGCAAGCCCTGCAGTCGACGCCGGCGCTCCCGCCAAGCCGGGCACCGAGCGGTCCGATGTCGAACCTTCGGCCGGCGTCGGCGCACGGCTGCGCTACGTTCGCGAGTTGCACGGCCTGTCTCAGCGTGAACTCGCACGCCGCGCGGGCCTCAACCACGGCACCATCGGCTGCATCGAGAAGGAAACGATCTCGCCCTCTGTCGGCTCGCTGCGCAAGATCCTGGACAGCCTGCCGATGACGCTGTCGGAGTTCTTCTCGCTTGATCCGGACGTCGAGACGCAGATCTTCTTCCAGCGCGATGAGTTGCTTGAAGTCGGTGCCGGCGGCATCTCTCTGCTGCAGGTTGGACACAACCTCAAGGGTCGCCCCCTGCAGGTGCTGCTGGAGCGTTATGCACCCGGGGCAGAGACGGCTGCGCAGCCGTACAGCCACCAGGGTGACGAGGGCGGCGTCGTGATTCAGGGTCAGGTCGAAGTCACGGTCGGCGGCGTAGCCAAGGTGTTGGGGCCGGGCGACGGTTACCTCTTCTCCAGCCGCCTGCCGCATCGGTTCCGCAATGTGGGCGACGCCGAGGCGGTCGTGGTCAGCGCCAACACACCACCGCTGTAAGTCGCTGCGACGTTGCCGCGCCCTGGGGGCGAATCTCGGCTTTACGGCATTGAGTGGATGAAATAATATCCACTGTATGCCCAGTCTGCGAAAGCCCTATCTCCTGTTCCTCGGCAGCGTCACGCTGAAGTCGGATGCCAAGACCGGCTTCGGCCTGCGCGACTGGTGCCCCGCCGATGTGATCGGCCAATGGGCATTGCCCCAGGCCACCGTGAGCCTGGGTCTGCCGGTGATCGCGCCTGCAGAGGCTGCGGCGCAGGGCGCGGGCTCTTTGCTGATCGGTGTGGCACCGGTGGGCGGCCAGTTGCCGGAGTCCTGGGTGCCGACCCTGGTGCAGGCCTTGGACGCGGGGCTGGACATCGTCAGCGGCATGCACACGCGGCTGGAGAGCCATCCCGCCCTCGCCGCTGCAGCGGCACGCAGCGGTGCGCGGCTGGTGAACGTGCGTCACAGCGACGGGCCCTTGCCCACAGGCACGGGCCGCAAGCGCAGCGGCCTGCGTGTGTTGACCGTGGGCACCGACTGTGCGCTGGGAAAGAAGTACACCGCGCTGGCCCTGACCAAGGCGCTCCAGGCCCGCGGCGCGAAGGCCAGCTTCCGGGCCACCGGCCAGACCGGCATCATGATTGCCGGAGAAGGCATCGCCATCGACGCCGTCGTGGCCGACTTCATCGCCGGTGCAGCCGAGCAGCTGTCGCCCGACAACGCGGCCGACCACTGGGACGTGATCGAGGGCCAAGGCGCCCTGTTCCACCCGGCCTATTCGGGTGTGACCCTCGGGCTGCTGCACGGCTCGCAGCCTGACGCCCTCGTGCTCTGCCACGACCCCTCGCGCACCACGATCGAGGACTACCCGCACATCCCCTTGCCCAGCCTGCGAGAGGCCATCCGCCGCTATGTCGAGGCCGCGCAACTGACCAATTCTGCCGTGCGCTGCGTGGGCGTGGCGATCAACTCGTCCACACTGGGCGACGGCGCATGGACGCACTATCGCCAAGCGGTGGCTGGCGAGCTGGGCCTGCCGGTCTGCGACCCCATGCGTGGCGGAGTGGATGCCATTGCCCGGGTCTTGCTGGCATGACCTTGCGTGTCGAGCTTGCCATCGAGCACTGGCCGCTGCTGGAGCCCTTCGAGATCGCCCGTGAGGTGATGCACGACCTGCCCCTGATCGCGCTCAAACTGAGCGACAACGCAGAGCGTACGGGCTGCGCCGAAGCGGCAGGCGTGGACTACGACGGCGAAACGCTGGCATCGATGGCAGCGCAGATCGATTCGGTGGCCGCGCATCTGCGCGACGACCTCAGCGGAGCAGATCTGCTGAGGCTGATGCCAGCCGGCGGCGCACGTAACGCGCTCGACTGCGCGCTGTGGGACCTGCGGGCCAAGCAGGCCGACGTCCCGGCCTGGGTCTCGGCCGGCCTGCCGGCGCCCAAGCCCGTGATCACGGCCTTCACCCTCGGGCTGGGCAGCCCCGACGACGTTCGACGCAGAGCCCGTGCGGCGCGCGGTCTGCCGCTGATCAAGCTGAAGCTCGACGCGCACCGCCATCTCGAGCTCTTGCGCATCGTTCGCGACGAATTGCCCGACGCCCGCATCCTGGTCGATGCCAATCAATCGTGGACGGCCAGGCTGCTGTCGGAGCTGATGGACGGGTTGATTGCAGCAGGCGTCGAGCTCATCGAGCAGCCCCTGCCGCGTGGCGAGGATGCTGCCCTGGCGGGCCTGCGTTCGCCGATCCCGATCTGCGCCGACGAGTCCTGTACCGATCGGTCTTCTTTGCCCGCCCTGCAAGGCCGCTATCAGGTCGTGAACATCAAGCTCGACAAGTGCGGTGGTTTCACCGAGGCGCTGGCCTTGGCGCACGAGGCGCGGTCGCTGGGGTTCGAACTGATGGTGGGCAACATGTGCGGTACCTCCTTGGGCATGGCACCCGCCTTCCTGGTGGCCCAGTTCGCCCGGTGGGCCGATCTCGACGGACCTTTGCTGCAGGTGGGCGACCGCGCTGCGGCCATGACCTTCCACCTGGGCATCGTGCAGCCGCCTGAGACCGCCTTGTGGGGTTGACCGCGCAGATGCAAGACGACCCCTCACCCACCCCCATCAGGAAGCACCCAATGGAACCTGCCGAGAGCACAGCGCCCACCGCCGAGATGGCCCTGAACGCCCGAGTGATCGATTTCACCTCGAAGGTCAACGGCCGTGCCTATCGGCTGTTTGTCTCCATCCCCACGCGGCGGCCGACACCGCCCGAGGGGCATGCGGTGCTTTACCTGATCGACGGCAACCTGCACTTCGGCATCGCCGTCGACACAGCCCGCATCCAGGCCTGCTGGCCCGATGTCATCGACCCTGTCGTCGTGGGCATCGGCTACCCCACCGACAGTGTCAGCACCGCGCTGGACCTGCGCATGATCGACCTGACGACGCCGATCTCCGAAGAACGGTTGAAGAAGGGTTTCATCGCGAAGATGCCTCGGCCATCCGAAGGTTTTGGCGGCATGGACCACTACTTTCGCGTCATCGAGGAAGAGGTCAAGCCGCGTGTCGAGGCGTTGGTGGCCATCAACCGGCAGGACCAGGTGCTGATGGGCCATTCGCTGGGCGGGCTGACGACGCTGCATGCGTTGTTCCGCCACACCGCGTCGTTCCAGCAGTTCGTGGCCATCAGCCCATCCATTTGGTACAACGACCGTGCGGTGCTGGCGAACGAGGCCGGCTTCAGTGACCGGGTCCGGTCGGGGCAGGTCAAGGCCCGCGCGTTGATCACGGTGGGCGCGCTGGAGTCCACGTTTCGCTTTGTCCCCGGACTTCCCGCTGGCGAGCAAGACTTCCGCGACATGACCGAAGAGTGCCGCATGGTGCCCAACACGGTCGAGCTCGGCGCCAGGCTCGCAGCGCTCGCATCGCCCGGCTTCCATGTGGAAACCGTGGTGCACGAGGGCGACGACCACAACATGGTGCCGCCCGCAGGCATCGCGCGCGGCGTGCGCTTCGCCTTTCGGCGATAGACGCGGCGCTGCCGGGAACCGAATGCCGAGAGGTCTGAATGAGCCCGTCGCCTGCCTACGACGCCCTGGTGGCACACCACCGACGCGTGCATGACCTGGAGCATCTGCAGGCCATCGCCACGTGGGACCGAATGACCCACATGCCGCCCGCAGGCGGACCCGCTCGCGCGGCCGCTCAGGCGGCGCTTGCCGTGTTGATCAAGCAGTTGCAGGCCGATCCCACCCTCGCCCGGCAGTTCGAGGCCGCCGCTGACGAGCCCTTGCTGGGCGATGCGGCACTGAACTTCGCGCGCATGCGACAGGCGCGTCGCATCGAAGCCGCGATTCCCGCGGCCCTGGCCGAACGCCGTGAACTCGCCACTGGTGCGGCCATGCAGGCCTGGGGCCGCGCCCGGCAGGACGACAACTGGGACACCTTTGCCGACGCGTGGGCGCCGGTGGTGGCCGTGACGCGCGAATCGGCCACGCGGCTGGGCGATGCCTTGGGTCTGCAGCCCATGGACGCCTTGCTGGAGCGTTGGGAGCCGGGCCTGCGCATGGCTCGGGTCAACGCCTTGTTTGGGCAAGTTCAGGGGTGGCTGCCGCCGCTGCTTGAACAGGCCTTGGTTGCGCAGGCCAACTCGCCGCAGCCGTTGGAGCCTGTCGGCCCTTTTCCAGCGTCAGCGCAGCAACGGCTGTGCGAACAGGTGATGGCCTTGCTCGGCTTCGACTTCGATGCCGGCCGCCTGGACACCACGCAGCACCCCTTCACCGGTGGCGTGCCCGAAGACGTGCGGACGGCCACCCGTTTCGACGAGGCCAACTTCCTGCCGGCCCTGGTCGGCACCATTCACGAGACGGGGCATGCGCGTTACCAACAGAACCTGCCACGGGCCTGGCTGGGCCAGCCGCTGGCCGGGCCACACTCGGCCGCCCTGCACGAAGGCCAGGCGTTGATCTTCGAGCGCCAGCTGGCGCCCGAGCCCGCCTTCTGCCAGCTGCTGGCGCCGCTGCTGCACCAGGCCTTTGGTCCTCAGCCCGCGTTCGAGCCGGGCAACCTGACGCGGCTGCTGCAACGCATCCGGCCCGGCCCCATCCGCGTTGCGGCCGACGAGTTGACCTACCCACTGCACGTCATCGTTCGCGTCGACATCGAGCAGGCTCTGGTGGCGGGCGAGATCGGGGTGGGTGACGTGCCCGCCTGGTGGCACGAGCGCATGCAAGCTCTGCTGGGCGTGGGACCGCAGGCCGCTTTCAGCCAAGGCCCCTTGCAAGACCCGCACTGGGTGCACGGCATGTTCGGCTACTTCCCGGCCTACCTGCTGGGTGCCATGGTGGCGGCGCAGTGTTTCGACGCCCTGCGGCGTGAAGTGCCAGACCTGCCAGACCAGGTGGCGGGCGGCAACTGCAGGCCCATCGGTGATTGGCTCGCCCCGCGCATCTGGCAACAGGGTGCGCGCCACGATCTGGATGCCATGTTGAAACAAGCCACCGGCAAACCCTTGTCCGCCACCGCACTGCGTGAGCAACTGGAGCAGCGCCATGGCCGCCTCCACTGAGGCCGCAGTACCACTGCCAGAGGGCGCTGCCGCCGAGCGGGCGCCGATGTCCGCATGGGTCAGCCTGCTGGTGCTGGTGGCCTTGGGCCTGTACACCTACATGGACCGGCAGATCTTCGGATTGCAGGCCGAGCCCTTGCGCAAGGCGCTGGGGCTGTCTGACTTGCAGTTCGGCCTGTTGCAGGGGGTCAGTGTGGCCCTGTTCGCGGCCGTGGTCGGCTACCCCATCGCGTGGTTGTCAGACCGCTTTGACCGCCGCACGGTGCTGGCCGGCTGCATCGCCACCTGGAGCCTGGCCGTTGGTGCCTGCGGCCTGGCGCGTGACTTCAACGAACTGTTTGTCACCAGTGCCTTGGTGGGCGCGGCCGAGGCCGGCTTGCTGCCGATCGCCTATGCCTTGATTCCTGAACTGTTCCGCGGCGGCCAGCGGCAGTTGGCCAACTCCTTGTTCATCGTCACCGGGCGCTTGGTGGTGGGTCTGGTCATTGCGATGTGCGGGTGGATGATCCACGCCATTGACCTCTGGCGGCCGCTGCTGCCCGACGTGCTGCAGGCCTTGCCGACCTGGCGACTGGCATTCTTTGCCACGGCCCTGCCGGGCATCGTGTTCGTGCCGATGATCCTGTTGCTGCCCATCAACAAGCGTGGGCCGGCCCGACCGCCCCCGGGTGCCGCGACGGCTGTGCAAGCCAAGCAGCCGTCGGTCTGGCCGTTCTTGCGCAGCCAGCGTTTCTCGTTTGCCACCTTCATGTTGTCGGTGGGCTTGCTGGTGTTCGGCTTTGGCGCCACCGGCGCCTTCATCCCCGTGGTGGCCATGCGCCAGATGGGCGTGACATCGCTGGACCTGGGCAATGCGATGGGCATCGCCACGTTCGTGTCATCGGCCGTGGGGTTGTTGATCGCCAATGTGGGCATGAAGTGGCTGACACCTCGGCTGGGCCCGATGTTGCCCGTGCGGGTTCTGGCCTTCGCCGCGGCAGCCAGCGGTGTCTTTGCCGCAACGCTCTACTTGGCGAGGACGCCGGTGGAGCTGTTCACACTGATGGCCTTGCACCACACCTTCCTGATGGCCGGCACGATGGTCTTCCCCACGGCACTTCAAGAGATGACGCCGCAACCTATGCGTGCGCGCCTGATTTCGCTGGTCATCATGTTCAACATGGTGCTGGGTTCCCTGAGCCCCGCCGTGGTGGGCGCCATCTCCGACGCCCTGAAGTCGCGTCCCGATGGCCTGATGCTGGCGATGACGGCCACATCCACGACCGCCCTGATGTTGGCCGCTGGATTGATGCTGCTCTGCGGCCGTGGCTATGTGCAGACCACACGCGCAGCGCGCGCCGTGGAGGCGGGCTGAGCATCCGCCTGCGCGCTTGAAGTGGCGCAGAAGCCCTGCTGCATTGCGCCGCGGGGCGTCTTGGCCTTCAGTCTTCGGCGGGTCCTACCCAAGCCATTGCGCAATAGCGGTCAGCGGCTTCTTGATGCCACCGTGCACCGGCACCTGGCAGCCCGCCTTCGGGTAGCCCACGACGAGCAGGATGATCGGTTTCTCTGAACTCGGCCGGCCACACAGCTTGTTGAGAAAGCTCATCGGGTTGGGCGTGTGCGTCAGCGTCGCCAACCCGGCGTGGTGCAGTGCGGCGATCAGGAAGCCCGAGGCGATGCCCACCGACTCGGGCACGTAGTAGTGGCTGAACTTCTCACCATCCGGATGCACGCCGTACTTCTGCGCAAAGATGGCGATCAGCACCGGCGCCTCTTCCAGGAAGGGCTTGTTCGAGTCGGTGCCCAGCGGCGCCAGTGCGTCCAGCCATTCCTGCGGCGCGCGTTCGTTGTAGAAGCTGCGCTCCTCGACCTCGGCCGCCTCGCGCACGCGACGCTTGTGCTCGGGGTCGGTGATGACGCTGAAGAACCAGGGCTGCTGGTTGGCGCCCGATGGCGCGGTGCCAGCGGCCAGAAGGCAGTGTTCGATGACCTCGCGCGGCACGGGCCGGCTGTCGAAGTCGCGCACCGTACGGCGGCGCTGCAGATCGGCATGGAAGGCGCGTGCGCGCTCCACCATCTCTGGTTGCGGGTACTCGCGGTAGGCGGGCAGCGGCTCCAGGATGTACGGGTCAGGGTTGCGGGTCATGTCTTTGGCATTTCGGCAGGGAGCTGCAACCCGAATCGCCGGTGCAGCGGCGTCGGGTCGGGGTCATGGCCGGCGAAGCTGCGGAACGCCTGGTCGGCCGGCACGCGGTGGCCCACGCTCAGGATGTGGTCGATCCACCGCTTGGACGTGGCTGCATCGTAGATGCCGCCGGGCGAAAGCTCGAAGGCTTGCACCGCATCGGCCGCCATCACATCGGCCCACAGGTACGCGTACAGCCCGGCCGCATAGGCACCGATGAAGACATGGAAGTTGTGCGTCACGCGCATGATCAGGTCCCAGGCCTCGGGCATGCCCAGTTCGGCCAGCGTATCGTTCTCCACCTGCACCGGGTCGATCGGCTGGCCGCTGCCATCAGCCCGCAGATGCAGCCGCATGTCGACGATGGCCGGCAGCAGGAAGTCGGGGTTCAGGCTGAAGATGCGGTCGTACTTCAGGCCCTGTTCGATGCGGTCGACCAACTGCGGCGCAATCGGCTCGCCGGTGACATGGTGGCGCGCAAAGCGGGCCAGCAGTTCGCGGTCGCGCAGCCAGCGTTCGTTGATGAGCGCCGGCAGTTCGACGAAGTCCCAGGCCACATGCTGGCTGCCCAATGACCGGTACGCGGAGGTGCAATGCAGCATGTGCAGCGCATGGCCGAACTCGTGGAAGAAGACGTTGGCGTACTCCCAGGGCAGCAGCGCGGGCTGGCCTTTGTCCATGTCAGGCGGCGGTGGGAATGTGGAGTACACGCCTGAGATCGGCAGCACGCGGCCGCGGAAGTGCTCGGCCTCGCGGTACTGGGTCTGGTAAGAGCCGTGCGCCTTGCCAGGGCGGTTGAACAGGTCGAAGTAGATGACGCCGATGACCTCGTCGCCGCGGCTGACCTCAAAGACGCGCACCGTGGGGTGGATGAGTGGCGCGCCTTCGATGGCCTTGAAGGCCAGACCGTGCACGCGGCCCGCGGCCCAGAACATGGCCTGCAGTACGGCATCCAGTGGGAAATGCGCCTTCACAGCGTCGCCGTCGAGGCCGAAGCGTTCGCGGCGCAGCCTTTCGGCGTAGAACTGCCGGTCCCAGGGGGCCAGTCGGATGCCAGCCCCTTCGCGGTCGGCCAGGGCCTGATAGTCCGCGATCTGCGCCAGCGCGCGCGGCTTCACGCTGGCCCAGGTGCGATGCAGCAGGGCCAGTGAGGTTTCAGGCGTGCCAGCCATGCGGTCGGCCAGCGCCAGGTGCGCGTAGCTCGGGTAGCCCATCAGGCGCGCCAGTTCGCCGCGCAGTTGCAGGATCTCGGTGGCCACGGGCTTGTTGTCCTGGGGACCGGTGTTGTCGCCGCGGTTCGTCCACATGCGCCAGACCTGTTCGCGCAGGTCACGCCGGGTGCACAGCGTCAGAAATGGCCACACGGCGCCGCGCGCATTTGGAATGGCCCATTGGCCCGGCCGGCCCCTCTCGGCCGCAGCCGTTGCGGCGGCGGCGCGCAGCGCATCGGGCAAGCCGTCCAGCCCTGACTCGTCACCGATGAAGACGACTTGCTCGCCGGCCTCTTCGATCAGGTTCTGGTTGTAACGCGAAGACAGGGTGGCCAGACGCCCGTTGATGGCTGCCAACCGCGCCTTGGCCGCAGGCGCCAACCCGGCGCCAAGGCGCTGCAGGCGCTTGCGCAAGACTTCTACCAGCCGTTGCTGCTCGAGCGACAGGCCAGCCTGCATGCGCTTGTCCCACACGGCGTTCAGCCTCGTGTACAGACGCTCGTCGTGCGCGATTTCGTTGTCCAGCGCTGCCAGCATGGGCGCAATGCGCCGCGTGACCGCGGGCATGTCGCCCAGGCTCAGGCTGTTCGCGTGCACCTGGTAGACGCACAGCACCCGGCGCAGGGCACAGCCACAGGCTTCCAGGGCCTCGGCCGTGTTCTCGAAGGTGGGCGGTGCGGTGCTCGACACAATGGCCTGCACCTCGGCACGCTTCATCTCTATCGCCGCGCGCACGGCATCTTCGATGGCGGCAGGGCTGACACCTTCCAGCGGCGGCAGGCCGCCATAGGGGCCGGGCCAGGGGGCAAGCAGGGCCTGGGCGTCGGCCGAGACGGTTGCGTTCGGTTCCATCGTCATTCGATCGCAGTTCGCATCATCGCGCGTGCCAGGCCGCTGGCCATCCTCTCGCGCAGGTCGGCATCGGGCGCCTGCTGGCCGAGCCGCACCAGGATCAGAGCCAGTGACGGCACGACCATCAGCACGCGATTCTCCGAGCCGAGGGCAAACAGGGCATCGGCCGGCGCGGTCGGCACCAGGCTGCCGTCGCCCTGACCGCGGTTCGGTACGATCCAATGCGTGCCGCCGTTGAGCCACCACAGGCGGCCGTAAGCCGGGTGCAGGGCAGTGCGGCGAAAGATCGCCGACAGTCCCGCTGAGCTGACTAGGCGTGCACCGTTCTCAGCGAGTCCGCCGTCGAGCACAAACTGGCCCAGGCGCGCCATGTCGCGCGGCGTCGTCACGAGGCCGCGCGAGTTGCCAAGGAGGGCAGCGAGTTCGTTGCTGCGCTGACACCACCCGGTGTCCACCATGCCAAGTGGTCCCGTCAACCTCGTCTGGGTCAACGCACCGATCGACTGACCTTCCGCCGCTTCGAGTACGGGCAGCATCAGCGCATAAGCCGGCGTGTTGTAGTGGTGGCGGGTACCGGCCGGCGCCTCAAAGCGAAGTGAGTCGTCCAGGCCCGAGCACATTTCGAGCAGGTGCCGCACGACGATCGCAAGCTCCTGCGCTGGGTCTGCATGCGACCAGCCGCGGCCGACGTAGTTCGATACCGGCTGTTCCAGGTCGAGCCGGCCATCGTCAACCGCGATCGCGGCCAACAGCGCGACCAGGCTCTTCTGCTGCGAAGCCACGTCTTCGCGCAGAGCGCCGTCGCACGCAGTGCCATGCAGGTAGCGCCGCTCGAACACGTCGCTGCCGGCGGCCACCGGCCAGTTCCGTTCGAGCACCGTGCGACGGTTCTCCAGCACGAGCAGGCCGGTCGTGCGCTGGCTCTCGCAGTACGACGCCAGGTCGCCGAGGGCGGCTTGATCCCAGGCCATTGCGCCAGCAACGCCCGGCTGTTCCAAAGGTGTTGAGCTTGACGGTTTCACGTCAGCACGGAATCGAGGAAGCTGCGCACTGGCGGCACCGCCAGCTCTGGCACCATGCACACGCCATGGCCCTGGCCCGCGATTTCGTGCACCGTCCAACCCTGCTCCTCGAGCTGCACGCGGTGCTCCCGGATGATCGACGCGATGCGGATCGGGATGCCAGCCTCAATGAGGTCGCCTTCACCGCCGAAGAACGCCATCTTCGGGCAGGCGATGCGGGCCACGGACTCGGCCTCGGCCTCGGGCCAGTTCAGCATGCTCGCGTAGTAGGTTTCCCACTGACGGTACTGGCCCTTCGACCGCAGCACCTTGAGCGATGAAGGCTCGGGGTCGGCCTGCTTCAGCCGCGTGGCCTGCAGGATGCCCGCATAGGGCGCACCCAGCGGGGGCCAGCCGCCCAGCACCAAGGCCGTCAGCCGGTCGGTGCGCGCGGCCAGTTGAAGCCCGACGGCGGCGCCCCAGGAATAGCCCCAGTAGACGAAGCGGTCGAAGCCGGCCGCGCTGGCCACGGCCAGCAGATCGGCGCACACGCGATCGGCCGTGAGAGCTTCCGGCGCGATGTCACGGCTGCCGCCGATGCTGGGGTAGTCAACGCGCAGCACACGGTAGCGGTCGGTCAGCCGGTTCAGATAGCCGTCGAGCACCGGCTGCATCTCGCTGCCGAACAGCTCGGTGAACGAGGCCATCAGCGGCAGGCCGATGAGCAGGGGTTGGCCATGTCCCTGCACGTCGTAGAACACGCCGCTGGCCGGGTCAAGGGGCATGCGATACCTCGTCGGGCTTCCCCAGGGCGGAGGTCTGGCGCCGCAGCCAGTCGCTCACGAGGTCATCCAGCACCGGCAGTGTCACCGCGCCGGCGTTCATCACGGCAGCATGGAAGTCGCGGTGCCGAAAGCGCGTGCCGAGTGTCGCTTCGGCCCTGCGACGCAGTTCGCGGAACTTGAGGTTGCCGATCTGATAACCCAGCGCCTGCGCTGGCAGCGCAGCGTAGCGGTCGACTTCGCCCTCGATCGTCTCGCGCGAGAGGCTCAGGCGTTCGGACATATACGCCACCGCCTGCTCTCGGCTCCAGCCGCGCACGTGGATGCCGGTGTCGACCACCAGGCGCACGGCGCGCCACATCTCCATTTCCAGGCGGCCATAGTGCTCATGGGGCGTGGTGTACAGCCCCATCTCGACGCCCAGCGTCTCGCAATACAGCGCCCAGCCTTCGACGCAGGCGGTGTACTTCACCGCGCCATAGCGGCGGAAGGCCGGCAGCTCGGTCTGCTCGTTCATCAGCGCCATGTGCATCAGGTGGCCGGGCCAGGCTTCGTGCACGACGAGTGCGGGGTGCAGATAGCTCGGCGCCTTGGACGGCAGCCCGCTGATCCAGAAGATGCCGGCAGACGTTCCGTCGGCCGGGCTGGGCTGCGCGTAGGCCGGCGGCATGCGCGCCGACACGGCGTCCGGGATGCTCTGCACGCCGTAGGTGATGCGTGGGATCAGGCCGAAGAATTCCGGGATGCGCCGGTCCACGCGCTTGCACAAGGCCTCGATGCTTTCACGCAAGGCGTCGCGCGACGGGGCGATGAACTGAGGGTCTGACGCCAGGAAGGCGCGGTAGCCCGGCACGTCGCCGGCGTGGCCCGCGTCGCCTGCGACGGCTTGGATGTCGCGTTCCAGGCGCGCCACCTCGGCCAGGCCCAGTGCATGCACCTCTTCGGGATCGGCGGTGGTGCTGGTGAAGTGCTGCAACCAGGTACGGTAGTACGCGGCACCGGCAGGGCCGTCCACGCAACTCAGTGATTCGCGCGCGCCGCGCTCCACCAGGCTCTCCACGAAATCGGCCCAAGCCTGCAGTGCGGGCAGCAAGGCGTCGCGAACCACGCCCAGGGCGCGTTCGGACTGGGCCCGCACCCCAGGTTGCGCCGCAGCCGGTGAACGCTGGAAGGGCGACATCCAGGCCGAGGCTTCGGGTATGGCGCCCAGGATGCCGCGCGTGTTGGCAGCCGCGCTCTGCAGCACGACCCGGGGATAGCGGTAACCGCGCGCATGGCCGGCTTCGATGTTGGACTGCACGTCGCGCAGGTAGGCTGGCAGGCCGGCGAGACGGTCCACGTACAGCGCTGCGGCCGCGGCATCGGTGAGGCTGGTCGAGTTGGCCCAGAACATGGCCGTGAAGTCGGGCCCGGCCGGGAACAACCAGGGCCGCTGCCAGGAATCGACAGCGTGCTGCGCCCGCAGCCCCGCCAATTCGCGCTTGATGAGCGCCAGTGTGGCGCGCTCTTGGGCATTCAAGGGGCCGGCGTCGATCTGTTCCGCAAGCGCCAGCAAATGCCCTGCATCGTTGTCGCGGCGTTGGTGGTCGGCCGCAGATTCACGGAACAGCACCGCGTCGTGCAGCGTCTGGCCGGCGAGTACGGCCGACAAGGGCAGCTCACGACACTCGAAGGCCCAATAGTGCTCAGCCAGCGTTGCCAACGCCTGCGGTGCGATCTGCTGGGTCTGCTCGTTCATGGGCCCTGCTCCCTGGGTGCGCCGCAGATCGCCTCGCGCATCACCGCAATCGTCCAGTCCGGCATCTCGTAGACGAAGTTGTGGCCAGCCCCTTTGGGCGCGACGATGCGCCGCGAGCGGGTGGACGTGGCCAGGTAGCGTTCGCGCGTGGCTGCAAAGAAGTGGAACATGCGCCGGGCGTTCTCGGCGCCGCCGGTCTGGGCTTCGGGCAACAAGGCAATGTCGCCGTCCTCGTCGTCCTTCGGGCCCACCAGCCACACCGGCAGGTCGCCCAGGTCGCGGTCATAGACCACCGTGTCCCAGGCCACGGCGGCCACGCCTTCGGGGCTGAGTTCGCTGTAGATGGACGCTTGCGCGAAGAAGTTGCCCGCGTTCGCCTCCACCGTGCGCGCGGCGGCCACCTCGGGCCCCAGCACGGCCTGGGTGGCCTCCATGGCTTGTTTGTAGGCAGGCACCTGGGCCATGCGGGCGTTGTGCCGGGCCAGCAGGTTCACGCCAAAGAGCTGCGCGAAGCCGCCCAGCCAGGCGGTGCGGCGCATCTCCTTCAGCGCGCCCAGGCGCGGGCCGAACACGATGGTTTCCAGCGGCGTGGGGTCGAGCAGCACCAGCGTGTGCACCAGGTCCGGCCGGCGGCGCGCGATGTTGGCTGCGAGCAGCCCGCCGAAGGAATGACCCGCCCAGATGAACGGGCCTTGTTCGCCAGCACGCTCCAGCGCCAGCACAATCTCGTCGGCCTCGCGCGCGGTGGTGCGCGGGAAGGGGCCGGCGTCGCTCCACCCGGTGCCGGGGCGGTCGATCAGGATCGAGCGGGTCTCACCGCGGAACGCGCGGTGCAGGTGGTGCATGGCGTAGCCGCTGGCGTGGCCGCCGGCAAACCAGATCACGGGCACACGACCGGGCGGTGTGCTGCCTTCGGCCGTCAGGTGCACGCGGTAGCCGCCCAGATCGACCAGCCGGCCGGGCGGCGGCGTGGCCCGGCGTGCGCGCGACAGTGCCCACAGATGGTGGATGGAGGCCGAACCAAGCACCACGCCCAGCACGACCCCCAGTGTGGCCAGTGGCCAGCGCAACGCGGCGGGGGCCACCATTGCCAGGCCGAAGAAGGGCAGGCCGACGACCGCGGCGATGAGCAGCCCGGATGCATCGTGGCTGAGCACGGCCAGCAGGGTGTTGCGCCAGCGATTCACGGCTCAGGCCACCTTGGTCAAGGTGGATTCACCACCAGTGGTGGCCTCGCGGCTTTCAGGCAGCCACCAGGCAGCCAGCGCCGCGGCGCCCATGCAGGCTGCCGCCATGATCAAGGCCAGGTCGTAGCTGCCGGTACGGTCGTGCACCAGGCCGGCCAGCCAGGGCGAGATGCCGCCGCCCGCTGCAGTGGCCACCATCTGCGTGGCGCTGGCGCGGCCGAAGGTTTCGGCGCTGAAGTAACGCCGCGCCAGCAGCAGGCTGACGCTGTTGTCCCCGCCCGAGCACAAGCCCAGCAAGCCGCCCGCCGCGATGCTGACCCACAGCCCCCCACCGGCATAGATCACCAGCGTGGCCAGCATGGGCACGGCCATCACGATCACCGCCAGTCGCGAAGCTGGCATGCGGTCGGCCAGCCAGCCGGCCAGCAGGTTGCCGGTCAGGCCACCCAGGCCGACCAGACTCATCGCGAACGCCGCCTGCCCGGGGGTGGCGCCGCGGTCTTGAAGCAGTGCGGCGAAGTGCATGAAGATGGCCCCCACGCCCAGGGCGAACAGCATGTTGAACAAGGCCAGTTTCCACCAGATGGCGTCGCGCAGGAAGGCGGCCATCGACCCGGGGCCGTTGGCACCGGGAGCCGCTGCCATGGAGGCAGGTGGGCGCGCATCCGGCATGGCTGATACGCCGCGGCGCGCCGCCGGGTCGCGTTCGCGGACGAACAAGAGCGCCGCCACGCCGCAGGTCATCAGACTCAGGCCCGCCATGACCATGAATGCCTGGCGCCAGCCGAACTGGCTGATGACGGCCTGCGTCCACAGTGGATGCAGGATGCCGCCGACGCCGCCGCACGCGAACAGCAGGCCCAGGGCCCTGCCCAAGGATTGGTCGAACCAGCCTTGCACCAGCTTGGCCAGGCTGAGCAAGGACGCGCCGGCGGCGGTCACCATCAACGCCAGACACAAGCCGTAGTACACCCACACGCTGCCCTGCATCATCGAGAAGGCGGCGAAGTTGAGCGACTGCAGCACCACGCCCGCCAGGATCAGCGGGCGCAGCGGCACCTTGTCGACGACCCACCCGGTCAGCGGCGCGACCAGCGGCGTGAACAAGGTGGCCAGGGTGAGGGCAAAGGCGATCTCGCCGCGGCTCCAGCCCAGGCTCTGCTGCAAGGGCAGCAGAAACAGGCCGAAGGTGCTGCCATAGAGCGCGGACACGCCGAACATGGCGAGCACGCCGCTGCCGGCCAGCGCACGCCAGCTGGCAGCGGAGTCGAGGGGCGCGACCTGCGGTGAAGGCCGTGGGGCGGTCGCGTCCATCCAGCCTCAGAAGTCGTAGCGCACCGAGAAATCCAGCGTGCGGGGGCGCTGCAGGTAGTACTGCTGGAAGGCCTGGTTGCCGTCCGGTGTGCCCTGGATGTTCATGATGCCCCGCTTGTCGGCCAGGTTGCTCAGGCCTGCCGCCAGGGTCCAGTTGCCCTTGTTGAAGTTCACGCCCAGGTCCACCGTGTCGTAGGCGGGCGCCTTGTAGAACGCAGTGAGATCGATCACACGTTCACCGACATGCGTGTGCGTGATGTTGAACCGCCCCGCCGAGCCCAGCGGACCCGTGAAGCGGTAATTGCCCTGCAGGGCGGTCTGCAGTTTGGCGGTGCCTGGCAGCCGCGCACCGGAGGCGATGGTCACGGGTCTGCGGCCCGCCAGCGTCTGCACGTCCTTGGTGGTCTTGGCGTCGATGCTGGCCAGCGAGGCCGCCACGTCGAAGGCCGGGTTGATGCGCCAGCGCAGCGCGGCTTCCAGCCCGGTGCTGCGGGCCTTGCCGACATTGCCGATGCCCGAGAAGGCCAGTTGGCCACGCTGCTCGAAGTAGGTGAACTGCGCGTTGGTCCAGTCCAGCAGGAAGGCCGTCAGGTCCAGTTGCACACCCGTTGCCGGCGACAGGCGAACACCCGTCTCGTAGTTCCACAGGCTGTCGGACTTGAAGGTCGACTGCGGCGGCCCTTCGTTCACGCCACCGTAACGGTAGCCCTTGGAAGCCAGGGCGTACCACATGTTGTCTCCGAAGCGGTACTTGACGCTGACCTTGGGCGTGTTGCCGCTGTCGCCGCCGGCCAGCACTGGCCCGTTGCTCGGGGCACCGAAGACCGAACCGGTCTGCTGGAACGAGGTGCTGGTCTTGTAGACACGGCCACCCAGCCCTGCGCTCCAGCCGCCGCCCAGGCTGTACTCGCCGTCAAAGAAGGCCGCCTTCTCCGTGCCTTTCGAGGTGGTCTTCAAGTCCACCAGGTCCACGACGCCAAACGCTGCCGTGGCGTCGCTTTGCTTGGCCGCACTGTTGCCCTTGTTGGTTTGGTAGAACACGCCAGCCACCCAGCTGAGCGCGCCACCGGGCTTGCTGCTGATGCGCAGTTCCTGCGATTTGGCGTCACTGCTGCTGGCGGCGATACGCGCCACCAGCGGCAGTTGCAGCCCCAGCGTGCCAAACAGCCGGGTGTCGTCTCCATTGGCGTTGGTCTTGGTCTTCCAGTAGCCGGTGACGGACGTCAGGATCGCGCCGCCCAGGTCGTAGTCCACCGTCAGGCTGGAGAAGTCGAACTGCGAGCTGCCGCGGCCGAGCGTGGGGTTGTCGTGTTCCAGCCTCTTCGGGTCACCAAAGACATAGCTGAAGTCGTCCTGCCTGGTCTTCTGCGTGCTGGCCAAGAAGGTGGCCGTCAGTTCACGCAAGGGCTTCACGGTGACCAGCACCCGGCCGCCGGTCTGGCGCACTTCGTTGGCGTCCTGGGTGTTGGTGCCCTTGTTGTCGATGTAACCCGGTGAGGTTCGATCAAAGGCCACCACGCGCAGCGCCGCCGCGTCACCGAGAGGCGCATTGACCATGCCGTACAGCGACGCCGCGGTCTTGCCTTGCGACACGCTGCTGGTCCCCACCTGAACCGCGGCACCGAAGGCTTTCAGCTCTGGCTTGGCCAGCAGATAGCGCACCGCGCCGCCGAGTGACCCCGAACCGAACAGTGCGCCCTGCGGCCCGCGCAGCACCTCGATGCGGTCCAGGTCGAAGGGCAGGATGTCTGTCACCACACCCTTGAAGATGGGCGAGGCCAGGGGCACGTCTTCCAGGTACGAGCCGCTCGCGTTCTGCTGCGCACCGCCGCTCTCGGGTGAGGCCTGACTGCTCAGGCCCCGGATGGTGATGCCACTGCCGTTGGGATCGCCTCGGTTGAGCTGGACGCCGGGCGTCAGCTTCAGAAAGTCTTCCTGGTCGCGCGCACCGCGGCGCTCGAGATCGCTGCCCTGCAACACCGACACCGTGCCGGCCACCTCGCGCTGCTTCTCGAGCCGCTTGTTGGCCGAGATGACGATGGTTTGCGTGCGGTCCTCGTCAGCCTTGTCTGCCGGCGACTGCTGCGCCGCGGCTGGCTGCGATGCCATCAAACCCGCCACGGCGAGGGCGGCTCCCAGGCCGGTCAAGCGAAAGGGAAAGCGTTGCGGGCTTGTCATGGTGCGGGTCCTTCTTTGGGCAGGTGGGCTGAAGACTCCATGCCACGATAGGGGCCCGTCAAACCGGCAGCATTTGAACTTGCACCAAAGATTTAGGCGATCGGCACGACCTCGCGTTCGCATGGCCTGCCTGATCGGGTGAACCCTAGGTTCGAGCAGGGTCGCCCACATCGCCTGCGTTCAGCGACAGGTTGAAGGGCGCGCGGTGCTGTCGATACTGGCGCGGCGACATCCCCACATGGCCGCTGAATGCCGCCGCAAAGCTGCTTTGGTGCCCGTAGCCCACGCGCTCGGCGACCTGGGCAATCGTGAGCGTGGCGGCAAGCAACAGTTGCTGCGCCTCGCGCATCCGGCGCTCCAGGCAGTACTCCGCCATCGTCACGCCAAAGGCTTCCTTGAAGACGGCCTTGAGCTTGTTCTGGTTGGTGCCGATTTCGCTGGCCAGCTCGGCGAAAAGCGGTGGTTTTCGATAGCTGTGCTCCAGCCGGGCCAAGGCGGCATGCGCCAGTTCCACGTCGCGCAGCCGGTTCAGCGCAGTGCCACGCAGCAGCGGCACATGCTGCATGGCGTCCAGGGTGTAGGCCACCAGTTCAGCCAGGCGGCCGGCGTATTGCAACACGCGCATCTCGCCTTCCAGGCGTGTGTCGATGGTGTCGGCCAGCAGCGCAGCCAAACGATGGTCGAGCGGAAACGACGCGATGCGACCGACCTCGGCCGATCCGGTGACCGCGTCTCGCACCAAAGGCGGCAGATCGCCCGGCAGCAGCCCATAGCGCGCCGCGAAGGCTGACGCACGAAAGATGGCCACCAGGCCCTGCTGGCGGACGCCGCCTGCGATGTCGACGGTTTGCGGCCGGCCTTTGGGCAGGCACACCAGCGTCACTTCCGGACGGTTGAAGACCAGTTGTGCCGAACTGCCCACCTCAAAGGCGACATCGCAGCACAGCGATGCGCGCAGCATGATCAACGCCTCATCGGTGTCGTAGCGCCAGCGTGTGGTGCGAGGCAGCACGCAGTTGATCACCGTCAGCAGCAGGTCCTGGTCGAGGCGCACGGTGTCCGATGTGCCGCTGCCGCCTTCGTGAGCATGCAAGGTGCGCACGCCTTGGCGTGCAAAGCGCTTGAAGCTATGTTCACTGGCGCCGGCGCGAAAGGCTTCCTGGTCGAAGTCCAGCGGCGACCAGGCGTCTTCGGTGGGCTTTGCTGCACGGCTGGGCATGCGTTCGGTACTCCTAAATTTCCGTGTTCAGAGCCTAACCCATCCAGGCCCGAGCTGGCCTATGGTTCGCTCTGCATGAACCCGACACCCAAGCCAGCCCGAGAGAAAGCGGCAGCCTTGCTGCGCCAGAGCATCGTCTGGGACAACCACGGCTGCATGCCGGTAGCACGCCCTCACGACACATCCTTCCTCCCGCAGTTGCAGCGCTACCGTGCAGCCGGCATGAGTGCGGTGATGCTCAATGTGGGTTTCGGCGACATGGGCATCGAAGAGCACGTGCGCACCTTGGCCAGCCTGCGCCACTGGATCCGGTCACGGCCCGAGGAATACATCCTGCTGAGCACCGCCGAGGACGTCGAGCAGGCGCATGCCACGGGCCGGCTGGCGGTCGGATTCGACATCGAAGGCGCCAACGCGGTGGCCGACCAGCCCAGTCTGGTGTCGCTGTACTACGACTTGGGCGTGCGCTGGATGCTGCTGGCCTACAACAACAACAACCGTGTCGGCGGGGGCTGTCAGGACGAAGACACCGGTCTGACGGCGTTTGGCCGCGAAGTCGTCGCAGAGATGGAGCGGGTTGGCATGCAAGTCTGCTGCAGCCACACCGGGCACCGGACGGTTCGAGATGTCTTCGACGTGGCGACCCGGCCCGTCATCTTCTCGCACAGCAACCCCAGCGCGTTGCATCCGCACCCGCGCAACATCCCCGACGACCTGATCCGAGCCTGCGCCGCAACCGGCGGCGTGGTGGGCATCAATGGCATCGGCAGCTTCCTGGGCCAGAACGACAACAGCAGCGAGACCTTTGCCCGCCACATCGACCATGTGGCGCAGCTGGTCGGGCCGCAGCACGTGGCACTGGGCCTGGACTATGTGTTCGACACCCAAGAGCTGGATGACTACCTGGCCAAGATGGGCCACACCTTTCCGGCTGAACTGGGCTACGTGAAGGGCATGCGCATGGTGGCACCGGAACAGTTGCCAGGTATCGTGGAGACACTGCAGAACTGGGGTTACGGCGATGCGGACCTGCAAGCCGTACTCGGTGGCAACTTGATGCGGCTCGCACGCGCCGTTTGGAAGCCCGGCAGTAACCTGGATTGAACCCAGTTGCTGTCTATCGAATACCGCATTGACGGGTTGATCAACTCGCAGCAACGCAAGTTGGCTATGCGCGTTCGAATGCGGAAATTGAGCATCAATGACGGCTTTGTGCGGATGAACTGAGTGACAGCTCATGGCCGGCTCTAGGTGGCCGCGAACGGCGGCTTCGTAGACTCACAGCCCGGAAGAAGTCGGTCCCAGTGTCAGGCAGGCTGGGGGGCACCTGACCGGCCGGTTTGGGTCGGCAGCACCCGTTCGCGAAACATGGGAGCTGTCGTTGGATGCGGTGACCTAGTGGCCTCACCACTTATCCACAAAGTTGGGGACGAACGGCAGGTATCTGATCAGAGCGGCCAACTGGCCCGGCGAACCCTGAGCGGCAGGTATCGGCGTGCACCGACATTCGTCCGCCAGAACCGAACGGCTGCTGGCAGTCTGCAGCCGCCATGTCACCGCCTTCGCTCGCGAGCTTGTTCAGCTCTCCGGGTTCACCAAACTAGTCAGGCTCTGAACCCAGGGACCATGCGCCACTCGAACGATATCTGTCGGCTGCCATCGATGGCTACCGCTACCTCAGTGCGTTGCTGGTTGCGCTGCCCAGAGCCAAGACCGTCGAAGACTACGAGGCCCTGCTGCCCTGGCGCATTGCCGCGGCCGATCGCTGATCAATGACCGGCGCACAGCGCAAGGACGCGGTTGACTGACCGCTTACCTCACTTCTGCCGCGTGGCGCTTTCCTTTCGCGCGCACCACGGGGACCACGACGTCCCTCATCCACTGCGCCAACTCAAGCTTCTCAGTCAATTTCATGAGGGTCCTCCACTTACGGCTTCTGGTGAATGTGGCGCCTACGCAACTATTAGCGTCGGCAACCACGCCGTACTCCTTGGTCGGAGTGCTGCTCACGACTCGCCTGCGGTGCCGATGTCAAAGACCGTCGGCAGTGAGCCTGCTCCATTTGAGCGAATGACGCTCGGCTCGCCACTTGCCAGATCTCCCCTGACCACGATGAACGCCTTCCTTGCCCTCATGAGTCTGGCGAGTTGGTACTCGACGTTCCCAGGGTGGGTAGGTCCCACATGAATCCGGCTAAAGCACGCAGTCAAGTAGTCCTTGAGTGCTGGGAGCATGAACGCGAAGTCAGGATCTGGGACTGGAACAATGCATCGCTCGATTACCTCGAGCAACTGAAGGTAGTAGGCGATCAGATTTCCGTGTACCTCCCACCGGCGCAGTTGAAGCAGTGTCAGAAGCAGGCCCCATCTTGATGAACCATGGGATCGGGGAATGAAGTATTCCAAGGCCTCACGACCTTCCTGATCGATCGGCAATTCCACAACCCAGGCTGCGAACTTCTCCCGCCGCTCCAGCACCGACATGGCGAGCCGCTGCATCGTCTCGGCAGCCAGATGCCACTCAATGTGGCTCATGGGCGTCGGATCGAGCAGTCTCCATGTAGGCTCGTACAAGAGGTCTTCTACTTCTGGAGCGCGTGACAGGGCCCGCCGTATCCATGGTGCGCTGCTCGAGTCGTTCCGCGCAAGCTCACGCAAAACCGCCGGCTCACCGCTTGCCAACATGCGATGGAACAACCGAGGTCGATCAATCTGAAAGTCGAGGTGAGAGATTTCTGTCATCAGCTTCTGCTCAAGCTGGTAACCGTTACTCACCTGCCACGAGTTGAAGAGAGCCTGTGTCAACGCCTGGGTCTGCCATCGTTCGATCTGGCGTGCCGCCTCACGTTTGGTCAAGCTCGCGAGGTCCGGACCAACCAATTGCACAACTGGCAGATCCGCCGGGCTGTCAAACGCGTTGGAGAAGACGGCAAGGTCGGTATACATGACAGGCGCCATCGTAAACGCCCTGCAGCGGGGACTTGGTACGGAAAACGTACCTGAGTTTCTGCCTAGACCTGTGTGTCGAGACTGTGCACAGTGGGATGGATTTCCGTCCTCACTGCGTGCACGAACAGACTGACCCGAAACCCAAAGCGGCGACCTCTGCCGCGGGCGTTGTCTCGCCCGCGCGACGAGACTCCAAATCCTTTGGCGCGATCCTGTTCGACGCGCGAACCCGGCGTGCCCTGACGCAACGAGAGCTTGCACGTCGGGCTGGTGTCGCGTTCTCAATCGTCAGCGAGATCGAGAACGGACGACGACCGCCTCCATCAGGCGAAGTACTTCATCGACTGAGTTGGGCGCTGGGCCCGAACGCGCCAGAAGCTGACTTGCTCAAACACGCCGCCCGTGCAGAGAGGCAGTCGCTCGGTCTCCGGATCAGCCGCGCCACACCACGACACGTCGCCGACCTCCTCCGAGACATCTCGCGGTTGGGCCATCAGTTGTCGACTCGGCAGGTCGCTGCGATCAGGACAAGCTTGACGGAGGAAGCCATGAAATAACGAACGGCGAGACCCCTTTCGAAGCCCCGCCGTCCGGGTAGCTCAGACAAACCGCCTTCGCAACCGGCAGAACGAAGGTTATCAGGTCAGGGCCACACGGGGTGGATTTGTTCGCGCCTTAGCCGCGAACACTCCTGGACGCTGATTCCAGTTCTGTCTTGTCACCCTGAGCGCAAGTTCTGACTGAACTTGCGCTCCTCCGGGTGCGCAGTAGACGAAGCCGGGTGGCGTCCCCGCTCTTGTGGTCTCGACTCGCCTCGAGCCGCATGGGGGGTCCATGAAAACCGCCAAGCGCTTCTCCCCGCAAGTCCTTGCACGATTCGAGCGCCAGGGCCGCGGCACCGGCACCTACGCCGAGGCCCTTCCATGGCATCAGGTCACCCGCGGTGACCCTGCAAGTTCAGGCCGCAGTCACTTATTGAAATGGCGCGGACGCCTGAGACATCTGTTGTCCGACGGCGAACTAGGCCCACAACTCTTTGCGACGATGCTGCCCAACTTGGATGACTGCCTGGAACAGTGCAAGCTGTACGTGGACCCGGCGCCGCACCTCTTGGCAGCGTACTGCGAACGGGACCCAAATTCCCTTCTACCAGGCACTCTCCAGATTGCAACTGAGTTGGGTATTCGTCACCCTAAGGTGTACGGCGACGGGCAAGAGGCCTACTGGACTCTAACAACTGACCTAGTGCTCGTCTTCAGGGCTCCCGGTCAACCACGCGAACTGCTTGCGATTGCGTACAAGCCATCCGGCTTCGATGACAACCCCAGGAAAGTTCAACTCCTGAAACTTGAACGTGAGTACTGGGCGCGTCGGGGTGTGACTTGGCTCCTCATCACCCCGAGTCAGTCCATACCCGAAGTCGTACTCACCATTCGAAGGATTGCATGCTGGGCTCTCGATGGAGAGGCCTCTGAGAAGGAGCGCCGCACGGCCATCGAAGCCGCCCGTCAGCTTGGCGGCCACTCACAGACCAGCGTGCTACATGCGATCGCCTCGATTCAAGGAAGCATGGAGTCAGCACAGCGCTCGTTGTGGCAGGCCGTGTGGTACGGGGAGCTTCCTCTTGACCTGCGGCGTGACTGGCGCCCGCACCGCCCCCTCATCCTCATGCCTGAGGCTGAGTTTAGGACTTTCAATCCGGTTGGTTCCAGGAGGTCGGCATGGACTTCTTGATCCACAACGCAACGTTCCGGCTGCTGAAGGAACCAGAACCTACGACGCCGCACGAACCTGGCATTTACCGGGTCGTGCTGGATGCGCCGGCCATTGACCGGACTGTGACGGTACTCATTCAGGCGGATGCGCCGAACAGACGCGGCAAGGGCGGGCGGCCGCGCGCAGAGTCTCCTGCCAATTCAGAATGTGACGGCGATTCCGGTGCTTCTGTGGATCCCGATGGCGCCAGGACCGAGTCTCGCAAGGATGAACAAGGTACACCGCAGCAGGCAAAGAAGAAGAAGGGCAGCCCATCGCCCCTGGTAGGTCAACTCATCTGGATGATTCGCGGCGACATCATTCGCTTGGCCAAGGAGCGTGTAGTCCAGAAATTGCAGATTGAACGCGAGGTTCATGTATTTGCGAGCCCGCAGTCAGAGGCGGAGAAGGATCCGGATCAACGCGAGTATGAAAAGCGTGTGTTGGCGATGGCTGGTTTTCTGGACGTCAAGAAGATGCAGGAGAGCATCCTTGTTCATGAGAGCCTGGGTGGACTTGTCAAGCAGGCAACTGAAAATGCTGCCGTCAGTCGACCGTTTGTCTACAAGCAGTGGTCTACCCTCTGCCGGTTTGGATTCATTGAATCTAGCCTCAGAACAGGTTACAGAAACTGTGGCGCCCCCGGAAAAAATAGACCTGTCATTCCAGGCGTACGGAAGAAGGCTGGCAGGCTAACCGTCAAGCAGAGGATCAATCGTGCCTTTGGGCGCGACTATTCTCCAGAACAGCCGGGCATGAGCATTGAATGGGCCGCCGCCATACGAGCGGCCGACAAACTCATCCCTGAGCCGAAGCCAAAGTGGTCAAAGCGCTGCACCCTCATCGTGTCTAGCGCTTTCGTCGGGAAGGGCAAACAGGTTGACGGGAAGATTGAGTTGATCAAGCCCGAGATGGGCGCGTATCCCAATGATCGTCAAATTCAGCGGGCACTGACCAAAGGGAAGTCGCGACTCCAACTGCTGCTGGAGAGGACCACCAAGAGGCACTTCAATAGCTCACTGCGCGGCCTCATTGCGCGCAACTGGCAAGGTGTGCCAGGCCCCGGTAGCCAATGGGCCATTGACTCCACGGTTGGTGATATTTACTTGAGATCCTCTTTCAACCGCGCATGGATCATTGGCAGGCCCATTGTCTACATCATTGTGGACATTTGGTCGACTGCTGTCGTCGGTTTCTATGTTTGCCTGACGGGTCCCAGTTGGAATACAGCAAAAGTTTCGCTGTTCAATTCGTCAGCAGACCCCGCTCTGCTCGGCGAAACCTGGGGGTACCAGCCAATACTGACGTTGGATCCTCAGCCATCTCTATGCTACGAGCTGATGTGTGACCGCGGAGAGTACCTGTCTGAAGGGGCACGTCAAACTGCCATGAAGCTCATTCCTCATACCGGCATCGCCATGCCGTATCGGGGAGATCTCAAGGGCTTAGCCGAAGTTCTGCATCGCATCGAAAAGGATGCGCAGTTCCTCTTTGTGCCCGGCGCGATGGACTTTCGGCGACAGGAGCTTGAACTTCGCCGGGTCGACCCAAATGACAGCGTCTTGACGCTCCCTGAATACGTTCAATTCCTGCATGACCTCTTCGCTGAGTACAACCTCGCAGCGTGTCGAAGGCACCGGGTCGATGCTCACATGTTTGCGGCGGGATGCCAACCATCTCCGGCTGGGCTGTGGCGCATGGGATTTGAAATGGGCATTGGTTTCCGGCGGCAGATCGAGGAGGCTGATCTCGTCACAGAGCTCCTGCCTCGTCGCACAGGTCGTGTCCGCAGAGATTGCGTCCGCTTCCTCAAGAACGACTACTCGTCGGAGGAGGTTAAGGCCGCGCACTGGACAGCGATCGCACGTAATTTCGGGGGGTGGGATGTCCCCGTTTATCACTACCCTGGGACTATGGGCCGCATCTGGACCCCAAACTCTGGCGGGTCAGGACTGCTTCGTTTGAAGCTCAGCGCTGAGTCTAAGGTTGCACCCGAGGCCTCCTACGAGGAACTGATGGACGTCCTCGCTATGGAGACCATGGCCCAGCCCGGCGTCAAGCACGCGAACAAGATGCACGCCATCGACTTCCTTGCACGCCGCACGGCTCTAATAGACCAGGCAAAGGTGTTGACTGCAGAGGCGATAGCCCGAGCGACTGGGAAGGCTCCATCTTTCACGGAGGCTCGGCTCTTCGAGGTCGCAGCGACGCGCGGTGCCGAAGTGTCTGAGTCCAAGACTGCTGACGAACTGCGGGATGAATCATTCCGACAACATGAGGCGATGATGGATTCGCTTCTGGCCTCGGCAAATCAAGGTGACGACTCTGATGACTGAGCAACTCGTGCTGGGTCCCTATGAAGGCAACATTCTCCAAATTCCGCTTGGCTCAATTCATTCGCGAGAGGAGGCATTGGAGCGCCTGATCGAGTTGCCCAAGATGCCGATCAACCTAAGGGACCTGCCACGACATATCCGAGTGCACCACTTGATGGGCCTGAGAGACTTCCACGTACCGCCACTGGAGGAAGGGCGTCTCTTTGAGTCGATCGACCTGATGGTGCGGTCCGGCTATCACTACCGCGATCCTCGCTCTCCGGGCACCTTTGGCGTCATCAGTGGCGAACTGCCCATACGCATGTACCCTCGGATTCCGGCTCACGCTGCAGCAGTCGAAGGTGCCTCTGGGACGGGAAAGACGCAGGGCTGCCTGCGAAGCCTGAACCTATATCGTCACCAGACATTTCTGCACGGGCACTTTCCTGGTTTCAAGGATCCCCATTTTCAGGTCACACACCTGTCAGCTGACGTCCCGTCATCGGGTACCGCAGAGGACTTCGCGCGGGTCTTGATGCGTGCCTGGCAGCAAGCCACAGGAAGCACTCGGTTCGATCACCTGCTCAAGCGCGATCGATTCAGGAATCCAATGGAGGCACTGAACGAGTGGCGCCAAGTGGCCATTTCTCACTTTCTTGGCATTCTGCATCTGGACGAAGTCCAGAATTTCTTCAAGCTGGCCACGCTGGAGCAACGCCGGCGCCGGGATGGAAAAGGCGGGACTCCTGAATTGAGCATTGTGGAAGATCGATGTCTGAAATGGATTCTTGAACTGCTCAACACCTGGGGCATACCCGTGCTGTTTTCGGGTACATCGGACGGCATTGGAGCATTGACAAAGCGACTCAGCAATCTGGAGCGGTTTGGAACGGGCGGCTACCACTCACTGTCAGTGTTCGATCAATGGGACGATCCGGCATACAGGAAACAATTTCTTGGTCAACTTGGGCGCTATCAGTACACCATGCAGAAGCTCAAGGTCGACGACGATCTGGCCAAGCTCATCCTGGAACTGTCCGGCGGCATTCCGCGAGTTATCGTCGCCCTGTGGGTTTCAGCAAATCGCCTCGCGCTGGAGCGCCCGGACGACAAGTTGACAACCTCGGATTTCGTCTTGGCATCCCAAACTTACCTCGGCCCACTTGCGCCCGCGATTGCTGCTGTCCGCAGCAAAGACCCACTTCGGATGCGTGTATACGAAGATCTGGTTTCCCAGGACACGACCTTCTGGTCGCGGCTCTGGGGTCGGGTCGGGCAGTCAAGCCCCGTTCCACCGATCGCTTCGTAGTCTACGCAGTTGCTACGCGACTCTGGGGCCGTCCAGCCGCTTTGCTGGCGCATTGAACGCGATTCGGCATGGATGGCCGCGATCGTGGTACGCGCGCTGGATCCTCGTTGGCCACGTCCATTTCTCGCAGCGCGGCGATCAGCGGGGCGGCCATACGCCTGATCAGATCCAAGAGTTCGCCTACGGTGACCCCACCCTGAGCGGCCGACTCCTCAATATCGAGTTCTTCCAGCAACAGCGCACGAGCTGCTTCCAGCATCGATCGTCCGCCCTTCATTGCTAAGGTTGGCAGACCGATTCCGCCTAGCGATTTGCGAACTTGGTACTGCCCACTTCCAGCTGCGCGATTCGCCCGACCGTAGCTGCCTCTGCCCTTGATATAGAGGGCACGAAGGGCATTGAGGTCCGGAGGTGTGAGTACGGCCTCCTCTTTCGGAGTTGCCGCTTGGGTCCTATCGGCTTCCATGAACTTGTGCAGCGCCTCATCCGCCGACTCGAAGAGGACGCATGCCGCCAGAACATAGGCATCGGACGAGGACGCTGAGTTGGACATCCACAGCACGCCGTCGACTTGACTGACGATAGTGCCGGTTGGCTTACTGGCAATACCGGGAAGAATTGTTGCGAGCCACTCTGACGGAAAGGCTGAGGCAATCCAGTCGCTCAGCAAGGGTTCATTGCAGGTCTTCTTGCCGCTGGCATGCATGCGGAGCCCGGCGTTTCGTGCCGGCACCCGAAGGACATCGCGCACCGCCCGTACCGCGATGGGTTTCCGAGTGTCGAGCAGTCCAAGGCAAATCCGCGTGAAGCGGTCGACCATCGGGTGCTGCGTGGCGATGCAGACCCACGCCTGTCCAAGCTCCTGCGCTTGGGCGAGCCATGCTGACGGGGCCTTGAGATATGCGTCCTCGGACTCCACCAAGTGGAGCGCCATTCGGTGTTTTGCGCACCAATAGATTCCCGGTAGCTGGTGCGCCCGCCGCCAGTAGCTGCGCCCAAACGTTGCCTGGTCTGATTTGACGCAGTCCTCACAGAGGTAAGCACCCTGGCGGGCCGTCCTCATCGCAGAGAGGCGCAGGATCTGCCGATTCGCCTTGCTGCCGTGCTCAAGCGTGTGCTGATATGAGGTGATGCCGCGCCTGTATGGCAAAGTGGTGTGCTGCCTGACAAAGACGATCACCGACATACCTGCCACTCGGCTCAAGAGTTCAACGCAGGCAACGTCTTCGTCGACGGTCTCAAGCTGCCGAGCCCAGCGTGCCATGGCTTGAACAGTTTCGGACGTCTTTCGAAAACCATTGCAACGCATCACCGCACCCAGGTAGGAACTGTCGAGCTCATCTGGCAGCGCCTCTGGCCTGACAAAGTCAGCTTCGATCATTGCTGCCCTCCTTTCTGCCGAGTTCGCCCTTTGGGCTCAGCAACGAAAGGGAGCGGATGACTGTCGACAGCGCCCTGGCGTGTGATGCCGAACCATCCCACGCGGCCTGGATCGCCTCAACGAGTTCAGCGTTCCCACGAACGGCATCCGCCGTGACGCCGACGGAGAACTGTTCGACATAGAGGCACACCTCCTCCATGAGCCTGGAGTGGCGGAGGCCCTGGCCGGACAGGATCCGGCTCACCTGCGACTGGCTCGCGCCGACGGCCTCGGCGATCTGGGCCTGGGTGATTCCATGCTCCCTGCAGATTTCACCTGCCCTGAGAGCGCGAGCGACGGTCGCTACATCGTGCATGCATACAGCATATCACAGCGCATATCCGCATACCTCCGTCTCTCAGCCGAGCGGAGGCTCCTGCTGGAGCAAATCCGCCACGCTGCCGGCCCGACGACGCCCAAGTGCCCGTTCAATCACCTGCTGCGTCAGCGGCAGCCGGTGAAGTACCGCAAGTTTGGGCTTCAGTCCCGGGACGGCCTGGTAGATCTGCCAAAGCTTCAACGGACGGCCGGGTCGAGCAAGGCGCTCCACCGCCTTCTCAACCTCCGCGCTGAGCGATAGGTCTCGCTCATCCCACCGCACTGTGTTCTGCCGCGGGTTCGTATGGCTCGTTGCCTTTGCTGGCGTGCGATAGGTGAGCCACGCGCGATCGTTCCGATACAGCCACGCATAGCTGGCTGCGTCCATGGCTCGCAGCAACTTCACGCCGAGCCCTGGGTGGTCGCGAAGCAGCTTTTGCCACGCGCCGCGAGCGCGCCGTTGTGCCGCCGTAACCCTCGCCACCTTCCACGCCGAATGCAGCCCGATCTCCGTGTGCAGGAGCCGTGTGACGGTCTCGATAGAGATGCCGTGGCGCCCCGCTGCATCGGCCTTGTCCATCCCCTTGCGAAGACAACGCAGAAGTGAAGCGCGAACCTCTGCCTTCAAGACCTTTGGCCGCCGCGGCACCTGGAATCCTTCGGCCGCAGCCCAGGCCATCGCAGTTGATACATCGATGCCGATTTCCTTCGCTGCTGCAGACGCAGACGTACCCGACTTCAGCAACGCGGCTAGCCTCGCCCGACGAGCCAGATCACTGGCAGACTGACTCGCCGACGTAGTGACCTCGTTGGCCGGCCGGATGGTGTCCACGTCAGTGGTACCTAAATGAAGCGCAAGAAAATCATCAGGGCCGGAGAACAACCAGTCGATCGCCACCAACAATCTGATCGGATGGACGCCCGAGCGCAGCGCCCGGATCATTCTGCCGATCTGTGCCTTCGCCTCCTCAAGAGTCGAAGGAAGGCCGGCAAGTTCAGCAGGAAGGCGCAGCGTCGAGCAATGCTGCAGGTAGTCGGCTGCCGCTACCGTGAGCCGCGCGTTGCCCGCTGCCGTCAGCCAACCTCGCTCCCGGAGCCTCGCGCGAAGCGTGTTCTGCACAGCGTCCGCATCCAACCAACCATCATCCCTGTCGGAGTCCACCAGGGCGATCGTCAGTTTGGAAAGGCGAAGCAGCGCTGACCTTTGAGCGACATCGCTCGCTGGCCATGGATCCACAAGCTGGGCTTCAGCAGGACGGCTCCAGAGAAATCGCTCGACGCCCGTTGACTTGACTTGGGATATGCGCAGCGGCGCGCCATGTGCCGGGCACATCCAGACGCCAGGAAATTGATGCACGAGATGCCAGTAGACCCAGCCGTGCTCGGTCAGATCGGCCTGCATGCACGCCATACAAGCCTTCAGCGGATGGTTGGCTCTAAAGCGGCTCGTCAGCAGGCCCAATCGAAACTTGAGGTGCGCAACGGCCAGACCCCGCATAGCCCAGACGGCGTGGTCGATATCGGCCGCCCCAAGGAACGGCCGATAGAACCTCAACATTGTCCGGTGCCGAGCGATCTCAACGGCGGAGCCGAGTAGTCCTTCGGTTCGATGAGCGAATTCGTCGAGACCGCTCGGGAAGTCATGCTGAGTCCCTCGGCGCTTGCCACCAAACATGATCTCGGTCGAACGCGAGGACAGGCTGTAGCCCCACAGACGGTGCTGCCGACTGCACAAGCTAAAGAGGGTTTCACCAGGGAGCCAGGGCAGAACGGAATCGCCTTGGGATAACAGGTCGGCTGGCATGATCAAAACTCGCACGCGAGCCCGGGACCGGAAAGGCACCGAGAGAACTCATCGTGCACTACTTCGCCGCGCGCGCTGGGGGTTCGCCCGGTCAGAACGTGAGGAGCCCGATCGCCGAGAGCCAAGGTATGGCCGACATGAACGACACCATCACGGCCTTACGGACCCAATCGTGCTTCCTCCTTGCGATCTGCGCATTGACGTGAATCTGAGCCGAGTAATCGGCGAGAAGGTCCTCATCGGTGACATTCATGAAGCGGTAGGTGAAATCGGGCGCGCTCAATTCCTGCACCTTGCCGAAGAACAGCAGTGAACTGGCGGGGCCGTCGGTGCGCGGCTTAACCGCCATCGCCGCGCAGATGATTGCCACCGCTGCGAGCAGGACGCAGGCGGTCGTCGAGCCCAGCGCCCAGGTCGACTTCTTGTTAGCTGCGCCGAAGGCGGCGCCAAGGCCCGCCAGCATTGCCACCTGAATGGTGACGACTACGCCGACCTTGACCTCGGCGGCGCTGATCCACGCGAGTTGACGCTCGAAGATCCAGCGCGCCTCGACCAGACGGTCCTTCGTGGCCGCTGCGGTCGGGGCTTGCGCCTGTGCCTGCGCCGGCGTGGGAGCGATCAACGGGGGAAGCGCCGGCGCTTGGGGTGTGATCGTTGGCACTGCCGCCAGGGGCGTCGTGGTTGTCATCTTCATCCTCCTTGGTTCTTCGTTTCAAAAAAGCTACTTGGCCGCCTCGCGGTGCCATGCCATCCACTTCCACGAGAGCCGCTCAAGCGGCGTCTTTGGGGGCGCCTGGACCGCCGCGCCCTCTTCGCGCGCCACGCGCGCTTGCACTACAGGCGCGCTGCGTCGGAACGCGTGCGCAGTGGCCTCGATCTCGCCGCCTCGGCCAAGCTTCACGACGAGCAGGACGAGGAAGTTGGCCGGCTGCCCGCGCTCCTCGATGAGCCCCTGCATCTGCCGCACGTCGGTGCCGCTCGGCAGCGCGGGGAAGCTCGGATGCGAGTGCCACTCCCCGAGATAGTTGAAGCGCGTGTAGTCGCTGCCCGTGCGCGCAAGGAACCGGCGCATGAACCTACGGTGAGCACCCGGGTCGCGAACGAAGTGCGCGACGCCGCCACCGGATCGCTGTACCGAGAGATCGACGACCCGAAAGATGCCGCCGCCGAGATCCTCGCCGGCGAGCACACCTCCGATCTCGCGATCGCCCGCGCGCCGCAACTCCCGACGCAACTTCGCCGCTACCTTCGCCGGCAGCGCAATCTCGATCACCCGGCCTCCTTCGGGATCAGCGCCGTCAAGGCCTCCACCGCCCTCGCGACCTCCGCCTCGCTAAGCGGCTCCGCTGACCGGGCCGCCGGACCTCCGAGGTCGATCGGCCAGACGTCAAATGCGCCGGTAAAGATCCACTCCTTGCGGAGCCCGATCATGTAGGCGGAGTGCTCGAACGACGGCTCGGGCGCGGCGATGAGCGTGTCGATGGCAAGTCTCGCCACGCTCGCCGCAATCTGGCCGACGTCGGCGTCATCCGCAATCATGGGCTCTCCGTCGGCCCTCTCGGCGCCGTAGTCGACCGTCGCCTTGGGCGGCTTCGGAAACTCGGGGTTCGCGCACCAGGTGTGGATGGCCGCGCGCGCGTCGAGCGGGGTGGGGTCAAGGCCTGGGCGTGAGCGCGCCACCATGCCGCCATAGCCGCCGGCGAACACGCGTCCCCAGACCATCGGTCGCGCGTACTCAGCCGCGACGCCCGCGGCATAGTTGAAACCGGCGTCGCTACCGCTGGCATCCACAATCAAGTCGCACTTGGCGAGCGCCGCGAGCGCGCCGTGGAGCGACCCGCTGCTCTCCTGTGCGCCAAGGCTCATCCTCCGCGCGTCGACCGTCGCGCCCGGCCGCAAAAACTTCAATCGCTCGGCGAGCCCGTCGACCTTATGCGCGCCGACCGAACGCCAATCGAGCTCGTGGCGGGCGACGTTCTCGGCGCCCAGCACGTCGTCGTCGATCAGGAGGAATTTGCCAACGCCGGCGCGCGCCAGGCTCGCAGCCACCTTGCTGCCCATGGAGCCCGCGCCGAGCACGCCCACAAGCTTGCCACCGAAGGCCTCGCGGCCCGGCGCGGCCCTCTGCCCGGGGTTGGGCGGCACGATGGCGTATTCGATTGCGGCGTTGTCCTTCGGGTCGACATGGAACGCGCGCAGACCCGAGGGCGGCGAAAGCACGAGCGTCTCCGAGGACTCGAAGGCGCGTTCGGGACCCAGGAGGAGCGAACGCAGCGCCCGCGCACCGCTGGCCGCGGCGGCATCGATGTGCGCCAATCGCGCGTCGCCGGAGGGCAAGGCGACCACGAAGCCGCTCTCGAACGCGTATCTGCCGATTGGCTCCGGGAGTGTGGGGTCGCGCCACTCGACTCCGCTGGGCTCGGTGATCTTGACGACGAAGAGCACGCAGTTGCGGCCGGTAACGAACATGCGCGCCGTCATCGTTCGCGGCTCGCCAGCCGCCGCGACCGCCGCAGCCAACGCCTCAGTCTCGACAAGCCGCATGAGCTCCGAGCGAAGGCTCTGTCCTAGGCTGACGCGATGCGCGGACGGCACCACGCGCGACGCGTCGGGGTCGCCGGTCTCGCCCGCCTCTGTCGAAAGCAGGCGGTAGGCGCTGCGGAGGACATCGGCGCCGGTTACATGCTCCTGCCAGTTGTCGGCACGGTGCTCAAGGCACAGCTCGCCACTGGCGCCGTATTGATGGATGCTCCAGCGTTCACCTTGCTCGCGCGGCCGCACGGACGGCGGCGCGAACGGGAAGATGTCGGGATAGGCCAGCGTGACTGGCCGCCGGACCGCGCCGACCACGAGGTCGGCGTCCACGAACAACCCTTGGTCGAGCCGCCACTTGACGTTGTCGATCCATGGTTCGGCCGCGAGCTCGCCGATGGCGGCCTGCTCCTGGTTGAACCTGCCGAGGCGCGTGATGAACCACATCAAGCGAATCCCGCGGGCGTCTTGGACGGCGACGCGGCGCGCGCCGGGAAGGAGAAACCAGCGGCCGCAGCCGCGGTCGCGGGGCGCAGCAGCCCGCCAGCGCGGCTCGCCTCGGCCTTCTTGGCCTCCTCTGCCTTGGCCAGCACCGCGAGGGCGGTGTCGTATTCGAAGCCGGAGCGGCGGCGCGAGGTTCCGAAGTGATCGCGGAACGCCGCGGGCGCGACCTTAGCCAGCGCCTCGCCCATTGCCGTCTGCTCGCCGTCGCAGCGGCGCTGCTCCTCCTCGGAGCGCAGGACCGCCCGGCCGACCACGCAGCGCACCATTTCGCCCTTCATACCGAGGCGCGTGATTGCCAGCGTGCCGAAGTCGCAGCCCACTGCCAGCCCCATTGCGCCGACGTCCACGCCCGCGTCATCAAGCCGCTCGAGGGCCAGTTTGAAGCTGCTGCGAAGCGCCGCGGCGCAAAGCAGCGCGTTCTTCGCGCTTTCCTCGGCGTCAGTTGAGGCGGCGGTCCCCTCAACCAGCACGCCGTGCACGCAGTCGCCGATAAAGCGGATCTTGCGACCGGCGAAGTCCGCGTGGAGCGTGGCGTCGAGTTCGGCGCGCAGAACGTGCAGGACCCTGACAACGTCCTTGGCCGCCTCGTCGTCGTCGATGCGCTCGGCGACGTAGTTGGTGAAGCCGTCGATGTCGGCATAGATCGACGCGCTGTCCTGGCGCCGCGAGTTCCTCGGTGTGAGCAGTTCGAGGTCCAGGGTCGCGAACGGCGGCGTGTGCGCGAAGAATTCGAAGGCCCCGATGGGGAACTTCTCGAGGTCCTGCTTCCAGGTCTTGACCACCGAGTCCACCGTGATGCCCAGGTTCGCCTTGTCCTTGGACTTCTGGATCTCATCGGGCGTCAGCGCGCTCGTGTCGACGTTGGACACCTCGGACCAGCCCACTGCGGCGCGCGCGCTGTTGGTCATGAAGATGCCCGCCTTGGAGCCGCCGCCGGCGCGCTTGGCCGCGACGTTCGCGGCGCAGCCGAGGAACAGCGGCTCGCGGTGCCCGCGGCGCCCGTTGTTGACCGCCAGCGCCTCGCCCGAGTCGATGCCGACGCGTACCTTCGCGGCCGGCAAGGGGTCGTCGCCGCTCTCCCCCGTGCGCGCGAGCACGTCGATCATCAGCTGGGCCGTGGCCACCGCGCGGTGAATGCGCTTGACCTCGTCGTCGTAGGGCTTGGCGAACACTGCGTGCAGGCGCTGGTTGTGGAAGTCGACCTCGATGGCGTCGACGTCCAGCAGTATGTTGCGCGCGGCGCGGAAATGCAGGTTCAAGAAGCGCAGGGTCCGCCGGTGGACCGTGACACCCTCGAAGTTGGTCGTCCCCAGCATCTCGTCGAGGTTGAGGATGTCGACATAGACGTGGACCCCATCCACTCGGTAGGCCACACCGTTGGCGAGCCCGTTGAGGTCGGTGTCGCGGCCATATTCGCGGATCTCCACCGTCTCCACCTCCGCCAGGCGTGCGTCGATTCGGTCCTGGGCCGTCTGCTTGTTCCATGCTCGCTTTGCCATCTTCTGCTCCCCTCGCCGCCTGGGCGAACAACACTAGATCTGAGGCCGGTGCGCCGGCACTTGCGATGCGGCGCCCCAACCAGTACAGTTACTATACGCGTACTTTCTATGCGCGTCAACAAACTATACTGACCGCATGCCGAGCCGAACCTCCCCTCGCCGAGCCGCTGACCCAACCCGGGTGATCAGCCCACCCGCTGAGCCGGGCGCTGCACTACCCTCCGCCCCGCGACCCTCTTCGCGCTCCAGCAAGGCTTCGCCCCAAGACGAGGCTGCCGACACCGGCCCCGTCAAGTGGAGCCAGGAGCGCAGGCTGCAGTTCATCGACTTCCGTCTGCAGTGGGGTGGCCGCATCAACCGCCGCGACGTGACGGACTTCTTCAAGATCTCCGTGCCCCAGGCGTCCGCCGACATCGCGCGCTACGCCGAGGTGGCGCCGGGCAACCTGGAGTACGACACCAGTTCGCGCACCTACGTCGCAACGCCAGGGTTTGCCCCTCACTACGAGTCCAGCGGAGCGCGCCAGTACCTGTCTCAGCTGCTGGCGCTGGAACGCCAGATCTTGACCAGCGACCAAGCGTTCCTGGCGTTTCGGCCGCCCATGGCCTCGGTACCCCTTCCCAGTCGAACGGTCGAGCCGAAGACCCTCGCCCTCCTGCTGCAGTCGATCGCCGAACGGGCGAAGCTGCGTATCCGGTACCAGTCGATTGCGCGGGACGAGCCGCAAGAGCGCTTCATCAGCCCCCACGCGTTCGGTTATGACGGCGTGCGGTGGCACGTGCGGGCCTTTTGCCACCTACGCGAGGGGTTCAGAGACTTCGTTCTGGGCCGAATCCTGTCGCCCGGTGCACCTGTGGCCTCTGACGTTGACTCGTCACAGGACCGCGATTGGCACACCAACGTGGACCTGGTCCTCAAGCCGGACGATTCGCTCACGCCCAAGCAGCGCGAGGGTGTCGAGATCGACTACGGGATGAAGAACGGAAGGGTCACCGTGCCCTGCCGGCAGGCGATGCTGTTCTACACCCTGAGGACGCTGAACTTCGAGCCGAACGGCACACCCCGGAAGGGCGAGAAGCAGGTGGTCATCGCCAACCTTGCCGAGATCAAGTCTCTGCTGCCGATGCCAGGCCAAGCCTGAGCGTCCAGCCCATCGATCTCACCACACACTCCCGATTCAAGTTTCGAACAGAACCAACACATGCTCACTGGCGAACTCCGCAGCAAAGTCGATGCACTCTGGAATGCCTTCTGGTCCGGCGGCATTGCCAACCCGATCGAGGTGATCGAACAGATCACCTACCTGCTCTTTCTTCGCCGCCTGGACGACCTGCACACGGTCGAGGAGCGCAAAGCTCAGCGGCTGGGCAAGCCCATCGAACGGCGCATCTACCCCGAGGGCAGCGACGAGCGTGGGCGTGCCTACGAAGACATGCGCTGGTCGCGCTTTAAGAACTTCGAGGCCACCGACATGTTCAAGGTGGTGGGTGAACATGTCTTCCCCTTCCTGCGCAGCCTGGGCGGTGACGGAAGTACCTACAGCCACCACATGAAGGACGCCCGGTTCACGATTCCCACGCCGGCATTGCTGACCAAAGTGGTGGACCTGATGGATCAAGTCCCGATGGACGACCGCGACACCAAAGGCGACCTGTATGAGTACATGCTCAGCAAGATCGCCAGCGCGGGCCAGAACGGACAGTTCCGCACGCCGCGCCACATCATTCGTCTGATGGTCGAGATGACCGCACCGACGCCCAAGGACACCATCTGCGACCCGGCCAGCGGCACCTGCGGCTTTCTGGTTGCGGCCGGTGAGCACCTGCGAGAGTCGCACCCTGAGATCTTTCGCGATGCGAAGCTGCGCGAGCACTTCCATCACGGCATGTTCCATGGCTACGACTTCGACAACACCATGCTGCGCATCGGCAGCATGAACATGGCGCTGCACGGGGTGGACAACCCCGACATCCGCTACAAGGACTCGCTGGGCAAGGAACACGCAGGCGACGAAGAGGCCTACAGCCTGATCCTGGCCAACCCGCCGTTTGCCGGCAGCCTGGACTACGAGAACACAGCCAAGGACCTGCTGGACACCGTCAAGACCAAGAAGACCGAGCTGCTGTTTCTGGCTCTGTTCCTGCGGCTGCTGAAACCCGGCGGCCGGGCCGCCGTCATCGTGCCCGACGGGGTGCTGTTCGGCAGCAGCAAAGCGCACAAGGAGCTGCGCAAGCTGATCGTGGAAGCGCACAAGCTGGACGCCGTGGTGTCACTGCCCTCGGGCGTGTTCAAACCCTATGCGGGCGTGTCGACCGCCATCCTGTTCTTCACCAAGACCAATTCAGGTGGCACCGATCAGGTGTGGTTCTACGACCTGCGCGCCGATGGCCGCGGCCTCGATGACAAGCGCACACCGCTACTGGCCGATGAACTGCTGGGCGTGGCGCCAGCCCGGCCGCTGACCGAGGCAGAGCACGAGAAGAACAACCTGCCCGATGCGCTTGCGCGTTGGCGGCAGCGTGACGGCGCGGAGCGGCAGCGGGCACGCACGGACCAGAGTTTTTGCGTGTCGAAGGCTGACATTGAAGGCAATGGGTACGATTTGTCGATCAACCGCTACAAGGCGGTGGTGCATGCCGTGGTGAAGCACGACAAGCCTGCGGACATCTTGAAGCGGCTGGCAGGCTTGGATGCGGAAATTGCAAAGGGTATGAAAGCACTCGAAGGAATGCTCCGGTGAACAACGTTACCCAGATCATGCTCGGCGAGCTGATGGCAGAGCGGACCGGATCCGTTGATCCATCCAAGTATCAAGACGAGCTCTTCGACCTCTACAGCATACCGGCCTTCGACGGCGGCACCCCGGAGGTTGTCGCCGGGTCGGCAATCGGCTCGACAAAACAGATCGTTGAACCGAACGACGTCCTGCTCTCCAAGATCGTTCCACACATCCGCCGCACTTGGGTCGTTGGGCAAGCTAATGGCCGCAGACTCATTGCATCGGGCGAATGGATTGTCTTTCGCGACGCACGGCTTGACCCCGGATACCTTAGGTACGTCTTGAGATGTGACTCGTTCCACGCACAGTTCATGAAGACTGTTGCAGGAGTAGGTGGGTCATTGCTGCGGGCACGGCCTGCCCAAGTCGCCCACATCGCCGTCCCGTTTCCACCGCTCCCTGAACAGCGTCGTATCGCCGCCATCCTCGACCAGGCCGAAGTGCTTAGAGACCGGCGCCAGCAGGCTTTGAAAGAACTGGACAACCTGGTACAGGCGTTGTTTGCGGAGATGTTTGGCGAGGCGATGGCTAGGTCACCCCGGGACTCGCTTGCCTCGTTGGTACAAGAGTTCAGATACGGCACCTCCGAGAAGTCATCAAACTCAGGGTATCCCGCGCTACGAATTCCAAACGTGGCAAATGGCTATCTCGACCTGTCCGATCTGAAAACTGTCCCAGCAAACTCACAAGAACTGGAGCGGCTCCGGCTCAGGGATGGAGATTTGCTGTTTGTCAGAACAAACGGCAATCCTGAATACGTCGGACGATGTGCGGTCTTTAATCGACAGCTTGTCCTCGGGACTGACTTCGACCCCGAAGCATTCATCTACGCCTCATATTTGATCCGCGCACGATTGCGCGAAGGTGCGATTTCGCCAATTGTTCTCCAGCGGTTCCTGCACGAAGGCGAGGGCCGACGAGCCCTTAGAGCAGTTTGCAAGACGTCGGCGGGCCAGTACAACGTCAACACCGAAAGCCTTGGTGGCATTCAGATCCCACGATTTCCCAAGGAGCTTCAAGACGCTTTCGTCAACCGTCTGAAAGGCATCGAATCGCTGAAGGCCAGCCACCGCGCCGCCCTCGCCGAAACCGACAAGTTGCTTTCCGCACTCCAACAACGCGCCTTCGTTGGCGCTCTCTGATTCACGCCGAGCCACCAGAGCGATCCACTCTGCACACACGCGGCAAATGACCGCGCGGCAAACTAAGCGAAAACAGGCCGATAGGGAGAGTCACCGATGAAAGCGACCGAGGCCAAGCTGCTGGCCTTCTTGAAGAAGTCACCGCAGTTCGTCATCCCCATCTACCAGCGCACGTACTCGTGGACCGAGCGCGAGTGCCGCCAGCTGTGGGATGACGTGGTGCGTGCCGGAAGCAACCCGGTGGTGACGGGGCACTTCGTTGGCTCCATCGTCTACATCGAGCAGGGCCTGTTCCAGGTGGCCACGCTGTCGCCGCTGCTGGTCATCGACGGCCAACAGCGCCTGACCACGGTCACGCTGCTGATCGCTGCGCTGGCCGAGGCCCTAGGCACGAGCGAGCCGGTCGAGGGCTTCTCGGCTCGCAAGCTGCGCAACTACTACCTGCTGAACCCGGAAGAAGACGGCGAGCGACACTTCAAGCTGCTGCTTTCGCAGACCGACAAGGCCACGCTCACTTCGCTGGTGGGGCAGGCATCGTTGCCGGCCGAGCAGTCGGTACGGGTGGCGGGCAACTACGAGCTGTTCAGGAGCTGGTTGTCGGACTCTGCCTGCGACCTGGCCGTCATCTGCCAGGGGCTGGCCAAGCTGGTGGTGGTGGACGTGGCGCTGGCGCGGGGGCAAGACAACCCGCAACTGATCTTCGAGAGCATGAACTCCACGGGCCGCAAGCTCAGCCAGGCCGACCTGATCCGCAACTACGTGTTGATGGGTCTGGAGCCTGCGCTTCAGACGCGGCTGTACCAGGACCACTGGCGGCCGATGGAGCTGGCGTTCGGGCAAGAGGGATACGTCGCGCACTTCGACGCCTTCATGCGCCACTACCTGACGCTGAAGCACCCGGCGGGCGAAATCCCCCGCATTGATGAGGTGTACGAGGCATTCAAGCTGCACAGCGTGCGGCCCGCCACCGAGCAGGCTGGTGTGGAGGTGCTGGTGCGCGACGTGCAGCGCCACGCGCAGGCGTACTGCGCGATGGCCCTGGGTGCGGAAAGCCGACCCAGTCTGCGCGACGCCTTCCACGACCTGCGTGAATTGAAGGTGGATGTGGCCTACCCCTTCCTGCTGGAGCTGTACGACGACTGCGCGCAGGGCGTGCTGAGCGAGGCTGACTTCCTCGCAGCCGTTCGGGTAGTGGAGGCCTACGTCTTCCGACGGGCGGTGTGTGCCATCCCCACCAATTCCTTGAACAAGACCTTTGCCACGTTCAGCAAGGTACTGAAAAAGGACCGCTACCTGGAAAGCATCCAGGCCCACCTGCTGACCTTGCCTTCCTACCGCCGCTTCCCCAACGACGAAGAGTTCCAACGCGAGTTGCAGGTGCGCGACCTGTACCACTTCGGTGGTCGCGCCGCCTATTGGCTGCGCCGGCTGGAGAACCACAATCGCAAGGAGCGGGTGGCGGTGGCCGAGTACACGATCGAGCACATCCTGCCGCAGAACGACAAGCTGCCAGCGCAATGGCAAGCCGACTTGGGCTCTGACTGGAAGCGGGTGCAAGAAACCTGGCTGCACACGCTGGGCAACCTGACATTGACTGCCTATAACTCCAGCTACAGCGACTTCCCGTTCGCCCACAAGCGCGACATGGATGAGAAGGGGCTGCGCTGGAGCCCGCTGAAGCTGAACGATGGCCTGGGCCAGGTGACGGTGTGGGACGAGGCCGCCATCAAGGCCCGCGCTGTGAAGCTCGCGAGCAAGGCCATTGATGTCTGGGCCAAACCGGCCCTGCCTGCCGAGGTGCTGGCAGCCTACCGACCCAAGGCGGCAGGTCAGGCCAGCTACACGATCGACGACCACCCGCACCTGTTGGTGCCGGCCTTGCGCGTCATATTCGAAGCCTTCCGAAAGGAGGTGCTTGCACTGGACAGCTGCGTCAGCGAGGAGTTCCTCAAACTCTACGTGGCCTACAAGGCCGAGACGAACTTCGTCGATGTGGTGCCTCAGGCGAAGCGCCTTCGCCTTTCGCTGAACATGCCGTTCAGCGAGATCGATGACCCCAAGGGCATGTGCAAAGATGTCTCGGGCTTGGGGCGCTGGGGCAATGGTGAGGTGGAGGTCGGCTTGACGACGATGGATCAACTTCCGTACGTCATGGGGCTGGTGCGGCAGTCCTTCGATCGCCAGATGAACGGCGCGGCCGGGTCATGAGCAACTTCGCCTTCCTCCAGGCGGAGTGGCCGCTCCAGTTTGAGGCCGCATCCAAGGCGGAAGGACTGGTGCATGCCGACGCGCGTGCTGCGTGCTTCTACGCCCGGCGGACCTTGGAGCTGGCCGTGAGCTGGCTCTACAAGCACGAACCAGCGCTCAAGCTGCCCTATCAGGACCACCTGAGCGCGCTGCTCCACGAGCCCACGTTCAGGGCCACGGTGGGCGTGGCCGTCTTCAACAAAGCGAAGGTCATCAAAGAGTTGGGCAACCTCGCGGTGCACAGCACCCGAAAGGTCAGTCCAACCGATGCGCTGACCGCCGCGCGCGAGCTGTTCCACATCTGCTACTGGCTGGCGCGCACCTATGGGCGCGCGGCCCGCCCTGATCCGGCGCTGACGTTCGCTCCCGCGCTGGTACCCCAGCCGGCAGCACCTGTATCGCCTCAGAGCCCGGACCAACTGCGCGCGCTGCAAGACCAGCTGAGTACCAAGGACGAGAAGCTGAGCCAGCTGCTCACCAGCCAGGCCGCGCTGGATGCGGAACTGCAGGCGCTGCGTGCCCAGGTGGCGGCTGCCAAGAAGTCGAACGCTGCTACCCCCGACACGCACGACTACAGCGAGGCAGAGACCCGCGACTATTTCATCGACCTGCTTCTGAAAGAAGCAGGGTGGACGCTGGATCCGGCGAAGAACTTCGAGGTTCCTGTGACCGGCATGCCCAACAACTCGGAGGGCGGCAAGGGTTTTGTGGACTACGTTCTCTGGGGTGATGACGGTAAGCCGCTCGCTCTGGTGGAAGCCAAGCGCACAAAGCGCGACTCCAAGGTGGGCCAGCAGCAGGCCAAGCTGTATGCCGACTGCCTGCAGGCCCAGTACGGTCAACGACCCGTGATCTTCTGCTCCAACGGCTACGACCATTGGGTGTGGGACGACGCGATGTACCCGCCACGCCCGATTCAGGGCTTCTACAAGAAGGGCGAACTCGAACTGCTGGTCCAACGCCGCAGCAGCCGCAAGGCATTGGCCATGGCCGAGGTCAACCCGCAGATTGCCGGGCGCCACTACCAGGTGCGGGCCGTCAGGCGCATCGGCGAAGCATTTGAGCGGGACAACCAACGCAAGGCACTGGTGGTGATGGCCACCGGCGCTGGCAAGACGCGGACCGTCATCGCCCTGGCGGACCTGCTGATGCGGTGCAACTGGGTCAAGCGGGTGCTCTTCCTTGCAGACCGCGTGGCACTGGTCAATCAGACGGTTGGTGCGTTCAAGGCCCATCTACCGGGGGCCTCGCCGGTCAATCTGGTGACGGACAAGCAAGCGGAAGGACGCGTCTATGTCTGCACCTATCCGACGATGATGAGCCTCATCGACGAAGGTGCGGGGAACCAGCGTCGGTTTGGCGTGGGCCACTTTGATCTCGTCGTGATCGACGAGGCGCACCGCTCGGTTTATCAGAAGTACCGCGCGATCTTCGACTACTTCGACTCCCTGCTTGTGGGTTTGACCGCCACGCCGACCGACGAGATCGACCACAACACGTACGGCCTGTTCGACCTTGAGACTGGTGTCCCCACGGACGCCTACTCGTTGGACCAGGCCGTGTTCGAGAAGCACCTTGTGCCGCCCACCGCGGTGTCCGTTCCCCTGAAGTTTCAGCGTCAGGGCATCAAGTACAACGAACTCAGCGAGGCCGAGAAGGAGCAGTGGGATGCGCTGGATTGGTCGGATGACGGATCGCCGCCGCCGAACTCGGTAGACGCGGCAGCGTTGAACAAGTGGCTGTTCAACGCCGACACCGTGGACAAGGTCCTTGGGCACCTGATGACGCGCGGCCACCATGTCGCAGGTGGCGATCGCCTGGGCAAGACGATCATCTTCGCGGCCAGCAACGATCACGCCGAGTTCATCGCCGAGCGCTTCAACATCAACTACCCGGAGCACAAGGGCGAGTTTGCTCGCGTCGTCACGTACAAGACTGAGTACGCGCAGAGCCTGATCGACGACTTCTCGAAGAAGGACAAGGCTCCGCACATCGCCATCTCGGTCGACATGCTTGATACAGGCATCGACGTGCCCGAAGTGGTCAACCTGGTCTTCTTCAAGATCGTGAGGTCTCGCACCAAGTTTTGGCAGATGGTTGGACGCGGTACGAGACTGTGTCCCGATCTCTTCGGGCCCGGCCAACACAAGACGGGCTTCTACCTTTTCGACTACTGCCAGAACCTGGAGTTCTTCGCGCAAAACCCGGGGGCAACACCAGGTGGGTCGCCCGAGTCCCTGAGCAGTCGCCTCTTCGGGGCGCGCGTGCAACTGGTAGCGACTTTAGACAGTCGACTTGAGAACAGTCCGGGCGCACACGAGGCCAAGCAGAAGTACTGGACACCTGACGATGAGGCACTCCGCGCTTCCACTGCCGAAACGCTCCAGCAGACCGTTGAGGCCATGAATGTCGACAACTTTGTTGTGCGGCCTCACCGGAAGGCAGTGGAGAAGTTTTCGAAGCCTGAGGCCTGGAAGAAGCTGACCGAGGGTGATCAGCAGGAGCTGATTCACGAGGTGGCAGGCCTGCCCAGCGAAAGACGTGACGACGACGAGGAAGCCAAACGCTTCGACCTGCTGATCCTTCGCACACAACTGGTCATCCTTCAGGCGTCTCCGGACTTCGATCGCCTGCGCGACCAAATTCGAGAGATCGCCGGAGCGCTCGAACTGCAGGAAGCCGTTCCGGCCATCAAGGTGGAGATTGTCTTGATCCAGGCCGTAGCCGGCGACGAGTGGTGGACGGATGTCACGCTCGGCATGCTGGAGAACGCCCGCAAGCGCCTGCGCGCTCTTGTCAAGCTGATCGAGAAGGCGGCGCGCAAGATTTTCTACACAGACTTTGTCGATCAACTGGGCACCGAGACGACGGTCGTTCTGCCGGAGATCGCAAACGGCCTCGACATGGCGAAGTTCAAAGACAAGGCGCGTCAGTTCTTAAAGGCCCACGAGGATCACCTTGCGCTGCAGCGTTTGAGACGCAGTCAGCCCCTCACGCCGACTGACCTGGGAGAGCTTGAGCAAATGCTGATTCAGGCCGGCGGGACACCTGAGATGATCAGCAAGGTAGCAGCAGGAAGCCCCAGCCTAGGCGTCTTCATCAGGTCGCTGGTCGGCATGGAGCGAGAAGCCGTGTACCAGGCCTTCAACGAATTTGTCAGCGGCACGAACGCTACGCCCGATCAGCTGGAGTTCATCGATGTCATCGTCTCCGAGCTGACAGTCAACGGGGTGGTCGAAGCCAAGCGGCTCTACGAATCGCCGTACCTCGACATCAGCCCGCAGGGGCCTGAGGCGTTGTTTCCGAGCGCCCAAGTTGATCGGATGTTCCAGATCTTGGAAGAGTTCAAGAAGCGCGCGGCAGCCTAGGGCGCTCATGTGCACTTAGCGAGGCCGCCAGCGAGGGCAAATCGCGAGTCTGAGATAACCTCTGACAGAGACATTGGTTCAGCCGATCTGTCATCGCTGGACCCTGAGCCACGTACACAAGCGAATATGCGGGGAGAAGTGGGATGACGGGCGACACGTCCACTGAGACAAACCAAGAAGACATGGATCTTCGAACGGTTTGGCGATTGCTCACGGTTGGGGAGCAGACGGAATTTTGGAAGTACGCTGGCCAACACGCGCGGGTGTTGAATCACGACACCGCGGTCTATAGAAAGCTCTGTACGGCGATCCGGGATGCTGAATCTAACAAGTCCGGAAGTCGTCCGACGCGAGCCATCCGGGGCGCTGTCCGCAATCTGTCGTCCGATGACCTGCGCCTTGGGGTCGCCCGACTGAAGAGTAGGCTCCTGGACCAACCCAACGCCCAGACTTTCTTGAATGGGGCCTTCTGCTGTTGGGTCCAGGACTCTTTCCGGGAGGCGCTGAATGCCGTACTGGACGCAGTCAATTGTCCGCGCGACGAACGCGGAACCTTGAAGGGGGAGGTGCCTCAGTTTGCCCCTGGCGATGCGCTGCGGGACATCTGCGCGTTGACACCAATTCACAGCGCCCACACCCTGGCACTTGTCTGTGGCGCGCTGATACTGAACCGCGACCTTTGGACCGGGCTTTCTGCCGCATTCAAAGCACTCCCTAGTCTTGAGGTGCCAAGCACGAGTAGTGCACGGCCTGTGCAGACTCCGTCGAGCGACGTGCCGGAGCAAGTTGAAACCTCGAACTCGGCCCCCCTGATCGTCAGGAAGGTCACGATGGAGGTTCTGAAGGAGATTCGGGATGGACTGGATTTTCTCGGACAACACCTGGAAGCGGCATCGGCAGACATTTCAGCCGACAAGGTTCCTGACCTGCAAGCGGCGATCGAGTGTTGGTCGTCGGTTCGCAAGCAACACGGTGAAGCCGAGCGGTCGTTGGGTGTGTCGTCTCGTCGTGTCGGAGACCTTGAGGCTGCGCTTACTCGCCAGTCTGAGCTGGCCCTAGTCACATCCGAGCTTGCCCGTTGTCACTCAATCGTGCACATTGCCGATTCGAGCTTTGCAGGATGCGCTGTCATTCGAGCGAAGTGTGACGAGCTGAAGGCACTCGCGGAAGCTCGGCAGGCAATGAACCCCAGCTCGGTTCGCGCTGTCTCGGCGCTGCTGCAACTGGTCCAGAGTGGAGTCGATCTGGACGACGAGCAGGCGACGCAACTTCAGATTGAAGTTGAAGAACTGTTCGGGAAGTCAGTTGCAACGGCCGCATTTCGCGGCAGGCTTAGATTCGAATCACCGATCTCTCGCGATTGCGAAGTTGCCAGCGGCTTGGCAGCGGCGGATGTCACAAGCGTTGCTAGCGACTCCCTGCAAGTCAACGAGGTTCCACAGCACACGCCCTCCGACGGCAAGCAGAACGTGGCCGCGTCCGAGGCGCCGCCCCCGCCAGAGACGATCTCCGCTCCCGCATCAGAGTCTTCTGGTGCACGGACAGAGCGAGCCCCAATCGAGGCAATTCTCGCGCGATCCGACGCCCAGGAACCCTCGGAAGCCATGGAATCTACGGAAGCTCGGCCAGCCGAGGGAGGCGCGAATCATGTGCTTCCGGTTGACGCGACGCCTCAAGCCAGCGAAAGGCTGCCAGCAACGCCAGAGCCGACCACTCCGGCTCCAAAAGTAATCGATACCAAGTCCACTTTGGACTACGAGCCCTTCACGGGCTTCTGCAAGACGCACTGGGTAGACGAAGCGGGTCAAGTGGTGCTCGCGCCGTGGATGACAGAAGGGTTCGCTACCGCGCTCTCCGCTCGCGCGCAGGAAGCCTGGGAACTCGGAAACGCGGCTATCGCCTATCTCTTCGCCCGCGGTGTTGTCGCTGCAGGAGGCACAGATCCGCTTGGGGTCAACGACTTGGCCAATGCCAATGGTCTTTTGTCCGATCCTCAGTCGCAGGTCGTTGGCGTCGATAGCCAGCGTTCGGAACGACTACGCGCCTGCCTAGCCAGCCGCAACGCAGCCGGCCAACCAAACATCCGCCTCGCATTGATGCTGGAGGCCTTGCGACCAACGCACCCTTGCTCTTTCACCCCTCAAGAGGTCGAGTCGTTGGTTGGCGTCGCCTCGTTCAACGACCCTGCAATCGCTGAGGTGGCAAGGTTTCTTCTTGATGGCTGGTCTGCTCAGCTCAATCCCCTCAGCTTCTTACGAGCACGCTTGCTGGATGCCCCCGAGGAGTCGATGGAGGTCTTAGAAGCGGCCTTGTGTTCAGCGCAGGACTTGCTCCGAACCCAAGTCGCGGCGCTCTGGAGTGCCGCTGGGGGGAAGATCCAACGTACCCACTGCAGAGCAGCGTGGACGAAGTTCATCCAGTCCGAAGTCGTTCCACTAAGAGATGAGTTGGCGCCATCCGAGCCTAGGGCAAGTTCAAAGGTTAAGTGGACGCCTGATCGCATCCGAGAGCGCGTCATCGCGCTCGGCCGATCCTTCAAACGAATCATGGATGCGGAGCAGGTTAGACACCAAGACCGATCCGCAGCCGACGGTGCCGCACAACAGATCGTTGAAGCGGTTGAGGTCGTCTCCGAGGCGCTGCGACGACTCGAAGCGCAGCGCCAAAGGTCACGCATACCTCGTGACGGCGTTCCGCACGAGGCCGGTCAGCGGCTCCTAAGCGGTTCTTCGTCAAACACGACAGATCGTCTGTGTGCAGCGCTGTTTACAGCCGTTCTGCAGAACGCGCCTCAGACCAGCATGCTCCGCCTTAAGGCAGGCTACTTAGTCGATCATGTTGATGCCATCAGATACCTAGCTCCCGCCGCGCTGGCTGAGTCGGGAATTGCAAACGAAGGCCTGTGCGTGATGGATTTCGAGAATCCGACAGCAGTGAGTGCGATGCTGCAGGACTGGCGTGTTCTCGCTATTCCAGCCTTCTCGGAAGATGCCGATGTCTGGACATGCCTAAGGAATGTCGCGGCCGATCGAGAGCGCCGCGACATTCTCGCTTCTCTATCCGCAACGGATGTGCTCCAGTCCCATGAACGGACTCTCTTGCATCGATACGCCCTTGAATTGGGCGACCAGGCGTTTGAGGCCACGCGAGAGTTAGGACGCCTCTGGGGCGCCGGCAATGAACTCATGGCCCCGACAGAAGCGAGACTTAGGGCTGTCGTTGAAGAAGCACGAACGCTGACCGCTGGTGCCTCGGGTTCGATGACCATCAGCTTGCTCTTGCTGGCTTGGCTGAAGCAATCCGTCGCTTTGGCGACTGTCCATAGAGATGTCGCGGCGAAGGCTCTGCTGGACTTGGCTGTTGAGAAGCCCGGCGATACAGCCGTTCGGATCACAGAATACTTCGAGGCAGGCGACTATCGATCCGGTGTGGCGCTTTTCCACAGTGGTGCGGTGCCGAGTACAGACGGCGATCGTCTTGGAAGCCGCCGAACGCTGTGGCGCGAGGACTCCCGGAAGACTTGGCCGGAGCCGAGAACAAAGCTGGCGAACGACCTCAAAGGATCAACTCCCGAACAGAAACGTCTAGTTGAGCTCTGGACTTCCGGGAACGTTGAACCAAATCAACGAGACGCCATGCCAAAGCTGCTCTACGCAGTGATTAGCGGCGAGGCGGGGCGTACCCCAAGTGAGAACCAGAAGCGATTCCCCGTAAAGCTTGCGGACCTGCGCGATCACAAGGAAAAGAAGACGACGATCAGTTGCGAGACAGTACGAAACTACTTCAAGGGTTCAAAGCTTAACCCCTCATTCCTTCCGCAGCTAGCCGTCTTCAGTCAGATCGTTATCGCGTCTTCCCCGCAGGCCAGCCGGGGTGCAAGCGTCTTGGACGACTGGTGCAAGGCAGCAGGTAGTGAGGCACCAAGCTCGTTGGTCGTCTTCCTGGCTCCAGGGCTGCCCGTCACCCGCAGAGATGAGCTTTGCTCTGGTTTTCGAAAGCGAGGCGTCTCTGCCGCAATCATCGACGACTTGGACCTCTGCAGGCTTTGTGCCGCGAGTACTCGACTGGATGGGCACGACTTCATCCCGTTATTCGAGATCCTGCTTGAACAGTTGGATCTTGACACCGCATCACCCTTCTCAAGCCTCGATGGGCAACATGTTCGTCTAGAGACTTATATCGGACGTAAGTACGAGGCCGAGCGGGTGGCGCTTGGATGGTCGTATACGAGGGTGTTCTCGGGTCGAAAGCTTGGCAAGAGCGCCTTACTGAAGTACGTAGCGAGCACATTCGACGGCTATCCGCTGCCTTCCGGAAACACGCTAAACGTCTTCTTCATCACGATCGCCGGCGGTGAGTCTGAGCGCTGGGTTGTCGACTGCATCGTCGATGAGATGGCAAGCCGATTTAGCTTGGCAGAGAAGCCTGCATTGAAGGATCAACCGCCAGCAGAGCGCTTTTCAGCGTACATGAAGCGCTTCTTGCAGGAGAAGCCCCAGCACAGCGTGTTGCTAATACTGGACGAGGCCGACGCGTTCGTCGAGGGACAGCTCTCTCGGTACGACGATGACCGCGAAGGTTCTCTGAGCTTTCGCATGATGAAGGAACTGCCGGCACAGGTGGATGGCAGTCAACTTCCCCGAATTAGAACGATCTTCTCAGGCTATCGAGTCACCAATACCCGAGGTGGAGTTTGGGCGAATGCTGGCGATGTCTTGGTGCTTCGTCCTCTTGCTGAGGACGAAGCGGTCCAATTCCTAGAAGGCATGCTTGCCCGCATTGGCATAGCGTTGGGCAACCACGCTCCATTTGTGGCCATGCGATGTGGCTTCCAACCGGCCGTACTGATCCGCTTTGGCGAGAGTCTCGTCAGGCGACTTAAGCGCTCCAACAGATCAGCAGACCGCGAGACCCTGACCGTCTCTCACGAGGAAGTACTCGCCACGCTTGGGGAACAGGGCGTTCTTGATGAGATCAAGACCGTCGTCAACAACAACTTCCAAGGTAATCGAATCGGAGCGGTCGTCTTCGGTGCGACGCTACTGGCACTAAAGGACCTTGAGCCAGGCTTGGCGTTGACAGATGGCCCTGCGCAGGTGCTGGCGAAGCTGCACGAGATTGACCCGAACTCCGACTGGCTTGAGCGGGTCGACACGTCGCCGCTTGCCGAGATTGAGCGGAATCTGCAGGACTTCATCGATCGCGAGTTGCTGACAGTCTCAGATGCCCCGCGCTTTGGCGTGCGGGAGTATCGGCTTCGTTTCCCTCACTTCTTGCCGGTGTTGACCCAGCAGTCAGAGGTTGCGCTGGAGGTTCGACAGCAGATTCAAGCGATCCGCGGTGGTGCATCTCAGCGGCGCGTATCGCAGTGCGTACTCTCGGAAAGCGCGCTGGACACGATTCGGTATTGGTATCGCCAAGAGGCCAGCACTGACTGCAAGTTGATCGTGGTTGGCGGCCATTGGACTGATGCTCTCCTGGACCCAAAGTGCGGCGTCCCAGATAGATTGGGTTGTGAGCGTTCCGGGCTTGCACTGCCTGTCGGTTCTGATGAGGCCGCAGGCCAGATCGGAGCTGGAAAGCAAGTGTTCGGCAACGCCTCTGTCAATCTCTGGAAGACCTTCCTGGACACTGATGCAGGCAGGCCCTTGGTACTCATTGGCGGTTTGGACCTGCAAAGGGTCGCCAGGCGCCACGCCTTAGATGGCGGGCAAGTGCCGGTTGAAGTGGTGACACTTGGCCGGCTGACTGAGGGTACTTTGACCTGGTGGCTCGAGGATGCGCGCGCACTTCACTTCAAGGCCGGAAATTCAGTCGCGCGAATCGCGCGTGCTACCGGGCTCGTGCCGTTCCTAGTTGGAGCGTTTGACAAGTTGCTACAGCAGACGGCCGGCTCAGAAGTCTCGGAGCTTGAGATTGAGGCCACATTGAAAGTCTTCGACGAGCAATTGTCCGACTACGCGGCTCAGCTGAGCGACGCGTCATGGGGCGGCGGCCTAACGTGCCGCGAAGTTGAACTCCTCCAGATGGCTGTCCAGATCACCGAAGAGGTTTCAGAGGACTTCGATCTAGAGCGGGACTTCCAGGAGTGTTGGTCGCTGATCGCGGCGCAATCAACGATCGGCGCACCTTTCAGCGATCCTTCAGACTGGTCAGCGCTGAAGCTGCTCTCAGAGGCCGGCCTCCTTCCAGCACGCGCAGATGTCGGCGCTGCCAGCAACTCGCATTCGCTGGGCCGCGTATGCTTTGATCGCTCCGGCACTCTCATTCGGCTGATCAAGTTGCTTAGGCCAAACAGTGCAGCTTGAAATTGCGATCGCCGGCTACGCGTCGAACTGGACGTTTCGAGGCTCAAGGACCTTCGGCACGTGGGCCGAGGCAAAGCCATGGTCACACGAAGGTGGACTCTGCGTCATTCGAACCGAGAGCGCTGATGTTGCCGACTTGGTCATCCCGTCTGTCCGTCGGGCAGTACACGGAGCGAATAGCGGGGAGAGTCGCCTTGATGTCCGAAGGCTGGAGGTGGGTGGCGAAGCTGGTACGCCCACGCAGGCACTGCTGCGTGAATTCGAACTCGATCCGACGATCGGTCCGTTCGAAGCGCGCGACAAGATCAGGATTTGCCTGCTGGACCGAAGCTTCTTGCTTGTCTTCGTTGAGGTTGCCCCCGTCGATCTAGACGACTGGGAGGCGATCGTTAGTCTGCTTGAGTACTACCGCAAGTCGACAGATCCCGTGCGATTGTCTGCCGTAGTGATCGATGGTCGTGGCGCCGTTAGGTCTGAGCCTGTCTGCGACTTTCTCAACGGCCGACCCACTCACCATGTTCTCTCGGAGGTTTCTTCGACGATGGACGAAGGCTTGCACTGGCCCGCCTACCTGCATCATCGCGCGGCATGGGAGGCTGGCGGTTGCCTCAGCTATGCGGCGTCCGTTGGGAGTGAACTGACGCGTGGTGCCACTGGGGATGATGAAGCTGTCGAGGTAGCGCTGCAGGCGCATGCAAACGATCGCCTTGCAGGGCATGCTGGACGACAGCTGCTTGACGAGTTGCTGGGCCTAGTTCCAGGGGACGCTAGGCCAAGTCCGGTCCGTCTTCGGGGCCTGCAGTCTGAACTGCTTGAGATGAGCCTTATGTGGCGCCCGCCATCGATGAACAGCCTGCATGTCGTGCCTTGGATCGCCCGTGCAATGCTGGCGGCACCTGGCCTTCCGAGTAGACAAGTCTGGGCACTCCGGCACCAACTTGTTTGCGCGCCTTTGGCCGGGGAGATCCTGTCACTGTGCCTGCGATTCGAGAGCCAAATCCAATCCAAGCTGCATGGTCACCACGAGCGTGGAAAGCCTTCAGATCAGACGATCGAAAGTCAAGAGCGGTTTATGTCCGGAAACGAGGAGTTCGTCATCTACCCCCATGCGTTCCCCGCTCCGCCTGACACCGCAGACGACGTTTGGGCGTTTGCTTCCCTCGGTGAGAGCCTAAGAAGCTGCCCTAGGAGCGCGGTTCCCGATCTGTACAAGCAAACGCTGAAGCTTCGCAACGCTATAGCCCACGGTCACTACGTCGGATGGCCGCATGTCAGGGCAGTTCTACGAATGCTACGGTACTTCGACACATCAGCTTAGACCGTCCCGTCGGTCTAATTCCATCGGGTTGTCGTCGCAGTGTCCTTCCAGATCAATCCACCGACTTTCAGGTTTGGCCCTGAAGTTTTCGACTCTATTGATCAGTTTTCGACTTTAATGATCTGTTTACGACTATTTTTGGTCGGAACATTCGCGCCGCGAAGCGCCTGCCGGTCATTCGACCGTCACGCTCTTCGCCAAATTGCGTGGCTTGTCCACATCCGTCCCGCGTGCGCAGGCGGTGTGATAGGCCAGCAACTGCAGCGGCACCACGTGCAGGATCGGAGACAGCGGACCGTAGTGCTCGGGCATGCGGATGACGCGGATGCCGGGGCCGGAATCGATGTGCGTGTCGCTGTCGGCAAACACGAAGAGCTCGCCGCCGCGGGCGCGCACTTCCTGCAGGTTGCTCTTCAGCTTCTCGAGCAGGGTGTCGTTGGGCGCCACGGTGACCACCGGCATGGCCGAGGTGACCAGCGCCAACGGGCCGTGCTTCAGCTCGCCGGCCGGGTAGGCCTCGGCGTGGATGTAGCTGATTTCCTTGAGCTTGAGCGCGCCTTCCAGCGCGATGGGGTAGTGCAGGCCGCGGCCCAGGAACAGCGCGTTCTCCTTGCGCGCAAACTCCTCAGCCCAGGCGATGACCTGCGGCTCCAGCGCCAGCACGGCCTGCACCGCGGCGGGCAGGTGGCGCAGGGCCTTCAGGTGCTGGGCTTCCTGGGCCTCGGTGAGGCGGCCGCGGCCCTGCGCCAGTGACAGCGTCAGCAGGAACAGCGCCACCAGCTGCGTGGTGAAGGCCTTGGTGCTGGCCACGCCGATCTCGACGCCGGCGCGGGTGATGAAGGCCATCTTGCACTCGCGCACCATCGCGCTGGTGGACACGTTGCACACCGTCAGCGTCTGCTCCATGCCGAGGCTGCGGGCGTGCTTCAGCGCCGCCATGGTGTCGGCGGTCTCGCCGCTCTGGCTGATGGTGACGACCAGCGTGCGCGGGTTGGGCACGCTGTCGCGGTAGCGGTACTCGCTGGCCACTTCCACGTTGCACGGGATGCCGGCGATCGATTCCATCCAGTACTTGGCCGTCATGCCGGCGTAGCTGCTGGTGCCGCAGGCCAGGATCAGCACCTGGTCGATCTGCTTGAAGGCGTGGAAGGCGCGGTCGCCGAAGAGCTCGGGCGTGATGCCGCCGACGGCTTCCAGCGTGTCGGCGATGGCGCGCGGCTGCTCGAAGATCTCCTTCTGCATGTAGTGCCGGTAGGGGCCCAGCTCGGCCGCGCCGCTGTGCGCGTGCACGGTGCGCACCTCGCGCTGCACCGGCTTGTAGCCGCCGCCGGGCTGGCGCGCCACGACCCAGTGCTTGCCCATCTGCAGGTCGACGATGTCGCCCTCTTCCAGGTAGGCGATCTGGTCGGTCACGCCGGCCAGGGCCATGGCGTCGCTGGCCAGGAAGGTCTCGCCCTGCCCCACGCCCAGCACCAGCGGCGAGCCTTCGCGCGCGCCCACCACGCGCTGCGGCTCGTCGCGGCAGAACACGGCGATGGCGTAGGCGCCCTTCAGGCGCACGGTGGCGCGCTGCACGGCGTCGAACAGGTCGCCGTCGTACAGGTGGTTGATCAGGTGGGCGATGACCTCGGTGTCGGTCTGGCTCTCGAAGTGGAAGCCCTTGGCCTGCAGTTCGGCGCGCAGCTCGTCGTGGTTCTCGATGATGCCGTTGTGCACCAGCGCGATGCGGGCGCTGCCGTTGGGGCCGGTGGAGAAATGCGGGTGCGCGTTGTGCACCTCGGGCGCACCGTGCGTGGCCCAGCGGGTGTGGGCGATGCCGGTGCCCGACGAGACTTCCTCGTTGCGCACCTGCGCATCCAGCTCGGCCACGCGCGAGGTGCTGCGGGTGCGCCGCAGTTCGCCGCCCTGGTGCACGGCCACGCCGCAGGAATCGTAGCCACGGTATTCGAGCCGCTTGAGGCCTTCGACCAGGATCGGGACGATGTTGCGCGCGCTGACCGCGCCGACGATGCCACACATGCTCGTGCACTCCAGATGATGGGTTCGGGGCGGATCGTACGGACGAATCGCCGGCATGTTCGATCGAACTTCAGCACAATTTGGCGAAATCGTTCATCATCTCCAACGATCGAAACGATCGTTCGATAAGATAGCAAAAATGAACAAAAACGTCGCAACCTCGGGCCCGATCGACCTGGACGCCACCGACCTTCGCCTGCTCGAGTTGCTGCAGGCCGATGCGTCGCGGTCCAACCTCGAGCTGGCGGCCGCCGCGCACGTGTCGCCGGCCACCTGTCTTCGGCGCGTGAAGCGCCTGGTTGAGGCCGGCGTGATCGAACGCCGTGTCGCATTGCTCTCGATCGACCGCCTGGGCGCGGGCGTGACGGCGCTGGTGGAACTGAGCCTGGACCGCCAGGGCGCCGAGCACCTGGACCGTTTCGAGGCCCGCGCGCTGGCCGACCCGCAGGTGCAGCAGTGCTACCGCGTCTCGCCGGGGCCGGATTTCATGCTGGTGGTGTGGGCGGCCGACATGGCCGGCTACCACGCGCTGGTGCAGCGCCTGTTCACCGAGGACGCCAACGTGCGCAACGTGAAGGCCTTCTTCAGCGTGAAGCGGGCCAAGTTCGATCCGGCGATCGGGCTGGGCACGGCGCGGCCGGGCGGCCGGGGCTGAGACCGATAACGGCAGAGGTGGCTGGGCGCCACTGCCCGCCCCACGGTCACTGGCCGTTGCCCGACGACCGGGCCTTGACCCGAGCGCACAGGCGCAGCACTGGGGCATCGACCGCCCGCTCGAAGGCGACGGCCAGCGCGACCGTGCCGGCGAGATAGGCCACGAACAGCAGCACGAGCCGGCCGCCGTCCAGCGCGTCGAAGCGGACCGCCGCCGTCGCCGCCGCTGTGTACAGCAGTGGCACATGCACCAGGTAGATGGGAAAGGACTGCCGCCCCAGCCATGCCGCCATCGGCGTCGACAGCGCGCGTCGCCAGCCCGGCAGGTGCATCGCGGCAGCCACCAGCACGACCGCCACCAGCGGGTACAGCAGGCCGTTCTGCAGTTCCGGCCGCAGGGCCGGCGGCCATGCGGACTGCAGCATCAACGGCGCCAGGCCCGACCACGGCGTGGCCAGAACGACGGCGACCAGCACGGCCAGCACCGACAGGCGAGCACCGGGTGCCCAGCCACGCTCACCGGCCAGCAAGAGCAGTGCACCGAGGCAGAAGCAGAGGTAGGCCTTGTGGATCGGCGCACATGCCAGCACGGCACACAAAGCCCAGGCCACCGGCCAGCGCCGCACCCGGACCAGATGGAACAGCGCAAACAGGGCCAGGGACCCGAGCAGTTCGTAGCGCATGGTCCACAAGACGTTGTTGAAGCGTGCATGGCCTCGCGTGAACACGCCCACCAGCCCCTCGTAGACCGCCGCGCCGAATGGCGGCAGCGGAGCCTGTGCTGTGTAGCCCAGCCATGGGCCTGGCGAGCGGACGGCCAAGGTCATGGCCGCGGTCGGCCACGCGCTCAACAGGCACCAGGCCAGCACGACGCTGGCCGTGGCCGGCAGGGCCAGCCGAACGAAGCGCAGCACGCCATCGCGTGCCAGGTGTCGCCGGGGCCGCAGCGAACTGGCGGCCAGCACGAAACCGCTGAGAACGAAGAACACCGACACCGCGAGCTCCCCGTTGAAGAGCAGCGACACCGGACTGGCGACCCAGCCCGGGTACTGCGCCGACCAATGGGGCACGACACCCGGCGCAAAGGCCGACAGGAAGTGGAACGCGACCACGACCAGGGCCGCCACACCACGCAGGCCATCCAGCGACGCCATTCGTCGAAGTCCGGGCGCCGGCATGGCGGCGGGCGGCGCAGCAGCCTGCCCATCGGCCTGCCCAGCGAAAGACGCGTCCACCAGGAGCAGCACCGGTGGCGCGCCCGCCGGGTCAGCGCAGTCGCTGCGCATGGTGCCTCGCCAGGCCGGACCGAAGCCATCGCTTGACCACGCCCCCGTGCGCCCGCCAGCCGCACCAGAGCAGCGCCGGGCACCAGGGCAGCAGGGACGCGTCGTGACCTGCCATGCCCGCGCCCACCAACCAGGCGCAGGCCAGCGCGCCGAAGACCACCAGGCGCACGGTGCCCTTGGGCAGGGCATTGGCCGCGGCGCGGCTGCCGCGGCGGTAGACGAGGTACTTCACCCACATCATCGTGGCCTGGGCCACGCCCAGCGCCACGCCGGCAGCCGCCACCGGCAAGACGACGAACAGCCCCAGCGACTTGGCGATCTGCAAGCCGGCATAAGGCAACACACGGTGTGCCGGGGCAAGGCGGTTGTAGACCGCGTAGACGGCCCGGGTGAACAGCAGCACGGCCATCCAGCGCCCCAGGGTGGCCACGGTACCCAACGGCCCGGCGTCACCGGGCACCGTGCCGAACTGCAGCACCAGGCTGCCGGCGACCGCCAGCACCAGCGCCCACGCCCAGGCCCGACGCACCAGCAGGGGGTCGGCCAGCGCGGCCGCGCCGGCGCGCACGGCTGGGTGGGCCTCGCGCCGTGCGGCAAGCTGGTCGTTCTCCTGATAACCGATATCGTAAACGGCCAGATACGATGCAAAGAGCAGCAGTGCCCCCAGCAGGCGTGTGGCATCAACGCCCGGCCCGCCCGACACGGCCAGCAGCGCGATGGCGAGATCGACGAACACCACCTGATCGAGTGCGTGGCGGCGCTCGAACTTGGCGCCGAACGCATAGGCACCCGGCAGGTAGTGCAGCCGCCCGCCGTCGACTGGCTGCCCTGCGGGCTGCACGAGGTGGGGGCTGGCCACCTGATCGAGCAGGTCGGCGTCGTGCAGTGAATCGGTGACGAAGATGGCGCCACGCAGTTCGTCGTCTGTCAGCACCTGCCGGACCATGTCGAGCTTGCCTCGACGCGCCGGGCCACGCAGGTGCCACAAGGGCGTGCACACCCTGGGACAGTCCGCCCAGCGGCTGCCAGCCAGCATCGGACCGATGACGGCCTCGAAGCCGAACGAGACGATCACCACCCGCTGCGGGTCCACCGCGGCCAGTTCCCGGGCCAGCGGGTGGTCGCTGTGCCGGGCCCACAGACCGTGTGCCCGCCGTCGCCAGCGCCACAGGTTCCAGGGCGTCACCAGCACGATCAGCAACACGCGCCAGCGGTCGCGTGCGAGTTGCCATGCATGGGCCTTCAGCACCCTCGCCGGCAACAGCAGACGCACCAGCAGCAGGACCAGCGAAACGATCAGCGAGGGCACCGCGGCCTGGATGAAGCGCTCGGTGCTGTTGGACGCGAACAGCGTGTGGTCGAAGTCGAGCAGCACGCGAGCCTGGGGTCGCTCGGCCAGAGCCTGACCGACCCGCGCGGCGTCGCTGCGGCCTGTCGAAGCCCGCTGGGGCACAGCGCCGTTGCCCTGATCCGCCGACGCGTTCACCGGGGTTCCTTCGGGCTGCAGCCTCCGGCAGCGGACCTCTCGGCGGCCCGGCGCACGTCGCGCCGCAGCAGCACGACGCAGGCCAGGCCCACGCCCAGATCGCACACGACACGGGCGACGGCCGCGCCCCGAGCGCCGTCCAGCGCCGCGGCGCCGAACACCGCCAGCACGCCGATCAGGGCCATGCCGACGCTGACCTGCGACAGTGCGCGCTCGAGGCCGCGCGGCACGAGCACGTAGATGGCCATCGCACTGTTGAAGGCCCCGATCAGGAACAGCGGGCTCAGCCATCGCATCGTCTGGCCCACCCCCTCGAAGCGGGGCCCGAGCCACAGCGACAGCACCGACGGCATCACCGTCAGCGTCAGCACCGTGGCCACGGCGCCGACGAGGCACACCACCCGCACGGCCAGCCGCTGTTCGCGCGTGAGCAGGGTGCTGGCCACCGGGCCGGCCTGGCTGAGCTGGCGCGAGAACCACGGCATCAGCACCTGGCCGGCCGGGCCCAGCAGGCCCAGCGCCACCATCACCACCTTCTCGGCGGTGCCGAACTGCATCACCTGCTCGGGCGTGGACAGCGCCGACAGCGCATAGGTGCCCACCACGGCCATCAACATGGCCGCGCCGCCGTTGATGAACAGCGGCGCCGCCTGCTTCAGCAGCACCAGACCCTCGCGCCACGGAGACGGTCGCAGCGCCAGGTGGCGGCGCGCCAGGCCGTAGGCCCAGGCCGAGGTGAGCACACCCTGCGCCAGCAGGGCCGCCATCACCCAGGGCGCGTCGGCCGGGCCGCGCACCAGCCAGGCCACCAGGCCCAGCGTGAGCAGGCAGCCGGCGCCTTCGATGAGCACCGGCGTGGTGAAGTCGAAGCGGCCCTGGAAGTACCAGCCCAGGTTGAAGCCGCTGATCACGCCGCACAGCACCGCCAGGCCGGCCACCAGCGGGTGCGCCGCCAGCAGCGGCGACGCCAGGATGGCGCCCAGGCCCACCAGCGCCGCCACCGGCATCAGCAGCAGCCGGCCGGTGATCTGGCGCGAGAACTCGGCCTGCCGTTCGGCGTCGGTGGACGTGGCCGCCAGGTTGCGCGCTCCGGCGAAGGAGAAGCCCCAGTTCTGCACCGACCAGACGATGTTCTGGGCGGCCATCGCGGCCAGCACCAGGCCATAGGCCGCCGGGCCCAGCGTGCGCGCGTACAGCGGGATCAGCAGCAACAGGTAAAGCGAGCGGAAGGCATAGCCACCATAGGCCGAGAGCAGGCTCTTGGTGAGTCGCGGCGCGGCGGCGGCCGGTGCGTCGAGGCGCCGACCGCCCAACGGCGCGGGCAGCGAACGCAGGTCGGTCGGGGCCGTCATGCCGGCACCTCGGCCAGGCCGCTCGGGCCCAGCACGGCGTGGTAGCGGCGCTGGCATTGGGCCCAGCCGAACAGCGCCACGGCGTCCCGCCGGGCGCCGCCGTCGGCCCCCACCGGCCGCGGCTCGGTGGCCAGCGCGCGCACGGCCTGGACCAGGTCGTCGTCGCTGGCGAAGCGGCGCACGCCGGGCAGGCGCTGCTCGGCCCAGCGCACGAAGCTGCTGTCTCGGGCCAGGATCACCGGCACCCGGCCGGCGGCCTCGAAGAAGGCACCGCTGACCAGCATCGACGCGTCGGCATGCGGCAGGATCAGCACGTCCAGCGCCGTCATCTCGCGATCGAAGGCGGCATCGTCGAGTTGGCCGGGCAGGAAGCTCACCGCCGGGGCCAGCCCGCGCTGGTCGATCACCGCGCGCAACTGTGCGGCATAGGCCTCGGTGGACCTGCCGCGGATGTGCAGCGGCAGGCCGGCCGGCCAGACCCCCAGCAGCGCATCGATGCGCTTGTAGGGCCGCACCGCTTCGGCCTGCTGGGCGCGGCGGCGGGGGCTGCGGCGGGTGGTGGTACCGATGGCGCGGCGGTCGGCATGCCGGTCGTCGAACCGGGCGCGTCCCAGTACAGCGGGTGCGGCAGGTACTCGGCGCGGTAGCGGTCGGCACAGGCCGGGTCGTGCACGACGCGCCGGTCGGCCACCCAGCGCAGCAGGCCCACCAGGGCCACCGACACCCGGCGCTGCCAACCGGCGGTGTCGTGCACCGCATGGTCGTGGACGAAGTAGACGCGCTGCGCCCGCGCCAGCAGCAGCACCAGCAGGTAGCAGGCGAACTCGAGCAGGCCGCGCAGGTGCAGCGCCTGCTGGGTGCCCTGGTGACGGAAGGGCCGCGTCTCCAGCCAGTGCAGCGTGATCAGGTTGCCGGGCCGCAGCAGGCCCCAGGCGCGGGCACTGAACAGCGTGCGCAGGTTCAGCGGCTGCACGTCGTAGCCGCTGTCGGCCAGCAGTTGCTTGTGCAGGTCGATGTAGCGGTTGGTGCTGTTGGTGAAGGGCGAGACAAAGGCGGTGCGCGGCCGTAGCGCGGCGCCGGCCACCGCCTGCGGCGTGCCGCCGGCGCCGCCGGGTGCGGCCACGCCGGAGCCGCTCATGGCGACACCCCGGCGCTGCGGGCCGACCGGCTGGCGGGGTCGCAGACGTAGCGGGCCGCGCGCAGCGCCAGTGGCCGCGGCGCCACCAGCAGCCAAGCGGCCCAGGCCATCAGCCCCAGCTTGCGCGGGCCGCTCAGCCCGTCGCGCCACCAGATGGCGCGCAGCATGTCGCGCAGCCGCGGGCCGGCCTGGCGCAGGCCGGGGCGGCCCGCGGGGTCGAGCAACAGCGCGGTGGCGTAGGCGGTCTTCTCGATCGAGAAATCGACCCAGCGCAGCGGCACCGACAGCGTGCCGCCGCTGCGTTCGGCCACCCAGCCGGCGAAGCGGACCACGCGCGCCTGCAGGCGGTCGCCCAGGCGCTGGCCCTGCTCGGCGTTGCCGAAGTTCAGCGCGCTGTCGGCGCGCGGGAACTGGTGCACCCGGTACAGGCCCAGCGGGCGCTCGCAGGCCGCGACGGTGCCGAACAGGGTGCTGCCGTAGATGCAGAAGAAGTCGGCGCCGTGGCGGTCGAGCGCGTCGACGGGCAGCGGGAACAGGCGCTGCAGCACGCTGCGCCGGTAGGCGTTGCCGGACGCCGGTGGCGACGCATGCGGCACGCCATGGCGCAACAGCCGTGTCGCGACCTCGCCGCGCGCCAGGCTGGAGGGGATGCTGGTGCCCAGCGGCTCCCCCTGCGGGCCGATCAGCTGCAGGCGGAAGTGCAGCTTGGCCACGCCCTGCGCGAAGCCCTCGGCCACCTGCTGCAGCGCGTCGGGCAGCAGCAGGTCGTCGGCATCGAGGAAGAGCACCACATCGCCGTCGGCCTGGGAGAAACCGGTGTTGTACGCCGCCACCTGGCCGCCGTTGGCCTGCACGATCAGTTGCACGCCATGGCGCGCATAGCCGCCGATCACCTGCACCGAGGCGTCGGTGGAGCCGTCGTCGACCACCACGATCTGGCACGCCGGCCTCGACTGCGACAGCACCGAGTCGAGGGCCGCGCCGATGAAGCGCGCGTAGTTGTAATTGCAGATGACGACCGAGATGCGCGGGTCGGGCAGCGCCGGCAAGGGCACCGGCGCGCCCGCGTCGACGGGTTGGGCAGTGGCATCGGCGCTCATCGATGGCTCCTGGTCAGGCGGGGTGGGCGGGTGGCGGGCGTCATGTGGGCCTCATGCGGCCGCCCAGGCCCGCACGTGGTCGACGTCCATGCGGTGCTCGCCCGGTTCGATGTCGGGCTCGATGGCCAGGTTGACCAGCACCGTCAGGCGCTGCTCGCGCATGTCGGCCGGCGCGGCCACGCGCCACACCGGGCGGCGGTTGAAGTAGTACGTGATCGCATCGGCCGTCACCATGGCGCCGTACAGGTTGAAGTCGTCGGGGCGGGTGTCGGCGCCGTAGGCCGTGGCATTGCCCTGGCCCCAGGCGGGCCGCCCGCTGCCGTTGGGCCACAGGTGCGCCACGCAGCGAAACTGCTGCGGCTGGCGGCCATAGAACTCGACGACGTCGATCTCCACCCGCGGCCCGGCGGGATGGGTGGCCACCAGCCAGAACGCCGGCCACACGCCGCGCGCCAGCGGAAAGCGCAGGCGGGCCTCGAAGTAGCCCAGGGCCTGCCGGAAGCCGCCGCCGGCCCGGTCGCTGGACGCCAGCAGGCCGGTGGTCCAGCGCCCGCCCGAAGCCGCGTCGCCCCGCCGCGCCGTGATGCGCAACAAGCCGTCGGTGGTGGCCCACGCCTGGCCGGGCCCGGGGTCGGTGAAGCGGGCCGCGCCGAAATCGCCGTTCCAGGGCGTGTGGGCGATCCACTTCGACGGGCCCCACGCGCTGACCTCGGGGGGTCGGTCGAAGTCCTCGGAAAAGCTGAGCCGGTGGCCGGACAGGTCGAGCGGCGCAAGCCCCTCCTCGGCCACCGAGCCCGTGGCCGTGCCGGCCAGGCCGCTGCCCACCAGGGCCAGCGTCTGGCGGCGGTTGGGGGCGTGCCAGCCCGCGGGCGGGCTCTTGTGACGTTGGCTCATGCCCGCGCCCTGCGCAACAGTTCCAGCACCGGCGCGGCCTCGTCCGACGGGGCCACCGGCGCGGCCCGCAGCGCGCGCTGGTGCTCGACCCACTGGCTGAAGCGGTCGCGGAACGCGACCTCGGAGAAGCGCTCGGCCTGCCGCCGGCAGTCGGCTGGGTTGATGGCGCCGGACGCAGCGTCGAAGCGGGCCACCGCATCGGCCAGCGCGGCGGCCGTCTGCTCGTGGAAGAACAGGCCGGTGACGCCGTCGACCACGGTGTCGAGCGAGCCGCCGCGGCCGAAGGCGATGACCGGGGTGCCGCAGGCCATGGCCTCCACCGGCGCGATGCCGAAATCCTCCTCGGCCGCGAACACGAAGGCCCGCGCCTGCTGCATGGCCTGCACCAGCGCGGCATCGTCGACATGGCCGCGCACCTCGATGTTGGCGTGGCCGGCGGCCAGCGCGCGCACGCGCGGCAGGTCGGGGCCGTCGCCCACCACCACCAGCCGGTGCTGCGGCATGTCGGCGAAGGCCTGCACGATCAGCGGCATGCGCTTGTACGGCACCATGCGCGACGCGGCCAGGAAGTACCGGTCGCGGCCGCTGCCCACGGTGAAGCGATCGGTGGCCACTGGCGGGTGGATGACGGTGGCGCTGCGGCGGTAGGCCTTGTGCACGCGCTGGGCGATGAAGCGGCTGTTGGCCGCGAAGGCATCGACGCCGTTGGCAGATCGCACGTCCCAGCCACGCAGGTAATGCAGCAGGCCACGCGCCAGTGCGCTGCGCAGGCCGCGCTCCAGGCCCGATTCGCGCAGGTACTGGTGCTGCAGGTCCCAGGCGTAGCGCATCGGCGAGTGCATGTAGCTGAGGTGCAGCTGCGACGGCCCGGTGACCACGCCCTTGGCCACCGCGTGGTTGGACGACAGCACCAGGTCGTAGCCCGACAGGTCGAGCTGCTCCATGGCCAGCGGCATCAGCGGCAGGTAGTGGCGAAAGTGCCGGCGCGCGCCGGGCAGGCGCTGCACGAAGCTCGTGCGCGGCACCCGGCCCTGCAGGCGGTGGCGGTCGGCCTCGGGCAGGAAGTCGACCACCGTGAACAGGTCGGCTTGCGGGTACAGCCCCAGCCACTGCTCCACCACCTTCTCGCTGCCAGCCCAGGTGGCCAGCCACTCGTGCACGATGGCGATGCGCAGAGCGTGCCCGGGCGGGCGGGTCATGTCGTTCATCGCAGCGTCTCGATGCGGCGCGGGTGGCAACGGCCCGCGACCAGGTCGCGCATGGCCATCAGGTTGCCGCGCAGCCGGCCGCGGTAGTCGACCAGCGGGTGATGGCGCAGGCCGCGCACGCTGTTGGACAGCAGGTGGCGCAGCACGAAACGCAGCGCGCGGCGTCGCTCCATCGTGCCCTTGCGGATGAGGTACAGCGGGTTGGCGATCTGCGAGTACCCAAAGCGCAGGCCCGAGGTGCGGCCCGACTTGACGCCCAGGTGCACGCCGATGCAGCCGGGCTCGTAGAGGAGCGGGCCGTGGCGGCGAGCCAGCGTGGAGAGGTCGAGGTCTTCCTGCCAACCGTACAGCGGCAGGTTCTCGTCGAAGCGGTAGCGCTCGCAGACCGTATCGATGAAGACCATGTTGCAGCCGTAGGCACAGGCCACCTCGCCGGGCTCGGTGCTGCCATGCCAGTGCGGGATGGGGGGGCGGCGGCCGTCGAGCAGATCGTCGGCGTCCGCGGTGGTCAGGCCCGCGGGCAGGTGCGCGCCGTCCCCGAGCAGGCGGCCGGTCAGGCCCATCGCGTCGGGCCGGGCCAGCAGCGCGTCGCGGCAGGCCCGCAGCCAGGTGGGGCCGGGCCAGAAGTCGTCGTCGAGGAAGGCGACGGCGTAGCGGCCGGTCTCGCCTTGCGTCTGGCGCACCGACCGCAGGTGGTCGAGCGCGCTGTTGCGTTGGGCGCAGGAGCCGGGCGCCGGGCACACCATCACGTCCACCGGGGTACCGGCGCGGCCATCGACGTCGCGCACCGGGGCCACGTCGGACTCCTGCGTGCCGGCCACCACGATGCGGTCGGCCGCCAGCACCTGGCGCTGCAGCTGGCGGCACAAGGCAGTCGCCAGCTCGGGCCGGCCCCGCGTGGCGATGACGATGTAGAGCTTCATGGTGACTTGTCCTGGGCCAGGGTGATGCCGGAGTGGTGCGCGAGATGCGGCGCGGCCTGCGGCAGCAGTTCGCGCATGGCGTCGAGGTGCACGCGGGCCGCCGCCCGCCAGCTGAAGCCCGCGGCGCGCTGCAGCCCCGCGGTCGACATCGAGGCGCCGAGCGAGGCATCGGCCAGCACGCTGCCCAGCAGGGCCGCCAGCTCGGCCGGCCGGTCGGGGGCAAAGTAGCGCGCGGCGTCGCCGCAGACCTCGCGCACGGCCTCGGCGGTGGACGCCAGCACCGGGCAGCCCTGGGCCATGGCCTCCAGCGGCGGCAGGCCGAAGCCTTCGTAGAACGACGGGAAGACGAAGCAGCGGGCATGCCGGTACAGCGCCAGCAATTGCGCGTCGCTGACCCGGCCGACATGGCGCAGCGACAGCGACAGCGTGGCGCCGCGGAACACGCCGGGGTCGGCGGCGCCCACCGCGACGCACACCGGCGCGGCCTCGCCCAGCAGCGTGAGCGCATCGACGATGGCCTGGAAGTTCTTGTTCGGTGTGGGGCTGCTGACGGCCAAGATGTAGGGCCGATTCAACAGGCCGTGGCGCACCAGCACCGACGGATCGGGCACCAGGCGTTCGTTCTGCTGCCAGCCCTCGAGCGTCACACGGGTGCGCTGGGCCGGCACGCCGAAGCAGGCGGTGGCCTCGGCCGCACTGAAGCGCGACACCGACATGATGATCGGCAGCCGCGGCCCCAGCCGCGCCAGCACCAGCCGGTACCACGCGCGGAACGCGGGGCTGTAGGTCTGCGGCATGCGCACGACCGCGGCATCGTGCACGGTGATCGACTGCCGCGCCTTGGCGATCGGACCGGTGCTGGCCAGGCCCCACAGCAGCTGGCCGCGGCTGTGCCACGGCAGTTCCAGTTGCTCCCACAGGTGCCCGCGCAGGCGGCCGACGCAGCGCGCCTGGATGTGCGCCAGCGGCGGCAGGTTGGTGCCGGCGGGCGCCAGCAGGCCCAGCGTCGGCAAGCTGCGGTCGCCGCGCGCCAGCTCGGCGTCCATCGCCCGCAGCACCTCGCGGGCATAGCGCTGCACGCCGGTCACCGGCTGCGTGAGGAAGCGGCCGTTGATGACCACGTCGGGCCGTGCCGGCTTCTCATCGGCCATGGTGCACCCCCGCGCCCGGACCGATCGGATCCCAACGGCCGCCCGGCGTGCCGTCGCGCGGACGCCCGGCGCCCCACGCCGGCCGCACGCTGCCGCCCGGCCGCCAGGCCGGTGCGAACGCCGGCGCCAGCACCACCCGGGTGGTGACGCCGGCCAGCAGGTAGAACAGCACGCCCAGGTCGAGCACCGAGGCCGACACCGTGGCCGCGCAAAGCAGGGCCAGCATGCCGTGGGCTGCGGCGGCGCAGGCCGCCGGCGGCCGCGGGGCGACGAGGGCCCGGCCGCCGGTCTGTGCGACGAAGCCGACGAACAGCAGCGTGCCGATCACGCCCAGGTTGGACAGCAGCACCAGCGGGTAGCTCGAGGCCCGCGTGCTGCCGACGCCGACGCCCAGGCCCCAGGTGTCGGTGAAGGCCAGCCAGGCCTGGCGGTTCCAGAAGCTGCGCTCCTGCCCCGACGCGCTGTCGAGCTTGGTCCATAGGGTGGTCTGCACCATGCGCACGACGCCGTCCAGCAAGGGCGGCCACAGCAGCAGCGCGGCCACGACCGCGCACGCGGCCAGCAGCGCCAGCAGCGCGCCCCGGCCCAGCCGCAGCTCGCGCGGTGCCTGCAGCAACCGCACCCCCGCGCTGGCGGCATAAAGTGCATAAAGCAGGGCCAGGCCGCCGAAGGCCGTGCTCGAGGTGGACAGCAGCAGCGCCATCAGCAGGCCCACCGCCAGCGTGGCCGACAGCGCGGGCCGGTGTCCACCCCGTGCCAGCGCCCGGCACACCGCATGCAGGGCCAGCGTGAAGACGGCGAATGCCGACGATTCAGGGAAGGCGCCGGACAGGCGGTTGAGCCCGCCGACCTCGCCGCCCAGGTGGATGGCGTAGCCGGCATTGGCGAACGGCGCCAGCAGGTTGGGCGCGCCGGCGTACAGGTGCAGGCCCTGCAGCAGCGCGGCCAGCAGGTTGACGGCGCTGACCAGCAGCAGCGCATCGGCCACCTGGCGGAGCTGCACGCCCTGGCGCAGCAGCCGCGCCACGGCCATGAAGCACAGGCCGCCGAACACCAGGTAGGCCAGCTGGTTGAAGTTGCCGGCCTGCGGCGCCAGCGGCACCAGCCGCGTCGCATTGCGCAGGCCCATCGAGACGATGGCGATGACCTCGGTGGTGCCGGCCAGCAGGCGCGGCGCGAACACCGTCAACAGGCCGGCCCAGACCAGCAGGGCCAGCAGCGTGCGGTCGGCGCCCGCCGCCGGGCTGGCCGACGGCGCCGCGACGCGGCCCGCCGGCACGAGCCAGCCGCGCAGCCGCGGCGCCCAGGCATGCCACATCACCGGCAGCATGGCCACCACCGACAGCAGCAGCGGCGAGCCCGAGCCCAGATGGGCCGCCGCGGTGGCGCCGAAGGCGCAGCTGACGATGGCCAGCGCCAGAGCCCACGACGGGTCGCGCCAGATCCAGGGCAGCAGCAGCAGGGCGAGAAAGGGCGTCGGGGTCATCGCCGCGTCCTCCGCTGGGCGGTCATGCGCGCGTCAACCACGGTCCAGCCCCAGCCATGTGGCCACGCCAACGCGCTGGGCCGCCCACTGCACCAGGCAGGGCAGCAGCAGGCCCATCGCCACGCTGACCACCAGGATGGCCTCGGCCGGCACCGCGACGGGCAGGCGCATCATCGCCACGCGGCAGCCGGCCACGGCCATCACGTGCATCAGGAAGATGGCCATCGAGCGTCGCCCCAGCCAGGCCAACAGCCGCTGCGTGGAGGTGCCGGCGCGGGCCACCGCCAGCAACACCATGGCCACGCCGGCCAGCTGGGCGCCCAGCGTCTGCGGGGCCTGGTGCGCCACCTCGTGCGCCCGCAGGCCCGGCACCTGGGCCAACAGCAGCGCCAGCGCGAGCAGCGGCGCCGCCAGCACCAGGGTCTGGCCGCCTGCCGCCTGCAGCCAGGCGCTGAAGCGGCCGCTGCCCAGGGTGGCGCCGGCCGCGTACCACAGCAGGAAGGGCACGTAGAAGCCCACCGCCGGCCAGCCACCGCCGCTGAGCACGAAGCCCAGCAGCAGCAGCGCCGCGGCGGGCAGCCACGCGGCCTGCCCACCGAGGCGGCCGCTGGCGTAGGCCAGCAGGTGGAACAGCGCCAGCGCGTGCAGGAACCAATACTGCGAGGCGGGCGCCCAGAGCAGTTCGACCAGGCGCCAGGCGGACAGCGCGGCCGGCGTGTTGACCGCCGCGCCGGCGGCGTGGATAACGGCAAGTTGCAGCGTACTCCAGAGCAGGTAGGGCCAGACCAGGCGGCGACCCAGCCAAGCCAGGAAGGCGGGCGGCGCATCGTCCAGCCGCCGGGCCACGAACAGGCCCGACAGCACGAAGAACAGCGGCATGTGGAACAGGTAGACGGTGTAGTGCGCCCAGGCCATCCAGCCGTCGGCCGGTGCCAGCCGCGCGGCCATCAGGCCGATGAAGGCATGGCCCAGCACCACCAGGGCGATGCCCACGCCCTTGAGCGCGTCGATGCCCCGGTCGCGGACCGCCGGCTGGGCGCGCGCCGCGGCCAGCGTGCGATCGGCACTGCCGCGGTCGACCGGGATCGCGACGGCAGCGCGCAGATCGGGTGGAGGGGCGATGGCCATGCGGGTGCTCACCCTTGGTGGAAGACCACGCCGTGCAGCCGGGCCGGGCCGGCCCGCAGCGCCTGCACCAGCCGATGCACCGGCGCCATCGCCGTGCGCCCCGGCCGGGCCACCACCAGGGCCGAGCCACAGCGGGCCGCCAGCACCCGGGCATCGGCGCCGTGCGCGGCCGCCGGCGTGTCGACGATCACCTGGTCGAAGCGCTCGAGCCAGCCCTGCATCAGCAGCGCGAACGCCGGGCGCTCGATCAACTCCAGCGGATTGGGCGGCTGGCCGCCCGCGGGCAGCAGCGACAGCCCGGGCAGGCCGTCGACCCCGCACGGCGCCGTGTCGGGCTGGCCGCCGAGCAGCGCGCCCAGGCCCATCGGCCGGTCGAGCCCGAACAGCCGGTGCACGCTGGGCCGGCGCAGGTTGGCATCGACCAGCAGCGTGCGCAGGCCGAGCTGGCTGAACGAGATGGCCAGGTTGGCGGCGGTGGTGGACTTGCCGTCCCCGACGCCGCTGCTGACCACGGCCAGCGCGCGCCGCGGCGCGTCGTCGGCCACGCCGCTGCCCATCAGCTGGCTGCGCAGGCTGCGGTAGTGCTCGGCCGCCACGCCGAAGGGGTCGTGCGCCACCACCAGTTCGGGCGCCAGGCCGCAGGGGCCGGGCGCCAGCAGCGGAAACTCGAACTGCCGCGCCAGTGCCTGCAGCAGTTGCTCGCGGGTCACCAGGTCGAGCGACAGCGCCGCCTCGCCGAAGCGCAGCCCCTTGGCGCGCTGCAGGCTCAGCACGGCCTCGATCTGCGCGTCGTCGAGCAGGGCCGATTCGCGCAGGTGCTGGCCCACGGCGCGGTGGCCGGCGCGCGGCGCCTGCGGACCGGGGCGGTCTGGCGTGGCATCGACGGACGGTTCGCAGGCAGGTGCCGCAAGGTCGGGCTGGCTGCGCAACGGCTCGACCGACGGCGTCGTCGCAGGGCCGCGACCTGGGCCGCGATCGGCACGCAACCAGGCGCGCCAGGTGGGGGGAACGACGAAGGCCATGGTGTCCTTTCGTCAGTGCTGCACGATGCGTTGGGCCAGCGCCAGCCCGTCGAGCGAGCGGCCGCCGTGGGCCCGACCCCGGCCGTGGGGCAGCGCCGGCAGCCACTCGAGCAGCGGCAGTTGCAGGCCGTCGAGCACGTCGTCCTCGGTGCGCAGCACCGGGTGCAGTGCCTCGCGCCACAGGCAGGCCACCACCCCCAGCAGAAGGCCCAGCGCCGCGCCCAGCGCCAGGTTCAGCGTGCGGCGAGGGCTGGCCGGCCGCGGCTGCGGCGTGGCAGTCTTGAGCACCGAGACGTTGGTCTGCGTGAGCTGGCTCTCGACGCTGGTCTGGCTCTGCCGCGAATACACCGCGTCGTAGGCCCGCTGGGCGTTGTCCACGTCCTTGGCGAGCACGCTGAGGTGGTCGCGCTGCTCGCGCAGCTGCACCACCCGGGCCCGCTGCGACTGCAGGGCCAGGCGGGCCTGTTCGAGCCGCGCGCTGTTGACGGCGTGGCTGACGCCGATGCCGCCCACCAGCCGGCGCGTCTCCTGGTCGATGCGGTGGCGCAACTGTTCGACGTTGGCGCGCAGCTCCAGCACCTGCGGGTGCTGCTCGCCCAGCCGGGCCAGCAGTTCGTCCAGCCGCGCCTCCTGGCGGGCGAGGTCGGATTTCAACCCGGACACCACGCCGTTGCCCAGCACCTCCTGCATGCGGTCGGGGCTGGCCGTGGCCTGGCCGACGCGGCTCTGCGTGTCGCTGGACGCGCCTTGCAAGCCGATGAACTGGGTGGCCAGCTCGGCCAGCTTGGCGTTCTCGACATCGATGCGCTCGTCGCCGGCGGTGATGCCGCTGTCGCGCTGGAAGTCGGTGAGGCGGGCCTGCGCCTTGTCCAGCTCGGCCCGCAGGGTGCGGGACTGCTGGTCGAAGAAGTTGTTGTAGAGCTTCGCGGGCTCGACCTTCAGCTCCAGCGTGGTGTCGATGAAGGCGCGGACGAAGGCATTGGCCACCGCAGACGAGAGCCCGGGCTCGGGGGTGGTGGCCACGACGGTGAGCACGTTCGACTCGCGGCCCGGCTTGGCCTCGATGGCGGCCAGCAGCTGGCCGGCCAGCCACGCGGCCTGGTCGACGCCCTCGTGCGCCTGCTGCTGCCAACGGGCCTGGAAATGCGCCTGCTGCCCGGCATCGAGGTAGGCGGCGGCCTTCGTCGCGACACGCTCGCTTTGCAGAATATCGACCTGCGTGGCCATGTAGCCCGACAGGGCCATGCCGGGCAGCAGCAGGCCGGCCACCGGGTCCGGCGACTTCACGTCCAGCACCACCGCGGCCGACGACGAATAGGCGCGGGGCAGCAGCGCCGTCACCGCGGCGGCCAGGCCGGTGACCAGCGCCGCCACGCCCAGGCCCAGGGCCCAGCGGGCACGCAGCACCAGCAGCAGGCGGGTCAGCAGCATGGCAGCCCCGCCAGATGGTGGCGCGACACGCGCGCCTGCTGGGCCGTTGCGGCGTTCATGGCGTCGCGCCAGGGGTCGGCGCCCCGGTGCCGATGGCCTGCCACAGGCGGTGCCTGAAGCCGTCTTCGCCGAAGCGCTGCAGGGCCACCTGCTGCGCGGCCTGGCCGATTTGCCGGCGCAAGGCGGGTGAATCGACCAGGCTGCCGATGCGCTGCAGGAACTGGCCCAGGTCGGCGCACAGGTAGCCGGTAACGCCGTCGACGATGACGCTGCGGTGCACCTCGGTGTCGAGCGCCACGCAGGCCAGGCCCACGGCCATGGCCTCGGCCAGGCGGATCGGAAAGCCGTCCTCGTCGCAGGTGGCCACATAGACCCACGCCGCACCCAGCCGCACGGCGCGCGACTCGTCGGTGGAACTCTCGAACTGGCCGATGCCGGCGGCGCGCATCGCGGCTGCGGCCTCGGGCTGCGCCCTGCCGACCCAGTTGAAGCCAAAGCCCAGGCGCTCGTCGCCCAGCAGCACCGCGATGCGCACGAAACGGTCCACCGCCGCTCGCGGGCCGGACAGGTTGCACGACACCAGCAGCGGCCGCAGGGCCTCGCGCACCGGCGTGTCGAAGAACACCCCGGGCACCGGACATTCGATCAGTTCGACCGCCACGCCAGCGATCGGCGAGGCCAGGCGGGTCTCGGCCCGCAGGTTGACGATGACCTGCGGCGCACAGTGGCCCAGCCCCATCTGCATCAACCACCCGATGAGCGCGCGCAAGGGCCGGGCGCGCAGCAGCGGGCCGGTCCAGTGCGGCGACAGGTACACGCGCACGGAGCGGTCGCCGCTGTCGCGCAGCAGGCGCATGGCGGCCAGGCCGGGCAGCAGGCCATGCAGATGCAGCACCGCGGGCGGTTCGTCCGCCGCCAGGCTGCTGAGCGCGTGGTACAGCGACCGACTGCGGCCCCAGCGTGAGCTGCTGTCGGGCACCGGCACCCGCCGCACGACGTCCGGCAGACCGGGTACGTGCTCGCGGCCGACCTCGTCGTCGACGTAGACCACGGCCTGCGGCGTGCCGACCGCCGCGAGCGCCTGCACCGTAGGCAGCAGGAAGCTCAGCACCGGCACGGTGAGGCGCCCGACGACGTGCACGGTCAGCCCGGCGGCTGGCGCGCTGCGCGGCCCCGCGCCGTGCAAGGCCAGGGCGCCGGGGGCGCTGAGGGCATCAGCTGGCGCCATGGCCAGTCAGCACCACTCGGACGGTGCGCAGGAGGATCTTCAGGTCGAGCAGCAGGCTGGCGTTCTCGACATACTGGCGGTCGAGCGCCACCCGCTGCGCATAGGTGGTGGTGTTGCGACCGCTGACCTGCCACAGGCCGGTGATGCCTGGGTTGACGCTGATGTAGTGCCAGCGCACGGCGTCGTAACGCGTCAGCTCGGGGGGCGTGACCGGGCGTGGCCCGACCAGGCGCATCTCGCCGCGCAGCACATTGACCAGTTGCGGCAACTCGTCCAGGCTGGTCTTGCGCAGGAACCGGCCGATCGGGGTGATGCGAGGGTCTCGGGCCAGCTTCTGGTCCCGCTCCCACTCGGCGCGGGCCGCCGGGTCGTCGGCCAGCAACTGGGCCAGCAACTGCTCGGCGTCTCGGCGCATGGTCCGGAACTTCAGGCATCGGAACAGGCGCCCCTCCCGGCCGACGCGGAAGTGGCCGAAGAACACCGGCGCGCCATCCGTCCTCCAGATCATCCAGATGATTGAGAGCATCACGGGGCAGATCAGCAGCAGGATCAGCAGCGCCGCCAGCTGATGCAGCGCCGTCTGGCACCGATCGGCCAGTCGGCCGAGGGCCATGTCGACACGCGGCGGCACCAGGGATGCCGCCAGGAAACTCGAGACTTCCATATCGTCCTCCGTGACGTTGTCGCCAGAAGACGTCGCAAGTTCCAGGCCACTTTCGAGAATCACCCTGATGGTGCGGTCGCGCGTCAAGCCTGGGCATCTACGCTTGACAAAGTGTGTTTCCTGCCCGTCAACCGTGCGATTCACGCAAAGTGAGCGCACATCTCCCGCACGGCACGGTGCGCGCCTGACAGGCAATGCACCTGGCCATCTCCCAGGCTGGTGCGCCGGTGCATGGCCGGCCGGCCTATCACTCGAAGGCGGGTGGGCTTGGCCGCAGAGGGTGCGGCAGCGCTCCCAAGGAAACGTGGCTTTGCCACTGTCCTTGATCGCCGCAGGGGGCGGACACCGTATGTCGTCGGCCCGTGAGGGCTCTCAGGCGGTCTTCAGCAGCGCCAGGCCCTTGAGGTACTCGCCCTCGGGGAACTCGATCGTCGTGGGGTGATCACAAGCACTTTCCAGGCGCTGCAGGATCGCGGCATCGACCCCGGCATCCAGCCCGGCGCCCGCGACGATCTTGTGGAACAGCCCGGCGTCGATGCCGCCCGAGCACGAGAAGGTGAGCAGCAGCCCGCCCGGCGCCAGCAGTTTCAGCGCAAGGCGGTTGATGTCCTTGTAGGCGCGCGACGCTCGGTCGGCATGTGCGGCGCTGGGCGCGAACTTGGGCGGATCGAGCACGATCGCGTCGAAGCCGGCGCCCGACTCGAGCGACGCGCGCAGGTGCTGGTTGACGTCGGCATCGACCCAGGTGCAGGCCGCGGGGTCGAAGCCGTTGCGCTCGACGTTGCGCCGCGCCTGCTCGAGCGCCGGGCCGGACGAATCGACGCTGGTCACGTCGGTGGCGCCGCCGGCCAGCGCGGCCACGCTGAAGCCCCCCGTGTAGCTGTAGCAGTTGAGCACGCGCCGGCAGCCGAACTGGCGCACCCACTGCGCAAAGCGCTGGCGGTTGTCGCGCTGGTCGAGGTAGTAGCCGGTCTTGTGGCCCTTGGCCACGTCCAGCCCCAGCACCCGGCCGTGCTCGGTGATGCTGAGCTCGGTGGCGCCGTCGCCGCGCAGCCAGCCCGCCCGCGGCTCCAGACCCTCCAGGCCGCGCACGCCGACGTCCGAGCGCTCGTACAGCCGCGCCAGACCGGTGATGGCGCACAGCCGATCGGCAATCACCGCGCGCCAGCGCTCGGTGCCGGCGGCCAGGAACTGCGCACTGAGCACGTCGCCGTAGCGGTCGACGATGAGGCCGGGCAGGCCATCAGCCTCGCCGTGCACCAGGCGCATGCCGTCGCTGGCGATGGCCAGGCGCGCGCGCAGGGCGATGGCGCGGCGCAGGCGGCGGTCGAAGAAGGCCTCGTCGATGCGCTCGGCCTCGTCGAAGCTCCAGGCCCGCACGCGGATCTGCGAGGCCGGGCTGAACGCCCCCCAGGCCAGGAAGCTGCCGTCGTGGGCCTCGACGCGCACGGTCTCGCCGGCGTCGCCGCCGCCCCGGGCGATGCTGCCCTGGAACACCCAGGGGTGGCGGCGCTGCAGCGAGCGCTCCTTGCCGTCGCGCAGTGTGATGGTCTTCATGCGGGGGATTTTCGCCTCGCGGCGCCTCGGCCGGCGCTGAAGCGCCGGGCCGGCGGTGCGGCGTCAGCCGCGGCGCTTGGCGCGCGGGTGGGCGGCGTCGTAGACACGCGCCAGGTGCTGGTGGTCGAGCTGGGTGTAGACCTGGGTGGTGGCGATGCTGGCGTGGCCCAGCAGCTCTTGCACCGCGCGCAGGTCGCCGCTGGACTGCAGCAGGTGCGACGCGAAGCTGTGCCGCAGCATGTGCGGGTGCACGTGGGTGGGCAGGCCGGCCGACTGCGCCAGCGCGCCCAGCCGCGAGCGCACCTGGCTGGCCGACAGCCGCGTGCCGCGCTGGCTGACCAGCAGCGCCGGCTCGTCGGCCCGGGCCATCTCGCCGCGCAGCGCCAGCCAGCGCGACAGCGCCACCAGCGCTGGCCCGCCCACCGGCACGCTGCGGCGCTTGCGGCCCTTGCCCAGCACGTGCACCGTGGCATCGGGCGCATCCACCCAGCCGGCGGCGGTGTGGGAGGCGACGGCGTCCAGCCCCACCAGCTCGGCCACGCGCAGGCCACAGCCATAAAGCAGCTCGACGATGCACTGGTCGCGCGCCGCGAGCACGGGCGAGTCGGTGGGCGGCGCCTGCTGGGCCAGCGCCACCGCCTGGTCGACCGCCAGGGCCTTGGGCAGTGGCTTGGGCGCCTTGGGGGCGCGGATGCCGTCGACCGGGTTGTGCGCCACCAGGCCTTCGCGGCCCCACCAGCGGTACAGCCCGCGCCACGCCGACAGCGTGAGCGCGATGCTGCGCGGCCCCAGCCCCTGCTCGCGCAGCCGCGCCGTCCAGCGGCGCACGTGGTGGGGCTGCGCCTCGCGCAGCGGCAAATCGTCGCGCGCGGCGGCCGCAGCCAGCGTGGCCAGCGCGCTGCGGTAGAGCACCAGCGTGCGCGCGGCCACCCGGCGCTCCACCGTCAGGTGCCGGACGTAACGCTCGAGCTCGTCGTCCAGCGCCGCGGCGGCCATGCCCGGGTCAGTCGTTGGGCAGCAGCCGCGACAGCGCGGCGCTGGCGATCTCGCCGATGCGCAGCAGGAACTCGGTGCCCATGTCGGCGGTGTAGCGTGACGCGTCGGACGAGGCCAGCACCAGCAGGCCGATCGAATCCTGGCCGCCGGCGCGCAGCGGGATCAGCGCGGTGGACAGCACGGTGTCGGGGTCGTCGAGCCACTTCATGGCCTCGAAGCCCGAGTTGACGCCGCAATAGGGCAGCGTCAGGCTGGCCGCGAAGGCGCGGGTGTCGGGGGTCACGTCCTGCGTGAAGGGCAGGCCGTCGAAGGAATCGTCGACGCCCCACAGGCGCAGCGCGGCCTGCGGGATCAGGAACTCGTGGCGCAGCGTGCGCAACAGCACCTCGGGCAGCGCGGCCGGCGCCGAGGTGAGCAGGATCTCGCGGGTGATGCGGTGCAGCCGCTCGGCGATGGAGACGTTCTCCTGGCCGTGGCGGATCATCTCCATGATCTTCTGCTCGAGGCCCTTGATCTTCTCGCGCAGCATTTCCATCTGCCGCTCCTGCAGCGAGACGGCGCGCTGGCCGTGCGGGCTGGTGAGCTGCACGCTGGCCAGCAACTCGGCATGGCGCTCGAAGAAGCCCGGGGTGTTGGCCAGGTAGTTGGCCAGGTCCAGCTCGGTGATGCCACCAGTGATGCTCACAGTTCGATCTCCCCTTCGAATACGGTTTCCGCGGGCCCGGTCATGCGCACGGTGTCGTCGTCGCCGGGCCATTCGACGGTGAGCACGCCGCCGCGGGCCTGCACGTCCACCTTGCGGTCGAGCCAGCCCAGGCGGATGCCGGCCACCACCGCCGCACAGGCGCCAGTGCCGCAGGCCAGGGTCTCGCCGGCGCCGCGCTCGAACACGCGCAGGGCCACCTGCTGGCGCGACACCACCTGCATGAAGCCGGCGTTCACCCGGCGCGGAAAGCGCTGGTGGGTCTCGATGCGCGGGCCCAGTTCGGTCACCGGCGCCTCGCGCACGTCTTCCACGCGCTGCACGGCATGCGGGTTGCCCATCGACAGCACGGCCACTTCCACCTTGCGGCCCTCGCCCACGTCGAGCGGCCAGCGCTCGAAGCCGCCCTCGCGGCGCGCCTCGAGCCCGCTGGCGTCGAAGGGCACGCGGTCGAGTTCGAAGATGGGGCGGTTCATGTCGACGGTGACGCGGCCGTCGTCCTGCAGCCGCAGCTCGAGCAGGTTGTTGACGGTCTCGACGCGCACCTGCCGCTTGGTGGTGAGGCCGCGGTCGTGCACGAAGCGCACGAAGCAGCGGGCGCCGTTGCCGCAGTGCTCGACCTCGTCGCCAGTGTTGTTGAAGATGCGGTAGCGGAAGTCGACGCCGTCGGTGCGGCTGGGCTCGACCTGCAGGATCTGGTCGGCCCCGACGCCGAAGCGCCGGTCGCCCAGGCGGCGCAGCTGCGCGGCCGTGAGCTCGACGGGCACGTGCGTGGCATCGATGACGACGAAGTCGTTGCCGGCGCCATGCATCTTGGTGAATCGCAATCTCATGGGCAGATTATCGGTGCGTCGCTGCGGGTGGACAGGGGGTGAAAGTCAGTACAAGGGCGGCTGGCCTTCGGGCCGGGTCTTGAAGCGCCGATGCACCCACAGGTACTGCGACGGGTTGCGGCGGATCTCGTCCTCGATCCAGCGGTTCATGCGGCGGGCGGCGGCCTCGTCGTCGTCGCCGGGAAAGTCGTCCCAGGGCGGCAGAAAGCGCACGCGGTAGCCCTGGCCGCCCGGCAACATCTCGGCCACCACCGGCTGCACCACCATGCCCAGCGAGCGCGCCATGCGCGCCGGCGCCAGCAGCGTGGCCGCGGGCACGCCGAAGAAGGGCACGAAGGCCGCGTCGCGGGCGCCGAAATCCATGTCGGGCAGGTTGAAGAAGGCCCAGCCCTTGCGCACCGCCCGCACCAGCGGCAGGGCCTTTTCGCTGCGCGCGAAGACCTGGCCCTGGCCGAAGCGCAGCCGGCCGCGGCGCATGGCCTCGTCGAACACCGGGTTGCTCTGCGCCTGGTAGATGGACGCCACCATCTTCTTCTGGAACAGCTGGGTGCTGGCGCCGGCCACGTCCAGCGCCACGAAGTGCGGCACCAGCCACATCACCGGCCGCTCGCTGCGCTCGGCCAGGCCAACGTCGCCCTCGACCTGGATCAGCCGCTTCAGCCGCTCGGGCGACGCATGCCACAGCAGGCCGCGCTCGAGCAGGCTGCGGCCCAGCCAGCCGAAGTGCTCGCGCACCAGCGCCCGGCGGGCGGGCTCGTCCAGCTCGGGCATGCACAGCTCGAGGTTGCGCAGCGCGACGCGGCGGCGCGAGCCGGCCAGCCGGTGCATCAGCCGGCCGAACCCCCGGCCCAGCGCGGCCTGCACGCCCAGCGGCAGCCGCTGCAGCCCCCACAGCAGCGCCAGCAGCGCACGCGCCAGCACGCGGGACATCATGCGCCCTCCCCGGCGCCGGCCGCCACCTGGGCGCGCGGCTGCTTGAAGCGGTGGTAGCCCCACAGGTACTGGCCCGGGCGCTGGCCGATCAGGCGCTCCATCTCGCGGTTGATGGCGGCGGCGCAGGCCACCTGCCAATGGGCCTCGTCGCCGGCACGCTCGGGCAGTGTCTCCGTGGGCAGCGACACGCGCAGCACGAAGCCCTGGCCGCGCGGCAGGCGCTCGGCCCAGATCAGCAGCAGCGCGGCACCGGTCTGCTGCACCAGGCGGGCGGCCAGCGTCATGGTGTAGGCCGGCCGGCCGTAGAACGGCGCCCACACCCCCATGCCGTCGGGCGGCACCTGGTCGGGCAGCAGGCCCACCGATTCGCCCTTGCGCAGCGCGCGGATCATCTGGCGAACGCCGGCCAGTGCCGCCGGCGCAGTGGCCAGGCCCGGCCGGGCGCGGGTGGTCTCTTCCAGCTCGCGCAGCCAGGCCTGGCGCGCGGGGCGGTACATCGCGGTCAGGCAGGTGCGGTCGCCGAAGCGCTCGGCAATGGCCTGGGCACAGACCTCGAAGCAGCCCAGGTGCGGCGTGAGCAGCACCAGCCCGCGGCCGGACAGGATGGCCGCGTCGATGAGTTCTGCGCCTTGCCAGCGCACCACGTCGCCCAGCGGCCGATCGGCCGGACGCAGCCAGAACCAGGGCAGTTCGGCGGCCATGTGCCCGGCCGAGGCCACGGCCTCGCGCCGCTGCGCCGGGCTGAGGCCGGCCAGCGCGGCGTGCTGCTGCAGGCGCCCGCGGTAGCTGGGCGACAGGCCGTAGGCCAGCCACCCCAGCAGCCAGCCCAAGCGTTGCAAAGTTCGCAGGGACAAGCGGGCGGCGACGCGGATCAGGAACTGCATGCTTCTTATAATCTGGCGGATCGCCGAGTTAAAGGACAACTTGCGGGGCGATCGTGCAGCGATTCAGGCTGCACCGGGCCGGCAACGGACCGCCAAATACCGCTAAAGCGTTCGCCGCACACCCCCAGCTTCTGGAACCGGCGACGCAGGTTTCACTGCAACCCTGGAGTGTATAAGTGGCGAACGACTTTCTCTTCACCTCGGAATCCGTCTCCGAAGGCCATCCCGACAAGGTGGCCGATCAGGTTTCCGATGCCATCCTCGACGCGATCTTCGCGCAGGACCCGCGCTCGCGCGTGGCCGCCGAGACGCTGTGCAACACCGGCCTCGTGGTGCTGGCGGGCGAGATCACCACCAACGCGCACGTGGACTACATCCAGGTGGCGCGCGACACCATCAAGCGCATCGGCTACGACAACACCGAGTACGGCATCGACTACAAGGGCTGCGCGGTGCTGGTGGCCTACGACAAGCAGAGCAACGACATCGCCCAGGGCGTGGACCACGCCAGCGACGACCACCTGAACACCGGTGCCGGCGACCAGGGCCTGATGTTCGGCTACGCCTGCGACGAGACGCCCGAGCTGATGCCCGCGCCGATCTACTACGCGCACCGGCTGGTCGAGCGCCAGGCGCAATTGCGCAAGGACGGCCGCCTGCCCTTCCTGCGGCCGGACGCCAAGAGCCAGGTGACGATGCGCTACGTGGACGGCAAGCCGCACAGCATCGACACCGTGGTGCTGAGCAGCCAGCATGCGCCCGAGTACAGCCTGGGCCACAAGATGACCGACGCCTTTTACGAGGCGGTGCGCGAAGAGATCATCAAGCCGGTGCTGCCGAAGGAATGGCTCACCGCCGACACCAAGTACCTGATCAACCCGACCGGCCGCTTCGTCATCGGCGGTCCGCAGGGCGATTGCGGCCTGACCGGCCGCAAGATCATCGTCGACACCTATGGTGGCGCCTGCCCGCACGGCGGCGGCGCGTTCTCGGGCAAGGACCCGAGCAAGGTCGACCGCTCGGCCGCCTATGCCGCGCGTTACGTGGCCAAGAACATCGTCGCCGCCGGCCTGGCCAAGCAATGCCAGATCCAGGTGGCCTATGCCATCGGCGTGGCCAAGCCGATGAACGTGACGGTGTACACCGAAGGCACCGGCAAGATCTCCGACGAGCGCATCGCCGCCATCGTCGGCGAGGTCTTCGACCTGCGCCCGAAGGGCATCATCCAGATGCTCGACCTGCTGCGCCCGATCTACACCAAGACCGCCGCCTACGGCCACTTCGGCCGAGAAGAGCCCGAGTTCACGTGGGAGCGGACGGATAAGGTCGCGGTACTCCGTGACCTTGCCGGGCTGTAAGTCCGGCCCGCGCGACAGCGCGGATCCGGCTGCGGGCTGCGCTCATATCGCTTCAGCGATGTGAGCGCGGACCAAAAGACGAATAAGGTCGCGGTCTTGCGCGACCTTGCCGGGCTGTAAAGCCCGGCCCGCGCGGCAGCGCGGATCCAGTCGCGGGCTGCGCTCATATCGCTTCAGCGATGTGAGCGCGGACCAAGGTACGGACAAGGTCGCGGTCTTGCGCGGCCTCGCCGGGCTGTGAGGCCAGCCCTCCGCGACCGCGGGACTCCGTCCCGTCCGACTCACCGATCGACCACCACCCCGTCCTCGATCCCCAACGCCCCGCTGCCCACCAGCTCACCCACCAGCGCATCGCACCAAGCCTGCGGCGACTCGGTCAACGCGCGCCCGTGCAGGTCCCACAGCGCGGCAAACAGCGGCGCCGCCGCCGTCCAGTCGCGCAGCGCTGCAACCGCCTGCCTGCGCTCCTCCATCAGGTGGTACTTGATCAGCACCTTGGCCGCATGGCGGGCATGCCGCGCCGGCTCGGCCACATAGTTGCGCAGCCGCGAGCGGGCCCGGGCCAGCGCCGCCGCCACGTCGCTGAAGGGTGCCCCGTGGCCCGGCACCACCACCCGCACCGGCAGGCGCTCGATGGCGTCGAGCACCGAGGCCACGTCGTCGAAGCCGGGCTCGCCGACCAGTTCCGGAAACACCAGCCCGAAGCCGTGCTCCCACAGCGCATCGGCCGAGACCAGCACACCTCCAGCGGGGTCGAACAGCATCACCGAATCGGGGTCATGGCCCGGGGCGGGCAGCACCTCCCAGCGGCGACCGCCGGCACGCAGCACCTCGCCCGGGCGCAGCAGGCCCTGCGGTGCGAAGCGGTCGCAGCGCTGGCCGGTGGCCTGGTGGCTGAGCTGGCCGTCGTCCCAGTTGGCCACGGCCTCGGCCTGGCCCGGCGGGATCAGCAAGGCCGCGCCGAACTCGCGCTGCAGCACCGCATTGCCGCCGCAATGGTCCGAATGCAGGTGCGTGTTGACGACGGTGGCCAGCGGCTGCCCCTGCAGCGCATGGCGCACCAGCGCCAGCGTCTGGTCGACGTGGTTGACGTGGCTGGTGTCGACCAGCACCGCGCCGGGCTCGTCGCCCGCGGCGTGGATGAGCAGGTTGTTCGACGACAGCCAGCCGCGCTCCAGCACGGTGAGGCCCTGCAGCGCGTCGGTCGGATTCGGCATGCGCGGCATTGTCGCCGGCAGAGTCCGCTGTCTGCTCCGCAAGGGCGCCGCAAGGGCGCCGCAAGGGCGCCGCACCCTGGCGCTGCCACAATCGTGCCAGTCCATGATCAAGATCCTCCTGCTCCTGCTGTCCGGCGCCAAGCTCGGCAAGCTGTTGACCAGCGGCGGCACCATGCTGCTGTCGCTGGTGGTGTACGCGTTCATCTACGGTTGGCGTTATGCGGCGGGGTTCATCGCCTTGCTGTTCGTGCACGAGATGGGGCACTACGTGGCGGCGCGCCAGCGCGGGCTGGACGTGGGCCTGCCCACCTTCATCCCCTTCATCGGCGCCTGGATCGAGTTGAAGCAGTTGCCGCACGACGCCGAGACCGAGGCCTACGTGGGCCTGGGCGGCCCGCTGATCGGCACACTGGGCGCGCTGTTGGTCTATGTGCTGGCGCGGGCCTGGCAGATCGACTGGCTGCTGGCCGTGTCGTACGCGGGCTTCTTCCTCAACCTGTTCAACCTGATCCCGCTGTCACCCTTCGACGGCGGGCGCATCACCGCGGTACTGAGCCCGCGCATCTGGCTGCTGGGCGTGCCGATCCTGGGCGCGGTGTTCCTGTGGCGGCCCAGCCCGATGCTGCTGCTGGTGGCGCTGATTGCCGCGCCGCAGGTGTGGAAGGCCATCCGCTACCGCAGCGACAGCGCCGAGGCGCAGACCTACTACGCGGTGCCCACGGCGCAGAAGTGGGGCTACGGCCTGTTCTACGTGGTGCTGGCCGGCTTCCTGGCCGTGATGACCTACGAAGTGCACGACCTGCTGATGGCCCTGCGGCCGGCGCGGGGCCTCTGAGCAGGCACCCACCATGGCCGCGCGCGCGCCCACGCTCGACGACCTGCGCCGCTTCGCGGTGGCGCGCACCCTGTTCGCGCCGACCACGCTGCCCCGGGCCATCCAGCGGCTGGGCTTCGTGCAGGCCGACCCGATCCGTGCCCCTGCGCGGGCGCAGGACCTGACGCTGCGGCACCGCGTCAAGGACTACCGGGCAGGCGACCTCGAGCAGCGCTACCCGCGGCTGGCGGTCGAGGAAGACTTCTTCGTCAACTACGGCTTCCTGCCGCGCGACACGCAGGCACTGATGCACCCGCGCACCGCGCGCACGGTCTGGCCCAAGGCGCGATGGGCGCAGGCCCACGCGGTGCTGGAGTTCGTGCGGGCGCATGGCGTGGTGCACCCGCGCCAGGTCGATGCGCACTTTGCGCACGGCAAGGTGCGCAACTGGTTCGGCGGCTCGACGAACGCCAGCACGCAACTGCTCGACGGCATGCACTTCCGCGGCCTGGTGCGCATCGCCGGCCGCGAAGGCGGCGTGCGGCTGTACGCGGCGCGCGACCCGCACGAGCCCGCCGCCGATCCGGCCGCGGCGATGGACGCCCTGGTGGACGTGGTGGTGGGCAAGTACGCGCCGCTGCCGGCCACCACCTTGGGCCAGCTCGTCGCGCGCCTGGTGATGGGCGCGCCGCAGTGGGGCCCGCTGCGCAAGGCCGCGCTGCAACGCGCCAAGGCCCGGCTGCCGCGGGCCCGTGTCGACGGCATCGACTGGTACTGGCCCGACGGCGAGAGCCCCGCGTCGCGCCGCCATGCCCGGCCCGACGAGGTGCGGCTGCTCGCCCCCTTCGACCCCATCGTCTGGGACCGCCTGCGCTTCGAGCGGCTGTGGGGCTGGGCCTACCGCTTCGAGGCCTACACGCCGGCGCCCAAGCGCGTGCGCGGCTACTACGCGCTGCCCCTGCTGTGGCGCGACCAGGTCATCGGCTGGGGCAACCTGGCGGTGCAGGGCGGCGCGCTGCGGGCCGACCTGGGCTACGTGGCGGGCCGGCCGCCGGGCGACGCGAGCTTCCGGCCCGCACTGGACGACGAACTGCAGCGCATGGCGGTGTTCCTCGGCCTGGCTCCCTGAGCACGGCGGCGCGACGCCGCGCAGCGCGTCAACCCGGCCCGAAGGCCCGCTGGCGCGTCGCCAGCACGGCCCCCAGGGCCAGCACCGCGGCGCTGCAGCCCAGCCCGCGCAGCAGGCCGCCAGGCCCGTCAGCCACCCAGCCGACGACCACCGGCCCGACGATCTGGCCGGCCGCGAAGACGATGGTGAAGGCCGAGATGCCCGATGGCCAGGACGCCGCCGGCAGGTTGTGCCGCACCAGCGCGGTGGTCGATGCCACCACCGACAGGAACACGCTGCCGAACAGCAGCCCCGAGGCGAACACCGCCACCGGGTGCGGGCTCCACACCGGCAGCGCGGTGGCCAGGGCCAGCAGGCCGTTGAGCACGGCCATCGGCAGGCCGCCGCGCTGGCGCTGCAGCAGCCCGGCCCACAGCCACGACGAGGCCACCACGCCGGCGCCCAGCAGCACGTAGAACGCCGTGATCACGCCGCTGGCCATGCCCTGCTCGCGCAGCAGCGTGACGATGAAGGTCATGTAGCCGATGTACCCCAGCCCGAACATCAGGTAGCCGGCCAGGCCGAAGGCCATCGGCGCCAGGCGCACCGGCCTGCGCGCCGCCGATTCCGTGGGCGGGGCCTCCAGGGGCCGCGTCGTGGCCGCGGTGGCCGCCGTCGCCAAGGCGGCCAGACCGCCGAGCGCCACCCAGGCCACCGACCAACCCAGGCCGCCGGGCACCACCAGCCCGGGCACCACCAGCGCCGACCCGACGATGCCCAGGCCGGTGCCGCCGTAGTACAGGCCCAGCACCAGGCCGGAGCGCCCGGCACCCGCCGGGCCGGTGGCCAGGCGCGCGGCCAGCACGCCGCCGCCGACGAAGCTGGCAGCGCTGCACAGCCCGGCCGCCAGGCGCAGGGCGAACAGCGCCGCGTCGTGGCGCACCAGGCCGTGCCCGGCCAGCACGATCGCCGCACCCAGGCCGCCGGCCAGCATCAGCCGCCGCGCATCGAATCGCGCCATCGCCACCGGCATGGCCAGCGCACCGAGCAGGTAGCCGGCGGCGTTGACGGTGTTCATGGCGCCGGCGGTGACGTAGCTCCAGCCCAGGTCGGCGCGCATCGGCGGCAGCAGCAGCGCATACGAGAAACGCGCCAGGCCCAGCGACACCGCGGCGGCCAGCGCCAGGCCCAGCGCGCAGCGCAGCAGCGCCGCGTCGCGTGCGTCAGTCATCGGGCGCCGGTGGGTCGGGCGGCCAGCAGCGCATCGGCCGCGTCGGCAAAGCCCTGGCCGCGCTCGCCCGCGGTGACGTAGGCCGGCAGCACCGACAGCCGCGGCACGAAGCGGGCGATGTTGGCCACGCCCACCGACAGCGGCACATGCTCGAACATCAGCTGGTCGTTGGTCGAATCGCCCACGTAAAGCCACTCGGCCGGGTCGAAGGGCACGCCCACCGCCTGCTCGACCGCCCAGCGCGCCGCCGACCACTTGCTGTGCTCGCCGATCCAGCCATTGACGTGGATGGAGCTGACGGTGGCGGTGAGGCCGTGCCGGCGCATCACCTCGACGACCTGGGCGATGCGGGCCTCGTCGAGCGCAGCGAACTCGCTGTGGTCGACCGCGATGTCGGTGAGCCGCCCGACGCTGTCGCGGGCCAGCGTGGCGCCCGGCACCTCGGCCAGCACGGCCGCGGCACAGGCCTGCAGGCGCCGCGCCCGCTCGGCGCGGGTGGCGGCGTCGGCGGTGAAGTCGTGGCGCAGCGCGGCATCCACCCGGCGCAGCATCACCGCGCCGTTCTCGGCCACGATGGCCGCCACCGGCCACTGCATCGCGAAGGGCTCGCTCCACCCCGCCGGCCGGCCGGTGATGGCCACCACGGGCACGCCGGCTGCCGCCAGGCGCTGCAGCGCTCGCAGGGCCACGGGCTCGATGGCACCGTCGCGCGTGAGCGTGTCGTCGATGTCGGTGAGCACACCGCGCAGCGCGACCAGGCGGTCGACCGGCACCTCGCTCCAGGGGCGCAGGCGGTCGGCCGATGCTCGTGCGCAGTGCATGCGAGCAGTCTCCCACAGCCCACCGCGATTGATGCCGATCAACGCTTGCGGTGCCACCGCGGCAGGAAGATCATGGGGTCATACGCCTGTCACACGAGGAGCCCATGGCCAAGGAATCCCCTGCCCCGACCCCCCCTGCCAAGCCACGGGCACGCGCAGCCGCGAAGCAGCCGGTGGCCAAGCTGCCGGAGGCCAGCGCGCCGCCCGCCAAGGCAGCGACGCCACGCCGCCCGGCCAGGGCCCCCAGGCCGGTCGAGGCCGGCGACACGCCCGCGTCGCTGACCCGCCGTGACCTCGAGAACGACCGTGTCTCGCGGGCCATGACGCGCGCGCAGACGCGCCAGTCGATGGCCCTGGCCGACCTTCTGGCCGGCCACGCCAAGGGCGACCCGTCGGGCTCGGTGATCACCGAGTTGCAGACCCTGATGGACGGCGCCTCGCCCGACGACCGCAAGGCCCTGCGCCGCCTGCTCACCGAGACCGACCAGAACGCCACGCCGACCAAGGACGCCGACATCGAACTCGCCCCCGGTTGGCGCGAGGGCGGCTACCCGTATCGCAACCTGCTGTCGCGCCGCTCTTACGAGAAGCAGAAGTACCGCCTGCAGGTCGAACTGCTCAAGCTGCAGGCCTGGGTGAAGGACACCGGCGCACGCGTGGTGGTCATCTTCGAGGGCCGCGACGCCGCCGGCAAGGGCGGCACCATCAAGCGCTTCATGGAACACCTCAACCCCCGCGGTGCGCGCGTGGTGGCCCTCGAGAAGCCCAGTGAGGTCGAGCAGGGCCAGTGGTACTTCCAGCGCTACGTGCAGCACCTGCCCACCCGCGGCGAGATCGTGATGTTCGACCGCAGTTGGTACAACCGCTCGGGCGTGGAGCGCGTGATGGGCTTCTGCAGCCACGCCGAGTACGACGAGTTCCTGCGCCAGGCGCCGGAGTTCGAGCGCCAGTTGGTGCGCTCGGGCGTGCACCTGTTCAAGTTCTGGTTCTCGGTCAGCCGCGCCGAGCAGCGCCGCCGCTTCAAGGAGCGCAAGATGCATCCGCTGAAGCAGTGGAAGCTCAGCCCGATCGACATGGCCTCGCTCGACAAGTGGGACGACTACACCCGCGCCAAGGAGGCGATGTTCCTGCACTGCGACACGTCCGATGCACCGTGGACGGTGATCAAGAGCGACTGCAAGAAGCGCGCGCGTCTCAATGCGATGCGCTACGTGCTGCACCGCCTGCCCTATGCGAAGAAAGACCTCGACACGCTGGGCGCCGTCGACCCGCTGATCGTCGGCCGCCCGTCGCTGGTGCCCAGCCGGGGCGACGACCAGCTGGCCTCGGCCGGCGTCGGCTGATCGACGGAACACCCGTGACATCGGCCCGCTTCTCGGCCGATGCACGGGCAGCGCCGACGCGCCGTCGCTGCTAACATCTGCGCCTGGTTTCGAGGAGCGTTGCAAGGCCGCCAGGCCCCAGGCTCGAAACCGCTTCATTGCAACCGCGCTCACCCGCATGTCGGTCGTGGGTGGGCTGTGTCCAGATCGCGACCTGTGCGGGTTCCATTGCCCTACGGAGCCTCTCGATCATGAACGCTGTCCTGAAGCCGCTGCAAGCCAGCGATTACGCCATTGCCGACCTGTCGCTCGCCGACTGGGGCCGCAAGGAACTCCACATCGCCGAAAGCGAAATGCCGGCGCTGATGGCCATCCGAGCCGAGTACGCCAAGACCCAGCCGCTGAAGGGCGCGCGCGTCACCGGTTCGCTGCACATGACCATCCAGACCGCCGTGCTGGTGGAAACGCTGCAGGCCCTGGGCGCCGAGGTGCGCTGGGCCTCGTGCAACATCTTCTCCACCCAGGACCACGCCGCCGCGGCGCTGGTGGCCCAGGGCACGCCGGTTTTCGCCTACAAGGGCGAGAGCCTGAAGGACTACTGGGACTACACGCACCGCATCTTCGAGTTCGGCGCCAAGGGCACCGAGGGCGAAGGCCCGAACATGATCCTCGACGACGGTGGCGATGCAACGCTGCTGATGCACCTGGGCAAGCGCGCCGAGAAGGATGCGTCGCTGATCGCCAACCCGGGCAGCGAGGAAGAGCGCGAGCTGTTCGCCGCCATCAAGGCCAAGCTGGCCGTCGACTCGACCTGGTACTCGCGCAAGGGCGCGCAGATCATCGGCGTGACCGAAGAGACGACCACCGGCGTGCACCGCCTGAACGAGATGTCGGCCAAGGGCACGCTGATGTTCCGCGCCATCAACGTCAACGACTCGGTCACCAAGAGCAAGTTCGACAACCTGTACGGCTGCCGCGAGAGCCTGGTCGACGGCATCAAGCGCGCCACCGACGTGATGATCGCCGGCAAGATCGCCGTGGTCGCCGGCTATGGCGACGTGGGCAAGGGCTCGGCCCAGGCGCTGCGCGCCCTGAGCGCCCAGGTGTGGGTGACCGAGATCGACCCCATCAACGCGCTGCAGGCGGCGATGGAAGGCTACCGCGTGGTCACGATGGACTGGGCTGCCGACAAGGCCGACATCTTCGTCACCGCCACCGGCAACAAGGGCGTCATCACGCACGACCACATGGCCGCGATGAAGCACAACGCCATCGTCTGCAACATCGGCCACTTCGACAACGAGATCGACATCGCGTCGGTCGAGAAGTACCAGTGGGAAGAGATCAAGCCGCAGGTCGACCACGTGATCTTCCCTGGCGTGGACGGCAAGCCGGGCAAGCGCATCATCATGTTGGCCAAGGGCCGGCTGGTGAACCTGGGCTGCGGCACCGGCCACCCCAGCTACGTGATGTCGTCGAGCTTCGCCAACCAGACGATCGCGCAGATCGAGCTGTTCACCCACCAGGACTTCTACGAAGTGGGCAAGGTCTACGTGCTGCCCAAGCACCTGGACGAGAAGGTGGCGCGCCTGCAGCTGAAGACGCTGAACGCCCAGCTGACCGAGCTGAGCGAGGAGCAGGCCGCCTACATCGGCGTGCCCAGGCAGGGGCCGTACAAGCCGGACAGCTACAGGTATTGAGATGGGCGCGGACAGCCGACCCAAGCTCAGCATCGAGTTCTTTCCGCCCAACACCCCGGTCGGGAGCGAGAAGCTCAAGGCCGTGGTGCATGAACTCTCGGTGCTCCAGCCCGAGTTCTTCAGCGTCACCTATGGCGCTGGCGGGTCGACGCGCGACAAAACGCTGGCCACCGTGCGCGACATCGCGGCGGCCGGCTTCGAGGCCGCGCCGCACCTGTCGTGCGTGGGCTCCACTCGAGAGGGCATCGCCGAGATCCTGGCCGGCTACCGGGCCCAGGGCATCCACCGCCTGGTGGCGCTGCGGGGCGACCTGCCCAGCGGCACCGCGGTGGCCGGCGAGTTCCGCTACGCGGCCGAACTGGTGGCGTTCATCCGCGAAACCCAGGGGCGCGACTGGCACATCGAGGTGGCTGCGTACCCTGAGTACCATCCGGAACAGCGTTATGCCAGGCGCGACCTGCAGCACTTCGCCGACAAGATGAAGGCGGGGGCCGATTCGGCCATCACGCAGTTCTTCTTCAACCCGGACGCGTACTTCCACTTCGCCGAACAAGCCCGGGCGCTGGGTGTCGCCGCGCCGATCGTGCCGGGCATCATGCCCTTCCACAACTACGCCCGGGTGGCGCAGTTCGCGGCGCGCGACGGCATCGAGATCCCGCGCTGGGTGGCCTTGAAGATGGAAGGCTACATGGACGACGCCGCCTCGATCCGCGCCTTCGGCCTGGACGTGATCACCGCGCTGTGCGAGCGCCTGCTGGCCGGCGGCGCGCCGGGGCTGCACTTCTACGCGCTGAACCAGTCGGCGCTGACGCTCGAGATCGGCCGGAGGCTGGGCTACTGAACGCGCGGCCGCCCGCGCCATCGCAAGCTGCGGCGCCCCGGTCAGCGATGGCCGGGGCGCCGTTTTTTCATGCGCACGCGCACGGCCCAACCGGGTGATCCGCCGGATGTCGACGGCGCCGTGGTCGCATTACAGTGCAGCGCATGGCCGACCCGATCCCACCGCGGAGCAGTGCCCTCCAAGAGGGCGTGAACCAACCGCAGATGCCGCGCCGGCACCATGGCTGAAGCGCTGCGCTCGCTGCTGCTCGACTGCCGCCGGCTGCTGTCCGAGCGCGGCGAGGCCAATGGCCCGACGATCGCCGCGGGCATCGTCGCCCGGCTCGACCAGCTGCCCGATGAACTCCGTTGGCGCTTCTTCGACAGCCTGGCCCGCGACTTCAGCCCCGACCCCAAGAAGGTGCTCGCCGCCGCCCTCGCCTATTCGCAGGCGCCCACCGACGCCGAGCACCTGATCCGCCTGACGCAGGTGGCCGAGCCGCCGCGGCAGGAGCTGTTCCGGCGCCTGAACCGCGCCCCCGGCGGCACCGCGGCCATCGTGCGCCTGCGCCTGCGCCTGCTCGAACGGCTGGGTCGCCACGCCTCGCTGGCCGGTGTCGAGCACGACCTGCTGCACCTGCTGTCCAGCTGGTTCAATCCCGGCTTCCTGCAGATGCGCAAGGTGGACTGGAACTCGCCGGCGCAACTGCTCGAGCAGATCATCCGGCACGAGGCGGTGCACGAGGTGGACGGCTGGGACGACCTGCGGCGCCGGCTGCAGCCCGACCGCCGCTGCTTCGCCTTCTTTCACCCGCAGTTGCCCGACGAGCCACTGATCTTCGTCGAGGTGGCGCTGGTGCCCGAGATGGCTGGCGCCATCGCACCGCTGATCGACAAGAAGTCGCAACCGCTGCCGCCCGAGCAGTTCAAGGTGGCGGTGTTCTATTCGATCAGCAATTGCCAGCCCGGGCTGCGCGGCGTGTCGCTCGGCAACTTCCTGATCAAGCGCGTGGCCGAGCAGCTCAAGCGCGAGCTGCCGCAGCTCAAGACCTTCTGCACGCTGTCGCCGATCCCCGGGTTCATGGCCTGGCTGCACAAGGCGCGCGACGGCAGCGGCATCGCCGGGCTGACCCCGGCCGCCAACGAGCGCACCGCGCAGGCCCTGGGCCAGTTGCGCGCGGCGGCGGGCGACGAGCTCGGCGCCCTCGGCAGCGCAACCGCGATGGCCGCATTGCCGGCCGCCGCGCACCATGCGCTGTGGCGCCTGGCCGCGCTGTACCTGGTGCACCAGTCGCCCACGCCCAGGGGCGACCCGGTGGCCCGCTTCCACCTCGACAACGGCGCGCGGCTCGAGCGGCTCAACGCCCAGGCCAACCTGTCGGCCAAGGGGCTGAAGCAGTCGGCCGGCCTGATGGTCAACTACCTTTACGACCTGGGCCGTGTCGAGACCTGCCACGACCGTTTCGTGAAGGGTCGGGTGGTACATTCCCGCGCGATTTCCTCGCTGCTGTAGACCTATAACCTTCGGAGACACACCATGATCGCCACGACGCGCTTCGCGCGGGCCCGCCGCACGCTGCTGGGGCTGGCTGCCCTGGCCCTCGCACCCTGGGCCATGGCCCAGGGCTGGCCCGCCAAGCCGGTGACGATCGTGGTGCCCTTCCCGCCCGGCGGCGGCACCGACGCCTTCGCGCGGCCGCTGTTTGCCACGATGACCCGGCAGATGGGCCGACAGTTCGTCATCGACAACAAGGGCGGCGCCGGCGGCACGCTCGGCGCCGGCATCGCCGCCCGCGCCGCACCCGACGGCTACACCTTCTTCATGGGCGCCGTGCACCACGCCATTGCGCCGTCGATGTACCCGAAGCTCGATTACCAGATCGAATCCGACTTCGTGCCGGTCGGTCTGATCTCCAGCGTGCCGCAGGTCATCGTCGTCAACCCGCAGCGCGTGCCGGTGACGGACCTGAAGGGATTCCTCGAGTACGTGCGCAAGAACCCCGGCAAGCTCAACTATGGCTCGGCCGGCAACGGCACCTCGCACCACCTGGCCGGCGAACTGTTCAAGCTTCAGACCAAGACCTTCATCACCCACATCCCCTACCGCGGTGCCGGCCCGGCACTGCAAGACCTGGTCGCCGGGCAGGTGGACATGATGTTCGATGGCCTGGGCTCGTCGGCCGCGCACATCAAGGGCGGGCGCATCAAGGCACTGGCGGTGGCCAGCGAAAGACGCGCGCCAGGCTTCCCCGACACGCCCACGTCCATCGAGGCCGGCGTGCCCACCTACCAGGTGGCCACCTGGTATGGCCTGTGGGCCCCCAAGGGCACGCCGCCGGCCATCGTCGAGCAGATGCAGGCGGAGATGAAGAAGGCGCTGCAGTCCGACGAGCTCAAGACGATCTGGGCCGGCCTGGGCGCCAATCCGCCCAACATCTGGGGCGCCGACTTCGGCAAGTTCGTCGGCAACGAGATCAAGCGCTGGGCCGAGGTCGTGAAGGGCTCGGGCGCGAAGCTCGACTGACACCACGTCGTCACGCACGGGCGCACCCCATGGACAACCAGAACCTCTTTGCCACGCTGCGCGCGGGCTTCCCGACGGACCTGGACGCGGTGGCCATCGAAACCGCCGACGGCCCCGGCGCCCCGCTGCACTACACCTGGCGCGACCTCGACCGCGCCACGGCGATGATCGCCAACCTGCTCGAGGGGCTGGCCCTGCCGGCGGGCTCGCGCGTGGCGGTGCAGACCGAGAAGAGCGTCGAGGCCTTGATGCTCTACCTGGCCGTGCTGCGCGCAGGCCATGTCTTCCTGCCGCTGAACACGGCCTACCAGTCGGCCGAGATCGAGTACTTCATCGGCAACGCCGAACCGGCGGTGGTGGTGTGCTCGCCGAAGAACTTCGCCTGGGTCAGCCGCATCGCCTTCAGCGCCGGCACGGACCACGTGTTCACGCTGGGCGACGACCGCAGCGGCAGCCTGCTCGAGCGCGCCGCGCACTGCAGCGACCGGCACACGCCGGCCGTGCGCCAGGCCGGCGATCTGGCGGCCATCCTGTACACCAGCGGCACCACCGGCCGCAGCAAGGGCGCGATGCTCAGCCACGGCAACCTGGCCAGCAATGCCCAGGTGTTGCAGCGGTACTGGGGCTGGCGGCCCGACGACGTGCTGGTGCATGCGTTGCCGATCTTCCACGTGCACGGCCTGTTCGTGGCCTCTCACGGCGCGCTGCTCAATGGCAGCCGCATGATCTGGTTCTCGAAGTTCGACCCCAAGGCCGCCATCGGCCGATTCGCCGAGGCCACGGTGTTCATGGGCGTGCCCACGCTGTACGTGCGCATGCTCGCCGAGGCCGCGCTCACGCCCGCGGCCTGCGCGCACATGCGGCTGTTCATCAGCGGCTCGGCGCCCTTGCTGACCGAGACCTTCAACGACTGGCGTGCGCGCACCGGCCACACCATCCTCGAGCGCTACGGCATGAGCGAGACGGTGATGCTCACCTCCAACCCCTGCGACGCGGCGCAAGGCGAGCGCCGTGGCGGCACCGTGGGCTTTCCGTTGCCGGGCGTCGGCGTGCGCGTGCGCGACGACCAGGGCCGCGACTGCGCCACCGGCGAGATCGGCGGCATCGAGGTCACGGGCCCGAACGTCTTCTCGGGCTACTGGCGCATGCCCGAAAAGACGAAGGAAGAGTTCACCGCCGACGGCTGGTTCAAGACCGGTGACGTCGGCAGGTTCGACGCCGGCGGCTACGTCACCATCGTCGGCCGCAGCAAGGACCTGATCATCAGCGGAGGCTACAACGTCTACCCGGCCGAGATCGAGGGCGTCATCAACGACCTGCCCGGCGTGGCCGAATCGGCCGTCATCGGCGTGCCGCACCCGGATTTCGGCGAGGGCGTGGTGGCGGTCGTCGTGCCCAAGCCGGGTGCCTCGCTCGATGGCGCGGCGATCGTCGCGGACCTGAAGTCGCGCATCGCCAACTTCAAGGTGCCCAAGCACCTGTTCGTCGTGCCCGACCTGCCGCGCAATGCGATGGGCAAGGTGCAGAAGAACCTGCTGCGCGACCAGCACAAGGGCCTGTTTGCCTGAGATCGTGGACAGCCCCGACGCGTCGCCGGACCGCTGCCCGCGCTGCGGAGGCGCCTTCCGCTGTGGCATGGACAAGCCCGGGCCTTGCGCCTGCACGACCGTCCAGCTGGCCCCGGCGCTGCTGGCAGAGTTGCGCCAACGCTACACCGGGTGCCTGTGTTTACCCTGCCTTGCCGCGCTGGCGGTCGACGTCGGCACCCGCCCGTGACGGTGCGCCACCCAACCCCGCCCCGTCCCCATCAAGCGGTCTTGAGGAAATCCCAGAGCGCCTGAGCGGCCGGCTTGACGTGGCGCGCCACGGCCGGGCGCTCGCGGTAGATGCGCACCTCCATCGTCAGTTCGCCCACGCCGGTTGGCGCGGCCTGGACCAGGCGGCCGGATTTCAGTTCCTTGCGCACCGAACTGGCCGGCAGGAACGCCAGACCGTGCCCTTCGAGGGCCATGGCCTTCAGGCCCTCGGCCATGTCGGTCTCGTAGATGGTCTCGAGCGTCGGCGGCACGGCCATCTGGCGGATGATCTGCTCGACCATGTGGCCCATGTAGGCCCCCGACGCGTAGGCCAGCAGGGGCACCTGCCCGCTGCCGCCGAGCCGGAACAGGGGCTGGCCGTTGGCATCCGCCTTGGCGTAAGCGGCCAGCGTTTCGTGGCCAAGCGAGAGCATCTCGTAGCGATCGGGGCTCAACTGCAGGGGCTGCGACGAATGATGGTAGGCGATCAGCAGGTCGCACCCACCCTCGGTGAGCCGCAGCACGGCGTCGTGCACGTTGAGCGCGATCAAGCGCGACTTGACGGCACCGAAACGGCCGCGCAACTCCATCAGCCAGTGGGGGAAGAAGGTGAAGGCCAGCGTGTGCGGGATGGCGAACTCGATCACGTCCTGCCCGCTGGCGCGGTGCGAGCGCATCAGGTTGCGCGCCGACTGCAGGGCCACCAGGATTTCGAGCGCCTGGGCGTGCAGGGTTTCGCCGGCAGGGGTCAGGCGCGTCGGGTAGGACGAGCGGTCGACCAGGTCGATGCCGGCCCAGGCCTCCAAGGCCTGGATGCGGCGCGAGAACGCCGGTTGCGTGACATGGCGCAACTGGGCCGACCGCGAGAAGCTCCGCGTCTCGGCCAGGCTGACGAAGTCTTCGAGCCACTTGGTCTCCACGGCGGGCAGTGTAGCGGCGCGACGTCTTACAGCCCGTCACATCAAACCCGGGGGGGCACCCCGCTCTCCCCCTCGAACAAAGGGGGGGCGAGCGTGCGCAAGCGAGTGTCGCTTCGGTACAGTCGAACCACTGAATACTTGCATCGCAACACCGCGCTGCAGACAACCACTACAGGACCACTGCCATGTCCCTCCTTCGCCGATTGTTGGTCGTCGCCGCTGCGTCCGCAGCCCTGGTGCCGCAGTTCGCCCGCGCCGAGTACGTGACCATGGACTTCGAGGGTGACGCACTGGTGGACGATGTCGTGAACCCCGATCACCGGATCGGCAGCTTCTACGCCAAGTCGTTCGGCATCACGTTCGGCAATGCGGCGGGCGTCGACAACTCCAGCGTGTTCGAGGAAACCGACACCGATGCCGTGCCGCCCCCGCCGAACGGCTCGCACCGGGTGCTGACCGGCTTCGACAAGCGCTGCGAAACCGACAACTGTGCCGGCGAACCGATCAGCATCGAGTTCTCGTCGTCGACGGGCCTGACCGGCCTGCGGCTCACGCACCTGCTGAACCCCGGCACCCTGACGATCAGCTATGTCGGCCTGAACCCGCTGCTCCAACAGGACAGCGTCTCCATCGTCTGTCCTGCCGGCGGACCCGTCTGTGACTGGGACACGAGCGAGTTCGACTTCAAGTTCGTCGCCTTCAGGGTGTCCATCACCGGTGCCGACTCGAGCTATGTGATCGACGACCTGTCGGTGAACCGTTTCTCCGGCAACACCATCCCCGAGCCCGCGAGTTTCGCGCTGGCCGGCATGGCCCTGCTGGGCATGGCCGCGAGCCGCCGCCGCCGCACCAGCCGCTGACCGCACCGCAGGCGGGCTCCGCGCTCGCTGGCCGAGGACCCTCGAGAGAACGCCCACTTCGGTGGGCGTTTTGCATGGTGGCCCGCAGGCCGGTGCGGACCGCCCGCCAGCCAGTCCGAACCTCAGGGCACCGCTGGCGCGGTCGGCTGGTCCGCCTGCTGCAGCCGCCACATCTCGGCGTAGCGGCCGTTCGCGGCCAGCAACTCGCCATGCGAGCCACGCTCGGCCACGCGGCCGGCGTCGAGCACGACGATCTCGTGCGCGTCGGCGATGGTCGACAGGCGGTGCGCGATGACCAGCGCCGTCTTGCCCTCGGCGGCGCTCTTCAGCTCGGCCTGGATCGCCCGCTCGTTGGCCGAGTCCAGCGCCGAGGTGGCCTCGTCGAAGATCAGCACCGGCGGGTTCTTCAGCAGCGTGCGCGCGATGGCCACGCGCTGCTTCTCGCCGCCCGACAGCTTGAGGCCGCGCTCGCCCACCATCGTGTCGTAGCCCTTGGGCGTGGCGGCGATGAAGTCGTGCACGTGGGCTGCGCGTGCCGCGCCCTCGATCTCGGCCATCGTGGCACCGGTGCGGCCGTAGCCGATGTTGTAGCCCACCGTGTCGTTGAACAGCACCGTGTCCTGCGGCACGATGCCGATGGCCCGCCGCAGGCTGGCCTGGGTGACCTGACGGATGTCCTGCCCGTCAATCGTGATGCGCCCGCCGCCCACGTCGTAAAAGCGGTACAGCAGCCGGGCCAGCGTGCTCTTGCCGGCACCGGACGAACCGACCACCGCCACCGTGGTGCCGGCCGGGATCTCGAAGCTCACGTCGTGCAGGATCGGCCGCGCCGGGTCGTAGGCGAAGGACACGCGCTCGAAACGCACCACGCCCGCGCTCACCTTCAGCGCCGGCGCGTCGGCCGCGTCGTCCACCTCGCGGTCGCGTTCGAGCAGCGCGAACATCTTGTCGAGGTCGGTCAGGCTCTGCTTCACCTCTCGGTAGAGCACGCCCAGGAAGTTCAGCGGGATGTAGAGCTGGATGAGGAAGGCGTTGACCATCACCAGATCGCCCAGCGTCAGCCGACCGTCGACCACGCCCTGCGTGGCCCGCCACAGCATGGCCACCAGGCTGGTGGCAATGATGAGCTGCTGGCCGGTGTTGAGCAGCGACAGCGTGGTCTGCGACTTGATCTGGGCCTTGCGGTAGGCGTCCAGGCCCACGTCGTAGCGCTGCGCCTCGAAGGCCTCGTTGTTGAAGTACTTGACGGTCTCGTAGTTCAGCAGCGCGTCGATGGCCCGGCTGTGGGCCTTGGAGTCGAGCTCGTTCATCTCGCGGCGGAAGCGCGAGCGCCATTCGGTCACCGACACGGTGAAGGTGATGTACACCGCCAGCGCCGACAGCGTGATCCACACGTAGCCGGCATCGAAGCGCCAGCCCAGGAAGCCCAGCACCAGCGCCACCTCCACCAGCGTGGGCAGGATGGTGTAGAGCGAGTACGACACCAGCGACTGCAGCGCGCGCGTGCCGCGCTCGATGTCGCGCGACAGGCCGCCCGTCTGCCGCTCGAGGTGGAAGCGCAGGCTCAGCGCCTGCAGGTGGCGAAACACCTCCAGCGCGATCTGCCGCGAGGCGCCGAAGGACACCTTGGCGAACACCAGTTCGCGCAACTCGGTGAACACCGAGGTCGACAGCCGCAGGCCGGCATAGGCCAGCAGGATGCCCGTGGGCACCACCAGCAGCGCGCGCGGATCGCCCGGCTTCAGGTCGAGCGCGTCGACCAGGTGCTTGAGCAGCACCGGCACGCTGACGTTCGCCCCCTTGGCCGCCAGCAGGAAGGCCAGCGCCAGGCCCACGCGCCAGCGGTACTGCCACAGGTAGGGCAACAGCTTGCGCAAGGTCTGCCAGTCGCTGCGCACGGCCCCGCTCGGGGGGGTGTCGGGAAGCGGGGCGGCGACGGTTGGGCGCATG